>NZ_JBQFOQ010000008.1:0-229083 GCF_056533645.1 Ruegeria sp. G10 | reverse complement strand
ACCGCAATCGTAAATGGGCACAAACAGTCCAAAATCAGCAGCCTGATGCCCTGGAATTACACCGCTGACGTGTGATCGGCGCACCGCTTACCAACAAACCGCACATTTTCCTCCATTTTGACTACGGAGGGGAACCATATAAACGACTGTTCTATGGTGAAGAGTTTCAGCTCGATCTAGGATTTCCCTATCATTATCGGGAAGTATGCGAATACGCCTCAAAGCCCATGTCTAAATGGCTACCTTGGATTCCAGGTCGCAAGTCGAAGGGGGACTGAGTTCGAACTTTGTCCGCTTATGTCGCTTCAAGCCCAGATTTCAGCAATAACGCGATGCGCAAGCTGTGTTTTGTATTACAAAACGCTTGGCAAGGGGACCCGCTGCGCGCCCCCGTTGCATCCCCCCGGCCATGGCTCTTTAAGGGCATTGAACCCATGCAGAGCCAGAGATCGTATCGCCGATCAACCACTCGCGGGAGACTTCGCTCTCCCTGCACCCATCGATCAAAGGGCGTTCCTGCCCTTGTGAAATCCTGACCATTTCATGGAGACCAGGAAGGGAGCATTCGCGCTACCCTTACCTTGGAACCATCCCATCGAGCAGAGGCCTTCGTGCCCCTTGCATCCCTGACCAACCCTGCGCGGATTGGATGCCGCCATCTTACCGAAGATGGACAACGGCCAAAGCGACACACCTAAAATACCTTAGCCTTATCCAATGAAGTCATGTCGCAGCCCCATGTGTAGTCCAGCTTCAAAAACGAGTATCTCGTTCTCGCCGTTTTCCCTCATTTTTTCTATCAATTCTGGCCTAATGTTAACAGTCTCTGCTCCATCAGCGGACTCTACGTATTCCGGATAAACATCAACCAACCGGCTCGCTAAAGCAGAGTTTAGTCCGTTGTTGATAAGCCGGATTTTCTCCGAATCCACAGTTCCGTACTTGATCTCCAAATATAGATTCTCAGGTAACTTGCCCAGATCATGCAGAACTTCGACAAATTTCATGATGGAGTTATCGACGACATCCTGTTCTTCTTTGATCCTGACGATAGCGAGGTTCACTTGTTCTGAATGAGATTTGTCGCCGATGCGAACCCAGCTGGGTCGGAAAGAGCCTTCACGCGCAAATTCCCCCCACTTACCGACATACACCTCATCCTCGCCCATCTCGGACCAATAACGCAAAAAGTTTGCTATCATTTCCGGATAGGAAGTGTTTTTTATGCGCCAATCGATCAACATAGCGTAAAACTTTCGCGCGTTCTCCTCTCCCAACCGACGAACAACGTCAAGAGTAGCCTTAGGCTTAAAAAACGGCACAAAAACCCTCGAGACGATGTCAAGAATCTCGTTTGAAGTAGATAAAAGCCCATCCACAGAGTTCAGAGCATTCTGCATCTCTACTTCATGCGCTAAAATGTCGATCTCTGAAATGTTGTTCAACAAACAGACTTTACCAACTTGAGTTGCGGGGCTTGATACACTTTGTCCGGTCACCCCAGGTAAAACCGTCTCTAGAAACTCATCAGCTTCGCGCTTTTCATCTTCGTCTGCGTCCTCAATAACCTTTTCTTCAAGAAGCACATTGTCCAGTGGTTCTTTTAGCTTGGCATCAACTTTTGCAACTGACCTCAAGAACTTCTCCAGATTGGCTTTCTCTCCTACGTACTTTTCCGAACCAACCAGCGTTATCTCCGGTTCCAACATACGTAGATCGCCGCCAGCGGGGTCAAAAATCTCGCTAAACCGACAGATTCTGCCAGCCAAATTTCGAAACTGAGGTTGAGACAGGTTTCTTGTTCCTTTCTTTATCTCTAATAGGAACATTTTTGCTGCCGGGATGTTCACTCCTTCCAACAACGTAGAATTACATACTATGTACTTTATTTCCGGAATTTCCGAATAAGCCCGTTCTGCATAGAGCTTGACGATGTCAGGAACTGAACCATGATGATATAAAACCCCCTTCTTTAGCCCATCAACAAGCAGGTACTCTGAATGCAAGAAATCAGATATATTTTTGCACACTCGATCGAGAGCATCTGATTGAGCTTTTTCCAATGAACTCGTAAAATCACGGACAAATTTCTCAATTTTCTTCGGAAGATTGAAAAAAACAATATTCTTGTCAGCGGAGTTTCTAATTACATAATCTTCAATGCTTTCGACTTCCAACTCCTCTATACCCCAGAACTCATCAAAGAACTGGTCATAGTTTTTCTGTCTTCCAGTTCGAAAGTCTACCAACCGAAACAATTCGGTTTTAAGGCTTTCTTCAACGTGAAAATTGCTTGGATCCATTCTCACATAACGCGGGTGGATGTTCTTCTCATTTGCCAAGAATGGTGTTAGAAATTTGACAGTGGAATTCGCAGATAACTTCTTGTGTAAAATAACAACTTTTGCAAGCAACGACGCCCTCGGGTCGTCCCCGAGCAGGTTATGCGCTTCGTCGACAAACAATGTGTCAAAGTAAAATCCTGGGTGTTGCGTGTAGAAGCGAAGCAAGCGCTCTTGCGTGAGAACTGCGATAATCTTCTTTGCGCCTCCGTGAAACATTTCCGCATGAGTTATGACGCGGCGATTATCATCGGCACCCATACTGTACAGCAGCCTTTGTTTTGTTTGAGCAAGCAAGGCTTTTGTCGGCACTACTACGCAGATGTTATGGCTGATGTTTCGCTTGCAGTACCTAGCGATCAATTCAGATTTTCCATACGATGTTGGCGCAACCACAATCACGTCATCATCATCACTTTCCAAAAAGAAACTATTGAGCTCAACTTGTTGCTCTGTGAATACCATTTCTCCGTCTTTGTATTGGTCTATCAAGGCACTAAAGTAGGTCGGAAAAAAATGATCACTCCCCATGTCACTTAGTGAAGCAACTGAAGCTCGGTGGACAACTGGCATGAAACCTCGCGACAACGCGACGTCGTAGAGCGGTTCATAGTCACCCGAACGATTTGAGTATAAGACAATAATCCTATAGCCAAGGGCCGCTGAGACTGTCTCAGGCTCGTTTAACAGCATGACCGCCACCGCAAGCAATTTGGTGTACTCAGCACTCGTCAACTTTTCGCCCGAGACTAAGCGCCTATACAAATCGAACAAACCCGTATTTCTAATAGTTCTAAGAGGTGCCTTAGCCATTTTCGGCTTCCTTCCTCAAAAAGGCTTCCATGGCTCCATAGGTGCTTTTCTGTATAGATAGGGATATCAAGTTCTTGAACTCAGCCGCTTCGTAGTGGTGCCGATGTTTCTCACTAAACTCATTGAAGCTGGCCTTTACCGCGTCAGCAGTGAAACACACGGCCACCAAAATTGCGTTAAAGTCTTCACTCTTATTCTGTTGCTCTGTAGCGGTTTCGGCATAGCTTTCCAGAATAGACTCGATCTTGTCTTTCAGCTTTCCCGCCTTCATTGATATCGCTGCGCCGTTTACAGCATTGTGCCATAGCGTTTCTCTGTCGCTGGCAAGATTTTCTTTCAGACCGGCCTTGGCGACCGAAAGCAGGCTACCAAGTTTTTGAGATGGCTTAGCTTCGGCGCACTCTCCAGACTTCACTTCCGTAAACCATACCTCGCTTGTCGCACCGTTTATCAGAACTAAGTCAAAGCCCTTTTTGATAGATTCTTCTTCCATATTGAAGTTTGGGGATGCCGCTTTGTAAGTACCAAAAAAATGCAAGAATAACACGTGTGTTAGCAGTTCCCCGACCATACCCTTCTTGGTTTTTGCGGGTTTTGAATCATACCTTTTCAGGAATGAATTCACGGTTTTTTTGTAGGAGTATAGAGTGCTGTTCCTTGATGCCTTGGCAACACCGTGACAAATCTCTGCAAGTCTATCTCTAATGATTGCCTGCAAATCACTTGATAGATCATCAACAATGATGTGAACACAACCGTCACTGCCTAGCTCACACGAGACTCCAAGGATTTCTTCACTATTATGAGTATTCAATATCGTCTTGCCGTTTCAAATAGCTATGCTGACATTCTACCCTAACGCGAACTCATAGTGAAGCAAGATCTCGCGGCAAGCACTGTGTAACTGCCTATATGTTGGGCTGATTATCAGCTTGCTGCTGACCGTTAAACCCTTACCGTTGAACCTGCAAAGCACTGATAAACCTTCATCGAAACCGATGAAATCCAAGGCCATCAGTGGTGGAATCCTGAAAAACAGCTTCGAACAGCTGTGAACTTCCGGTCAAAGCGCAGAATAATGGCTCGTTCGCCCGAAACGAAAGACGAACATTTGAGTGTGGATATCCATATATCGTCTCTTTCACTAGCCACGCCACAAGGTTATGATAGTCTAAAGAGGATAAAACATGCAGGCAAAACTCTCATCCATCGAACTGTGCGCGGGCGCGGGCGGACAAGCCCTTGGCCTAGAACAAGCCAATTTCGAGCATGAAGCACTCGTAGAGATCGACAACCATTGCCGCAACACGTTGGTGCTGAACCGACCTCATTGGAACGTGGTGCAGGGTGAACAGTCTGATCTGATGGAGTTTGATGGTCGACCGTACTCAGGCGTCGATCTATTGGCCGGTGGGTTACCTTGTCCACCTTTTTCAGTAGCTGGGAAGCAACTTGGGCATGCAGATGAAAGGAACCTGTTTCCCGCAGCCTTGCGCGTCGTGGATGAAGTACGCCCGCAGGCCGTTATGATCGAGAATGTAAGAGGTTTTTTGGATGCGGTGTTTGCTGACTATCGCCAAAACCTTAAACGTCAGTTCAAAAAACTCGGTTACAAAACTGAATGGCATTTGTTCAACGCTTCTGACTTCGGCGTACCGCAGCTGAGACCTCGGGTTGTTATTGTGGCCATTCGCGAGGACAAAGCCGAACACTTCTCTTGGCCCGTGCCATCTGGCGAAAATGCACCCACCGTTGGAGAAACACTACACGATCTCATGTCAGAAAACGGGTGGAAGGGTGTTGATCGGTGGCGCAACACGGCTGACGAGATTGCGCCAACAGTAGTCGGCGGTTCGAAAAAGCATGGAGGGCCCGACTTAGGACCCACTCGGGCTAAACGCGCTTGGGCGACGCTTGGTGTTGACGGGATGGGTATCGCAAATGAACCGCCAGCTCATGATTTTGTGGGAATGCCCCGTCTAACCGTCCGTATGGTCGCACGTTTGCAAGGATTTCCAGATCATTGGGAATTCTCCGGTAAGAAAACTCCAGCTTACCGTCAAGTTGGAAATGCTTTCCCGCCGCCAGTTGCAAAAGCCGTAGCTATTAACATCCGTCAGGCGTTGTCTGTGAGAAGATCTGTTCAGGTGGTGGCCTAATGGAAGAAGCATGGCTCACAAAAGCTAGGAGAGAATTTCACGCAACGCTCTTAGACAGCATCCTCACTAAGAGCGACAAAGGCATCCCGAGCAACGCAGACAAATCCAGTCGCCCCAGCGTGGCAATAGCTGGGTCAATCCTAGATCAGCTTGGCACTGCTAAAACTGCACCAAAACTTCCAGGTCAAACAGCCGGCGCAGATTTTGAAGGTGTGTGCGCAAGCTTTGTTGGTGTTTGTTTTGATAGAATGAAGCATCTCCGCCCCGGTACATTCGCTGTTTCAAAGGGGGGCGCCATCGCGACTTTTGACCAATATGCGCATTTAGATGATTTAGAAGCAATTGCGAAATCCAACCGGGAAATTGCCACTGCGCTCGGCTCTGACTACCTAATTAAGCCTGATATCGTAGTCGCCCGTTCCCCCGAATACGACAGTACCATCAATGCGTCTGAGTTCCTGGTTGATAACGACACCGCTAGACTTAGCAGCTTGCGTAAACTGAACCAGGACCAAGACATCCTTCATGCATCGATAAGCTGCAAATGGACCTTGCGAAGCGACAGAGCTCAAAATGCAAGATCAGAGGGGTTAAATTTAGTTCGGAACCGCAAAGGACGACTTCCGCATATTGCAGTCATAACAGGTGAACCTACACCTGGACGTGTTGCCTCGCTTGCATTGGGGACAGGGGATATTGATTGCGTCTATCACTTTGCACTGTACGAACTTCGTGAAGCTCTAGTTGAACAAAAGCGAGAAGAAACGCTTGAGCTATTGGATACCATGGTTGAAGGTAAGCGCCTGAGAGACATTTCTGACCTACCGCTTGATCTGGTGACTTAGCATCCGAGCGGCATAGTTCTTAACTTGTCGACACTTTGGTCTAAGCACGCCCCGGCTTGTCTTGGAACCTAGTCTTCCAGCTTGCATCAAATCCGGTGACGCCTGTGGCTGTAGGTCAGCTATCTCGTGCTCGCTATGGCGGTCTCTCCGAGTAGATATTGACCCCGCAGCCATGAAAGGCTGCGGGGAACTGTTTACGTCAGTCGCATTCTGCAGTGCAGTTCTGCCTGAATGTTTTCAAGACTGGCGCGCGCATTGCGGCGCTCCGGACTACCCGCGCTGGAAGCAACCAGAGCGTTAAAGGTGCTGCGGAGCAGTTCATGCAGTTGCCTTTCACTCAGTTTTGCCAGTTCAAATCTTGTGATCAGTCTCATGTGATCCTCCTGTTGGTCGTTCAGGAAGCCCCGACCATCGGAGCCTTTCCGGCTCCCGTCACACACTCTCGCAAGGAGAAGGCTCAGTGGGTCGGGCCATGAATAACCTCAGTCAGGAGATCATGCGCTGATCAGTGTTTTGGGTTGGTAGAACAAGAAGAAAGAGAGCTTTGGGCTCACCAGGGAACAGGCACGCATATTGCTCCCCGTCTCCGATATCGCAGATAGATGCCTGGAACAGCCGAGAACCTGCATCAAGGGAACCTTCCAGGAAGGCGCTGCGCACCCTTGACGCAGAACCTCAGCCGCCCCTTAGACGGCATCAGCGATGGCGGCTCCGGGGAACAGGCTACAGTTCGAAGCCTTCATCACGCTCACGATCTTTGACGGATCGTTCCTTGTCGACGGATGCAACAGGTCTGTCGGAATTAAGCGCGGCGTCTTCACCACGGACATCGAGATAACTAGCTACGTCTGAACGCAAGGCGGTAACCTCATTGCGGTGCTTTTCTCTCGCTTCGTTCAGTTGATCTTGCAGGGCTCGACGCTCCTCGAGCTGTTCCTGGCGCTGATCTTCGCGTTCCTTATCGTCACGCTTCATTGCCTGAAGCGCTTCTTGCTCATTTTCTTTTGCCGTTTTCCTGGATTTGCCGGTGATCCAATCCCAGAGGGCCGCAACACCCCGGCGGAAACGAGCTGACCGGACTTTGGTTTCCTCTACCCAACGCCGCGCATGTTGTTCGTTGAGTTTCTCACGCGCCGTGACATGGCGTTCCTTTATTCGGGCTTTCTGCTGGCGGATGTTGTCTTCCTTAGCCTTCAACGCCTCTTCCGCATCACGAATGTAACGCTTGATCAGAACGGTCATGCGTTCTGCGATCATTGCTTTTGTCTGATCGACACTCGAAAGCGAACCGGGATCGCCTAGCTTGGCTTTCAGATCTTTTGTCTTTTGCACTGTCCACCTGGAGACAGCGTAGACTTCGCCCTTGTAATCCAGTGCCACAAAACCGCGTTTGCCGTTCGCAAGATAGAACCCGCGCTCTTCAAGGGCTTTCTCAAACGCAACGCGTCCGTCAGAGGATCGCCAGCATTCCTGGAACATCGCCTTGAGCGCCTTCGGGTCTTGCTTTGCACGCCTTGCTTGTTGCCATTCCTCTCGCGTGAAGCTGAGAGGGTCTTTCGCTGATTTGTACAGCAGGCCGTCCGGCAGGTCCCAACCATGTTCCAGGTAAAGCTGTTTTGAGAGATCGGTAAGTTTGATTTTGAAGTGCGGCAGGTTGATCGCCTTCATCTCTTCCACGTCTATCCTCGACCAGACGACATGCGCGTGACGCCGCCCTTCCTTTTCATGAAAGACTATAGCGCGCGGCTGGTCAGACAGTCCCAACCTCTCTTCGGCTTGGTCGATTGCTGCCTCGAAGCTGGAAATGGGCACACTTTTTTCCGCAGGGGGGTTCACGCTCAGCGAAAAGAGCATCTGCTGGCATCGTGTGCCTTTAGAGATGGCAACGACTTCTTGCAAAGCGCTGCGAAGGGAGCCTTCCGTCGCGAAGCCGCGCAGCTCATAGACCTCAACATGCTCGTTCTCTTCGGCATTCATCAGATGCCGCGCTAGTTGCTGTGCGCCGCCGCGTTGTGAGCCTTTCAAGATCATGATGGCTCCTTCGATTCAGAGAACCCGAGCGCGTTCATCAAATCTGTTCGCATTTTGCGAATTTCATCGCACGCTGTCTGCAATTTCTCTTCTAGGTCGGGCGTTACCGGTAGGGCACCCATGTTGGCGGCCTTGGCGATTTGATTCAGATTGCTGGAAAGACGGCTTGCGCCAAGCGCTCCAAGAACACGCCCGAGTTCTTTGTGGTCCTTGATTGGTTCATGCCCTCGTGTGCGGCGCGGTGTCAGATCACCCTCAAAGAGTTTTTCACGAATGAATGCACCGAGCGGTTTACTTCCCGCTGCTCTCTCAAGCTTTGCGCGCTCTTCGAATGTGAAGCGGATCGAAAAAGGTGCTGGGCTTTGTTGCTTAGCGCTATCCTCCTCAGGAATTTGCAGCGCTGTAGCCAGCATTTCGTCTGAAAGGCGCAGAGTTTTGTCTGGATGATCTTTCCTGATTTCTTTCATGGCCCAGCCTCCGGACCATCTGAAAACTCAGGAATATCAATGTGTTTTAGCTGTGCTTCCCAGTCTGAGAGGGTTTCGAAGAGTTCATCTGGAGTGTTCGAGGTTTCACCGCTTGGGCGCGCCATTTACCCCTTCTGACTGATCATACGAACAGGCAAAACAAAACCCCCGTCAGAATAATCTGCGGGGGCAACATTCATTAACAGCAAGAACGCGTTGGTTAGCCGCGCCATGTGCGGATATCGCCGCAATCCATATGGACAAAGTTCGAGCGATAGTACTGTCCAACGCCCCCAGCGCGGCACGACATAGCGGCCTTGGCCATCTGAGAGACCGAGCGGGATGACAGGCGCAGGTCTGCGGCCTGACCCTTCATGTGGAGTGAGTTTTTGGCAACGCCGCGTGATCTTGAGCGCAACATCGCGTTGGTCTGTGGCGACCGATAGCCTGAGAGCAGCATGTAAGGCTCACTGACGTCCAGCATGTTGTGCGCGGCAGCCATAATGTCGATGGTGCGCAGATCCATGGATTTGACTTTGTCATTTCGCCAGTCGCGCATGAAGTGGTTCACTTCTTTGACAGCGTCCTTGATGTACTTGCCGTCAACCCAATATATCATATCGATACGTTCGCCAGTGCGACCCGAATACATGCGAATGCGGCGAATATCACCGCCGCCACGAAGGAATCCCGCTGCTTTGGAATAGGTCGGAGCTGCGACGACTGCCGTTGCTGCGAATGCGCCCAATAGGGCACGCCGGGTCACGCCCGATGCACTGCTCTTGGTCATTTTCTGTTTCGTCCCGTACTGTTCCTGCCTGCGCACGATGTTACGCGCGCGATCTTAATTTTTTCCCATCCCAGATGCGGGTTTTATGGCACAGTCGGATTCAACAGCCAAGAATTCTTTGGTCGCAGGTAAATCAAGGGGGAATTTTCGGCAGTTTTTTGCGCAACTGATGCAAGTATGCTTGGATTTGACGCATTTAGCCCCGGCCCGATGCAAACGCGCACCACGGCGAAAAAGATGCCCCTCGGTGATGCATTTGTGAATAGACAAGCGGCCCACCGCTTAACATTATCTTTGGACGCGCCCGAGTTATGCGCGCCAAGTCATTGAATAACCAAGGCCATCTTATGTCACTTGTATCTCGTACCCGTGTATTACTGGTTGCTCTGCTCGCATCGACAGCGCCCGCAGCGCAGGCTGGTGTCGAAAGCACGGCCTTTCAGATGGCCGTTGCTGAACATACGGCCTCGGCGCCGGGCGTGGCCGAGTTCTATCGCAGCAACGGCTTTGACCCGATTTGGGTCGGCGAGACACCTGAACATCAGCAGCGACGCGCCGCGCTGATCAAAGCGCTATCGACAACCGATTTGCATGGCCTGCCCGCGGCCCGGTATGATGCACAGTCTCTGTTGCAGCAGATGCAGCAGGCGCGGACAACGCGTGATCTTGGGCTGGTTGAGGCAGAGATGACGCGCGTTTTCCTGCGGTATGCCAGCGATCTGCAATCTGGCACGGTCACCCCTTCGAAGGTTGACGCCGGGCTGGTGCGCAAGGTCGAGAGGCGCTCGGCTGAAGAGCATCTCAATCGTCTTACGGCTGCAGGAAGCACGAACTATATCCAGACACTTATGCCGCAGACGCCGCAGTACCGGGCGCTGATGAAGCACAAGCGTGAGCTGGAAGACCTGATCGCGCAGGGGGGCTGGGGGGAAACCGTTCCCGCCGCCAAGTTGGAGCGCGGCGACTCAGGGCCCAGCGTGATCAAGCTGCGCAATCGGCTGGTTGCCATGGGGTATCTGAAGCCCACCGCAAGTCCGGTCTATGACGATGCCCTGATCGCCGCCGTGCAGGCCTTTCAATCCGCCCATGGGCTGGAGCCGGATGGCGTAGCCGGGAAAGGCACCATTGCCGAGGTCAACCGGCCAGCATCCCATCGCCTGAAAGCGGTCCTTGTCGCCCTCGAGCGGGAGCGCTGGTTGCCCGAAAACCGCGGCGAGCGCCACATCCTGGTGAATCAGGCGGATTTCTCGGCCAAGATCGTTGATGACGGCCAGGTCACCTTCGAGACGCGCGCTGTGATCGGTAAGAACACCCATGACCGCCGCAGTCCTGAGTTCTCGGACGTGATGGAGCATATGGTGATCAACCCAAGCTGGTATGTCCCGCGCTCGATCATCACCAAGGAATATTTGCCCAAACTGCAGTCGAACCCGAACGCTGTTGGCCATATTCAGATCACCGACCGCAGCGGGCGGCAGGTTAATCGCGGTGCTGTGGATTTCACCCAGTTTACCGCACGGAACTTCCCTTTTGCGATGCGCCAGCCACCGAGTCAGAGCAACGCTCTGGGTTTGGTGAAGTTCATGTTCCCCAACAAGTACAACATCTATCTGCATGATACGCCTAAGAAATCTCTGTTCTCACGCGAGGTTCGGGCGTTCTCGCATGGCTGTATCCGTCTGGCACAGCCGTTCGAATTTGCCTATGCGCTGCTCGCCAAACAAGAAGAAGACCCCAAAGCGTTTTTCCACCGTGTCCTGAATACGGGCAAGGAGACGACTGTGAAACTGGACAAGCATGTGCCGGTGCATCTGATCTATCGCACCGCCTATGTCGGCCCGAAGGGCGAGGTGCAGTATCGCCGCGACGTTTATGACCGCGACGCCAAGATTTGGGATGCGCTACAAAAGGCAGGGGTGGTCCTGCCGGACGTTCAGGGGTAATCACGGGGGCACGTCCTGCCACCAAGGAAGCCCGAACATGCAGTTCACCGTTGAGCAAATCGCCGAAGCCATTGGGGCCGAGGCCGCCGGTCAGACCGGCCTGACCATCCTGCGCGCCGCCGAGCCGGGCGATGCTGGGCCGACCGATCTGGCGATGGCGATGTCGCCGAAATACGCGGAAACGCTGGAAAACGGGGCTGCGCGTGCTGCAGTTTTGTGGGACGGGGCCGATTGGCAGTCGCTGGGGCTTGAAGCCGCGATCTTCGTGAAACGCCCGCGGATGGCGATGGCCGGGATCACCGCGATGCTGGACCGGGGGCAGGGGATTGAGCCGGGTATTCACCCCTCGGCTGTCATTGACCCGACCGCCGAGATCGGTGCGGACGTTTCCATCGGCCCGCTGGCAGTCATTGGCGCCCGGGCCCGGATCGGGGCGCGTTCGCTGATTGGTGCGCATTGCGTGGTGGGCATGGACGTGGTGCTGGGCGAAAACGCCTTGCTGCGCGAAATGGTCAGCATCGGCGCACGCGCCCAGATCGGAGATCGTTTTACCGCGCAGCCGGGTGCTCGTATCGGTGGCGATGGATTCAGCTATGTGACACCAGAGGTTTCGGGCGCGGAAAATGCCCGCAAAACGCTGGGGGATCAGGGCGATGCCAAGGCGCAAAGCTGGCTGCGTATCCACTCGCTGGGCGCGGTTGAGATCGGTGACGACGTCGAGGTTGGATCGAACTGCACCGTCGACAATGGCACCATTCGCAATACGGTGATCGGCAGCGGATCCAAGCTGGATAACCTTGTGCATGTGGGCCACAACACCCGCGTGGGGCGCGATTGCCTGCTGTGTGGGCAGACCGGTGTGTCCGGGTCGGTTGAGATTGGCAATAACGTCGTGCTGGGCGGTCAGACTGGGGTGGTCGACAACATTTTCATCGGTGACGGGGTTATTTCCGGTGGTGGCACGAAAATTCTGTCAAATGTGCCCGCTGGCCGTGTGATCATGGGCTATCCCGGTATCAAGATGGAAAGCCATACTGAAATATACAAGTCGCAACGCCGTCTGCCGCGTATGGCCCGTGACGTCGAGGCGTTGAAAAAGGCTGTTTTCAAACAGCCGCCGAGTGATTAAATCATCCCCAACGCGAAAATCAGGGGATCGACATGAGCATCAGCGACCGCGTCATTGCAATCATTGCCGAACAGGCTGTGCTGGAGCCTTCGGATGTGACGCCCGAAAGCACGCTCGAAGATCTGGGCATTGATAGCCTGGGTCTGGTCGAGAGCATCTTTGCCATCGAAGAAGAGTTCGACATCTCGGTACCCTTCAATGCCAATGAACCGACTGCCAGCGATTTCGATATCACAAATGTCGCCGCAATCATCGCGGGTATCGAAAAGCTTGTGGCGGAAAAGGTCTGACGCCGGGTCATGAAACGCGTTGTCATTACCGGTGCGGGCACCATCAATTCGTTGGGCCATTCCGTGCCAGATACTCTGGAGGCGATGCGCGAGGGCCGTTGCGGCATCTCCGAGCTTGAGTTCCGGGATGTGGACCGTCTGTCGATCAAGATTGGCGGCCAGGTCCGCGGTTTCGAGGCCGAGGGGCGGTTCAACCGTCAACAGATGACACTGTACGACCGGTTCACCCAGTTCACCCTGACCGCAGCCAAAGAAGCGATTGAACAATCGGGCATCGTGTTTTCCGGCGAGACAGCCGCACGGTCTGGCGTGGTTCTGGGCACCGCTGGCGGAGGAGTGTCGACCTGGGACGACAATTACCGCTCGGTCTACGAAGATGGCAAAAACAGGGTTCACCCTTTTGTTGTTCCGAAGCTGATGAACAATGCCGCCGCGAGCCATGTTTCGATGGAACATAACCTCAAAGGCCCCAGCTTCACGGTCTCGACCGCGTGCGCCTCTTCGAACCACGCGATGGCACAGGCCTTTCAGCTGGTCCGCAGTGGGGCTGCGCCTGCGATGATCACGGGCGGTTCGGAATCCATGTTGTGCTTTGGCGGAGTCAAGGCGTGGGAGGGGTTGCGGGTCATGTCGAAAGACGCTTGCCGGCCTTTCAGCGCCAACCGCAACGGAATGGTACAAGGCGAAGGTGCCGGTATTTTTGTGTTCGAGGAATACGAGCATGCCCGCGCGCGCGGCGCAGATATTCTGTGCGAGGTCGTGGGCTTTGCAATGTCCTCGGATGCGGCTGATATCGTGATGCCCAGCAAACAAGGGGCGTCACGCGCGATGGCCGGGGCGCTGCAGGATGCGCGGCTGAATGCCAGTGATGTGTGTTACATCAATGCGCATGGCACCGGAACAGCGGCAAACGACAAGACGGAATGCGCGGCGGTTGCTGACGTGTTCGGCCCCCATGCCGATGACCTGATGATCTCATCCACGAAATCAATGCACGGCCATTTGATCGGAGGGACCGGCGCGGTCGAGTTGCTGGCCTGTATTATGGCGCTGCGGGATGGGGTGATTGCGCCCACCATCGGCTATGAAGAGCCCGACCCGGAATGCGCGCTGGATGTGGTTCCTAACGAGGCGCGCGAGGCCAAGGTGGATGTCGCGCTGAGCAACGCATTTGCGTTTGGGGGCCTGAACGCTGTCTTGGCGTTGAAGCGGGTATAAAAAAGCCGCCGTGTCGGAACGGCGGCTTCTCGCTAGACTGTTGGACGCTTATTGGACGGACACATTTACGCCGTCAAAGCCTGCGGTGAACCCGCTGAGCGACATATCCATGTTCAGAATCTGATCCGGGAAACGCGCCGGAACCAGTGACAGAACCGCCTTGGAACCCGCTTTCATCGCATCGATGTCGCCTTGGGTCAGACCAAGCTGAGCCACGCAGCCAACCGGGACGCAGTGGTGATAGTTGTACAGTTTGCGCGGTGCGCCATCGATCGAAAGCGCCAGTTGCGCCTGCAGCAACGTTTCAAGTGGCACGACCACGTTGGCCCATGCCACTGCGGCGCCACCTGCGGGAAGCTTGCCAATCGAGACTTCGGCAATCGGATCACCCTGCTGGTTGTTCAGAACCTGCACAAGGGCACAGGGATCCTCATCACCTTCTGTCTTGATGCACGAGACATTCCAGTCACCGGCCTGTTCGCGCACATATTGCTCACCAATCCGGGGACCGGCCTGACCCAGATCCAGTCCGCTGCCAACCTCAGCCCCGCTTTCGGGGGCGTCCGTGGTTTCCTGCGCGAAGGCTGCGCCGGATACCAATCCTGCAGCCACCAAAGTAAGGGGAAGAAGTTTCCTGATCATGAATGCCTCATATTGCTGATCCAGCTTTTTGCCCGGTCTATCACCACGCGTCTTTGGTGTCAGTGTCAAACCGCAGGGCCAAAGTGGAAATGGACGCTTTTTTGCCGAAAGCAAGCCGAAACAGTGTTGGCACAAAGAAGAAGGGAGCCGGTGGAGCGGCCCCCTTCATGAAAATTTTCTCCCCGTCGGACTGGCCGACTTATTTATGCACGGACGTTACGAAAGGGGACACCGGTGGTCAACTGCTATCCCGAAGAAATTGAACCAACAGGCCCGAAATTTGTCATATTTCGGAAAAAAGCCGTGCCCTAAGGCACGGCCAGTCGACAGGGAGGAAATGGCCCCGTCACAGCGCAAGCCGAAACGAGACCAGATTTACCCTCGCAGCCAAAGGTTAACTTTGTATGCTTGGGGCGGATCGTAGACTTCGGAACAGGTATTGAATGGAAAACGAGATATTTATTGGCGGTGCGGGCGAAGGTTACACGCACCCGCAGGGGCTTGCGTTGAAGTATGCCAATCGCCACGGTTTGATCGCGGGGGCAACCGGGACCGGCAAAACTGTGACTTTGCAAATTCTGGCCGAGGGCTTTTCGCAGGCTGGTGTTCCCGTTTTTCTTGCCGATGTCAAAGGCGATCTGTCCGGCCTGGCGCTGCCGGGCAGTGAGGAGCACAAGCTGCACCAGGCCTTTCAGGATCGCGCGACCCGGATCGGGTTTGACACGTTTTCCTACGCGGCATGCCCGGTGACGTTCTGGGACCTCTTCGGCGAACAGGGCCATCCGGTACGCACTACCGTGACCGAGATGGGGCCGCTGCTGCTGTCGCGGCTGCTGGAGCTGAGCGAGGCGCAAGAAGGGATTCTGAACATCGCCTTCCGCGTCGCGGATGAAGAAGGGATGCCGCTGCTGGACCTTAAGGACCTGCAGGCGTTGTTGGTCTGGATCGGCGAGCACCGGGCGCAGTTGTCGCTGCGCTATGGTAATGTCTCGACAGCTTCGATCGGAGCCATTCAACGACGGCTGCTGGTGATCGAGAATCAGGGCGGGACGAATTTGTTTGGTGAACCGGCGCTGGAACTGTCGGACCTGATGCGCACCGATGAGGCAGGGCGCGGCATGGTGAACATCCTCGCTTCGGACAAACTGATGGGTGCGCCGCGTCTTTATGCGACCTTCCTGCTATGGCTGCTAAGCGAGCTGTTTGAGGAGTTGCCCGAGGTTGGGGACCCCGAGAAACCAAGATTGGTCTTCTTTTTCGATGAAGCACATTTGTTGTTCGAGGACGCCCCCAAAGTGCTGGTCGACAAGGTGGAACAGGTCGCCCGATTGATCCGTTCCAAAGGTGTTGGCGTCTATTTCATCACGCAAAACCCGGCGGATATCCCCGAAGACATCCTTGGCCAGCTTGGCAATCGGGTTCAGCACGCCTTGCGGGCCTTCACCGCGCGTGATCGCAAGAACCTGCGTCTGGCTGCTGAAACCTATCGTGAGAATCCTGCCTTCGATACCGAAGCCGCCATCCGCGAAGTGGGCGTTGGCGAAGCGGTGACCTCGATGCTGCAGAAGAAGGGCGTTCCCGGCATGGTCGAGCGGACACTGATCCGGCCACCGGGCTCGCAGCTTGGGCCGATTACCAAAGCGCAGCGCCAATCGGTTGTCGATGCATCGCCGATGCAGGCGAAATACGGGACGCCGGTGGATCGTAAATCGGCCTTCGAGATTTTGCAGGCGCGCGCTGATGCGGCTGCACAGGCTGCGGCAGCGGCCGAAACAGATGATGCTCTGGAACAGCAAAGCCCGATGGAACGGGAATATGCCTCGGCACGCCGCTATTCCGGCAGTCGCGTCGGCCGGTCATCCGCCCGGATGTCGCGCCAGAAAGACACCTTTGCAACGGCGATGAGCGAGGCGGTGATCAAAGAGCTGAAGGGAACAACCGGCCGCCGTATCGTACGCGGTATTCTGGGCGGGTTGTT
This sequence comes from Ruegeria sp. G10, assembly GCF_056533645.1. Lineage (NCBI taxonomy): Bacteria > Pseudomonadati > Pseudomonadota > Alphaproteobacteria > Rhodobacterales > Roseobacteraceae > Ruegeria > Ruegeria sp. G10. The sequence continues at coordinate 212,436 of NZ_JBQFOQ010000008.1, read as the reverse complement.
CCGCAATCGCTAACGAAAGAGATCAGCGCCCGGGTGTACGGGCGCTGAACCGATCAACGTTTCAGGCGGCGTTGACCTTCCTGACGGCAGTAATTGTCCGCCTCTGCCACCGACATTTTGGTGGCGGGGAAATCAATGGCGCGGTCCCAGGTCACCCGGTCATGACGGTACAGCTGGCAGGTCACCACACCTTTCGGAGTCTGGACCTGAACCGGAGTGGTTTCCAGATCTTCGGGCGAAGGGATACATCCGGTCAATATGGCCGCAAGCGGGATCATGACCAGAGCGGTTCTGAGTGGTCGGTTCATGGTGCCTCAACAAATTATGCAATGGTTAACTTGGTGTTGGTAGGTTTGCCAATCCAACAGGCCGGACATTGCGGTCATCCTGCCAAACCGGAATTGGTAAAGGGTCGTCTACAAAACAAACCGTCAACAATCAACAAACCGCGCAGTTTGACCTGGGCGGTTTGATAAATTCTGCGAGAAACGCGTCTATTTCTCGGGGATCAGGCCCCTTGGGCTGAACCTGAGAACAATGAGCAGAATCAGGCCCATGGTAAACAGCCGCATATGGGCCGCACTGTCGATCAGATGCGTTTTCAGCGCGCTTCCATCTGGCATTCCGGCGGTGATCAGGTTCATCAGCCACAATCCGATGGGTTCGACCTGAACCCATAGGAACCAGATCAGGAACGCGCCCAGAACGGCCCCGAAATTATTGCCCGATCCGCCAACGATCACCATCACCCAGACAAGGAAGGTAAAGCGAAGCGGGTTGTAAGTGCCCGGCGTCAGCTGCCCGTCCAACGTGGTCATCATCGCACCCGCTATGCCGCAGATGGCGGATCCCAGAACGAAGATTTGCAGGTGACGGCGGGTGACATCCTTTCCCATCGCCTCGGCCGCGACCTCATTGTCGCGAATGGCGCGCATCATGCGGCCCCATGGGCTTTTCAGTGCCATCTGTGCCATCCACAGCAACACCAGCAGCACGATGAGGAACAGCAACGAATAGCCCAGCTTGACCGAAAGCGTCGATGCCGTAACCGGATCAATGCCAAACCATTCAGCCCGTGCAATGAACGCAGGGTCTTGCTGCAGCTCGACCTCATAACCGACAACGGGCGAGGGGCGCGGGATGCCGTAGACGTTCTTGACCCCACGGGCCAGCCAGTCCTCGTTCTTCATGATCGCGATGATGATTTCTGCAATCCCCAGCGTTGCAATCGCCAGATAGTCCGAACGCAGACCCAGCGCGGTCTTGCCGATCAGCCACGCGGCACCCGCGGCCAGCAAACCTCCGGCCGGCCATGCCAGCAGGACCGGCAGGTTCAGACCGCCGATATTGCCTGCCACGGCGGGATCGATTTCCTCGATCGCGGCGATGCTGGGGTCAAAAATCGCGCGGTAGACGAAGAACCCGACGACAAGGATGCCGATGATCGCCAGCGTCTGCACACGCCCTTTGGGCATCTTCTGCGCTACCATCACCGCAGCCACAACCGTGGCCGCCCCCAGCAGCAGGGCAAGCGCGACGCCAAAGCCACCCGCCGACCACGCTCCGGGCGTTGGCGGGGTTGAAACCAGCACAACCGCCAGCCCGCCCAGCGCGACAAAGCCCATGACACCGACGTTGAAAAGGCCCGCAAAGCCCCATTGCAGGTTCACGCCAATGGACATGATGGCCGAGATCAGGCCCATGTTCAGGATCAGGATTGCCGCATTCCAGCTTTGCGTGAAACCGGTCAGTAGGATCAGCCCGCCGACGACAACGAAAAGCAGCGTGTTTTTGACAGTCTCGGTCATACCACTTTCCCTTTGAACAGGCCTGTCGGCTTAAACAGAAGCACGATCAGCAGAATGACGAAGCTGACGGCGAATTTGTAATCGGTGGATAGAAGCTGAACCAAGCCCGACGGCTCAAGGCTTTCAGGCGCCAGATAGGTCAGCACTTTTTTCCAGGCATAGGTGATCGTGACCTCGGAAAACGCGATGATGAACCCGCCTGCGATCGCCCCGATCGGGTTGCCCAAGCCACCTACGATGGCCGAAGCAAAGATGGGCAGCAGAAGCTGGAAATAGACGAAGGGTTTGAAGCTTTTGTCGAGGCCGTAAAGCACACCCGCCGTGGTCGCCAGTGCCGCGACGATGATCCATGTGATCATCACCACCCGCTCGGGGTTGATGCCCGACAGCAGCGCCAGATCCTCGTTATCCGAATAAGCGCGCATCGACTTGCCGGTGCGCGTTTTGTTCAGGAACCAGAACAGTAGCAGCACGGCGACAACGGCCACGATCACTGTAATGCCCTGAGAGGTCTTGATCGCCAGCCCCTCGCGCAGCCCGGTCATCGCTTTGAAATCCCGTGCCGAGACGATGAACCGCGCACCGTCCGAGAAACGCTGGTCATCCGGTCCGATGATGAACCGCACAAGGCCGTTCATGATGAACATCACGCCCATGGACACGATCACCAGAATGACCGGTTTGGCCTTTTGTTCCCGGTAGAATCTGTAAACCAGACGGTCGGTGATCAGCACCAAAACGATACAGCCCAGAATGGCAAACGGCAGGGCGACGAGAGCGGTTGGGAGCGGACCGCCCATCACTCCGAATGGGGTCAAAAACCAAGACATAACCCCGTTAACTAAGCCAAACTGACTTTCTAGGGTCCAAGCAAGCAGCAACGGAATTCCCCAAGTCACCAGTACCGCAATCATCGCGCCAAATGCCATTGTGTCGCCATGGGCAAAGTTCGAGAACCGAAGGATGCCGTAGATCAGCGTCACCCCCAGAGCACCCAGCGCCAACTGGCTGCCATAGGCGATTGCGGGAACAAGAACGAAGTTGGAGAGCGCCACAAGGGCGTTGAGGAAGTCCATTATTTGCTTTCACACCCCTGAAACTCTACGAGAAATTCGGAGAGACCGGAATTTTTGAAGTTCCGCTCGATCCATTCGTATCCGCGTGGAACGTAAGCTAGAAACAGCACGCCGCTTTCGAGTTCGAACTCGTCACCGCCTCGAAAGTCAACTGCGTGATCGTCGGGTACTGATGTCGAAAAGTCGTGGTTGGGTTTCCCGTGTAAGCCATCATCGAGAAGCTGAATTCTCGTATAGTAGCCATTCTCGGCGGGCGAATGACCCAAATAGGCACCCTCATTTCCATCATGTCTGACCAAGAGAAAATGAAGGGCGCGCGCCATACTTTTGCACTCACCGTCGATTTCGCATACTGAAACGCTTCGACAGTCCAACGTGAGCGCATAGTCAATTGCTTCTTCGAATGCGAATACAGGGCTGGCTGTAACGGTAGCGAGTGCAATTGGGTAAATTGATCGCATCCTCACCCCCCCAAAAAACTCTTACGCACTTCGGGATCGGCCAGCAGTTCCTTGCCCGTGCCGGTATAGGCGTTCCGCCCCTGAACCAGCACATAGCCCTTGTCCGCAATCTCCAACGCCTGACGGGCGTTCTGTTCGACCATCAGGATCGGCAGGCCAGTGCGGGAAACCTCGATGATCCGGTCGAACAGCTCATCCATCACGATGGGCGAGACCCCGGCGGTCGGCTCGTCCAGCATCAGCACCTTCGGCTGAGTCATCAGCGCGCGGCCCACGGCGACCTGTTGGCGCTGACCACCTGACAGCTCTCCGGCGGCTTGATTGCGCTTGTCGCGCAGGATGGGGAACAGGTCATAGACCTGCTCCATCGTTCCCGAAATATCGTCGCGGCGGATGAAAGCGCCCATCTCAAGGTTCTCTTCCACCGTCATCGAGGTGAAGATGTTCGAGGTCTGCGGCACAAAGCCCATCCCGCGCACCACGCGATCCTGCGGGGTCAGCGCGGTGATGTCTTCGCCATCCAGCCGCACCGCGCCCGAACGGACGTCCAGCATCCCGAACACGGCCTTCATCGCGGTGGATTTGCCCGCGCCGTTGGGGCCGACGATCACCGCAATCTCACCCTTGTCGACAGCGATGGTGCAATCATGGAGGATGTCGGGCCCTTTGCCATAGCCGCCGGTCATGGTGTCACCGATCAGGAACGGGCCGCCCTCAACCCGATGCGTCTCACCGCTTTTGCGATGCGCGGGGGTCATGGTGCCGACCCCGTGCGGGTTGGTGATCGAGGCGTCCTTGTTGCCCTTGTCGTCCTGGTAGGGGTTGTCACTCATGCGCCCGCCTCCAGCTTGTCTTTGTTCTTCAGGCCGGTGCCCAGATAGGCTTCGATCACTTGCTCGTTCGCCTTGATCTCGTCCAGAGTGCCCTCGGCCAGCACCTTGCCTTCGGCCATACAGATGACCGGGTCGCAGATCTTGCCGATGAAATCCATATCGTGCTCGATGACCACGAATGTATAGCCGCGTTCCTTGTTCAAACGCAGGATCGTGTCGGCGATGGTCATCAGCAGGGTGCGGTTCACGCCCGCGCCGACCTCGTCCAGAAACACGATCTTGGCGTCGACCATCATGGTGCGGCCAAGCTCCAACAGTTTCTTCTGCCCGCCCGAGACCTGACCGGCCTTGTGGTCGGCCAGGTGTTCGATGGTCAGGAATTCTAGCACTTCGTCCGCCTTAGCCCGCAACGCGCGTTCCTCGTCGGCGATACGCTTGCGTCCGAACCATGTGTTCCAAAGCGTTTCACCCGATTGCGCGCCGGGCACCATCATCAGGTTCTCGCGGCAGGACATCGATGAGAACTCATGCGCGATCTGGAAGGTGCGGAGCAAGCCCTTGTGAAACAGCTCATGCGGGGGCAGGCCGGTGATATCCTCACCATCCATCACCACCTTGCCGCTGGTCGGCGGCAAGACACCCGCGATCACGTTAAACAGGGTGGTTTTTCCGGCACCGTTCGGCCCGATCAGACCGGTGATCGAGCCCTTTTGGATTTCCAGCGATGCCCCGTCCACCGCATGAAACCCGCCGAAATGCTTGTGCACGTCTTCGACGACGATCATCTTTTCCCCCAGCCGCCGTTTTCCGGCGTTGTTGCCACATCCCTGTACGAATGGTGCGGGCTTTTGTCATTGAAACAGCCCGGACACAAGGTCCGGGCTGCTTGTTTTTATGACTGTTAACCTTGGATCAACGGAAGTTGACGGTTTTGTTCTCGCCGTCGGTGACTTCGATCTCACGATAGGAGCCAGCGCTTTCACCGGGGCCGATCAGCTCAACACCGGACGCGCCGACATAGTCGATCTCCTGACCGGCCGCGAGCAGTTCCAGACCCTTGGCCAGTTCACCCGGATAGATCTTTTCACCCGGAGCGTTGGCGACATCCATGATCTTCGCGCCATACTCGGCCGGGCTGGTCGAGCCTGCGGCCTGCATGGCCAGCATGAACAGCGCCGCCGCGTCATAGGATTCAGGCGAGTAGGGCGACGAGCCGTCGAAACCTGCCGCTTCGGCCATGGCAAAGTACTTCTCGGCACCTTCACCACCCGAGCCAGCGATCTGACCGAACGAGCCGTTCAGGTCCGGACCCACATTGTTGGGCAGCGAGTCACCAATCATGCCGCCGGGCAGACCGAACGTGTCAAACGCGCCGCTGTCCAAGGCCGACTGGATGATGCCTAGGCCGCCTTGGTCCAGATAGCCCGCCACGACCAGAATGTCGCCACCGGCCGAGGCCAGTGCGCCAACTTCAGCCGAGTAGTCGGCCTTGCCGTCTTCGTGCGCTGCGACGATGGTCACTTCGCCACCCGAAGCCTCGAACGAGGACTGGATCGCGTCCGCCAGACCCTTGCCATAGTCGTTGTTGGTGTAGGTCAGAGCGATCGAGCTGATACCACGATCGTTCAGGATGTCTGCCATCACCTGACCTTCACGCGCATCCGATGGGGCCGTGCGGAAGAACAGGCCGTTGTCTTCCATGGTCGACAGACCGGGCGAGGTGGCCGACGGAGAAATCATCACCATGCCATTCGGGATCGCGACGTTCTGCAGAATCGCACCAGTCACGCCCGAGCAGTCGCCGCCGATGATACCGGCAACGCCGTCTGCAATCATGCGCTCACCGTTCGAGGTGGCCAGACCGTTGTCGATGCAGCCCGTGTCGGCGCGGGTTCCGGTGACGGTTGCGCCATCCAGCAGCTTGCCGGATTCGGTGACCTCGGCCATCGCCATCTCGGCGCCCGAACCCATCGCCGGTGCCAGCGATTCGATCGGGCCTGTAAAGCCGAACAACACGCCCAGTTTCACATCCTCGGCCATTGCGGTGCCCGCCAGCAAGGCGGTGGCTGCAGTAGCAGTCAGCAGCTTTTTCATATGGTTACTCCCTATTGTTGTGTGAACGTCTTCGTTCTGGGCATGACCCTAGGCAAGCAATGCAGAAAAGAAAAGTCCTAACGCAAACGTGTTTTTGCAGATCACAAACCTATTTATTCTCATGACGATAGGGCAGTGCACCCGAAGGAGAGATCATGACGTTCCGAGCATTTGCGATTCTTGCCTTGCTGTTCGCCGCTGGTATTACCCGCGCCGATATTCTGGAAACCTCTGAGGGTCCGGTGCGCGTGGATGCGGTGGTAACCGGCCTTGATACGCCTTGGGCGGTCGGGATCATGCCAGATGGTTCTTTTCTGGTAACCGAGCGCGACGGACGCCTGCTTTATATTTCAGATGGCGCGTCGCAAGAGGTTCGCGGGGTTCCCAAAGTCGCTGCAAATGGGCAAGGCGGCTTGCTGGATGTGACCATCGCGCGGGATTTCGCTCAAACGCGCGAGGTGTTTCTAACCTTCTCGAAACCCCAAACAGGGGGCGGTGCGGGCACTGCGCTTGCGGTCGCGCGCCTGTCTGAAAACGGCAAACGTCTGACCAATCTTCGGGTGATATTCGAGGCGAACCCGGGTGGCAGTGGTGGGCGCCATTTCGGTTCGCGCGTGGTCGAGGCAAATGACGGTACACTGTTTGTAACCATCGGAGACCGCGGTGACCGGCCCGAGGCACAGAACAGGTCGAACCACATCGGGTCTATCATTCGGGTCAATAGCGATGGGACGGTGCCATCCGACAATCCTTTTGTCGATCAGGCCGGGGTCAAGCCAGAAATCTGGACCTATGGGCATCGCAATCCGCAGGGCGCCGATCTGGATGCCCGCGGTCGGCTCTGGACCGCCGAACATGGGGCGCGTGGAGGCGACGAAATTAACCTGATCGTGCCGGGACGGAACTATGGCTGGCCGGTAATCTCGTATGGCCGACATTACAACGGTGGTGCGATCGGAGAAGGAACTGCCAAAGAAGGGATGGAGCAGCCACAACACTATTGGGATCCGTCGATCGCGCCGTCGGGTCTGATGATTTATTCCGGAAAACTGTGGCCGGATTGGACGGGTGAACTGTTCGTAGGCTCGCTCAAGTTCGACTATATCTCGCGCCTTTCGGGTGCGTCGCTGCGCGAGGTTGAACAGATCAAGGGCCCCGAAACCGAGCGCGTGCGCGACATCGTCGAGGCCCCGGACGGGTCGATCTGGTTTATCTCGGTCGGGCAGGGGGCGGTGTACCGGATGACATCGGGTTAAACCGAAAGCCGCCCGCTTTGCGCCCCACGCTCACGATAAGGCGTGGTGTTATAGTGCGCCCGGTAGCATTTCGAGAAATGGCTGGGTGATGCAAAACCGCAGGCCAGAGCCACGTTGATCACGCTCATATCCGTCTGCATCAGCAGATTGCGTGCTTTGTGCAGGCGCAACTCCATGTAGTACCGCTTGGGTGAGCGGCTCAGGTAGCGGCGGAATAGCCGTTCTAGCTGCCGGGTCGACATGCCGACGTCTTTGGCCAGGGTCGAGGGCGAGATCGGTTCTTCGATGTTTTTTTCCATCATCAGAATGACCTGGCTCAACTTCGGATGCCGGACGCCGATGCGGGTGGGCGTCGACAAGCGTTGCGTGTCCTGATCGGTGCGGATCGAGGAATAGATCATCTGATCCGCAACCGCGTTGGCAAGATCCTCACCATAGTCATCTGCGATGATCTTGAGCATCAGGTCAATTGACGAGGTCCCGCCCGCTGTGGTCATCCGATTTCCATCAACCTGAAAAACCGATTTGGTCAACTCGACCGAGTCGAATTCTTCCGAAAAACTGTCCGAGTTTTCCCAGTGAATCGTGGCCCGCTTGCCATCCAGCAAACCCGCCTTGGCCAGCGTGTAAGCGGCGGTACACAGACCGCCGATCTTCAGCCCTTTGCGCGCCTCGCGACGGACCCAGTTCAACACGCGTTTGGTGGTAGCGGCCTGCACGTCGACGCCGCCGCAGATCATAATCACTTCGTCGCGCTGCAATTCCGACAGATCCGAATCCAGCTTGAACGTCGTTCCCGCCGAGCAATGCACCACTTCGCCGCCTTCACCGGCCAGCGTCCATGTATAGAGATCCCGGTTCGCCATACGGTTGGCGATACGCAGACTGTCGAGAGCTGATGCGAAGGACAACAGCGAGAACTTATCCAGCAGTACAAATACAAAATTATGCGGCTTGCCCGCGTCGTTATCCACGGTGACAACTTGGCGTTGCTCTTGCATGGCGATGTGTCCTTGATTCGGTGCGCGCCGGGTATAGCACGGCGGCGGATGTGCCTGCCAACATGTTCAAAGCTTGTTTGCGGCGTCAAGAGGCGCAAATGGGATATGGTCTCTCATCAATGCTTTTTGTATAGAGACCACCTGAAATACCTCAGCGGAGATCAAGGCTATGACCGAATGGCAAAAAACGAACTGGCGCAATAAGCCCCGGGTTCAGATGCCAGACTATACCGACGCGGCCGCGCTGGCCAAAGTCGAGGCGCAGCTTTCGCAGTATCCCCCGCTGGTTTTTGCGGGCGAGGCGCGGCGGCTCAAGCAGCATCTGGGGGCCGCAGGCCGGGGTGAGGCGTTCCTGCTGCAAGGTGGCGATTGCGCTGAAAGCTTTGAGCAATTCAGCGCGGATGCGATCCGTGACACGTTCAAGGTGATGCTGCAGATGGCGATGGTGCTGACCTATGGGGCTAAGGTCCCGGTGGTCAAAGTGGGCCGTATGGCGGGTCAGTTCGCCAAGCCGCGCAGCGCCCCGACCGAGGTTGTGGATGGCGTGGAACTGCCCAGCTACCGTGGTGACATCATCAACGAGTTGGACTTCACGCCCGAGGCCCGCATTCCGAATCCATCCAAGATGCTGCAGGCCTACACGCAGGCCGCCGCCACGCTGAACCTGCTGCGGGCTTTCTCGACCGGTGGTTTCGCTGATATGAGCCACGTGCATTCCTGGACCTTGGGCTTTGCCGACGGGCAGGATGTTCAGAAGTACTCCGAGATTGCCGACCGCATTCAGGACTCGATCGATTTCATGGGTGCTGCGGGAATTACCGCCGACACCACGCATGAATTCTCGTCAGTTGAGTTCTACACCAGCCATGAAGGACTGCTGTTGGAGTATGAAGAGGCGCTGACGAGGCTTGATTCCACGTCCGGCAACTGGCTGGCGGGGTCCGGCCACATGATCTGGATCGGTGACCGCACCCGTCAGCCTGACGGCGCGCATGTTGAATTCGCCCGCGGCGTTCTGAACCCGATCGGCCTGAAATGTGGCCCGACGACCAGTGCAGAAGACCTCAAGATTCTGATGTCCAAACTGAACCCCGAAAACGAAGAGGGTCGCCTGACCCTGATCGCACGTTTTGGCGCTGGTAAAGCGGGTGAGCATCTGCCCCGCCTGATCAAGGCCGTCAAAGAAGAGGGAGCCAAGGTCACCTGGGTCTGCGATCCGATGCATGGCAATACGATCAAGTCGGCCACAGGCTATAAGACCCGGCCGTTTGACTCGGTCCTGCGCGAGGTGCGCGACTTCTTTGGCGTGCATCAGGCCGAGGGCACCATCCCCGGTGGTGTGCATTTCGAGATGACCGGTCTGGACGTCACCGAATGCACCGGCGGCGTCCGCGCCGTGACCGAAGAGGACCTCTCGGACCGCTACCACACCGCCTGCGATCCGCGTCTGAACGCGTCGCAATCGCTGGAACTGGCCTTCCTCGTGGCCGAAGAGCTGACCCAGCTGCGCCGTGATCGGAATAAACGCGCGGCAAGCTAAGCGATCACTCAGAACAAATTGAAACGGCGGGTCAGGAACCCGCCGTTTTACTTAATCCTCTCGTGAGGACACCAGTCTCAGATGACGTGGGCGACCGGTGAATTCACTGGGGTCTTCGGCGAAACCCATTGCCGTTTCTGGTGTGGATATTGGCCGCCGGCTCAGATCGGACACCGCGCGCACCCGCTGATCAGCGACCGAGAACCGCCGCGGCGTTGCGCCAATCGCGCCGTCGCTGACCATCACGCCCAGCACCCGACTGACATCGCCTAGATCGCTTTTGAGTGGCAGCAAGATCATCCGTGCCTGCAGGTTGGCACGGCCCAGTTTGCCCTTCGAGACCAACCCAAGCTCGGCCACGGCGGGGGTCGAGAAGACGCGGTTCAGATGGCTTTGGACATCATCCCGCGCGCCGGGTTCAAAGAACGCGGTTAGCGGCATGCCCCGTACCTCCATCCCGGCTAGCTTGTTCAGATGGCTTCCAGCCAGCCGAAACCGTGCCAGACCCGGCGCGATGCGTTCGAGAATGAAGGTATATTCCAGAATATTCTCAAGCCCGCGCGGATCGATCTGCGACCGCATCGGCACATCGTCGCCCCTGAGCAGGGCGGTCCAATAGGCCTCGGCCTGACGGATGGGGGACAGGCTGCGCCCGCTGTCAAATCGGTCCATTGCGACGATCTTTCCGAACTCTGAGCCAGCACCAGTTCCAAAAAAGGTTTTCATTTCATCACCCTACCGTCAATCAGTCGCGATTTTCGTAAAATGCCATCTACCGGGCAAAGCTGGCCTTCACCAGCGTTTCCGACTGTCAAATTGACATGGGTTAATACAATTTTGGAGCAATTCTTTAACGAATGGTTAACCGATCCGCCCTCAGCCGGAAATGAGCAAGGTCTTGCCCCCCACCCGCCGATGGCATTAGGTGCGGCGAGCGGTTTTGACGGAAAGGGCAGGCATGATCAGATCCATGACCGGATTTGCCTCGGGCAAGGGGGCGTTTGGTCCGCATAGCTGGGGGTGGGAGCTGCGCAGTGTAAACGGCAAGGGGCTGGATATGCGCCTGCGCGTGCCGGACTGGCTGACCGGGCTTGAGGCCGCGCTGCGCGCCGATCTGTCGAAGCAAGTGAGCCGGGGCAATGTCACGCTCTCGCTGCGGCTGAACCGGGAAGAAAGCGCGTCAGACATCAAGATCAACATCTCGGCGATGGAGGCCGCGCTGGACGCCCTTGCCCAGACCGAAACAATGGCCGGTGCCCGTGGTATTGCGCTGGCTCCGTCGAAAGCCAGCGAACTTCTGGCACTGAAAGGTATGCTTGAGGCTGGCAGCGAAGAGGATGATCCCGCGCCGCTGGTCGCGCAGTTGCAGGCCGAGTTCGCAGGACTTTTGGCTGCGTTCCTCGACATGCGGCAAGCCGAGGGGCAGGCGCTGGCGGGTATTCTGGAAGGTCAGTTGGACCAGATCGCGCAGCTGACGGACAAGGCCGGCCTTCTCGCCGAGCAGCGGCGGGACGAGATTGCACAGGCCCTGAAGGACAATCTGGCGCGCGTGGTCGACAATGCGCAGGGCGTCGATGCCGAACGGGTGGCGCAGGAACTGGCGCTGATCGCCGTGAAGGCCGACATCACGGAAGAGATCGATCGCTTGGCCGCGCATGTAGTGGCCGCCCGCACGCTGTTGATGCAAGACGGTCCGGTCGGCCGCAAGCTGGATTTCCTGATGCAGGAATTCAACCGCGAGGCCAACACGCTCTGTTCGAAATCGCAAAATGCCGAATTGACTTCAGTTGGGCTGGAGCTGAAGGCGGTGATTGATCAGATGCGCGAACAAGTTCAGAACGTGGAATAGAAACGGGGGCATACTCATGGCGGATCGCCGAGGTCTATTAATCATCCTGTCCTCGCCCTCGGGCGCAGGCAAATCCACACTGGCGCGTCGTTTGATGCAATGGGACAGCGATCTGGAATTCTCGATCTCGGCCACCACCCGCGCCCCGCGTCCCGGCGAGGAACATGGGCGCGAGTATTATTTCCTGTCCGAAGACGCGTTCAAACAACAGGTGGCCGACGGCCAGATGCTGGAACACGCCCACGTCTTCGGCAATTTCTATGGCTCACCTGCCGAGCCGGTGCGCGAGTCGATCAACAAAGGCCGCGACGTGCTGTTCGACGTGGACTGGCAGGGGGAAGTGCAGATCCGAAACTCGGATCTGGGCAAGCACGCACTGTCGATCTTCATTCTGCCGCCCTCGATCCCCGAACTGCGGCGCAGGCTGGAAGGCCGGGGACAGGACAGCGAAGAGGTGATCGCCAAACGGATGCTGAAAAGCTGGGACGAAATCAGCCACTGGGGCTACTACGACTATGTCCTGATCAACGATGATCTGGATGCGACCGAGGAAAAGCTGAAAACCATCGTCAGCGCCGAACGGATGCGCCGCATTCAGCAGCCACGCCTGCAGAACCACATCCGTGCCTTGCAAACGGAATTCGAGGGGCAGTCATGACGATTTACGCCTTGGGCGAACACACGCCGCAAATCCACGAAGACACATGGATCGCCCCGGATGCCAACCTGATCGGGAAAGTTGTGATCGAGCAGGGTGCCTCGGTCTGGTTCGGCTGCACGATCCGCGCTGATCACGAAGAGATTCGCGTCGGCGCGGGCAGCAATGTGCAGGAAGACTGCGTGATGCATGTCGATCCCGGATACCCGCTGACGATCGGTGCCAATTGCACCGTAGGGCATAAGGTGATGCTGCACGGCTGCACCATCGGTGAAAACACTTTGATCGGGATGGGGGCGATCGTTCTGAACGGTGCGAAGATCGGTAAGAACTGTCTGATCGGGGCAGGGGCTTTGATCACCGAGAACAAGGACATCCCTGACAATTCGCTGGTCATGGGGTCGCCCGGCAAGGTGGTTCGGCAGGTGGATCAGGATACCGCCAACCGTCTGACGCTAAGCGCGCTGCATTATCAGGAAAACATGCGCAAGTTTCGCGAAACGCTGAGACCGGTCTGAAAACGCATGACCGACGCTTCTCTTGCCGAGCTGGTTGCAGCCATCCCGATGCCCGCGCTGCTGGTGGACCAGTCCGAGCGGATCGTCGCCGCAAATGCCGAGGCTCGGACGCTGCTGGGTCCGGTGATCGAAGGGCGGCACTTTGCCACGATCCTGCGGCAACCGCAGGTGATTGAGGCGATTGAACAAAGTCTGCGCGCGCGTCAGGGACGCACGGCGCGGCACCTGTCCAATGACGGCGCGCAGGATACGACTTTCGAGGTGCAGTGCCGCTACGTGCCCAGCGCTGGCGCGGTTCTGGCGGTGTTTCAGGACGTCACGCACTTGGAACAGGCTGGCCAGATGCGGCGCGATTTTGTGGCCAATGTCAGCCACGAATTGCGCACGCCGCTGACCGCGCTGATGGGATTCATCGAAACCCTGCGCGGCCCGGCGCGCGACGATACCGCCGCGCGCGAGCGGTTTCTGCAGATCATGGCGGATGAGGCCAACCGGATGAACCGGCTGGTGGGCGACCTGCTATCGCTGAACCGGGTCGAAAGCGAAGAACGGGTGAGGCCCAAAGAGCCACTGGAAATGACCGGCCTGATCCAGTCGACCTTGAACACGCTGCGGCCTCTGGCCGATGATGCCGGGGTGCAACTGTCGCTGGATGCTCCGGACACACCGGTCGAGATGGTCGGCGACAGCGACCAGTTGCGGCAGGTCGTCACCAATCTGGTCGAGAACGCGATCAAATACGGCGGCAGCGGTGGGTCGGTCGAGGTGGTCGTGACGCTGTCCGAGCGCGATACCGCCATGCGTGGCCCTGCCGTGCGGATCAGGATCATCGACCGGGGACCGGGTATCGACGCCACCCATCTGCCGCGCCTGACCGAGCGATTCTATCGCGCCGACAGCCACCGCTCGCGCGAGCTGGGCGGCACGGGGTTGGGGCTGGCGATCGTCAAACATATCGTCAATCGCCATCGCGGTCGGCTGCGCGTCGAAAGTGAGCTGGGGCAAGGGGCCGTATTTACGGTCATCCTGCCGCGCTGACCCATCGTCAAGTTAAGAGATTCTGAGAAAATCCTATCTTGTCATAAAACCGTTACACACTTGTCACAAAAGGCTTACGAGCGCCTTCTAGGGGTTCGCGCAGATCATCATGGGGATGATCAGCACATATCCTTTCAAGGAGACTGAAATGTCCTTTGTTAAACTGTCGGCTTCTGCGCTGGCAATCGCCGCCGTTTCCGCAACCGCTGCTGCTGCACGTGACAACGTTCAGGTTGCTGGCTCGTCCACCGTTCTGCCTTATGCGTCGATCGTCGCCGAGCTGTTTGGCGAAAACACTGACTTCCCGACGCCGGTTGTTGAATCGGGCGGCTCTTCGGCCGGTCTGAAGCGTTTCTGTGAAGGTGTCGGCGAAAACACCATCGACGTTGCAAACGCCTCCCGCGCCATCCGCGAAAAAGAAATCAAAGCCTGCGCCGAAAACGGCGTGACTGACATCATGGAAGTCCGCATCGGCTATGACGGCATCGTATTTGCAAGCCAGCAGACTGGCCCGGCCTTCACCGCGTTCGAGCCGGCTGACATCTACAACGCCATCGGCTCGAAAGTCATGAAAGACGGCGCGCTGGTCGACAACAGCTTTAACTCATGGGCCGAATTCAACGGCGATCTGCCGGACGTTGAAATCGCGATGTTCATCCCGGGCACCAAGCACGGCACCCGTGAAGTGTTCGAAGACAAGGTTCTGCTGGCAGGTTGCGAAACCACCGGCGCTATGGAAGCCATGATTGCTGGCGGCATGAGCGAAGATGACGCCGAAGACGCCTGCCTGGACGTGCGCACCGACGGCAAGTCGGTCGACATCGACGGTGACTACACCGAGACCCTGGCTCGCATCGACACCAACCCCAACGGCATCGGCGTGTTCGGTCTAGCGTTCTACGAGAACAACACCGACAAGCTGAAAGTGGCCACCATGGGCGGTATCGCACCGTCGACCGAGACCATCGCCTCGGGTGAATACCCTGTCTCGCGCCCGCTGTTCTTTTACGTCAAGAAAGCGCATATCGGTGTGATCCCCGGCCTGAAAGAATACGCTCAATTCTTCACCGCTGACGAGATTGCAGGTGGTTCGGGTCCGCTGGCCAACTATGGCCTGGTTGCCGATCCCGAGCTGGCAAAAACTCAGGACGCAATTGCGAACGAAGTGACCATGGGTTCGGGTAGCTGATCCCAATCCCCGTTTGAAATCATCGGGGGTGGCGGTTTCGTCACCCCCGTTTTTTCCCAAATCCCGATCAAGACCTGTGGGGGCGCCATGCCGATTCTTTGGCTCATACTGATCGTGCTTGCGATCGCGGCAATCGGCTATGTACTGGGGCGGACACGCGCCCTTCAGAGCGCCGGAGGCGACAGCCGCAATCTGCATTCCCTGCCATCTTTTTATGGCGCGAATGTTGCGCTGAAAACAATCGTACCGGCCTTTGGTCTGCTGATCATCTGGCTGCTGGTGCAGCCACTTGTCGTAAATTCTCAGGTTTCGGGAATGATCCCCGAAACTGCGGTGAAAGAAGGGTCCTCGCTCAGCCTTGTTATGGCCGAGGTGCGTCGGACCGCGGCGGGTCTGGACAATGCGGTGGCAAGTGGTGCCATCACCGATGATATGGCCCGAAATGCACGGGCTGACGTTACCGATATGACCACGCGGCTTAAAGATGCCGGACAGGTTGTAACCTCTAGCATCACCCAACCTGTCCTGCGCGCCGCACAAAGCTATCGGGTTATGAACGCCACCGGCTATTCGATTATGTCGATTGCCGTTATTGTGGTTGCCCTGCTCGGTGCTGCATTCAGCTGGTTTCAGACGCATTTGGATTACCGCGCCCGCAACGTGGTCGAACAGGGCATTCGCGTGCTGCTGCTGGCGGCGGCGTCGGTTGCGGTTCTGACCACGGTCGGGATCGTGCTGTCCCTTGTGTTCAACACCTGGGAATTCTTCAAGCTATATCCCGCGACGGATTTCTTCTTTGGAACCACTTGGGCGCCCAGCTTCTCGGGCCGTGGTGGTGCCTCGGACCTGGGTATCATACCGCTGCTTTGGGGCACTTTCTACATTTCTCTGGTCGCATTGCTGGTCGCCGTACCCATCGGTTTGTTTGCAGCAATCTATCTCAGTGAATATGCGTCACCTCGCGTGCGCTCGTTTGCCAAGCCGCTTCTGGAAGTGCTCGCCGGTATCCCGACCATCGTCTACGGCCTTTTTGCGCTGCTGACGGTCGGACCGCTGCTGCTGAGCGTTTTCGGCGACAATGGGCTGGGGTGGATGAAAGCCGGTACCGCGGTGATGACCGCCGGGCTGGTCATGGGGATCATGCTGATCCCGTTTGTATCTTCTCTGTCCGATGACATTATCAATGCCGTGCCGCAGGCGATGCGCGACGGATCTTACGGGCTGGGTGCCACGCAGTCCGAGACTATCCGTCAGGTGGTTCTGCCAGCCGCCTTGCCCGGGATCGTCGGGGCGATTCTGCTGGCGGCATCGCGCGCCATCGGCGAGACGATGATCGTGGTTCTGGGGGCGGGGGCCGCAGCGCGCCTTGACCTAAACCCGTTCGAGGCCATGACCACTGTGACCGCCAAGATCGTCAGCCAGCTGACGGGTGACGCAGATTTCGCCTCACCCGAAGCGCTTGTCGCCTTCGCGCTTGGCATGACCCTGTTCGTCCTCACGCTGGGGCTGAACGTCTTCGCCCTTTATATCGTGCGCAAGTATCGGGAGCAGTACGAATGACCGACGCCAGCATGCAAAGCCCCGAATCCGGTCGCCATGCGATCTCGCTAACCGCAACGGATGCGCGCACCAAGAAACGCGCTGCCGCCGAAAAGCGCTTTCGCGCCTATGGGATCGTGGCCATCGCGACGGGCCTGTTCTTTCTGATCGTGCTCTTTGCCTCGATCCTGTCCCAAGGGATACCGGCCTTCCAGCGCACGGTCGTCAGCGTGGAGTTCACCCTGACGCCCGCGCAGCGCGATGAGGCTGAAGGGACGCTGTTCAAGACCAAGGCCTATTCCGATCTGTTTATTTCCGCGCTGAACAAAGAACTCGCCGAAAGCGGCATCAGCGTCGATTTCGACGAGGCCGCGATCGAGCGTCTGCTGGGCAAGGTGGGCGGAACAATCCGTACATTCTATGCCGATAATCCAAGCGCGCTGGGTGAGCCGATCATGTTCGATCTGGCGGCCTCAAGCCGGGTAGACGGGTACTTCAAGGGCCGCGTGTCGCGGGACACGTTGCAAGACAGCCGTTTCCTGCAGCTGAGCGATCTGGATCTGGTCGATGCGCTGAAAGAGGCCGGTATCATCAAACAAGCTTTTAACTGGCCCTTCATCACCGGCGCGGACTCAGGGGTGGACAACCCCGGTGGCGCGGGCATTGGGGCCTCGGTCGTCGGCTCGTTTTTCATGATGCTGGTGGTGCTGGCGCTTTCGCTGCCCATCGGTGTGGCCGCATCGATCTATCTTGAGGAATTCGCGCCGCAGAACCGCTTCACCGACCTGATTGAGGTGAACATCTCGAACCTTGCTGCGGTTCCGTCCATCGTGTTCGGTATCCTTGGTCTGGCGGTGTTCATCCAGTTCATGCACTTGCCGCAATCGGCCCCTCTGGTCGGTGGTCTGGTGCTGACGCTGATGACGTTGCCGACGATCATCATCTCGACCCGCGCTTCGCTGAAAGCCGTGCCACCATCGATCCGGGACGCGGCGCTGGGGGTAGGGGCCTCGAAAATGCAGGCTGTGTTCCATCATGTCCTGCCGCTGGCCGCGCCCGGTATCCTGACCGGAACGATCATTGGTCTGGCGCAGGCGCTGGGGGAAACCGCACCGCTGTTGCTGATTGGGATGGTTGGCTTTGTCGCCCGTGGCTACCCCGATGGCTTCCTTGCCGGATTCACCGAACCGAACTCGGCGATGCCAGCACAGATTTACACTTGGGCCGCACGTGCCGACGTCGGCTTTTATGAGAAAGCCTGGGGCGGCATTATCATCCTTTTGATGTTCCTGCTGACCATGAATATCATCGCTATCATCCTGCGCCGCCGCTTTGAACGCCGCTGGTAAATGGAGGCCAACATGAACGACATGACACGAGTGGAGAGAGCCGTGGACTCCAAAGACATCAAGATAAACGCCAAAGGGGTTCAGGTCTATTACGGCGATACCCACGCCATCAAGGACGTTGACGTCGAAATCGAAGACAAGACCGTCACCGCGTTTATCGGCCCCTCGGGCTGTGGGAAGTCGACCTTTCTGCGCTGCCTGAACCGGATGAACGACACCATCGATATCTGCCGGGTGCAGGGTGACATTCTGCTGGACGGCGAAGACATCTATGACAAGCGCGTCGACCCGGTGCAGCTGCGCGCCAAGGTAGGCATGGTGTTTCAGAAACCCAACCCGTTTCCCAAGTCGATCTACGACAATGTGGCCTACGGCCCGCGAATCCACGGGCTTGCAAAGAACAAGGCGGAACTGGACGAGATCGTGGAAAAATCCCTGCGCCGTGGCGCGATCTGGGATGAGGTCAAGGACCGTCTGGATGCGCCCGGCACCGGCCTTTCGGGCGGTCAGCAGCAGCGTCTATGCATCGCCCGCGCCGTGGCGACCGAGCCCGAGGTTCTGCTGATGGACGAACCGTGCTCGGCGCTTGATCCGATTGCAACCGCGCAGGTTGAAGAGCTGATTGACGAGCTGCGCTCGCGCTATTCGGTGGTGATTGTGACGCATTCGATGCAGCAGGCTGCGCGGGTCAGTCAAAAGACGGCGTTCTTCCATCTGGGTAACTTGGTTGAGTTTGGTGAAACCGGGCAGATCTTCACGAACCCCGAAGACCCCCGGACCGAAAGCTATATCACCGGCCGGATCGGCTGAGCACAGGAATACTGCAATGAGCGAACAACATATTGCATCGGTTTTCGACCGGGATCTCGAGGCCATTCAGGCGCATATCATGAAGATGGGCGGTTTGGTCGAGGCCGCCATCATGGGGGCCGCGCGGTCGCTGGAAACCCGTGACGAGGAACTGGCGAAAGAGGTGCGTCAGGGCGACAAGGCCATTGACGCTCTGGAAGAGGTGATCGACGAAGAAACCGCGCGTCTGATCGCGCTGCGGGCGCCAACGGCAGGCGATTTGCGTCTGGTGTTGTCGGTTCTGAAAGTGTCGGGCAACCTTGAACGGATTGGCGATTACGCCAAGAACATCGCCAAACGGACCACGGTTCTGGTCAATGCCGGTGAAATCAACGGCAGCGCTGCTGCCCTGCGCCGGATGGCGCGTGAGGTCGAGCTGATGCTGCGCGACGCGCTGGACGCTTATATCCAGCGCGATGCCGAACTGGCAGAGGATGTGATTGAACGCGATCTCGAGGTGGACCAGATGTATAATGGCCTGTTTCGCGAGTTCCTGACATTTATGGCAGAGGATCCGCGCAACATCTCGTCCTGCATGCATTTGCATTTCATCGCCAAGAACATCGAACGCATGGGTGATCACGTCACCGCCATCGCCGAGCAGGTCGTCTATCTGGTCACTGGCGAGCGCCCCTCAGAGGCGCGCCCCAAGGCCGACAACACCTCGCAAACGATCTAGGAGGCCGACATCATGTCTGCTGAGCAACCGACGGTGCTGGTGGTTGAGGACGAATTGGCTCAGCGAGAGGTGCTGGCCTATAATCTGGACGCCGAGGGTTTTCGCGTCACGCGCGCCGAAAATGGTGAAGAGGCGTTGCTGCTGGTTGAAGAAGACCGCCCGGATATCATCGTCCTGGACTGGATGATGCCAAACCTCAGCGGGATCGAGGTCTGCCGCCGCCTTAAGACGCGGCCAGATACCCGCTCGATCCCGATCATCATGTTGTCGGCGCGCTCCGAAGAGGTCGACAAGGTGCGGGGGCTGGAAACCGGCGCGGATGACTATGTGGTCAAGCCGTATTCGGTGGTTGAACTGATGGCCCGCGTGCGGACGCAACTGCGCCGGGTGCGCCCGGCGACGGTGGGCCTCCGTCTGGAATTCGATGACATCATCCTTGATTCCGAGACCCACAAAGTGAGCCGGGACAACAAGCCGCTGAAGCTCGGCCCGACCGAGTTTCGCCTGCTCAGCACCTTCATGGAAAAACCGGGCCGGGTCTGGAGCCGTGAGCAGTTGCTGGATCGGGTCTGGGGCCGCGATATCTATGTCGATACCCGTACCGTGGACGTCCATATCGGCCGCTTGCGCAAGGCTCTGACTCAGCATGGCGGCGAAGACCCGGTGCGCACGGTGCGCGGGGCAGGGTACGCTTTGGGCTAACGCGGTAACGCCTCGTCGGTCTGGGCCTGAGAGGCGAGCCAATGTCGGAACTGACGCAACGACTCGTCGTGTGATTTGTCATGAGGCCAAACCAGATAATAGGCGCCCATCGTCTCAATGGCGTCCGGAAAGGCCGCGACCAGCTTGCCGGTGGCCAGGTCCTGTTCGATCAGATAGTTCGGCAGCAGTGCCACGCCCAGACCATGCAGCGCGGCCTGGTTTATTGTGTTGAACTGATCATGCACCGTGCCGGGCAGCGGGTGCGGTGGCGTGACTCCCATCTGTCGGAACCAGTCCTGCCAGGCCTGCGGACGCGTCTGGATATGCAGCAATGGCAATTTCAACAAATCGCCAGGAGATGACGGCGCCCCCTGCGGCAACAATTCGGGCGCGCAGACCGGCAGCACGCGTTCCATCCTAAGCAGCAACCGATCCGTTCCCGGCCAATCTGGTTCGCCGAAATGTAGTGCAGCATCAAAAGGTTCTGATGCAAAGTTGAACGGCCTCAGCCGTGTGGTCATATTGATGGTGATGTCGGGATGCAAACGCGCGAAGTCCGGCAGGCGCGGCACCAGCCAGCGCATCCCGAAGGTGGGCAGGATGGCAAGGTTCAAGGTCCCGCCAACCGGTGAGACATGCAGTTTCAGTGCCGCCTGCGCTATTTGCGCCAAAGCAGGCCGAATTTCCTCTACATAATCCTGTCCAACCTTGGTCAGCGATAACCGCTTTCTGTCACGGCTGACGAGCTCTGCGCCCAGATGCGCCTCAAGCGTTTGCAACTGCCGACTGACCGCGCTCTGCGTCAATGCCATTTCATCGGCAACCGCCGAGGCTGACCCCAGCCGGTCCAGCGCCTCTAGGGCGCGCAGGGCGGAAATCGGGGGCAGGATAGGGCGGCGCATGCTCATCTATGCGTTTTACTCATGGAAATGTGCAAATGTCTCGATGTTTTTTGCGTAAATATCAGATTATGCTGCGCGCGACACCATATTCGGAGACACAGTATGAACGCGCCAGAGACCAAACCTGTTCTGCGGGCCAAAGACGCGCCTGAACTGGGCAACTTCACTTGGGATGATCCGTTTCGCCTGGCCGACCAACTGGAAGAAGAGGAACGCCTGATCGCCGACAGCGCCCGTGCTTATGCTCAGGAAAAACTGCAGCCGCGTGTTACGCAGGCGTTCCAGAATGAGGAAACCGACCCGGAAATCTTCCGTGAAATGGGCGAAATGGGCCTGTTGGGAACGACAATCCCCGAGGAATACGGCGGCATCGGCGCGGGATACGTAAGCTATGGCTTGGTCGCGCGAGAGGTTGAGCGCGTGGATTCAGGCTATCGCTCGATGATGTCCGTTCAAAGCTCGCTGGTGATGTATCCGATCTATGCTTATGGCAGCGAAGAACAACGCCGCAAATATTTGCCGAAACTGGCCAGCGGTGAATGGATCGGTTGTTTTGGACTGACCGAGCCGGATGCCGGTTCGGACCCCGCCGCGATGAAAACCCGGGCCGAGAAGATCGATGGCGGCTATCGTCTGACCGGGACCAAGATGTGGATCTCGAACGCTCCGATCGCCGATGTGTTTGTTGTCTGGGCGAAGTCGGATGCCCATGACGGCAAAATCCGCGGCTTTGTTCTGGACAAAGGCATCAAAGGCCTGAGCGCGCCGAAAATCGAGAACAAACTGAGCCTTCGGGCCTCAATCACCGGCGAGATCGTTATGGATGGGGTAGAGGTCGGTGAAGAGGCGCTGTTGCCTTATGTTCAGGGCCTGAAAGGGCCGTTCGGCTGCCTGAACCGCGCACGCTATGGCATCAGCTGGGGCGTTATGGGCGCGGCCGAGGCCTGCTGGTACGGCGCGCGGCAATACGGTCTGGACCGCAAACAGTTCAATCGACCATTGGCGCAGACACAGCTGTTCCAGCGCAAACTGGCAGAGATGCAGACGGAAATCGCTCTGGGTCTGCAGGCCAGCCTGCGTGTTGGACGTCTGATGGATCAGGCTGAAGCTGCGCCCGAGATGATTTCAATCATCAAACGCAACAATTGCGGCAAGGCATTGGACATCGCGCGTATGTCACGGGACATGCACGGCGGCAACGGTATCTCGCTGGAATTCCAAGTGGTGCGCCACATGATCAATCTGGAAACGGTGAACACTTATGAGGGGACGCATGACGTGCACGCGCTGATCCTGGGGCGGGCACAGACTGGGTTGCAGGCGTTTTATTGAAGGATTCTATAAAACGTATAATCATGATTATGTAAAATCAGGACCACCGTTAGGACATCTGCACTAGCGGTGGTTTTTCAACCTGTTACGCTGCATTCTGGACATGAGCTGAGACAGAGATGCATCTGAAAGATAAGACAGTTGTCGTCACCGGCGCTGCCGGCGGAATTGGCAAAGGACTTGCCGAGCGTTTTGCTGAAGAAGGTGCGCGTATCGTTTGCGCGGATATCGATTTGGCCGGCGCGCAGCGCGTTGCGGGGCAAATCGACGGCCATGCAATCCGCTGTGATGTTGCGGTTGAAGACGATATCCGCGACCTGATCGAAACTGTCGAAGACACCATCGCGCCGATAGACCTGTTTTGTGCGAATGCTGGTATCCTGACACTTGGCGGGCTTGATGTTGCTGACGCTGAATGGGATCGTATCTGGCAGATCAACGTCATGTCGCATGTCTGGACCGCGCGCCATTTGATACCGCGTATGATCGCACGTGGCGCCGGATATCTTATGGTGACCGCGTCGGCTGCCGGGCTGCTCAATCAACCGGGTGCCGCGCCTTATGGCGTGACGAAACATGCAGCCGTGGGGTTCGCCGAATGGCTGGCCTTGACCTACGCGCACAAAGGACTCAGGGTTTCGGTTCTTTGCCCTCAGGCGGTGCGCTCGGATATGACGCGCGGACATGAGAACTCGGTCGCGGCAATCGACGGTATGCTTGAGCCCGCCGCGGTGGCACAAGCCTGCGTCGAGGCGCTGGCGGACGAAAGGTTTCTTATTTTGCCGCATCCTCAGGTGCTGGACTATCTGCGTCTGAAGGCGGCTGACTACGACCGTTGGATTGAGGGGATGTCGAATTTAAATCAAAAGTTTAGCAGAGAAAACTAACGTCTTTTGCGGCGTCTCAGCAAGCCTTCCTGTGCCACAGATGCAACCAAGGTACCGTCCTGCGCATAGATTGACCCTCGGTTGAAGCTGCGCCCCTGCCCCGTCCACGGCGATTCCATCGCATAGAGATGCCAATCCTGAAACCGCACCGGTGCATGGAACCAGATCGCGTGATCCAGACTGGCACCGTCAATCTCTCCGGTGAACCAGCTCAGGCCATGCGGTCGCATGCCGGAACTCAGCAAGCTCATGTCAGACGCATATGCCAACAGCAGGTGTTGTGTAACCCGATCGGCCTGCGCGGCGGCCTTCATGCGAAACCAGACATGGTTGCGGTCTTCCGCTTTTTCCGGTGAGAACAGGTCCAGCGGCGCAACATCCCGCACTTCAATCGGGCGCTCACGCAGAAGCTCGGTTCTGAGCGAGTCCGGTACCCGATCGAGGTATCGCTTTCGTAATTCGTCGCGTGAGGGGTGCGTTTCGGGCGCCTCAATTGCGGGCATTGGATGTTGGTGATCCCAACCGTCATCCTGTTTGTGAAACGAGGCTGACAGGTTCAGGATTTGCTTTCCGTGTTGGATCGCGACAACCCGACGGGTGGTGAAAGATCCGCCATCCCGCGCGCGATCTACTTGATAAATAACCGGAATTGACGGATCACCGGGTCGGATGAAATAGGCATGCAATGAATGACACAGCCTGTCGTCGACCGTTCTGTAGGCTGCGGCTAACGCCTGTGCGATCACCTGCCCGCCGAAGATGCGCGTGGGCGTTTCTCCGCCAGAGCCGGTGCCGCGAAACAGGTCAACCTCAAGCGCTTCGATGTCGAGTAGGTCAAGCAGAATGCGTTCAGCTTCGGTCATATGCGGGTCTCCGGTATGGTCGCGTCTTCCGCTATCATCCGTGCTGGGATCATTCAACGAGGGCCCCGTGCACAAGCGCCTTCAATTCGGCCCGCGAAGGGTATGAGCTGGACGGCGACAGCTGGGTAAAGAAAACCACCGAGAAATCGTGAACTGGGTCCACCCAGAAATAGGTCGAGGCCATGCCGCCCCAACCGAAATCACCGACCGAGCCCGGACACCGCAGGCGCGCCGGGTCAAGCACCACGGCCCCCCCGATACCAAACCCTGTACCCTCCATGGGTTGTTCGGCAAAGCTCTGCGGTCCCATTGATGCAATGTCGCCCGGCAAGTGATTGCGCATCATGAATTCTATGGTCTTTGGCCCCAGTATCCGCTGGTTTTTCCCGGCGCCCTTTTTGCGCAGCATCTCCGCGAAACGGCCGTAATCGTCGATCGTGCTGATCAACCCGCCACCGCCAGAAAAAGTGGTTGCGGCTTCAAACGGCGACTTGCCAGCACAGTCCACAAGGCGCAGTGTATCGCCCCCCGTTTTGGCTGTGTTCAACGCCATCGCATCGCCTTCCAGCGGAGTGTAGAGCGAGGCGAACCGATCCCCTGCCCCGTCCGGCACCGAAAAACCGGTTTCATGCATGCCCAGGGGCACGAATATATGTTCGGCCAGAAAACGGTCCAGCGGCTGTCCTGATGCGACCTCGATCACGCGACCGATCACGTCGATACCAACCGAGTACTCCCACCGCGGACCGGGCTGAAAAGCCAATGGCAACGTGGCCAGCAGCTTCACACGATCCGCAAGAGGGCCCTGCGCCGGTGAGAATATCAAATCCAGCTCATCCATCGCCTTGGGCAGCAACCCCGGATTAAACGGATAGCTCAGCCCGCTGGTATGAGTCAGCAACTGATGCAGGGTTGGCGTCGGCGCGGGCTCGGTCTGGTCCAGATGCGTGGCGTCCGCGATCAGGGCTTGCATCGATTGAAACTCGGGCAGGAACTCGGACACGGGCGTGTCGAGATGGAACATGCCCCGTTCGACCAACATCATAAGCGCGACCGAGGCCACGGGTTTGGTCATCGAGTAGATGCGTACGAGACTATCACGCTGAAACGGTAGGTTCTTTTCCAGACAGCGGCGGCCGCAGGAATGAAAGTACGCTTCTTTCCCCTCCTGCTGGATCAGCAAGCTGCTACCGGCGTATTTTCTCTCGTCCACATATCGCTGCATCCAGTCCTGAATGCGCGGCAGTGCCGATGCATCGAATGTCATGGTCTATTCCTCCAGCGCCGACAGGCCATGTTGCGCAAAGACCGGTACATAGGCACCGAAGGCGCGTGCCCGTGCGGGGTCCGACGCGTTGCCGTCCAGCGACCGTTTGTAGACCCCTTGAAGAATCGCCGCCATACGGAAGAAGTTGAAGGCAAGATAGAAGCCGAAATTGTCGATGCCTGGCAGGCTGCGTCGGCGACAATATTCGGCGATAAACGCTTGGTCAGACGGCAACCCGAGAGCGTCCCGATCCACCCCCGCCAGTCCGCGCCCTTCCTTGCCCGGTGGCAATTGCCACTGCATGATCACAGCCGCAAGATCTGCATAGGGGTGGCCAATGGTCGATAGCTCCCAATCCAGCAGGCCGACACAGGTCGTTCCATTGTGTTCGAACAGCATATTGTCGATACGGTAGTCGCCGTGAACCAGTGTTCTCTGACCGTCATCTGCTGGAATCTGAAGTTCAAGCTTGTCAATCAAGCTGTTCATTTTGCTTATGCTTTCGGTTTCCGATGCCCGATACTGCTTGGTCCAGCGCCCGATCTGCCGCTCGAAGTAGTTTCCCGGAGGGCCGAAATCTGACAAGCCTGCAGTGTCGATATCAACCATGTGCAGCTCGGCCAGAACGCGGTTCATCTCGTGCAATATGCCTGTGCGGGTGGCGTTGTCCTCGCCTTTCATGACGGGGTCTACGAATGAACGCCCGTCCAGATGCTCCATCACATAAAAGGCCGAGCCGATGATATCGTCGTCTTCGCACAGCAGGTGCATACGCGGCACCGGTACCTTGGAACGGGTCAGAGCGTTTTGAACGCGGAATTCTCTGTCCACTGCATGGGCAGACTTAAGCAACACGCCCGCTGGCTTGCGCCGAAGAACATAGGTCTTGGTTGGCGTTCGCAGCAGATAGGTTGGGTTTGATTGACCCACCGTGAATTTTTCTGCTTCAAGCGGGCCCTGATAGCCGGGGAGATGTTGTTTAAGATAGGCATCTACTGCATTAATATTAAGTCTGTTTTGTTGATCACTCATCCCAAGCCCAAACGTTTGAAACCGCTATAGCGCGTCGGCAAATATGTTGCCGCCGCTTTGCACATTGATCCCACCTGAAACAGGCAGGACCGCCCCGGTCACATAGCTGCCGCCGCGCCCACAGAGAAACAGCACGCAGCCACCGATATCTTCGGCGCGCCCTACGCGGCCCAGCGGGACGGATTTGCCGACACGTTCGCGCTTGTCGACATCTTCGGTGGCAAATGCCGTCATGCGCGACACAAACGGCCCCGGTGCAAGCGCATTCACCGTGACGCGGTAGGGTGAAAGCTCTTTGGCCATGATTTTGGTCAGATGGATCACAGCCGCCTTCGAGGCAGAATAGCTGTAAGCGCCGTCCCCCATTGGTGTTTCTCCCATTACCGAGCCCACGTTGATCACACGCGCCGGGTCGTCGTCCGAGGCGGATTTCATCAGCAGCGGCAGCAGTTTTTGGGTCAGATCGAAAATTCCCGCGACATTGACTGACATCACCTTGTCCCATGCCGCATACGGGAACTGGCCCATTGGTGCGCCCCAGGTCACGCCTGCATTATTCATCAGGATTTCAAGTGTTTCCACGCGGCCCTTCACTTCGGACACCAGCGCATCTATGCCGTCTTCACTGCCGATGTCTGCGGCGAACCCTTCGGCGGATCCCGGCGCATTCAATGCGTTTAACTCTGCTGCAACATCTGCGCATGCATCGCCCTTGCGCGAGGCGATCAGCACATGCGCACCGGCACGCACCAGGGCTTCTGCGGCCATCCGGCCGATGCCCGTCGCGCCGCCCGTGACCAGCGCGGTTTTGCCATCCAATGAAAACAATGCTTCAGGCGTCATGAGCTCTCCTTTGCCCGGATACCGTTACGGAAGGTGGAACGTCATCTTCTTGACAACCCCCGCCTGTAATCCAACGATTTCAGGACCACCGAAGCAAGGGGCAACAGAAAACATGCAGACATTACTCAGCGTCACAGCAGGCGGCCCTGAAACCCTTGAACTGAGCGCCCTGCCCGATCCGGCGCCCGCTCGGGGTGAATTGCTGATCCGCGTGCATGCGGCTGGTGTGAATTTTCCCGACACCCTGATCATACGCGATCTGTACCAGATGAAGCCACCGCGCCCGTTTGCGCCCGGCGGAGAGATTTCCGGTGAAGTGATTGGGGTTGGCGATGGTGTAAAGGGCTTCGCGCCGGGCGATCGGATTCTGGCGCTTACCGGACATGGGGGGTTCTCGACCCACTTGACGATCAAGGCCGCGACTGCGGTGAAAATCCCTGATGCCATGCCATTTGACGATGCGGCCTGTTTTGTTTTCACCTACGGCACCTCTTATCATGCGCTCAAAGATCGCGCGGCTTTGAAGGCCGGAGAGACGGTGCTGGTGTTGGGTGCCGCCGGTGGTGTTGGATCCGCTGCGATAGAGCTTGCCAAGGCGATGGGTACACGCGTGATCGCGGCGGTGTCTTCTGCAGACAAGGCAGAGTTCTGCAAAGAGATCGGCGCGGATGAAACGCTGATCTATCCGCGCGACCCGGACCGGGATGCTCAAAAGGCGCTTTCGGTCGAGATCAAATCGTTGGCTGGGGGCGAAGGAGTGGATGTGGTTTATGACGCCGTGGGCGGAGCATATGCCGAACCCGCTTTGCGCAGCATGGCTTGGGAAGGTCGCTATCTGGTTGTTGGATTTCCGGCCGGCATCCCGAGCCTGCCGCTGAACCTGACCTTGCTGAAAGGCTGCCAGATCGTCGGTGTATTCTGGGGCGCTTCGGTGTTTCGCGATCCCAAGGGGCATGCCGAGAATCTTGCGCAACTCTTCGCGCTATATGGTGCCCAGAAGATCGCACCACGGATCACCGCGCGGTTCCCGCTTGAGCGCGCGTCCGAGGCTCTGGTGGTTTTGGAGCAACGTTCGGTCCTTGGCAAAATCGTGGTTACGATGCCCAGTATGTGACCAAGTCACTTTTCAGAAATAAATCGTCTGCCAATATTCGGCAAAGCGGTTGTCCTGCCGGTATTGAGGTCGCTGGACGCCCACCCGTTTCGGGTTTATGAAAAAAAGGGAGATAGGGACAGTAAAAAAGATGCACAAAATTCTGGTTCTGAATGGCCCGAACCTCAATCTGTTGGGCACAAGGCAGCCCGAGGTCTATGGCCATACGACACTGAAAATGATCGAAGATCTGTGTGTCTCGCATGGTCAGATGCATGGGCTATCGGTCACGCATTTGCAGAGCAATCATGAAGGTACGCTTATCGATGCGATCCACGGTGCCCGTGGGGTGCAGGATGGTATCGTTTTGAATGCCGGGGCATTTACCCATACCTCGGTCGCGTTGATGGATGCCATATCTTCGGCCCAGGTGCCCGTGGTCGAGGTGCATTTGTCCAATATCCACGCACGCGAAGCGTTTCGACATAAGTCCTACATCGCTCCGGTTGCGATCGGGCAGATTTGCGGCTTTGGGGCCCAGGGCTATGTCTTGGCACTGGACGCGCTTGCTGCCTTTCTTGCCGAAAGGGACACCGCATGAACCTCAGGGAATACCTCAACTTTCTGAGCTATACCAAGACCCTTGAGGAGCTGTGGGATGCACATTGCCGGCAGATGGCAGAGTATGGGTTTGACCGGCTGCTGTATGGCTATACGCAGTATCGCACGGCCACCTCGCTTGGCGATCCTGAGGATTTTGTGATTCTGACCAATCACTGCTCGGACTATCTGGAAGGTTTCATTCGATCCGGCCTGTATTTCCACGCACCAATGCTGAAATGGGCCTTGAATAATGAAGGCGCAGCCAGCTGGAGCATGATCCGCGATATGATGTCGAGCGGTGTGATGTCGGCGGAAGAGCTCAAGGTTTATGAGTTCAACAAGTCTCGCGGGGTGACTGTCGGCTATACCGTCAGTTTCAACTCGGTCTCGATGCGGTCGAAGGGGGCGATCTCGCTTGCGGCGCACGAAGGAACGCAGGAAGAGTTGGACGAGGTCTGGAAAGAACACGGCGACGACATCTTACTGATGAACAATGTCGCGCATCTGAAGATCCTGACCCTGCCCTATAACGCACCCAATCGTGCGCTGACCAAACGCCAGCGCGAGGCGCTGCAGTGGGTCGGCGACGGCAAGACAACACAGGATATCGCGTTGTTGATGGGATTGACCTCGGCCACTGTCGAAAAACACCTGCGTCTGGCGCGCGAAGCTCTGTCGGTCGAAACCACGGCGCAGGCGGTGTTGAAAGCGGCGCTGCAGAATCAGATGTTTGTGATGGAAGCTTAACGTTGATTTGACGCTAACTTGCGTCAAATTGACCTAGGGTAAGGAAATCATGACTTCCAAATCCTCACGGGAAATTGCACATTAAAGAAGTTCCGTGAGTGGTGGCTTTAGCCAGGGAACGTTTTGGTCAGACCTTTGTGATACCAAAGCTCTCTGATCGCTCTGACTAAGGGGCGCCTATTCGTCCGCGTCGCTTTGTTGGAATTTTTGAGGGACCCTGTCCATCCCCATCATGCGGGGTCCCTCAATCCCCACCCTATCACATCAAGGTCCCTATCGCGCAGCGTGCAGCGCCAAGTAGTTGTTTGGCATGAAAAAAAACCCGGCTGCGCGCGGCAACCGGGTTCTTTTGTTTTTCAGTAACAGGTTGGCCTTAGCCTTGTGCGGCCTTGGCAACCTCGGCTGCGAAGTCTTCTTTTTCGACCACGATGCCTTCTCCAACTTCCATGCGAACAAAGCCGGTGATGGTTGCACCTGCTTCTTTCGCAGCGGCTTCCACGGTCAGGTCAGGGTTCACAACAAACTGCTGGTTCAGCAGAGTCGATTCGGCGACGAATTTCTTCATGCGGCCTTCGATCATCTTCTCGATCACCTGCTCCGGCTTGCCGGATTCGCGGGCGATGTCCATCTGAACCTGCTTTTCTTTCTCGACAACAGCTGGATCCATGTCGGCCTCGGACAGGGCCGCAGGGTTCACAGCCGCGATGTGCATCGCAACCTGCTTGCCGATCGCTTCGTCGCCGCCGGTCAGAGCAACCAGAACGCCGATCTTGCCCATGCCACTGGTGGCTGCGTTGTGGACATAAGACACAACCGTGTCACCCGACAGTTTCGACATGCGGCGTACCGACATATTCTCACCAATGGTGGCAATCTTGTCGGTCAGAGTGTCTGCAACGGTTTTGCCGCCCAGATCAGCGGCCAGCAGAGCGTCGATATCATCAACGCCTTCCGCTGCGTATGTGATCTTGCCGACCATTTCCTGGAACTCAGCGTTCTTCGCCACGAAGTCGGTTTCCGAGTTCACCTCGACCGCAACACCGTTGCCGCCGTTGACGTGAACAGCAACCAGACCTTCTGCTGCGGTACGGCCCGATTTCTTGGCCGCTTTGGCCAGGCCTTTGGTGCGCAGCCAGTCAACGGCCTCGTCCATGTTGCCGCCGGTTTCGGTCAGCGCTTTTTTCGCGTCCATCATGCCTGCGCCGGTCGAGTCGCGCAGTTCTTTCACCATTGCTGCTGTGATTGCCATCTCTTGGCTCTCCTCAATTCAAACGGATTAGGGGCAGGTCTACCCTGCCCCATATGTCATTAACGTAACGGGCAGCTTACGCTTCGGCTTTGGCTTCCGGCGCGGCTTCTTCTGCAGGTGCTTCTTCAGCAACCACTTCCTCAACCGGCGCTTCTTCGAAAGCACCCAGGTCAACGCCAGCAGCACCCATCTGAGCGGTCATGCCGTCCAGAGCGGCACGTGCGGCCAGATCGCAATACAGGGCGATGGCGCGGGCTGCGTCGTCATTGCCGGGGATGATGTAGTCTACGCCGTCGGGCGAGCAGTTGGTGTCGACAACAGCCACAACCGGGATACCCAGCTTGTTGGCTTCGGCGATGGCCAGTGCTTCTTTCTTGACGTCGATGACGAACAGCAGGTCAGGGACACCGCCCATCTCACGGATACCGCCCAGCGAAGCCTGCAGCTTGGCCTGGTCACGTTCCATGCCCAGACGCTCTTTTTTGGTCAGGCCTTCAGCGCCCGATTCCATGGCTTCGTCGATCTGGTTCAGACGGTTGATCGACTGGGAAACGGTTTTCCAGTTGGTCAGCGTGCCGCCCAGCCAGCGGTGGTTCATGAAGTACTGAGCCGACTTTTCAGCCGCTTCCGCGATCGGCTGAGCCGCCTGACGCTTGGTGCCAACAAACAGAACGCGGCCACCTTTTGCAACGGTGTCACGAACGGCCTGCAGCGCCTGATCCAGCATCGGAACGGTCTGGGTCAGGTCCATGATGTGGATACCATTGCGCGAGCCGTAGATGAACGGGCCCATGCGGGGATTCCAACGCTGTGTCTGGTGACCAAAGTGAACGCCAGCTTCCAACAGCTGACGCATGGTGAACTCGGGAAGAGCCATGCTTTACTTTCCTTTTCCGGTTTACGCCTCGGCGGGGGTGAAAGAAGCGGATGCTCCAACCGGCGGGCCAGATAAGGATGTCTCCCCTATACAGCCCAAACCCCGCCTGCGGGTTTGAATGGCGCGCGTATACGGCAGGTTTGACGACGGTGCAAGGGCCAATGCCCTTATTTTTCAAGCCGCGCCAAGGAATGCGCATGGCGCACCGCCTGTTCGCAATGAGCCGCCAGCGCCTTACGGTTTGCAAAATCGCTGACCTTGGCCGGGGCGTGATAGATCAACTCGACCCACCCCTGTTTTCGCGCGCCAAGAGTTTTTAGCAAATGCGGCCCGAACTCCATATCGCCCCACCAGCCGTAGAAGCGATCCGGTTGACCTTTGGGTGCATGAAAAACCACCGATACCGGCTGAACATACATGAAATCGCGCAGCTCATCTGTGAAGAATGCGGCAAAAAGCGTTGTTTTAAATGGCAAAACGCGCAAGCCATCGGTTGATGTGCCTTCGGGGAAAAACAGCAACTTATGCCCGGCTTTCAGGCGGGTCTCGAAAATCCGCGTCTGTTCGCGCGCCTTCTTGGGATCACGTTCGATAAACACAGTCCCCGTCGCCCGAGCCAGCCACCCGATCCCCGGCCATTTCGCCACTTCGGCTTTCGAGACGAAATACACCCGCTTGCGCGCATTCAGCGCAAATATATCCAGCCACGAGGTATGGTTGGCCACGACAGCCCCGCGTTGCTGCATCAATTCTCCCGAAGTGCGAAAGCCGATCCCAAGGATTCGGAACGCATTGCGACAGACAAACTGAGTGATGAACGGCGTGACCGGGCGCTGCACCCCGAACAGAGGGCGCTCGATCAGGCGGATGGTCAACAGAATGATCAGCCCGCCAAAGACCAGAATGGCCAGCGGCACGCCGCGCAGAACCACCAGAAACCAGCCGATCAGGCCCAGCGTGATCGGATCGGGCGCATCATCACTTTGCCACGAAGGGTCGGCCACCGGGTTACGTCCCACTATAGATGCGCCGCTGGCGTTCGTTCATGCGGGCGGTGTCGAGAATCAAGCACACATCGGTCGTGTTGAAGGCATGATCGATAAAGGCCCCCTCGCCCACGAAACCGCCCAGCCGCAGATAGGCCTTGATCAGCGATGGCACCTGCACCATGGCCGCGCGCCGGTCCAGCGCATCCGGCTCCAGCAGGTCCATGGGTTCAAAAACATCAGGCTGCGCACGTACTCTCAGATCGGGCGGGGCCAGATGGTTGTGATGCAGCATCGACAACGGCTGCGCCAGAGCCTGCACGTCGGTGCCGTGAAAGCTGGCGACGCCAAACAGAACCTCGATCTTGCGCTCTGCGACATAGGCTGCCAGCCCGTTCCACAGGTGGTACATTGCGGTGCCACCACGGTAATCCGGGTGCACGCAAGAACGGCCAAGTTCCAGCAACTTACGACCGCTTTGCTTCAGAACGGTCAGGTCGTATTCGTCTTCGGAATAGAACTGCCCCACTTCGGCCGCCCGATCGCCGGGCAGCAACCGATAGACGCCTATTACGTCGCCCGTTGCGTCGTCGCGCGCGATCATATGGTCGAAATAAGGATCGAACCGATCTTTTTCGAGCCCGGCTTCGTGGTCCACCATCGCGCCGCCACCGCCCAGTTCGCGCACAAAGACATCGTACCGCAGCCGCTGAGCTGCGTGCAGTTCCGCCTCTGTCTCGACGAGTTTTACGGTGAATGAGCGGCCTGCGTCCGGCATCAGAACTGTGTCCGTTGTTCCTGTTGCGCGCTGATAGCGCGTTTGCGCGGCGAAAGGCAACAAGCGCGCATTTCGCCCCGGTTGTTAACCATTCCTAAACCAGTTTCACGGATCAAAGACCGGCATCAGGGCTATGCGTGTCCCGTCGATTACCACTTTCCCCTGCTCGCGAAAGTTAACGGTGATCTTGCCGCCGATATTGGACTGCACCTGTCCAACGCCCCAATCGGGGAAATCGGGGTGGCGGACATACATGCCCGGTGCAAGAATGGCATTCAAATCTGTCATATCGGGGCTCCGGGTCCTGCGGCAGATGCAGCAGGAGGTACGCATGGGTGCAACAGACGTCAACCTGGCCGAGCTGATCGGGTCGCGAATCTGTCACGATCTGATCAGCCCGATCGGGGCCATTACCAACGGGCTGGAACTGCTTGAAATGGTGGGCGCTGCACAGGGTCCCGAGATGGAGCTGATCTCGGGCAGCGTCGGCAGCGCGGGTGCGCGCATCCGGTTCTTTCGCGTGGCCTTTGGCTCGGCCAGTGACCAGCCGTTGGGGCGGGCCGAGGTAAGCGAGCTTTTGCGCGACGTTGAGCGCGCGGGCCGGGTCCGGGTCAACTGGAACCTGACCGAGGCGGTGCCGCGCAATCAGGTCAAGCTGGCCTTTCTGGCGATGATGTGCTGCGAAAGCGCGATGCCTTTGGGTGGTGAGGTCGACATCAGCACACAAGGCGGCGGCTGGACCGTTACTGGCGTGGCCGACAGGCTGAACGTCGATAGCAACCTGTGGAAAGGTGTCGCGACCGGGCGTTTCAGCGACAAACTCAGCCCGGCGCAGGTACAATTTGCGCTGCTGGCCGAAACAGCCACAGCGATGGGTCGCAGGGTCGCGGCAGAAACCACCGCAACCCGCGTTACCCTGCGGTTTTAGGCGCGGGTCGTACCGTTGCCGCGCACCAGATATTTGAAACTGGTCAGCTGAGCGGCCCCGACCGGACCACGCGCATGCATCTTGCCGGTGGCTATGCCGATCTCGGCACCCATGCCGAACTCTCCACCATCGGCGAACTGTGTTGACGCGTTGTGCATCAGGATCGCGCTGTCGAGCCGTTCGAAGAACCGCGCGGCGGCAGCAGTATCTTCGGTCATGATGCAATCGGTGTGGTTCGAACCATACTTGCGGATATGCGCAACCGCGGCATCGATATCCGCGACGGGTCGCGCCGCGATGATGCTGTCGAGATACTCCTTGCCCCAATCCTCAGCCGTGGCGGGGATGGTATTTTCGCCTGCCAACACACCCTCGGCATGCACCTCGACACCGGCGGTCTGAAGCGCAGAAATCAGATCACGGCCAAGAGTTTCGGCCACATCCTGATGGATCAGCAGGCATTCCGCCGCACCACAGATCCCGGTGCGGCGGGTCTTGGCGTTCAGCACCACGTCGAGGGTCTTTTGCGGGTCAGCAGCCTTGTCGATATAGATATGCACGATGCCTTCAAGATGGGCAAAAACCGGCACCCGCGCCTCACGCTGCACGAGACCGACCAGACCTTTGCCACCACGCGGAACGATGACGTCCACATAGTCGGTCATGGTCAGCAATTCCTGCACCGCCGCACGGTCGCGGGTGGGCACAAGCTGAATGGCATCCTCGGGCAGGTTGGCCGCTTTCAGCCCCTCGACCAGACAGGCGTGGATCGCGCCCGAGGAATGAAAGCTCTCGGACCCGCCGCGCAGGATCACGGCATTGCCAGACTTCAAACACAACGCGCCTGCATCCGCAGTCACGTTCGGGCGGCTTTCGTAGACCACGCCGATCACACCCAGCGGCGTGCGCACGCGCTGAATGTTCAGACCGGACGGCATGTCCCATTCGGCGATCACCTCTCCCACCGGATCGGGTTGATCGGCCACAGTCCGCAGCCCGTCAACCATGCCCTGCACGCGGGCCTCGTCCAGCATCAGGCGGTCCATCATGGCCGGGCTGAGGCCCTTATCACGCCCGAACTCGAGGTCTTTCTTATTAGCCTCAATAATGTTCGCACGGTTATGCCAGACGGCGTCGGCGGAGGCGATCAGCGCGGCGTGTTTACGCTCGGCACTGGCAAAGGCAAGCTTGGCCGAGGCCGCTTTGGCGCGTGCACCAAGGTCGGCCATCATTGCGGGAATGTTGTCGAAATCCTTCATCTCATGCGCCTTTCGGTCTCAGTATATCAGGTCGCGCCCTCACAGCGCCAGATCGTCCCGGTGGATCAAGGCCGCGCGGCCCGGATAGCCCAGTGTCGCCTCGATCTCGGACGATTTCCGCCCTTTGATCGCGTCCGCCTCTTGCGCAGTATAGCGGCTGAGGCCTTGCGCCAGCCAGCGCGCCTGCGGGTCCAGAATGGCCACCGGATCGCCGCGGCCAAAATCACCCGTGACCTCGACTATCCCCGCAGGCAGCAGGCTTTTACCATTGGAAAGCGCCTTCGCTGCGCCATCATCGATCACAATTTCTCCACGCGGTTTCATTGCCGAGATCCAGCGTTTGCGAGCCGCATGCGGATCAAGTGTTGCCGTGAACCAAGTGCAATTCGCGCCGTTTTCAAGCATTTTCAGCGGGTTCAAAGGCGACCCTTCGGTGATCGCCATATCGCATCCCGCAGCCGTGGCCATCTTTGCCGCCAGCAGTTTGGTCTTCATCCCGCCCTTGGACAGCCCCGAGCCGGCATCGCCTGCCATCGCCTCGATCTCGGGCGTGATCTGTTCGATCACCTCGTACCGGGTGGCGGTTGCGTCCTCGTTGGGGTTGCCGGAATAGAACCCATCCACGTCGGACAACAGGATCAATTGATCCGCCCCAATGGTCACCGCGATCTGAGCCGCCAGCCTGTCATTGTCTCCATATCGGATCTCATCCGTGGCAACTGTATCGTTTTCGTTGACAATCGGAACAACGCCCAGCCCTAGCAGGGTTTCCAGCGTCGCCCGTGAGTTCAGATACCGTCGCCGATCTGCGCTGTCTTCCAGCGTCACCAACACCTGAGCGGTCTTGATCTGATGCGGGGTCAGCGCCTCTTCGTAGGCGCGCGCCAGGCGGATTTGCCCGACCGCCGCGGCGGCCTGAGACTGTTCCAGCGGCAGGTTCTGCATCGGCAGGCCCAATACACCTCGGCCCAAGGCGATTGACCCGGATGAGACCAGAACGACATCCGTTCCATGTTCTTTCAACCATGCCACATCCTGCGCCAGTGATTTCAGCCAGTCCGATCTGAGCAAACCCGTATCCCGGTCGACCAGCAAGGCCGAGCCGATCTTGACCACCAGTCGTTTGGCCGCGGTCAGGGTTGCCAAGGTGCGGCCTCCTCGGCGGGTTTCTGGCGCAGACGGTTTTCGTCGATCTGTGCCCGTAAGGCGCGCAGCACCTCGGTCACGCCCAGATGCGCAACGCCGGACATGGTCATGACGGGGCCGCTGACGGCTTCCTCAAGTTCGGTCTTGGCAAAATCTCGTTCTTCATCATCCAGCGCGTCGACCTTGTTCAAAACCGTGATGCGTGGCTTTTCCGCCAGTTCTCCGCCGTAGGCTTCGAGTTCATGGATGATAGTGCGATAGTCTTCGGCCACCGTGTCCGAGGTACCATCGACCAGATGCAGCAACACCGCACAGCGCTCAACGTGACCGAGGAACCGGTCTCCGATGCCGCGCCCTTCGTGCGCGCCTTCGATCAGGCCGGGAATGTCGGCCACGACGAATTCCACGTTGTCGACGCCGACGACGCCCAGATTTGGGTGCAGCGTGGTGAACGGGTAGTCGGCGATCTTGGGTCTTGCATTCGACGTGGCCGCCAGAAAGGTCGACTTGCCCGCGTTGGGCATACCCAACAGGCCCACATCGGCGATTAGTTTCAGCCGCAGCCAGATGGTCCGATCAATACCCGCCTGCCCCGGATTGGCGCGACGCGGGGCCTGATTGGTGGCCGATTTGAAATGCAGGTTGCCGAAGCCACCGTTGCCGCCTTTGGCCAGCAACACCCGCTGGCCAACCTCGGTCAGGTCGCAGATGACGGTCTCTTCGTCTTCGTCCAGAATCTCGGTGCCCACCGGTACGCGCAGGATGATGTCGTCACCATCTTTGCCGGTGCGCTGCTGACCACGCCCGGGCTGGCCGTTCTTTGCAAAGAAATGCTGCTGATAGCGGAAGTCGATCAGGGTGTTCAGCCCGTCCACGACCTCAGCCCAGACGGACCCGCCTTTGCCACCGTCCCCGCCATCAGGGCCGCCGTATTCGATGTATTTTTCGCGTCGGAAGCTGACGCAGCCGCCACCGCCGGCCCCGGACCGGATGTAGACCTTTGCAAGATCGAGAAATTTCATGGTCTGTCCCCTACTGCAAAGGCCCCATCGGCCACAAGTCAGAGTTTCTTTGTATAGGTCCAGGTGGGCACATTCGCATCGCGCGCCACGGAATATGTCTCGGCATCGCCAAGATACTGAAACCCGCAATGGGTCAGCACCCGAGCCGAGGCCGGGTTGTCCTGAAAGACGCTTGCGAACATGGTCGCATTCTCAAGCGGGTTTGCGTTTACCAGCGTCTCAACCGCAAGCGATGCGATGCCGGTATTCCAGTAGACCGGAGCCACCCAATACCCGACCTCAGACTGATTGCGATCCAGCCGGGTCAGCGAGATCAGACCAATCAATTCGGGCCCGCCTTCCTTTGTGGCATCCATAGCCCAGACATCCTCGTCCCGGTCTTCGGCCATCGAGCGGGTCACGAACGCGTCGATCGAGCCGGGTGGCAACGGGTGTGGAATCCGAGTGGTCATCCGCGCCACGCGCTCATCGCCTGCATAATGTTCGATGAGACCCATATCCGACCGGCGCAGGGGGCGCAGATCGAACCGCTCGGTTTCGATGACCGGCTGATTGATTATCGTCTCAAGTTTCATGAGTGCGTTCCTCCTCCGAACAACACGAAAAATACGGACGCGACGGTCAGACCCGCCAAAGTCCACATCAGATATTTTTCAATGGGGCGACCTTCAACCGCATGCGCGATCCGGTCCCCGGCAAACGTCCAGATCGGGTGCAACACCATCTGGCAAAACAACAAACAGAGAGCGATCGTGAGCGTCGCCTCAAAACTCGACGTTCCCGCCGCGACAAAACCGGTAAATCCGGCGATGATCATGGCCCAGGCCTTTGGGTTCAGCGGGTGAACGATCAGACCGGCCCAGAACCCGGGCGCATCGCCCTCAACGGTGCCGCGCGACAGGCGCAGATTGGCGATCTTCCACGCCAACCAACATATATACATGGCCGAGGCGTATTTCAGCACCTCAAACGCCAACGGAGCCTGCTCGGCCACCTGCATCAGGCCAAAACCTACGGGCCAAATGATCAGCTGCTTGCCCAGCACCACGCCCGCCACAAAGGGCAGCGCCGCCCGAAAGCCATAGCGCGCACCGGTGCCCAGCAGGACCATATTGGCCGGTCCCGGCGTGCCGACCTGGCTGGCGGCAAAGATCAGGAAACTGGTGGTTGCGACGGTCATCGGTTTTGGTGATCACGACTGCGTTAAAACGAAAAAGGGACCGGCATTTTCTGCCGGTCCCCCATGAATTTTTTACTAAACCTTCTGGGTCTCGGCTTACTCTGCGGCCTCCGCCACTGGCAGGACCGAAATGAAGGTGCGGTTTTTGAGTCCCTTGTGGAACTTCACGGCGCCATCGACGGTTGCAAAGATGGTGTGATCTTTGCCCATACCTACGCCTTCGCCCGGCCAGAACTTGGTGCCGCGCTGACGCACGATGATGTTGCCTGCGATGGCCGCCTGGCCACCATAAAGTTTCACGCCAAGGCGGCGACCTGCTGAGTCGCGACCGTTACGGGAGGAACCGCCAGCTTTCTTATGTGCCATTCTCTCTCTCCTTAGCCTTGAGCCAGCTCTTTGGCTTGCTCAACCCATTCGGGTTTCACTTTGATGGTGTCGATAGCAGCAATCTGCTCGTCCGACAAGGCGGCCAGAGCGGCAAAGCTCTCGATACCGGCCTCGGCCAGCTTTTTGGCAGCGGCAGGGCCGACACCGTTCAGCTTGGTAAGATCGTCAGCGGCAGCGGCAGCGGCAGCGGCGGCGGGTGCTTCTGCTTTAGCTTCAGCTTT
This sequence comes from Ruegeria sp. G10, assembly GCF_056533645.1. Lineage (NCBI taxonomy): Bacteria > Pseudomonadati > Pseudomonadota > Alphaproteobacteria > Rhodobacterales > Roseobacteraceae > Ruegeria > Ruegeria sp. G10. Next base: position 172,395 of record NZ_JBQFOQ010000008.1, on the reverse strand, counting down.
CTTAGCAGCAGGCTTTTTCGCTGCCGGAGCAGCTTCGCCAGCCGGAGCCGAACCGGTTGCAGCTTTGATGCCCGACTTGTCAGCGCCCGACGACAGGATGTCGGTGATTTTGACCAGAGTCAGCTTCTGACGGTGGCCAACGGTACGCTTCGAGCTGTGCTTACGACGGCGCTTGACGAATTTGATGACCTTGTCACCTTTGATCTGTTCGATCACTTCGGCCTGTACGCCTGCGCCTTCAACGAAAGGTGCGCCAACAACCGGAGCGTCACCGCCCAGCATCAGAACATCGTTGAATTGAACTTTTTCACCTGCGTCGGCAGCCAGTTTTTCAACGCGGAGCACGTCGCCCGCCTGAACCTTGTACTGCTTGCCGCCAGTCTTGAGGACCGCAAACATGCGTCTTTCCTTTTCCAGCCGCGTTCTGTGGTCCCCGTATGGGTGTTGCTGGCTTTCGCCACCTCGAACAGCGCGCCCTTTTCGGGCTGTGTGACGACCCAAGGGCAATGCCCGATGGATCAATAATAACGATACCCGGCGCGGAGAATCCGGCCGGGATGCGGGCTTATCCAAACATTCGGGGGTAAAGTCAACCCAATTCAGAACCTATAGGTCCGAGGCCTGCATGGCCTGCGCAACCGCCGCGCCCAGCTGGTATGAAATCTGGTTGATCATCTGATCAAACCCTTCAAACAAAGCTTGATTCAAGGCACGTCCGGTTTCCGTCCGCGAAAAGGCAATATTCTCGCGCATCTGGGCTTCGGTGAGTGGCCTGTAGGCCAGCAGCAGGAACGCATACATCCATTCGGTCGTCTCTTGCGTTGTTTCGTCCTGCTGGTCAAACAGCTCTTGCAACCACGCTTCCTCATTGGTCAAGACGTCCTGCCCACTGGCCAAACCGCGATAGAAGTTCAGATCAGCGCTCAGGGTGCCCTGCACATTCTGCGTGATGAGGTCATTGACCTGCACATACTCGTCCACCAACCGGAAAAACCCATCGTCACGGTCTGCTTGATTGTAAGCTGCGCGCGCCATCTCTTCGATTGTTTCATCGGCCAGCGCGCGACGGGCCGAGTTTTCCAGCGAAACGAGCGTCTGGCCGAGATCGCTTTCGAAGAAGATCGCCGCTTGCTCAAGTTGTGTATCGGTCATGATGTCTTCGACAGCGCCCGACAGCGTCTCTTGCATCCAAACCGGATCGTAAAGCTGGTTAACCTGCGCTTCAAAATACGAGCCGCCCGCACCCCCCAACATCGACTGATTGATCGATTGACCCTGCGCGCGGCCTTCTGAGCTGAGAATGTCGATGAAGTCGGATAGATGCATGGCCTGCATCAATCGTGTCGCCTGTTCGCTGGTCGCCGCCGGGACAGCCCATAGAACAAGCGCCGTTGCAGCAGCCAGCACCCGCATCAGATATCCTGTGCAGGCCGCAATTCAGCCATGCGCGTGGCCAGAACCTCAAACCGCATGGCCATGATCTCGTATTGGATCGCATTCAGCAGCTCATAGACCTCTTGCATCAAGGGCTGCTCCAGCGCTTCGACATAGGCATCAACATCGGCGTCCGAGAAATCCTTGTAGGTATGCGCAGCCCCCGCCAGCGCTGAAATCTGCAATGATCGGCGCATTTCGCCTTCGTTGCGTCTCAGCATCTCGCGCAGTTCATCGCCATTCAGTTGCAGTTCAATTATGCCTGACGCGCTGGCGGCCATCAGGAACCTGACCTGGATCTCTTGCAAGGCCCGTAACGAGGTCCCGCTGGCATCCACGGCGCGGTTCATCCGCTTCAAACTCTCGACACGCGCCGAGCCGGTCCGGATAAGCTCGGAAACGATCTCCTGCCCCTGTTGTTGCTTGCTTGCGTCATCTTCGTCCAGATGCGCGGCGTTCTCGGCCACGACCAGACGCTGACCCAGATCCGAGGCATAGAACTCCACCGCGTGTGTCAGCGCTTCGTCGCTGAGCGTCTGTTCAAGAATGGCAACGGCGGTTTCATGCATGCTTTCGGTATCGAACACTTCTTCGGTCAGGCGCGCCCAGTCCGAGCCAAACCCGTCCGCATCGATCCCCAGCATCTGGGGCGCCGAGGCCGATGCCAGCGCGATACTCTCAAGCGCGACATCAAAGCCTGTCGTGGTCAGGAAGGCTTCGATCCGGTCGCGATTGGCGGCGTTTGCAGCCGAGGCGGCAACTAAAAGAGGCACGAGAAGGCAACAGGCGATATGGCGCAGAGTATAGGTCATAGGAAATAGCCTAGGTGTTTTCGGCGCTCTGGCAATGGAAAATCCCGCGATCACTGAATTGAGGAATTTTCTGCTTGCACCCCTGCGCGTTCCCCACTAAATCCCCCCCTCACCAGACCCCCGCGGAGAGGTGCCGGAGTGGTCGAACGGGGCGGTCTCGAAAACCGTTGTGGGTGCAAGCCCACCCAGGGTTCGAATCCCTGTCTCTCCGCCACTTTGCCGCTGTTTCGATCTTCAGGCGGTCTGCTAGACTTGATCCACTCTATCCAGCACATGAAGGTGGCGCAGCGGCTTGCCCTGTTCCGCGTGAACACCTTGAAGGAGGTTAGGCTTATGTTTCAGCATCTTGAGGTGATAAACGAAAGGCCAGCGCTTTTTGGCCATAACACCGTCGATGCGCTTTGGGCTGATGCCTATCGCGCGCGTCAGATGTTGGCGTTTCATCTGAACGAGACGCTGGATCTTGCATCCCGCAACCATGAGTTCATCGACAGATCCGCCAATTGGTTCGCCGAGCGCTTTCAATTGGATGCGGGCAAGTCTGTTTGTGATTTCGGTTGCGGGCCGGGGCTTTATACCTCTCGCTTCGCAGCGACGGGTGCACAGGTGACCGGAGTAGATATTTCGCAAAGCTCTTTGCGTCATGCACGGGATCAGGCCGAACGCGACGGGCTGAACATCAATTATGTGCAAGCGAATTACCTTCAGTTCACGCCTGCGGAACGGTTCGATCTTGTCACGTTGATCATGTGTGATTTATGCGCCCTCAGTCGACCTCAGCGGAGAACGCTTTTGGCCAAAGTGCACGAGTGTCTTCGCGACGACGGCGCACTGGTGCTGGACGTGTATTCGATGGCGGCCTTCGAAAATCGTGAAGAAGTCAGTTCTTACGAGCGCAACCAACTCGACCATTTCTGGTGCGAGGAAGAGTACTACTGCTTCGTGAACACATTCAAATACGATGCCGAGGCCGTCGTGCTGGACAAATACTCGATCTTCACCGAAAGCGGCAGGCAGGAAACCGTGTATAACTGGCTGCAGTATTTCAGCCCGGACAGCCTGACCAGCGAACTGGCCGAGAGCGGCTTTGCGGTGACGCATACCTATCAGGATGTCTGTGGGCGGCCATTTTCGGCGCAGCATCCCGAATTTGCGGTTGTTGTGAAAAAACGCTGACCTGATTGCGCAGGCTGCGGCACACAATCAGCCGTGCTGAACAATGGCGTTTTCAAGTCCCCCGGTCTGAAAACCGACACCAAAGCCCGGTGGCGGCATGAACCCGCCACTTGAATCGCTCGTCATCAGCGTACAGCGGCTCAAACCCGGATTGTGCTGAAATTTCACGGGTTTTCCCCTTTGCGGCGGGCTATTTTCATCCCATCTCGGCGACAGATCATTTGAAGGAGACAGTCATGTCACGTCTATTGCTTATCGTTGCCATCGCCGCCATCGGCGGAGGCGCTTATTATTACGCAACCAAACCCGAACCCACCCCGGCGGAAAAGCTGCAGGCCGCTGCCGAAGACGCAAGTGACGCGCTAGGTGAGGCCGCCTCTGCCGCGCAGGAAGCCGCAACTGAAGCCGTAAATGCCGCGACCGAGCAGGCCTCGGAAGCGGCATCTTCGCTCACCGATCAGGCCAGCGAGGCCGCATCTTCGGTTGCCGATCAGGCCGCAGACACCGCCACAGAGGCGGGAGATCAGGTTGCAGCCCTTGCCGCGCAGGGGCAGGAATTGCTCAATGGCTGGGTGCAGGACGGAATGCTGACCGCCCAGAACTTTGACTATGACGCGATGATGCAGTCGGTGCAGGACAGCGCGCTGGCGCAAGATGTCAAAACACAGGTCATTCAGATCCTCGATGACATCAAGGCCGCGCCCGAGACCGTCGCGGTCAAGATACAGGAACTGCGGACGTTGCTATCGCAGCAATGAACGGACCCTTGGGGCTGGCTTGCGTTGGTCAGCCCCCTCCAGTTCCGCCACGTTACGGGTCTGTCCAATTGACGCTGTCACCGTTTTTTGGTTGCATCGCGCCATGTGCACCTTGGAATTCCAGCGCCTTGTCAGCGACTTCCGCTGCACAGTTCACATAACAAAGGATGGCCCGATGACCGCTCTGCCCGATACCATGTTTGCCGTAGTACAGACCCACGACGGATATTCGGGAACCGCGACGGGGCCAACTCTGACAGATGCCTCGGATTGGTTGGCCGAGGCCGAACTGCCGGTGCCCGCTCCGGGACCGGGGCAGGTTCTGATCCGGTTGCGCGCAGCATCGGTCAACCCGTCGGATATTCACTTTATCAAGGGCGAATACGGCCAGCCCCGGGTCAAGGGCGCGGCGGCGGGGTTTGAAGGCTGCGGCGACGTGGTCGCAACGGGCGCTGGTGCCGAAGCCTTGCGGGATCAGCGCGTTGCCTTTGTCGCGGCGGGTTCAGGCGCATGGGCCGAATATGTGGTGACGCAGGCGCAAATGTGTATCCCGCTGCGCTCCGACATCTCGGACGAAGATGGCGCGGCGCAGATCGTGAACCCCCTGACCGCAATGGCAATGGTCGATATCGCGCGCAATGCCGGAGAGGCTTTTGTCGTCTCGGCCGCGACCAGCCAGTTAGGCAAGCTGATGTGCAGTCTGGGGCGGGATCTGGGGCTGAAGCCGATTGCACTGGTGCGTCGGGCGGAAACGGTCGACGCGCTGAAACAGCTTGGGGCTGCTGAGGTGCTGGTCACCGGCGATCCGGACATCTCGGACAGGTTCAGCACGCTCAGCGCGACCCTGAAACCGCGCGTCTTTCTGGATGCCGTGGCGGACCAGCTCTCCGAGCAACTGTTCTGCGCCATGCCGAATGGCGCACGCTGGGTGTGTTATGGCAAGCTCAGCACCGAGTTGCCCCGGCTCACGCAGATGGGTCAGCTGATTTTCATGAGCAAGCGGATCGAAGGCTTTTGGCTGACCCGCTGGATGATGGACACTCCGCCTGCCGACCAGATGCGCGTTGTGGCCGAAGTTCAAGCCCGGTTTGCCGATGGCCGCTGGAAAACCGACGTCTCGGCCCGGCTTTCCCTACGGGACGTGCTGCCAAATCTCGCGGATGCGCTGAAAAAGAGTGACGGCAAGGTGATCATCACGCCATAGTAGAACCACGTGCCGGACTTAACCGGCTGAGGGAGGGTGAGATTGGATAACGCACAGCTGCTAATCAGCGGGCTGGCAAATGGCTGTGTCTATGGCCTGATCGCACTTGGCTTTGTGTTGATTTACAAGGCGACCGAGGCTGTGAATTTCGCGCAGGGCGATTTCATGATGCTGGGCGCGTTCGTCACCATCGGCCTGACCAATGCTGAATATATGGGGCTGCCCTTCTGGCTGGCGCTGCCGATCTCGCTGGGGATCATGGGGGCGCTTGGCTATCTGGTCGACCGGCTGATCATCCGTCGCCTGTTCGGCGAAAGCCAGACCGCTGTGGTGATCCTGACCATCGCCTTGGGCTTTGTCATCCGCTTTGTTGCCGGTCTGATCTGGGGGCATGAGCCACATACGCTGCAGAACCCTCTGGCCGGGAAAGAGGTGCGGTTTGGAGGGCTGGTGCTGGGGATGGAGGATGTCGCCGTCATCGTCGTGACCATCCTGCTGACCTGGGGGCTATACGTGTTCTTCAGTCGGACCAAGCTGGGGCTTGCGATGCAGGGCGCGTCGCAGAACCAGTTGGCGGCCTACTACATGGGCATTCCGGTCAAACGCGTGCAGGGCTTCATTTGGGCCTTGGCTGGCGTTGTCGCGGGGATTGCCGGGATATTGTTTGCCGCCAAAGGATCCGTTGATCCGACGACTGGCTTGCTGGGCATCAAGGCCTTCGCGGCCGCGGTGATCGGGGGGTTCGGCAGCTTGCCCGGCGCGCTGGCCGGAGGGCTGATCGTTGGCGTCATCGAACCCTTCGCCAGCCGCTATATCGCCGCCGGATACAGCCAGATCGCGCCGTATGCTCTGTTGCTGGCGGTTCTGATCTTTCGACCGCACGGGCTGTTCAGCCAAGTGCGGGTCAAGAAGGTCTGACGCCCATGCGGATCGTGTTCAAAACCAACTACATGCAGGACATCCGCCCATGGAAGGACGGGTATCAACTTAGCCTCTATCTGATCCTTCTCGCACTGGTCGCCGCTGCGCCCTGGTGGCTGGATGATTTCTATCTGGGCGAGCTGACCAACGTCATGATCTGGGCCATCGCGGGGCTGGGCTTGATGATCCTGACCGGCCATACCGGACAGGCCAGTCTGGGCCACGCGGCTTTTCTGGCCGTCGGGTGCTACGCCAATGTCATCCTGATTGAGGCGGGGGTGCCCTTTCTGCTGGCCTTCCCGCTGGCAGGGCTGTTGACCGGCATCGTGGGCGCAACGGTCGCCATCCCTGCCCTGCGCCTACACGGCATTTATCTGGCGATCTTCACTCTGGCGTTGTCGGTACTGATGGACGACATCATTGTGCTGGCTGAACCCATAACGGGCGGCGTCGGGGGCAAATTTCTGGGCGGCGTCGAAATCTTTGGTATCTTGGTCGACCGTTGGACCACGCCTGATTTGTTCTTCTGGCTGGTGCTGGCCGTCGCCGTGATCGTGACGCTGGGCTATATCAACCTGCTGCGCGCGCCATTGGGCCGCAGCTTTATCGCCGTGCGCGATTCCGAGGTTTCGGCGCAAGCGATGGGCGTGGATATCGCACGCACCAAGACAATCTCTTTCGCTTTGTCTTGTGCCGTTACCGGGTTGGCGGGCGCGCTGATGGGGATGTTTTCAGGTGCCTTCAACAACGAGACATTCAGCGTTGTGATCTCGATCCAGTTGCTGATGATGATCGTGATCGGCGGACTGGGCTCGATCCACGGCGCGTTTCTGGGAGCCATCGTGATCGGGTTCCTGCCGCAGTTCCTGTCGATCTCAAAGGAATACGCAGGTGCGCTTTTCGGCGGCAATACTGTCGCGATTCCGGGCTTGGAGTTCGGCATCTTCGGCATGATCCTCATCGCCTTCATCCTGTTCGAGCCAATGGGTCTCTATGGCCGATGGCTGAAAATCCGAACCTGGTTTGAGCTGTTTCCGTTCTACCGCAAGGATATGTTCAAACGGCAGAAATCCTATCTCAAGACGGAGCGTCTGAGATGAGCTTGCTGGAGTTCGACAACGTCACCCTGAAATTCGGTGGCCTGACCGCGGTGGATGATCTGTCGTTCGATGTGCAAGAAGGCGAAGTGTTCGCCATCGTCGGCCCGAATGGCGCGGGCAAGTCGACCGTCTTTAACCTGATCTCGCGGTTTTACGACCCTTTCGCCGGGGCGATCCGGTTCGATGGGCACGACCTGCTGCGGGTCAAACCCTCGGGCGTGGCGGCCTATGGTGTCGCGCGAACCTTCCAGAATATCGAATTGTTCGAACACGCGACCGTTCTGCAAAACCTGCTGGTCGGGCGACACCGACATCGCAAAACCAACCTGATCTCTGAAATCTTGTTCACGCCCGCTGCCCGCAGGCAAGAGATCGAAAACCGGGAAAAGGTTGAAGAGATCATCGATTTCCTTGACCTGCAGGCGTTCCGCGACAAGATGATCTCGGGCCTGCCTTACGGCGTGCGCAAGGTCGTCGAAGTTGCGCGCGCGCTGGCCACCGATCCGAAACTGCTGTTGCTGGACGAACCCGCCTCGGGTCTGTCGGTGGAAGAGACCACCGATATGCGCTGGTGGATCGACGATATCCGGCGGCAGATGGGGATCACCGTGCTGATGGTGGAACATGACATGGGCCTGGTCTCGGGCGTGTCCGACCGGGTGCTGGCGATGGCCGACGGCGCAAAGCTGGCGCTGGGAACTCCGACTGAGGTGCAGTCGCACCCTGCGGTGGTCGAGGCTTATCTGGGCAAAGCCTCATGACCCAGCCGATCCTCAGCATCCGCAATATCGAAAGCTTCTATGGCCCGATCATGGCCATTCGCGGCGTGTCTCTGGACGTGCATCAGGGCCAGATTGTCTCGATCCTGGGCGCAAATGGCGCGGGCAAGACGACGCTGATGAAGACCGTCTCGGGCGTGATGGACCCCGAGAAAGGCACCATTACATTCGACGGCCAACAGATACAGGGGGCCGAGCCCCACAAGGTCGTGCAGCAAGGCATCGTGCATGTCCCGGAAGGGCGCGAGGTTTTCCCGCTGTTGACCGTTGATGAGAACCTAAGCCTTGGGGCCTATACCCTGACGGACAAAGGCCAGATCGACCACGACCGCGATCTGGTGTTTTCCTACTTCCCGGTGCTGAAAGAACGCCGCGGCCAAGAGGCCGGAACCCTATCCGGCGGACAACAGCAGATGCTGGCCATCGGGCGGGGTCTGATGGCAAACCCGCGCATCATGCTGTTGGACGAACCCTCACTGGGTCTGTCCCCGCTGCTGGTGCAGGAGATTTTCGGCATCCTCAAACGTCTGAACGATGAACAGAACATGACGATGATGCTGGTGGAACAGAACGCCAATGCCGCATTGGAACTGGCCCATCATGGCTATGTGATGGAGATCGGGCGGATCGTTATGGATGGCGCGGCGGAAACCCTGCTGCAATCCGAGGACATCCAGAATTTCTATCTGGGTGTTCAGGAAGAAGGCGCGCGGGAAAACCGCCGCTGGAAGCGCAAGAAGACGTGGAGGTGAGCCGGATGGACGCGACGCCCCTGCCCCCGCAAACCACGATCAACGGCGTGCAGTTCAACGCAACGCCCGGACAGCGCCCGTTGCGCGTTGATGGCTGCACCACGATCTGCGAGCTGTTCCAGAAACGTTGCGCCGACCTTGGGCCGCGCACTGCGCATCGCGAGAAGGATTTCGGCATCTGGAAATCCTATTCATGGTCCGACTACTGGCAACACGCCAAATGGATCGGGCTGGCCTTGCGCAAACTGGGTTTGCAGCGCGGCGAGGTCGTCTCAATCCTGTCCGAAGACCGCAAGGAATGGGCGTGGTTCGACATGGGCATCCAATGTGTCGGGGGGATCGCCTCGGGCGTTTACACCACGGATTCCGCCAGCCAGCTGAAATACCTGATCAATGACAGCGATAGCCGCTTCCTGATCGTTGAGGACGAAGAACAGCTGGACAAGTTTCTTGAGGTCGAGGCGGAGCTGCCCGATTTGCTCAAGGTCATCATCCTTGAGGACGAAGGGCTTCACGACCTCGACCATCCCCGCTGCATGATGATCGGGGACCTCTATGCCTTGGGCCAGAAAGCCGACGAACCGGGCGCGTTCGAGGCCGAAATTGCCCTTGCCATGCCGCAGGATACCGCCCTACTGGTCTATACTTCCGGAACCACCGGAAACCCCAAGGGTGCGATGCTGAGCCATGAAAACATCATGGCCGCCATCGAAAGCGGATCGCATGCTCTGCCCTCGCTCGCGACAGACGAACAGCTGTGTTTCCTGCCGCTCTGCCATATCCTGGAACGCGATGTGTCGATCTATTACCCGCTGGCCACGAAAAGCACCGTGAATTTCGCCGAAAGCCCAGAGACCGTGTTTGCAAACCTGCAAGAGGTGTCACCTGACACCTTCACCGCCGTTCCGCGCGTGTGGGAGAAGATTTATTCGCAGGTCATGTTCATGGCGAAAGAGGCCACACCGACCGGGCGTTTCGCCTTTGCGCAGGCGCTGAAGGCAGGCATGGCGCGGGCCGACTGCATCCTTGCAGGCAAGCCTGTGCCCGCGACTGTCAGCCTGCGGTTCTGGCTGTGGGACCGGCTGGTCCTGCGCAACCTGCGCCGCATGCTCGGCCTCGACCAGATACGGCGCGGTGGTTCGGGGGCGGCCCCGATCTCACCGGATTTGCTCAGGTGGTATTGGGCAATCGGTGTGCCCATCGTCGAGGGGTTCGGCATGACCGAAACCGCCGGTATTGCCGCACTGAATACGCTAGCGGCCAACAAGGTCGGGACGATCGGGAAGCCGGTACCGGGCAATGACATCCGCATCTCGGAAGACGGCGAGATTCAGGTCAAAGGCCTGAACGTCTTTCAGGGCTACTGGCGCAACAACGCCAAAACCGCCGAGACCTTCACCTGCGACGGCTGGCTGCGCACCGGGGATATGGGGCATATTGACGAGGATGGCTTCGTCACCATCACTGGTCGCCTGAAAGACATCATCATCACCGCAGGCGGCAAGAACATCACGCCGGCCGAGATCGAAAGCGGGCTGAAATTCAGCCAGTATATCTCGGACGCGGTGATCATAGGAGATCGGCGTAAGTACCTGACCGCGCTGGTGATGATCGATCAGGAAAACGTCGAGAAATTCGCGCAGGAGCGCAAGATTCCCTTCTCGAACTTCGCCTCGCTCTGCGCCGCGCCCGAAGTGACCGACCTGATCAGCGCGGAAATTAACAGCGTAAACAAAGAGTTCGCGCGGGTTGAGCAGATCAAGGATTTCCGCCTGATCGATGTGCTGCTGACCGCCGAAGATGAAGAACTGACGGCAACGATGAAGCTCAAGCGTGGTCTGGTGGAAAAGAAACACGCACATCTCATCGAGGATATGTACACTTAGTTAAGGGACGACCCAAAGAGGGAGGAGAATTATGAAACAATTGATTAGAGGTCTTGCCGCAGTGACGACTGTGACGGCATCTGCCACAATCGGCTGGGCACAAACACAAGGTGTAACCGATGATGAGATCGTCATCGGCTCGGTCAACGACCTGAGCGGTATTTTCGCCGCCGTGGGTGTCCCGGCCACGAAGGGCGCGAATGTGGTTTTTGACCGTGTGAATGCCGAAGGCGGCGTGCACGGTCGGAAAATCCGTTTTGTGGTCGAGGACAACGGCTATCAGATGCCGCGCGCGATGCAGGGCTATAACAAGCTGCTGAACCGCGACAAGGTGTTTGCCATGATGCAATCCTTAGGCACGCCGATGAACCTTGCCGGGTTCAAGCTGCTGGATCCAAAGGGGATTCCGAACGTCGCCCCGCTGACCGCCGCGCGGCAAATGTTGCAAGAGCCGATGCGGAACAAGTTCACTTCGTTTTCAACCTACTACGATCAGGCGCGGATCGGGGTAAAATATCTGAATGAAGAGTTCGGATCGCAAACCGTCTGCAGCATGTATCTGCCCACCGATTTCGGCGAGGAAATTCTGGAAGGCAGTAAAGCCGGAGCCGAAGAAGCTGGCATCAACTTTGGCGCCGAGACCACGCATAAACCGGACGAGACTGATTTTGTCGGCTCTCTGAGCAAGCTGAAAGAGGAAGGTTGCGATATCGTCACCATGGCCTTGGGCGTGCGGCAGGCGATCACGGTGGTTGGCACTGCCAAGAAAATGGGGCTGGAGGATATGAAGTTCCTCGGCACTTCGGCCAGCTTCCTGACGGTTGTCGCGCAGGTGCCGGGTGGCGTCACCGATGGCTTTTATGCGGCTGCCTCGTGGCTGGACCTGTGGGCTCGGGCCGAAGAACCTGCCCCGGCCGCGTTCATTGCGGAATACAAAGCAGCCACGGGCGAAGACCCGGTCGGTTTCTCGATGCTGGGCTATTCCGCTGCCGAGATGATGGTCAAAGCGCTTGAGGCCGCAGGCCCCGACCTGACCCATGACAGTTTCATCGCCGCGATGGAGTCGCTGGATTACATGGATGAACTGGTCGGCAACCAGATCACCTATGGTCCGGACGATCATCAGGGCGCGGATACCGTGTTCGTCAGCGTGGTCGAAAACGGAGCGTGGAAACTGGTTTACGAAGAGTAAGCCAAAGAAAAAGGGCTCGCGCTTGCGAGCCCTTTCCAATTCGGTTGTCCGTAGCGATTAACGCTTCGAGAACTGGAACGAACGACGCGCTTTGCGCTTACCGTATTTCTTACGTTCCACAACGCGGCTGTCGCGGGTCAGGAAGCCAGCGGCTTTCAGAGCGCCACGCAGCGACGGATCGTACAGCTGCAGTGCTTTCGAGATGCCGTGCTTGACCGCACCAGCTTGACCGGTCAGGCCACCGCCTTTGACGGTTGCGACAACGTCGAACTCACCTTCCACACCAGCAACCTGGAACGGCTGGCGCAGGATCAGCTGCAGAACGGGACGCGCAAAATAGGTGTCCTGGTCCTTGCCGTTCACGGTGACCTTGCCGGAACCCGGCTTGATCCAAACGCGGGCAACAGCGTCTTTACGCTTGCCGGTGGCATAGGAGCGGCCCAGCTCATCACGTACGGGCTCGCGTACGATGACTTCTTCGGCCACGGTTTCAACGCCTGCGACGGCGCTCAGCTCTTCGAGAGTATTGATCTGATCAGCCATCGGTCATTAGCTCCGGGTGTTTTTCTTGTTCATGGACTTCAGGTCCAGAACTTCGGGCGCTTGCGCCTCATGAGGATGCTCGCCACCGGCGTAAACGCGCAGGTTGGTCATCTGCTTGCGGGCCAGACGGTTGCCCGGCAGCATGCGCTTGACGGCCTGAACGACAACGCGCTCGGGGTGTGCACCTTCCAGGATCTGCTGTTTGGTGCGCGACTTGATGCCGCCCGGGTGGCCAGTGTGCCAGTAGAAGTTCTCTTCGCGCTTCTTGCCGGTCATCTGGATTTTGTCAGCGTTGATTACGATGACATTGTCGCCCATGTCCATGTTCGGGGTGAACGACGCTTTGTGCTTGCCACGCAGGCGCATGGCGACGATCGAGGCAAGACGGCCCAGAACAACGCCCTCGGCGTCGATCAGGATCCATTTCTTGTCGATGTCTGCAGGTGTTGCAGAAAAGGTTTTCATGGCAGGATAGTCCTGTTTGATGTGAAAGACCGCCCCCTTACGGAGCGGCCCGAATTCGATGGACGGGTTTTATGAGGTGCGCATGCGCGCGTCAAGCACGTAAGGGTACATTTAAATGAGCAATAACATATGGTTATAAAATAGGTATTATTTTACCCCACATTTCTCCCACTCTGATTTCGGCAAAACCCACCGCATCCACATCGCCTCGCCAGTCCCCAGATCACGCGGTCGGGTGTCGATATGGCGCGCGCCCAGCTTCGCGGTGGCCTTTTGCGAGCGGATATTCGAGGGATCGATATGAAACCAGACCTCATCCCGGTCCTGAAGCGCATGGTTCAGCATCAAGGTCTTCACGGCCTTGTTGCTTGCCCCACCCCAGTGGTCCCGAACAAGGAAACTGTAGCCGATCGCGATCGCGCCGGGCGTTTCGGGCGGTTCATAAAACCTTGAGCATCCAACCACCCGACCGCCTGTTTCTCGGATGGTGACAGCACCCCCTGCCCCAATCAGAAAGTCGAAATACGGTTTGAAAACGGTTCGTTCATGCCGTGTCTTCGCGGGGTGACCTGCCCAGATCAGCGGGTCGCTGGCGGCCGTATACAGGGGTTCGAAATCGGTCTCGATCATGGGCGCGATCACAAAACCGCTGCCGCGCAGTTCGGGAATATGCATCGTACTTGCCCCTCAGACCGAGATCTGTTCCGGTGGATTGTCCAGCAACCGACGCAGGCGTTGCATGGCGTCCTCGAACCGTTCAAGTGAAACATGCCCGTTCATCGCGATCCGTACCGCGTTGGGTGCACGCCCATCACGTAGCGCAAACTCATCCGCTGATCGCAGCTGAATGCCCTCACGCTCGGCGGCGCGGCTGAATGCAGCGGCACGCCAGCCGGATGGCAGGTTCAGCCAGACGAAGGGCACATCCGGTGCCCAATTCAGATCGAAACCACCCAAGGCGTTGACCGCCACGCGCACGTACTCTCCCATTTTCACCCGCACGTCGCGGGCGATGACACGGGTACGCGGATCGGACAGCATCAGGCGGGTCAGTTCTGCCAATGGCTGGGCCAGCCCGAAATATCCGTACTCAGCCGACCGGCGCAAATCCATGCTGCGTTCGCGTGGGGCAATCGCAAAGCCGACCCTCAGCGCGGGCGTCAGGGTCTTTGAGATAGACGAGACATGCCACCCCCTTTCGGGGGCCAAAGCGCGAAAGCTGGGCTCGCGCGCATCCCCCATGCGGTAACAATCATCCTCGACAATCTGCAGATCAAAGCGGCGGGCGACTTCGACAATCTCTTTGCGACGTTCCAGCGGCGTATGCGCGCCGGTCGGATTCTGCACTTCGGGCGAAACGCAGACGGCTTGTGCCGGGGTCTGGCGCAAGACATGCTCCATGGCTTTGGGGTCGATCCCCCATTTGTCCATCTTAACGCCCATGACATCGGCCCGCATTAATTCCCCGGCGCGGCGGAACCCCGCATAAGACAGGTCCTCGACCAACACCACCGGTTTGGGGCCGCGCAGAATTGTCTGGAACACAAGGCACAACCCGTTTTGGCCGCCATGTGTCAATACAATGTCGCCATGCGAAAGCGGCCCCAATGGCAGCTCTGACAGCCAATCGACCACCGACTGCCGCATCGGTTGATACGCGTCACGGGTTGGATAGTTCAGAAACAGCCCCGGATTCGCCTGTGCGACTTTTTGCAGACATTCGCGGATCAGAGAGACCTGCCCCACATCCGCGAGCCTTGGGCTGAACAGACTGACATTTGCGTTGTATTTGTCGTCCCGCAGATGCAGTTGCCGCGCCCAGACATCGTCCAGAATCGGCGATTTCGGAGGGGCCACGAATGTACCACGCCCAACCTCAGCCTGAAGCAAACCTTCGTCGGTCAGAATCGTGTAGGCCCGCGCAACGGTTCCGGGCGTAATCTTCAATCGATACGCCAGTTCCCGCACCGGAGGGAGCTTCACGCCCACTTCCAGTGTTTTGTTTTCAATCGCTTTTCGAATTGTATCGGCGACCAGAGTGTATTTCGGGCCCTTTGCTTTTGGCAGCACTTCCGGCCAAATTGTATCCATTACAATTCTTCCTTTGCTTTCGACACAATGCTGAATGTATCAATTCATTATACCGAGCATTTTTACTTTGTGTCAATACAATATGGAAGGATACCCACTATGGCACGCGCAATGCACAACCCAGCCCTCATACTGCTGAACGACAGCCCCCGGCTGCCGCTGATCGCGATGCTGGCCGTGCGGTTTGCGGCGTCGGTGACACAGTGGGAACAGCGCCGTCGCAGCCGTATCAATCTGGGCAAGCTGGATGACAGGCTGTTGCAGGATGTCGGCCTGACCCGACATCAGGCCGACGTGGAGAGCCGTCGTTATTTCTGGTTGAGTTAGAATATCCCCAGTCCCTTTTCATGGGACCTCTTCCTGGCCGGGGCTTGTCCCCGGCCTTTTTTCATCCGAAGGTTGCTGCGGCAGACCCTTCCGGAGGGATCGAATACGTCATACTGGCCCGCGCCACAGGTTTTTCCGAACCTTCCGAATACATCAGCACATCGCCAACCGCCAAGCTTCGTCCGAGTTTCAGCAAGCGGCATTGGGCGATCATGTCCTTGCCGCCTTCGGGCTTGTTCAAGAAATCCATCGAACTGCTGGTGGTGACCGCCAGCGACTGCCGCCCTTTGCGGGCGAGAACCATCGCGTAGACACAGACATCGGCCAGACCGAACATTGAAGGGCCCGACACCGTGCCACCCGGTCGCAAATGCCGGTCCTCGACCCGCAGGCGCATCGTGATGGTCGTGTCGGTCAGATCCTCGACAACGAAATCCTTGTGAACCTGCGGGAATACCTGCGCCAGATACTCGGTCAGCTCTTGCTTGTTCAACGCTAAAGACATGCTTCCCCTCTTCTCCCTGTCGCCCTAGAGTTGGCCCAACAGCCAGCGGGAGGGCAAGATGGCAATTCTGGAACGTAACGACACTGGCGCGATCGCACGGCTTGTAATGAACGCCCCCGAGCGTCTGAATGCATTAAGCGATGAGATGCTGGCCGCCCTACAGGCCGAATTGGATGCACTGAAGAAGGATAGCTCGATTCGGGTTGTGGTCCTGTCTGGCGCGGGCAAAGCGTTCTGTGCCGGGCATGACCTGAAGCAGATGACGCAAGGCCGACAGGCCCCGGACGGCGGTTTGGGCTATTTTCAGGACCTGTTCGATCGCTGCGCGAAGATGATGATGTCCATTCAAAAGCTGCCCCAGCCGGTCATTGCGCAGACCCATGGCATCGCAACGGCAGCGGGATGCCAATTGGTGGCCACCTGCGATCTGGCTATCGCGGCAGAAGGGACGCGGTTTGGTGTGAATGGCGTGAATATCGGGCTTTTCTGCTCAACCCCCATGGTTGCGCTTAGTCGGAACATCCCGCGCAAACAAGCGTTCGAGATGTTGACCACGGGTGATTTCATCAGCGCTGATCGCGCCGCCGCATTGGGCCTGATCAACCGCGTCGCGCCGGCCGATCAGCTGGAACAGGAAACAAATGCGCTGGCCGAACAGTTGGCGGGCAAACTTGGTGCCGCCGTCAAAATCGGAAAAGAGGCGTTTTATCAGCAGCTCTCACTGTCCACCGAACAGGCCTATGACTACACCGCCGAGGTGATGGCACAGAATATGATGTACCGGGACACCGAGGAAGGCATCACGGCATTTATCGAAAAACGCCCGCCCAATTGGCAGCAGTAACGCAATTATTTTATGCATTTTTGCCTACTGTTCGTATTTTTGCACTTTTCAAAAGGGCGACACTGTGGCAATGGTGGGTCAAGGCTGAGGCCTGTACAGACTTTTGGGTCGCCGTGGGCGGAAGGTCCCTCCAAGCTGGTTTCTCTCACCGGCGTAGACATTCCCGCAGCGGCGACCCCAAGACTTCTCCTCAAAGATCGACAAAAACAGCGCATTGCGCCGGACCTGTCCGTGCCCTATGTGGCAGCCCATGACAGAGACTTTGCATATCGTGGGCGGCGGCATGGCCGGGTCCGAAGCCGCATGGCAGGCCGCCGAGATGGGTGTGGAAGTGGTGATTCACGAAATGCGCCCTCAGGTGGGAACGTTTGCGCACCAAACCGGTCATCTGGCCGAGATGGTGTGTTCGAACTCGTTTCGCTCGGATGATGATGAACAGAACGCGGTGGGTCTGCTGCATTGGGAAATGCGCGCCGCCAACGGGTTGATCATGACGACGGCAGATGCCCATCGTTTGCCCGCCGGTGGGGCCCTGGCCGTGGATCGTGATCCGTTTGCCGAAACCGTCACGGCAAAGCTGCGGGCGCACCCGCGTGTTTCGGTCACGGGGGAAGAGGTCACGACGCTGCCATCCGATGGCCACTGGATCTTTGCCACCGGCCCGCTCACCTCTCCCGCACTGGGTGACGCGATCCGCGCCCGGACCGGAGCCGAGGCGTTGGCCTTTTTCGATGCCATTGCCCCGATCGTTTATGCCGACAGCATCGATATGAGCCAGGCCTGGATGCAGTCCCGTTATGACAAGGGAGAAACCGAAGAAGAGCGCACGGCCTATCTGAACTGCCCCATGGATCGCGATCAGTACGAGGCATTCATCGACGCGCTGCTGGCTGCTGACAAGACCGAGTTCCACGAAGGTGAGACCGCCGGTTATTTCGACGGTTGCCTGCCGATCGAGGTGATGGCCGAACGCGGGCGCGAGACCCTGCGACACGGCCCGATGAAACCGGTTGGTCTGACCAATCCGCATCGGCCGGATGTGAAGCCGCATGCGGTGGTTCAACTGAGGCGGGATAACGCTCTGGGCACGTTGTTCAACATCGTGGGCTTTCAGACCAAGATGAAATACGGCGCGCAAACGGATGTTTTCCGCATGATTCCGGGCCTCGAAGGCGCCAGCTTTGCACGGTTGGGTGGCATTCACCGCAATACTTTCATCAACTCTCCGACGCTGTTGGATGCGCAGATGCGGCTGAAATCGCAGCCTAATATCCGCTTTGCCGGTCAGATCACCGGGGTCGAAGGCTATGTCGAAAGCGCTGCCATGGGCCTGTTGGCTGGCCGTCTGGCTGCGGCGCAGATTCAGGGTCGCGCCCTGCCCGAGGTGCCGCAGGACAGCGCAATGGGCGCGTTGATCCATCACATCACCGGCGGTGCCGAGGCCAAGACCTTTCAGCCGATGAATGTGAACTTCGGTCTTTTCCGCCCTGTTGAGGGTCTGAAAGGTGGCCGCCGGGGCCGCAAGGATCGCTACAAAGCTTACACCGATCGCGCGAAATCCGCATGGTCGGAATGGCTGTCACACAGTTGACTGGACGACCCCACCGCGCTGCGCCTAAAATATAAGGTATGAGCGACAAGTTTCTGAAAGATACATATGATCTGGGTTCGGCGCAGGAGACGCAGGATCACTATCAGAAATGGGCCGCCTCTTACGATGATGAGGTCGGCGAGCAGGGCTATGTCACCCCCAGCCGTGTTGCCGCAGCGCTAAAGACCTTTGTCCAAGATGCAGAGGTTCCTGTACTGGATTACGGCTGCGGTACCGGGCTGTCCGGTGTCGCCCTGCACGCGGCAGGCTTTCGCGTTCTTGACGGGATGGACCCAACGCCCAAGATGCTGGAGCAGGCCGCCGCCAAAGGGGTCTATCGCACCCTTCGCGGTTTCGAGCTGACCGACCCCGAACCCGTCAAGCACGGTTCGTACAGTACGATCACTGCGATTGGAGTCATAGGTTCGGGCGCGGCACCGCCGCAGGTTTTTGACCTGTTGATGAACGCTTTACCCCGTGGTGGGTATCTGGCGTTTTCGTTCAACGACTATACTCTGGCCGACCCTGCCTATACCACGCGACTGAATGACTGGCTTGATATGGGGCACGCGCGGCTTTTGTTCCGCGAATACGGACCGCATCTGCAAGGCATGGACATGAAGTCTGACGTCTATGTTGTTGAGAAAGCTTGACCTATACAACGCGCTTTGCCCCGTCTCCGACTGGTCCCCTGCATCTTGGCCATGCCTATTCTGCACTTCTGGCACAGGATCTGGCCACCGCTAACGCAGGGCAGTTTTTGCTGCGGATTGAGGATATTGATCAATCCCGTTGCCGGTCCCATTGGGAAGAGCAGATTTATGATGATCTCAGCTGGCTCGGGCTGCACTGGCCGCGCCCGGTCTTGCGGCAGTCTGACAGGCTTGGACGATACCAACACGCTCTTGAGGCGCTGATAAAGCTAGGTGTCGTATATCCCTGTTCCTGCAAACGTGCAGATATCGAAGCCGCAGCTGGCGCGCCACAGGAAGGTGTCCCGCAGTTCGGGCCTGACGGGCGCATCTATCCCGGCACCTGCCGTCGACGTCATCTGTCCGAGGCAGGTCCAGGTGATGTGCTGCGCCTCGACATTCGAAAAGCTCTGCAAGTCTCTGAATTGAGGGCGTTTCAGGAAAACGGAGAGGCCCATTTCGGAGCGCACGATCTGCGTCCGGATCACCTGCTTCATGCGGTTGGTGACATTATCCTCGTGCGGCGGAACATGGGCAGTTCCTACCATCTTTCAGTGGTCGTCGACGACGCCGATCAGAAGATTACGCATGTGGTGCGTGGCGAAGATCTGTTTGAGGCCACCCAAATTCATGTCTTGCTGCAAGGTCTGCTTGACCTGCCAACGCCGGTCTACCATCACCACCGTCTGATCCGGGACGACGATGGCAAGCGACTTGCAAAACGGGACGATGCGCGCGCGATTTCGCTTTACCGTGCACATGG
The DNA here is from genome assembly GCF_056533645.1 of Ruegeria sp. G10. Lineage (NCBI taxonomy): Bacteria > Pseudomonadati > Pseudomonadota > Alphaproteobacteria > Rhodobacterales > Roseobacteraceae > Ruegeria > Ruegeria sp. G10. The sequence continues at coordinate 152,560 of NZ_JBQFOQ010000008.1, read as the reverse complement.
TGCTTCAGCCTGCGATATTCGAAAGATGGTTGGGCTGTGACGGTCTTACAATCGACAGTTTATTCCTGCGGCTTCATCAACTCGACCTCAGCTCCGTCGCGTACAGCGGTGTAAAAACAACTCCGCCGATTGGTGTGACAGGCCGGGCCCGTTTGACGCACCAACACCAGCAGGCAATCCCGGTCACAATCGACACGGAGATCTACCAATTCCTGCACATGACCCGAGCTTTCACCCTTGACCCAGAAGGCTTGCCGCGACCGCGACCAATAGGTCACGCGACCGGTCTGCAACGTCCTTGCTACCGCTTCGGCGCTCATCCAGGCCATCATTAGCACGTCACCCGTGCTTTCGTCTTGCGCGATCGCAGGCACAAGGCCCGCGTCATTGTATTTAAGCGTCGTTGGATCGAACGAGACAGTTTGTGTCATGGCAAAAACCTTTTGCATCCGGGACCATGGCCACTATGTATGGGGAACAGCCAACGAGGGAAAGCCATGAGCGGCGAAACCGATCTGATCAAGCTCTATTCCGGGCGCATTCTGGCGCTTGCCGCTGATATCCCTCATCTGGAGCGACTGGAGCACCCGGATGCAACCGTTAAAAAACGTGCCCCGCTGTGCGGGTCGACTGTCACGGTGGATGTAAAGGTGCAGGACGGGCGGATCGCCGCGTTCGGACAGGACGTCAAAGCCTGCGCTCTGGGGCAAGCTTCTGCTTCGGTTGTCGGGCGTGCGGTGATAGGTGCCACACGAGCGCAGATCGAAACGGCCCGGGATCAACTGTCAGCGATGCTGAAAAAAGGTGACCCTGCCCCGGATGCGCCGTTTGACGGGCTTGAGGTACTTATGCCGGCGCGCGACTACAAGAACCGTCACGCATCGATCCTTTTGTCGCTTGAAGCCACAGCCGAAGCGATGGAACAAGCAGAACAGGCCAATTGCGCCTGAGCGTGGTCTTTTCCGACAAAGCCGTGTAATCTCTGCCAAAATCCGGGGGAGACAGTGGCGTGGAGAAATTGATCGAACATTTCGTGACCCTTTGGGTGGTCATCGATCCGATCGGTACGATTCCCGTCTTCATTGCCGTCACTGCCAGCGCCGGTGTTGCCGCTAGACGCAAAACCGCCCTGCTGGCTGCGCTGGTGAGCGCTGGTATTTTGTTGTTCTTCCTGGTTTGCGGCCAGCTTGTGATCGAGGCGCTGGATATTGGCCTGAACTCGTTTCAGGTCGCAGGCGGGATTATCCTGTTCCTGTTCGCGCTGACCATGATCTTTGGCGAAAGCAAACAGGATATCGAACAGCGCGAGGCGCAGGAAGATCTGCAGGACAGGATGCATAAGACCAATCCGGCGATTTTTCCGCTGGCGGTACCCTCTCTGGCCTCGCCCGGCGCGATGCTGGCGATCGTCGTGCTGACCGACAACAATCGCTACAGTGTTGCGGATCAGGGCATAACCGCTTTGGTCATGCTTGTGGTGATCGCCATTGCATTTGTGCTGATGCTGCTGGCCGAGCCCATCATCCGGTGGATCGGGCATTCCGGGGCTGCGATCATCAGTCGGATCATGGGGATGATCCTGGCTTCGGTCGCCGTGAATTCGGTATTGTCGGCGATGCTGGAGATCATCAAAACCGGAAAGCTTTAAAAAAACCGCCGCACCTTCCGGGCGGAAAGGGCGGCGGCAGGTTGTGCGTGTCTCACGTAGGGTCCGGATTTCCGCGCGGGGCCGAGGCTGGCCCCTTCAAGGGGTTTGGGACAGGCAGGTCACCCTTGACTGAGATGGGGAAACAAGCGCGGGGCTATCGGCATGAGATCGCAGGCAGAAAAGCTTAAAATCCTGTCGGCAGGTGAAGGGCAACCACCAGCATGACCACCAACGAGACGGCACCCACAGCATCCTGCAAAATCGTTGCTTGCGAACGGCTGAAAGCGGTCTTGATCTGGGTCAGCATGGTCTCACCTCCGGTCAGGGTTTAATCTTTTGTTGACCTTTTGTTCTCATATTTTGACGAGTCAGTAAAGAACTTTTTGAGAACATTTGCGAACTTTTGAGGTTTATCGGTCTAACCCACTGAAATCAAACGGATCGCCTGATCCTGTTTCATCAGCCACAGCAGAACGCGCGCCGCCTTGCCGCGATCCGAGGTCAGCGCGGGATCTGCGTTGAGCAATGTCCGCGCGTCCGATTGGGCCACGGCCATCAACCCGGCCTGCCTTTCCAGATCGGCGATGCGGAATTGGGGCAGCCCCGATTGCGCGGTTCCGATCAGATCCCCGGCCCCACGCATCTGCAGGTCTGTCTCGGCAATGCGAAACCCGTCTTCGGTCTCGCGTAGAACCTCAAGACGCTTGCGTCCGCCTTCGCTGAGCGGTGGCTGATACATCAGCAAACAGGTTGATGCATCTTCGCCCCGCCCTACGCGGCCTCGCAACTGGTGCAACTGCGCAAGGCCAAAGAACTCGGCCCGCTCAATCACCATGATTGTCGCGTTGGGCACGTTCACCCCGACTTCGATCACGGTCGTGGCCACCAGTACTTTGGTCTGACCGGACTGAAACGCGGCCATGGCGGCGTCTTTCTCGGCGGGTGGCATTTGCCCATGCACCAGCCCAACGGTGTCATCCCCCAACACTGCACGCAGCCGTTTGAAACGCTCTTCTGCCGCAGTCAGATCCGAAACTTCGGATTCATCGACCAGCGGGCAGACCCAATAGCACTGCTTGCCAGCGTCGATCGCGCCCCGCAAGTGGGCCACGACCTCATCCATACGCTGCGTGCTGACGATGGCCGTTTTGATCGGTTTCCGGCCCGGAGGTTTCTCGTCCAGAACCGAAACATCCATGTCCCCGTACTGTGCCAACGCAAGGCTACGAGGGATCGGCGTAGCGGTCATCACCAGAACATCCGCGCGTTGGCCTTTCTCGGAAAGCTCCATCCGTTGACGCACGCCAAAACGATGCTGTTCATCGACGATCGCCAACCGTAGGGCATCGAATTCCACATCGCTTTGGAAGACCGCATGTGTGCCGACAAGGATTTGGATACGACCCTGTTTCAATGCCTCCAGCTTGGCGCGCCGTTCTGCGCCCTTGTCGCGCCCAGTCAGGATTTCGAGCACAACGCCCGCTTCCTCTGCTAAGGGGCGCAATCCTTCGAGATGCTGGCGGGCCAGAATCTCTGTCGGAGCCATCATCACGCCCTGCCCGCCCGCTTCAACGGCCACCAGCAAGGCCATGAACGCCAGCAGCGTTTTGCCCGCGCCCACATCGCCCTGCAGCAACCGGTTCATACGATTGTCCGAGGCCATGTCTGCCGCGATCTCTTCAATCGCGCGGGTTTGTGCCCCGGTCGGACGGTAGGGCAAACTCGCCAGTACCTTTGACTGCAGAGCGCCCGTGCCGACACTCACCAGTCCACGACTCTTGCGTTCTCGTTGGCGCGCGATCGCCAGCGTCAACTGATGTGCCAACAGCTCATCATAAGCCAATCGCTCACGCGACGGCGCGAACGGGGCCACATCGTCCGCACCCTTCGGATTATGTGCCGCATGTACCGCCCCCTGCCAGTCCGGCCAGCTTTGCTGCGCAACCTGCGCCGGATCCGCCCATTCAGCCAAAGCAGGTGCCCGCGCCAATGCACTTTGAGCAGCCCTGTAGGCCGTCTTCTGCGTGACGCCTTGTGTCAGATGGTAAACCGGCTCGAACTCGGGCAGCGTTCCGGCGCTTTCGGGGGCTACGATATGGTCCGGGTGCACCATCTGCGCCATGCCATCAAAGAGCTCAAGTTTACCCGACACGACCCGGCGGGCACCTTGCGGTAGGATTTTCTTCAGGTAGTCCCCGCGCGCATGAAAAAAAACCAGCTGGAAGTCGGCCTGCGCATCCTCGACATGAATGCGATAGGCACCGCCCTTGTTGCGCGGAGGGCGATGCGGGCCAACGGTCACCTCTACCGTCAAGGTCGTCGGTAAATCCGCCCCCTGAATGGTGTCCCGCCGCCTGCGATCGATCACCGCATAAGGCAGCGCGAACAATACATCCCGCGGTGTCTCGATCCCAAGTTGGCCCATCAGTTGCGCGGTCTTGGGTCCAACGCCATCCAGCGTCTCAAGCCCTGCGAACAGCGGAAACAGCTTTTCTGGCCTACCGCTCATGCATCCCCGATCAGCTGTAGCCAGCCGTCTTCGTCAAGGGTTTCGATGCCCAGATCCGCCGCTTTCTTCGCCTTCGACCCGGCCCCCGGACCTGCCACAAGAAGGTCTGTCTTTTGGCTGACCGAACCGGACACTTTGGCACCCAACGCCTCAGCCCGTGCCTTGGCCTCGGCGCGTGTCATCTTTTCCAAGGTGCCGGTGAAGACCACGGTTTTGCCCGCAACCGGGCTGTCCGATGATGGGGCTTCGGGCGGCACAATTGTCAGATAGCCACGCAGGTCGTCGAAGGCCTTACGCTCTTCGGTGTTGGCGAATGCGTCCGACAGTGAAAGGCCCAGCGTGGCCCCGATGCCATCGATCCCGATCAGGTCGGACCATGCGCTCGCCGCTGAACCGGGTACATTCAGCCGTGCCACTGCTGCATCGCGCGCTTCCTTCAAACGCGCGCGTCGACCTTCCGCAGCGGCGGCGATCCGTTCGGCCTCTTCCGCTTCGTCCGCTGCGCGTTGTGCCAAGGCCGCTGGCCGCGCAGCATCAATCGCGGCCGCCATCACGTCCCAATCGCGATAGAACAGCGCGAGATCACGCGCGCCAACCTCACCGACATGGCGAATACCAAGGGCAAACAGCAGCCGCGCAAAGGGAATTGTCCGTTTGTCTTCGATGGCTGCAAACAGGTTGCTGGCCGAGGTATCACCCCAGCCCTCGCGGTTCTTCAGCCGCGCAAGGTTGCCCGCGTCCCGATCTTTGAGCGAGAAGATATCTGCGGGCGTATTGATCGGCAGAACAGGATCGCCGTGAAACATTTCGATCTGCTTGGCCCCCAACCCCTCGATGTCAAAAGCCTTGCGAGACACAAAGTGCTTAAGCTTCTCAACAGCTTGCGCCGGGCAGATCAAACCGCCGGTGCAGCGGCGTACCGCGTCGCCCTCCTCGCGGATCGCATCGCTGCCGCATTCAGGGCATGTCGACGGGAAATCATAGGGTTCGGCGCCGTCGGGACGTTTGGACAGGTCCACGTCCGAGATCTTCGGGATCACATCGCCTGCGCGATAGACCTGTACCCAATCGCCGACACGGATGTCCTTACCTTCCCGTATCACGCCGCCTTTGGCGTCGCGACCGGCGATGTAATCTTCGTTGTGCAAAGTTGCGTTCGACACCACAACGCCGCCGACGGTGACGGGATGCAGCCGGGCGACAGGGCTGAGGGCCCCGGTGCGGCCAACCTGAATGTCGATCGCGTCCAGCCGTGTCCAGGCAAGCTCGGCCGGAAACTTATGCGCGATCGCCCAACGGGGCGTTGTGGAACGGAACCCCAAGCGCGCCTGCAGGCCGAGGTCATCAACCTTGTAAACAACACCATCGATGTCGTAGCCGAGGGTCGCGCGCTGCGCCTCAATCGTACGGTAGTGATCGAGCATCTGATCTGTCGTGGTGCACAGGCGGGTCAGGTCATTGACCTGAAATCCGAACGCGCGCAGCCGCTTTATCGCCTCCATTTGGGTTTCTGCCAGGGGCTCGGACAATGCCCCCCACGCATACGCAAAGAACCGCAGCGGCCGTGATCGCGTGATTTCGGAATCAAGCTGGCGCAGAGACCCCGCTGCGGCATTGCGCGGGTTGGCGAAGGTCTTCCCGCCTGTCTCAGATTGCCGCGCGTTCAATGCGTCGAAATCCTCATGAGACATATAGACCTCACCCCGAACCTCCAAAAGTTCCGGAGCGCCTTCGATCCGGTGCGGGATGTCAGCCACTGTCCGGGCGTTTGCCGTGACGTTTTCACCGATTTCGCCATCCCCACGGGTGGCGGCCTGCACCAACCTGCCCTTTTCATAGCGTAGGGACAGAGACAGCCCATCAATCTTTGGCTCGGCGGTATAGGCCAGCGGTGCATCGGCGCTGTGGCCCAGATACTTGCGAATCGAGCGATCGAAATCCGCGACGTCCTCGTCATCAAAAGCATTGCCCAGGGACATCATGCGCACAGCATGCGCCACTTTGGCGAACCCATCGGCGGGCCGCGCACCGACCTGATCACTGGGGCTGTCGCTGCGTTTCAGATTCGGAAACCGCTCTTCGATCTCGGCATTGCGACGCTTTAGAGTGTCGTACTCAGCATCCGAGATCTCGGGCGCATCTTTTGCGTGGTAAAGATCGTTTGCACGCAGCAGAGCCGCGGCGAGCCGGGCAAGCTCTTCCCGGGCTTCGTCCTCGCTCAAATCAGCTACAGCGATGGTTTTGCTCATGTCCCCGCCCTGTCACGTTGTCTTGGACCCCAGTGATAGGGCGAGGCCATGGTCAGGTCCAGTGTTGTGCTGAGCCGCGAGTGGGAATGCCGCCCCGGACCGCCGGCGACATCAATCTCAGAAGGTCAGGCGCCCACCGCCATCCGTTGTTCACCGACGCTGCCGGACTGCGGGTCACGCAGAACATACCCGCGTCCCCAAACGGTCTCGATATAGTTCTCGCCACCGGTCGCATTGCTAAGCTTTTTACGCAACTTGCAAATGAACACGTCGATAATCTTCAGCTCAGGCTCGTCCATTCCGCCATAAAGATGGTTCAGAAACATCTCTTTGGTGAGGGTCGTGCCCTTGCGCAGGCTCAACAGCTCCAGCATCTGGTATTCTTTCCCCGTCAAATGAACGGTCTTACCCTCGACCTCGACGGTTTTGGCATCCAGATTAACAGCCACCTGACCGGTGTGGATCACCGATTGTGAATGCCCCTTTGAGCGGCGGATGATTGCATGAATGCGCGCCACCAGTTCTTCGCGATGGAATGGTTTGGTCAGATAGTCATCCGCGCCGAACCCGAAGCCCTTGATCTTGCTTTCGGTATCATCCGCACCTGAAAGGATCAGGATCGGGGTTTCGACCCGCGCGATGCGCAGCTGCCGCAGAACCTCATGTCCGTTCATGTCCGGCAGGTTCAGGTCCAAAAGGATCAGATCATAGTCATAAAGCTTGGCCAGATCGATCCCTTCTTCGCCCAAATCCGTCGCATAAACGTTCAGATTGGCATGTGTCAGCATCAGCTCGATGCTTTTGGACGTGGTGGGATCGTCTTCGACAAGAAGTATGCGCATTCAACTGCTCCAATTTGGTTAAATATCTTCGGTTCGAAATGAAACTGGCGAAAAATGGTTAACCTGTCGTTACCGTTGATTCATTTATTCACTTTCACCTTTAGGTTGTCGATATTTTTTTAGCGTGGTGACCTTCAATGCATCCGTTCCGTGCTCGGCCACGGCAGAGACCCACGCATTGAACTCTTCATCGCTCAGCCCGTATCGCTTTTTGGCATCCGACAGCGAAATGAGCCCGTAAAGCACCCCGCGCACGACAATGACCTTGCGCGAGGCGACCCAGCGCCGCGTGTCCGCCGGGGGCAGGTCTGCGCGGGTCAGAACGCTTCCATCCGGCAAGGTGACCGACCTTGGCCCTTCGACTTTGTGCAAATACATCCGTCCTACCTTTTTCTGCTGCGACAAAGCTGCACCCAGCCTACTTAAGAGGGCGTGAAACCGCCCCTTGAGAGTGTGTAGAATTTTCCTATATTCTGCCGGTCTTTCTTAACCCGGACTGGAATCGCCATGGCCCTCGCCGCCGAGACCCAAATCAATTCGCTTGGCTTTGCCAAACCGCCCTCGGAAACGCGGGTGGTGGTGGCCATGTCGGGCGGCGTCGACAGCTCGGTCGTGGCCGCCCATCTGGCCGATCAGGGCTATGATGTGGTAGGCGTGACGCTGCAGCTTTATGACCATGGTGCTGCGCTGGCCAAGAAGGGCGCATGCTGTGCCGGGATCGACATCCATGATGCGCGGCGCGTGGCTGAGGAGCGCGGGTTCCCGCACTACGTCTTGGACTATGAGAACATTTTTAAGGACGCGGTGATTGACGAGTTCGCTGACAGCTATCTGGCGGGCGCGACTCCGGTGCCCTGCATTCGCTGCAATGAGCGGGTGAAGTTCAAGGATCTGTTGGAAACCGCCAAAGACCTTGAGGCCGATTGCATGGCAACCGGTCACTACATCCAGCGCAAGATGGGCGCGAACGGCCCCGAGTTACACAGCGCCGAGGATGCCAACCGCGATCAGTCCTACTTCCTGTTCTCGACCACGCCTGAGCAGTTGGATTACCTGCGCTTCCCGCTGGGCCACCTGCCCTCGAAGGATGCCACGCGTGAGATGGCGGCCCAATATGGGCTGGCGGTTGCAGACAAGCCCGACAGTCAGGACATATGCTTTGTGCCAAACGGCAATTATGCAAGCGTCATTGAGAAACTGCGCCCGGGTGCCGCCGAACCCGGCGAGATCGTGCATGCAGATGGACGCGTGCTGGCGCAGCATGACGGCGTGATTCACTACACCATCGGCCAACGCCGCGGGCTTGGCATCGGTGGCCTGAGCGAGCCGCTTTATGTGGTCAAGCTGGACGTTGACAAGAAGCAGGTCGTCGTCGGCCCCAAAGAGATGCTGGCCACCCGCACCATCCCCGTGCGTGAGATCAACTGGCTGGGAGATGAAGCCTTCACGTCTCGCGAAGAATGGCATCTCAAGGTCAAGGTTCGCTCGACCCGGCCCCCGCGCGAGGCGATCATTCGCCCGCTCTCGGACACCACTGCCGAGGTTGAGCTGCTGACGCCAGAAGAGGGTGTTTCGCCGGGACAGGCTTGCGTGTTCTATGCGACCGAGGGCAGCCGGATCTTTGGCGGCGGCTGGATCTGGCGCGGTTACTAGGCTGAAATCGGATCGACCTCGGTTTCGATCTGTATCTGCAGCGCGTCGTTGAACCTGTTGAATGCTCCGGTCAGGGCGATGCGCCATGTCAGCTCGACGATCTGCGCATCGCTGAACCACTGGCGCAGGTCCGATACCTCTGCATCCCGCATCCGGCCCGACCGCGTGGTCACGGCTTCGGCATAACGCACCACCGCTTTGTCACAATCGTCCAGTTCGGGGTGATCCTCGACATCCGGCAGGCGCGCCGCGCCTTCGGGGCTGAGCCCAGTCACAGTCAGCAGTGGTGTGTGGTGCGAGACGCAATAGTCGCAGGCATTCAGTTTCGAAACTGTCACCATCGCCAGTTCCAGTGCGCGGCGCGGCAGGTTTTCCTGCGCCCGAAATGCGGTCAACATCGCGGCCACGTGCTCGAGCACCGCAGGGCTATGGGCGGCAATACGCGCCCAGTTGTCGAATGGACCATAATCCCCAAGCAGAGCCCGATACGCGCGGGCGGTGTCGGTCATTTCCTCGTCGCCCAGCGGCGGAATTCGGGACATCACAATTCTCCTTCACCGGACAGGGTTGGTCCTGATGGCGCAGTCATACAGACCTGATGAAAACGGTGTCGTCAACGCCGCCGGGCGGATCACAGCAGGTCGGTGGGCGAGTTGAAGAGGATATATAGCCCGACACAAACCATGATGTAGGGTGCGATCCGATCCATCCGCGCGACCCGCGGCCCAAGACTTTTGGCCCGCGGCGCACCCCAAGTGGCCACGGCGACCAGCAGAAGCCCCGCCGCTGCGGCACCCAGCAAAGCTGCCAGACGGAACGATGGCGTTGAATCCGCCAAAAGCGGGGTCATGACTGCGAAGCTGTCTACAGACAAGCTGAGAAACAACGTCACAACAGAACTGATCGCCCCCTTCGACCTAGTATCTTCCGCCTCGGTGCCGCGAAATTGCCGCCAGATGCCGCGCAAGCCAAATAACAAAGGGATAACGCCAAGATACCCGATCCACTCGGGGATGCCGCTTTGATCCAGACCGATCGCAACGGTCATGGCGAGCGACAGAACGATACCTTGCGCGACGGCGAACCCCGCAATGGCGCGGCGTTGCTCGATGATCAGGGTCAGACCCAGTAGCACCGCAAGATTGTCCAGGTTGGTCGAGACCATTGCCACTCCGGCGGAGAGCGTGAAGAGAACATGATCTAGCATCCGGCTATGGCATCCGCTGCAGCACCGCGCGCGCCGCACGCAGGCCGGGGGCTTCGCCGCCTCGGCCCAGTCGCTGCATGGTCTCGGTCATCGCCGCCTGCTGGCTGCCCGGCGTTGCAGCGACCTGATGCAACGCAGCGGCAATTTCGCCCGGCTGACAATCGTCCAGCAAGCATTCGGGAACCGATCGCGTTTCCGACACCAGATTGACCAGCGTCACCGTATCCAGTTTCACCATCCGTTTGGCGATCAATGTGGTCAACCAGTTCAGGTTATAGGCAATCACCATGGGCGTAGCCTGCGCAGCCAGTTCCAATGAAACGGTACCCGACGCGGCCAGCGCAAGGTCGGCCACCGCAAAGGCTGCGCGCTTTTGCGCTTGGGCCTGATCCGACGGCAGGTTTCGTGGGTCGACGACAACCGGGTGACCGGGCCAGTCCGTCACATGCTCTGCAACCGCGTCCACCATATGGGCAACCGCCGGGACAACGACACGCGTGTCTGGCCGATCTTGCAGAAACTGATGCAGCGCCGCGCCGAAAACAGGAGCCAACCGCTCCACCTCGCCCCGCCGAGAGCCGGGCAACGCAAGGACGATCGGTGCGTCACCCAGTGCGTGTTCCGTGCGAAACGCGGTGATCTGCTCTTGGGTCGCGACCGGTTCGTTTGCCACAGGATGGCCCACGAAATCGCATTCCATACCTGCGCGTTCCATGTAGGGCGGCTCAAACGGCAGCAGAGCGAGGACGTGGTCAATCACCTTCGCCATCTTGTCCGCCCGTCCGGGCCGCCAAGCCCAGACACTGGGGGCGACATAGTGCACCGTACGAATGTCACTGGCGGCCTTGACCAGCTTGGCGACGCGCAGCGAGAAATCGGGGCTATCGATGGTGATCAGCACTTCGGGCTGCGTCTCAAGCACCGCCTGTGCGGTTTCGGCAATACGGCGTTTGAGATGAAAGAACTTGGGCAGAACCTCGACCAGCCCCATGACGCTGAGTTCGGACATGGGAAAGCGGCTGATCAGCCCCTGCGCATGCATCGAAGGGCCGCCGACGCCATCGAATGCGATATCCGGGATCAGCGTGCGCAACCCCTCCATCAACGCCGCCCCCAGACGGTCGCCCGAAGGTTCCCCGGCGACCAGAAAGACGCGCATCAGACCGCGCGCTCGCGGACCTGCAGGAACAGGCCCAGACGGTTGCAGTCCTCGATCACGCGGTCGCGCTGCAGCACGATGACGCCGCCCTTTTCGATCACAATTCCCGACAAGCCCGCAGCCACGGCCCCCGCAACCGTGTCGGGGCCGATCGCAGGCATGTCCGCGCGTCGGTCCTGATTGGGTTTGGGGCCTTTGAACAGAACGCCGCCGCCCGCGTCCGGGCGCTGTGTCATGGACTGCAACATCCAGGCCGTGCCAAAGATGCTTTCGATCGCCAGTGCCTGACCTTTAAGAACCGCGCAGGCCTGACCGATATCCGCAGCACCCATGGCGCGTAAGACACCCGCCGCGCGGTCCGCATCCGCAAGATCGGCCTCGGACGGTTGCGCCTCGGTCAAACAGCCGAGCGGAGGCAACAGGTCCGGCGCAATCTCGTGGACCGCCTGCACGGTTAGCTCGGCCTCTTCAAAAATGCCAATCACAGCCCGCAACGCGCCATCGTCGCCCGACATAATGGCCTGTTGCAAGACCGGCACCAGAGGTATCGTCGCGGCATCAATTCGCGCGGGATTCACCACCGGGCGACGCACGGCACCGGCCATGCAAATCTCGGTCACGCCGCGTGCCTTGAGGTCAGCGATGAAACTTCCCAGATGCTCCAGCGGAAAGACCACATCCGCGTTCAGCGTGTCCGGCTCGAACCCTTCCAGCGCGCAGATCAGCGGCCGTTCGGGCAGGTTTTCGACCACCGCGTCCGGCAACACTCCTGTCCCCGCAATCAGTGCCAGCATGGGTTACTTCCTCGGCGTAAGGAAAGAGCGGTCTGTCTCACCCGTCACGAAATCGACGATCTGGCGCACATATTCGCTTTCGGCATCATCGCCCAGACGCTTGGCGCGATCCATGAAGGTACCCTCGCCTTCGGACAATTCGCGAAAGGCCGCACGCAAGGCCGAGATATCCGCCCGCGTCACACCTCGGCGCTTGAGGCCAACAAGGTTGAGCCCATCCAGTTCCCCCCGAGGGGCCTGCACAAGGCCATAGGGAATGACGTCATTGGCCACCATGGTCAGCGCACCGATGATCGCGCCGCGACCGACGCGGACCCACTGATGCAGGCCCGAGATGCCGCCGACGATGACGTCATCCTCGATAATGCAATGACCCGCCGCGCCGGCATGGTTGACCATGATCACGCGATCGCCGATCTGCACATCATGGGCCACATGGACACCGGCCATCAGCAGGCAATCATCGCCAATGCGAGTCACACCGCCGCCCCCTTCTGTGCCGGTATTGACCGTCACATGCTCGCGGATGCGGTTGCGTTTGCCGATCTCCAGCCGCGTATCCTCGCCGCCGAATTTCAGGTCTTGCGGGATCTCTCCGATCACCGAGAAATTGAAGATGACCGTATCTTCGTCAACGCTGGTATCGCCCGTAACCACCACATGAGATTTCAACTCGACCCGATCACCCAGCCGCACCTGCGACCCGACATAACAGAACGGGCCGATGATACAGCCCTGCCCGATCTGGGCCCCTTCTTCGATTATGGCGCTGGGATGGATGCCGCTCATGTTGTCTTTTCCATGTCCCAATCGACATAGGCCGAGAACTCGGCCTCGGCAGCCACCTCGCCCTCGACCGTCGCGCGGCCGCTGAACTTGAAGATCTTGCCGCCCTTCTTGCCGCGCACGGTTTCGACGTGCATTTCCAGCACGTCGCCGGGCACGACCTTGCGGCGGAATTTGCACTTGTCGATATTCATGAAATAGATCAGCAACTCGCTGTCGATCACATCCATACCGACGCCGAGCATCACACCGGCCGTCTGTGCCATCGCCTCGACAATCGTAACACCGGGCATGATCGGAGTACCCGGGAAATGGCCCTGAAAATGCGGCTCGTTCATGGTGACGTTCTTGATACCGATCGCCGATTGATAGCCCTGAATATCCACGACCTTGTCGACCAGCAAAAACGGATAGCGATGTGGCAAGATCCGCTGGATCAGCTGAATGTCAGCGCTTTTGGTGTCCGTGGTCATGGTTGGGATGTCCTGTTCTGGAGGTCTCTTTCACGCGTGGTTAGCAATACCCGTACGCAAGGGCAAGCCAACCTATTCGCTGTCGGGCGCAGCAAGTGCGGTGCCATCGCCGATCACAGCGTCGATGCGCGCGATTGCGGCGTCCGTGATGTCCGACGCGTCCGAGCTGAGCACGACCGTAGCCCGTTCCAGCACGACCGAGGCCTGAGATTCGCGCAACAATTCGATCAGCACGGGTTGGGCCAGTTCAAAAAAACGCCCGCGCGCGTCTTCGCCACGCCGCGCCAGCACATCAAGCTTGGCCCGTTGCCCGTCACGATGGGACTGAACCTTCCGGTCAAACGCCTCGGCCAGAGGGCGAAAGTCTTCAGCCGACAAGTTCGCGCGTTGCTCGGTCAGGTCCTTTTCCTCTTTGCTCAATTCGGCGACGATCCGTTCATTTTCTTCTGCCAGCAGCGTGCTCTCGGCTTCGATCTCGCGAAACACGCGTTGGCCGAACGCGGACTCTGCGAAAAGCCGCTCGCTTGAAATCGTCAGGACGCCCGTTTGGGGCACCCCCAGTTGTTGTCCCTGCGCAGTTGGGACGGCTAGCAGCGTTAGAAAAGCACACAGGGCCCATAGAGGGCCCTGCAGATGTTTCAGAAACACGAGGCTCATCCGGGATCAGAACCGCGCCTGAATAGTCAGGTCAAAGTTCTGCTCGTTGTCGAACTCTTCTTTCTTGAGCGCTTTCGAGAAGTTGAAACGCAGCGGGCCGAACGGTGTTGTCCACAGAACCGACAGACCGATGACGTGGCGGATCGAACCATCGGCACCCACGATATTGGCACCCGTGGTGTCGACGTCGTCGATGTTGTAGAGGTTGCCGACATCATAGAATACACCGCCGCGCAGCCCAAGTTCTTCGGGCAGACCCAGCGGGAAATCCGACTCGAACCGGGCCACCCAGTAATAGTTGCCGCCAATCGCGTCGTCCTGACCGTTCGACAAGTCGCGCGGTCCGATGCCCGAAGGTTCAAAACCGCGGAATGTGCTGGGGCCCAACGTGAAGCGGTCCAGCGTCCGGCTGAAATCGTCTCCGGTCCACTTCAGGGCACCGAGTTCCAGGCTGGCACGCAGAACAACTTCTTCGTTCCATACACGTTTCTGTGCGATCGCACGGGCGGTCGACCGGAAGAATTCGTTATCTCCGCCAAGGCCAGCCGCATCCAGGCCAACTTCGAACAGCACGCCGGCGGTCGGGTTGAGACCTCCAAGGCGGCTGTCATATGCATAGGTCACACCCAGTGAGCTTGTCGTGCGTTTGCCCTGATCGATTTCCGACGCAACAACCGCACCGTTTGTCAAATCGCCCTGCTGGGTCATCTCGCTGCGGTCCCAGCTATAGCGCAAGCGCAGGACCGAAAGCTCGCTAAGCGAATAGCTGATCTGCGGATTGAAGAAGATCCGCTTGGTATCAAAGCTGGCAAAACTGGAGTTGGTGCTGTTCAACCCAACACCCAGATCAAAGCGCAGCCTGCGCCCCAGCAGAAATGGTTCGGTAAAGTTGATCACATACCGCTCGGAGTCCTGCGCCGTTGAAAGGCTGACACCCAGGTTCTGACCGCGGCCAAGGAAGTTGGATTCATTCAGCGCAACTGCGATCCCAAAGCCATCTGTTGCCGAGAAGCTACCGCCAAGGCTCAGCGAGCCGGTGGGTTGCTCTTCGACATCCACGTCCACGATGACCTGACTTGGCGACGAGCCCTCACGCGTGTCGATATCGGCTACTGCGAAGAAGCCAAGCGCCCGAATACGCTCGGCGCTCTGACGAATTTCACGGGGATTGAAGGGGTCGCCTTCGACAGTGTCGAATTGGCGGCGGATGACGCGGTCCAGCGTGGTTGTGTTGCCCTCGATATCAATCCGCTCGACAAAAATGCGCGGTCCGCGGGTCAGAACGAATTCAACATCCAGCGTCAGATCACGCGCGTTTCTCGTCACACGCGGCTCGACACGCAGGAAATCGACCCCGTTTTTCAGGCCCAGCCGCTCCATCCGTGCAATCGAGTTTTCCACCAGCGACGGCGAATAGATAACACCAGGCTTGATCCTGAGCGCATCCTGATATTCGGCCGGGTCCACGCCCGGTATCTCGCTGACAGTTGTGATCTGCCCAAACGAAAAGCGCTGGCCCTCGGTAATGTTCATCACCAGAAAGAACGCATCCCGTTCACGCGTGAATTCCACATTGGCGCTGTTCACGCGGAAATCGACATAGCCCCGCGACAGGTAGAAATCGCGGATCACCTGTTTGTCGAACTCGATCCGGTCGGCGATGAAGGTATCGCCGCGCAGGAAGGTCCGCAGGATATTGGCTTGTTTGGTCTCCAGTACCCGGCGCAGGCGCCGATCCGAATAGGCCCGGTTTCCGACAAAGCTGACGCGTTCGACTTCGATCGTGGTGCCTTCGGCGACTTCAAAAACCAAATCGACGCGGTTGTCGTTACGGCGAATAATCCGGGGGATCACGGTGGCGGATACCCTGCCCTGTTCTGAGTAGATGCGCGCAATCAGATCGGCGTCAGCTTCGGCCACTTGCGGGGTGAACACGCGACGCGATTCGGATGATATGGCCTCGAGCAGCACATCGTCGTTTACGCGCCGGTTGCCCTCGATGCTGATCTGGTTGATCGTCGGATATTCTTCGACCTCGATGACCAGAGTGTTCCCTCGCGGCGTCAACTCGACTGTCTCAAAAACACCACTGTCAAGCAAACGCTGGAAGGCGTCATTCAGCTCACCACCACTTACAGTCTGACCGGGTTCGATTCCCGTCCTGGCGATGATCGTGGAGGTTTCGATGCGTCGGTTACCCTCAACTTCGAAGCTGTTGATGGTGAAAGATTGCGCCTGCGCAGGGTGCACAAACCCCAGCAAACCCGGCATTGCAAAGAAGAAAAAGAAAACTAGTGCCTGCCACAAAATATGGTTTTGCCGCCCGCGAGAGCCGCAGAATGTGCCCGTGCCTCTGCTGTCAGTCATTTTTTTCACTACCCAGAATTTTCAGACTTTAGCTGCTGAGTAGCCCGATTGAGGCATCATGTCAAAAGCGCAAACGCAAAAACGGCCCGCAGGCCGTTCCATGATGTCGCATCTGTAAGGATCAGAATCAGAGTCCGACGAGATACCCGCCAACCGCCAGCGCCAAAGCAGTGACACCAAAGCTGAGCAGTACGTCCCAGTTCAAAAGAAACAGGAAGCTGAAGCTCTGATAAGATTTACGCAATGCATTGCTCATCGCATCCGGGTCCGTTCGCTAGAAAACACCCGAATATATTAGGTTTGAATTAAGGCAATTTTGCGTCCGAACCGTGCCCGATATGCCTCATTCAGCAGAACAGGTCGTTACTGACCGAAAACAGCATCAGCGACAGGATCAGCGTTACGCCTATTCCCATCAGGACCCGGAAAGCCTTGTCGCTGGGCGGTTTGCCTGACACTGCCTCGTAGGCGTAAAACACCAGATGCCCACCATCCAGCGCCGGGATCGGGAACAGGTTCAAAAGACCCACTGCGGTTGACAAAACGGCGATGAAGAAGATGAAGCTTTGCGTGCCCTGACTGGCCATCGCGCCCGAAACTTCGGCAATTCCGATGGGGCCAGAGATGTTGCAGGTGCTGATCGCGCCGGTGATCATGTGCCACATGCCGGACAACGAACCTTCGATGATGCGACCGGTTTGCGTGATGCCCCCCTGGAGCGATTCCAGAACACCGGCGGGCACTGTCTGAGGCTCGATCATCATGCCGCCGACGATTCCGATCCGCCAATGGGTAACAAAACCGCCGTCAGGTCCGGGCTCATCCGTGCGGCGTGGGGCAAGCGCAAATTCCAGATCCGCTCCATCGCGCCAGACCGTTAGCAACAACGCCCGCCCATCCGAGCCCTCAACATGCTCTTTCAGCTGATCGAAGGCAAAGATCGGATCCCCATCGATCGAGGTGATCACGTCCCCGGCCTGCAGCTGAATATCCATCGCCGCACTGCGTGGCGTAACTTGCTGGATCAATGGCGGAAACAACCATGGACTTTCGACATCCATCGTCTGCCCGTCGCGGATGACCGTATAGTCCAGCTCGGGCTGTACCGGCAGTGCGTCAATGAAGTCGGACCAGTTGTTCTGATCATCGAAATCCGGGGTTTCGATGCCTGCGATGGCGATGATCTCATCCCCTTCCTGCAGGCCCTGAACCGTACCTGGCAGCGGCTGCAGCGCGCCCACAGTCAGCGGTTGGCGTGAGACACCCTGAGACCAGAAGACCAGACCAAACACGAGTATGGACATCACAAAGTTGAAAACCGGCCCAGCCGCAACCGTGGCTGCCCGCGCCCAGAGCGGGGCGCCATGCATGGTGCGGCGCAACTCTTCCGGGCTTTGCTGCGCTATGTCCTGCATCGCCTCTTCGTCTTTGCCCGACGCGGCATTGGCGTCACCCAGAAACTTCACATAGCCCCCAAACGGCAGCAGAGCGATCTGCCACCGGGTGCCTCGTTTGTCCATACGGCTCCAGAGGACGGGACCGAACCCGATCGAAAAAACCTCGGCATGGATGCCTGACCAGCGACCGACAATGTAGTGGCCGTATTCATGTACTGCCACGATCACCGAAAGCGCGATAACAAACGCTACTATCGTATAGAGAAGATTGCCGAATTGCGGGATCAGTGAGAGTATATCCAAGGGTATTTATCCTGCTCGTTGCAATACGGTTTCATCGACCCATTGCCGTGTCAGATGGTCCGTTTGCTGCACATTATCAAGTGTCAAAGGGGCATCAATAAGGCCGTCCGTGGACTCGAAGCGATCAAGCACCGTGGCGACCGTATCGGCCATGTCCAGAAAGCCGATGCGGCTTTCGATGAAATGATCCAGGGCGCGCTCTTTCGCGGCATTGAAGATTGCCCCCGACAGACCGCCACGTTCCATGACCTCGCGCGCCAAACGCAGCGCCGGATAACGAAGCTCGTCCGGGGTATGAAAGCGCAACTGCCCAAGCTTCGCGAGGTCCAGCCGCTCGACCGGCAGATCACGTCGCGTGGGCCAATGCAGCGCGTACCCGATCGCATGGCGCATATCCGGCGCGCCCAGATGCGCCATCAACGCGCCATCGCGGAACCCCACAAGCGCGTGGACGATCGATTCAGGGTGAACCAGCACTTCGATCTGCGCAGGATCTACGCCGAAATATTCTTTGGTTTCTATAACTTCCAAAGCCTTGTTGAACATCGAAGCGCTGTCGATGGTAATCCGTTGCCCCATGTTCCAATTCGGGTGGTTCGAGGCCTGCTCGACCGTTGCGCGCGCCAGATCATCCAGCGGCCAGTCGCGAAACGCCCCTCCGCTTGCGGTGATGATGATGCGCTCAACCGATGTCATGTCTTCGCCCGCGAGGGCCTGAAAGACAGCAGAATGCTCGCTGTCGACCGGTAAGACCCGCGCACCGTGCGCCCGAGCGATCTCAAGCACCAGCGATCCTGCGCAGACCAGCGTCTCTTTGTTCGCCAGTGCCAGCGTCGCGCCCTGTTTCAGCGCCTCGATCCCCGGTGCAAGGCCCGCTGCGCCCACGATGGCCGACATGACCCAGTCCGCAGGCCGAGCGCCTGCTTCGACCAGGGCCGCCTGCCCTGCGGCAGCCTGAACCCCGCTGCCGGCCAAGGCGGCGCGTAGATCGTCCAGATGCTCCTCGAACGCGGAGACGGCCACATCCGCCTTCAGGCGGCGCGCATCCGCTGCCAATTGTTCAATGTTGTGGCCGCCTGACAGGGCAACCACATCGTAGGCATCCGAATTCCGCGCGATCAGATCAATCGTATTGCGCCCGATCGATCCGGTCGCCCCGAATATCGATACTTTGCGCATCACATGCCTCCGGGTGCGTAGATCAGCCCGGCAATCAGTACAAAAACTGCCGCACCCATCATTCCGTCAAAGCGATCCAGAAACCCGCCATGCCCGGGGATCAGGTTCGAGCTGTCCTTGACCCCGAATTTCCGCTTCAGGGCGCTTTCGATGATATCGCCGGCCTGACTTGCCATCGAGGCAAGGACCGAAACCACAACGAATGCGATGCCAAACCCGGCGTGCACAGCAAAAGCGGTGCCGACCAAAGCCGCCGCCGCCCAACCGCCAACCGTGCCAGACCACGTTTTCTTGGGGCTGACACGCGGCCAGAACTTCGGACCGCCGAGCGTTTTGCCGACAAAGTAACCGGCAATATCGGTCGCGACGACCACCAGGATCAACCAGACCATCCAGCCAAATCCCATATGCTCGCGGATGGTTATGAAGCCCAAACCTGACGCTGCGATCCAAAACGCGAACACCATATACAACCCGCGCGCCCGGCTGATTTGCCCTGCGCCTACCAAAGCCGGGGCCAGAAGGAACGGCAACTTGTAAAGCGGTGGCAAGTGAAAGCTGAGAACCACCGCGACACCCGTGAGAATGGCCAGTTGAACAGCAACTCCGCGCTGGCCGGGATCAACAATGCGCACCAGTTCCCAGGTCATCAATGCACACGCCGTCGCTATGAAGGCTTCAAACCACAACCCGCCCAGCCAGACCTCGACCGCGCCGATGATGACCAGAACCGCAGCCGACAGAACCCGGGTTGTCAGATCAGACCATCGGTCGTCTGTCATGCCAGAACCGCTCCGAACCGCCGCTCGCGCGCGCCATAGCTCTGACAGAGGCGTTCCAGCTCGGCGGCGGTAAAGTCGGGCCACAATGTATCGATGAATTCATACTCGGAATAGGCTGACTGCCACAGCAGAAAGTTGGAAATCCGCGCCTCTCCACTGGTGCGGATCACCAGATCAGGATCGGGAAGAACCCTTGTATCCAGATACTTAGGCAGGGTTTCTTCATCCACATCTTCTGGTTTCAGACGCCCGTCAGCGACATCGCGCGCCAGACGTTTGGTCGCGCGGGCAACCTCGTCGCGACCACCATAGTTCAATGCAACGGTCAGATGCACCAGATCGTTGTCTTGCGTCTCACGTTCAAGCGTATCCATCAGTTCGGTCAGCTTCGAGTCCAGACGCACGCGATCGCCGATGAACCGCACCCGGATGCCGTTCTCTTTCAACGTCTTCGTTTCTTTGACGATATACCGGCGAAACAAGCTCATCAGCCCGGCGACCTCAACCTGAGTTCGCTTCCAGTTCTCGGTCGAAAACGCAAAAATCGTCAGGTACTTGATCCCCAGTCCCGGACAGGCCTCGACCACCTCGCGCACACGCCGTGCGCCCGCATGGTGGCCAAACAACCGAGGCCGCCCGCGCGCCTGCGCCCAGCGGCCATTCCCGTCCATGATGATAGCCACATGACGTGGCCCGGTGACCGCAGGTGTATGGGGATCTTTCGGCATGCGCAGCGCTCAGACCTGCATGATCTCGGCTTGCTTGGTCTCAAGCGCCTCGTCCACGGCCTTGATCATCATGTCTGTCAGGTCCTGAACTTCGGCTTCCCACAGCTTCTGATCATCCTCGGACAGCCCGTCCGCTTTGCCCTTCTTGATCTGATCCATGCCATCGCGGCGCACGTTGCGGATCGAGACCCGTGCACTTTCCGCATATTGGCCCGCGACTTTGCCCAGTTCGCGGCGGCGCTCCTCGTTTAGCTCGGGGATCGGCAACATGATGATCGTGCCGTTCAGCTGCGGGTTGATGCCAAGCCCGCTCTCGCGGATCGCCTTTTCAACCTTACCCACCAGTGACTTGTCCCAGACATTGACGGTCACCATGCGCGGCTCGGGTACGTTCACCGTGCCCACCTGATTGATCGGCGTCATCGAACCATAGGCGTCCACCATCACCGGCTCAAGCATTGAGGCCGAGGCCCGCCCTGTCCGAAGCGATGCGAATTCGGTTTTGAGGTTGGCCATAGCGCCGTCCATGCGGCGCTTCAGATCATCGGTGTCCAGGTCAAAATCATCAGACATGCTGCTCACTCCCCGTCTTCAGGTGCTGTTGGAATGGGTCTTAAGCCATCACAAATGGGATGTATAGCAATCATGGGCAGGAATTGTGGCAATGACCAGAACTGTTTCTGGCATGTTGCGCGGGCCCCTGAACAAAAAACCGGCCAAGCCACAGGCCTGACCGGCTGATCGTTTTTGCGCTGATCAGGCGTTCACATCGACCACAACGCGGCCTTTCACCTGGCCTTGCAGGATATCTGCGCCCAAGGCGGGCAAATCAGACAGCGTCGCCGGATGCACCATCGCTTCCAGCTTTTCCATGGGCAGATCAGTCGCAACACGCTGCCAGGCCCGAACGCGGTTGTCGTAAGGCTGCATGACACTGTCGATGCCCAGCAGGTTCACCCCACGCAACAGAAAGGGAATCACCGTTGCAGGCAGCGCCGCACCGCCAGCAAGACCAACAGCCGCGACCGAAGCCCCATATTTCATCTGCCCAAGAACCCGCGCCAGCATCGCGCCCCCTACGGCGTCTACACAACCCGCCCAGGTTTCGCTCTCCAGCGGGCGCTTGGTTGTCTCGTTCAAGTCATCCCGTGGCACAATCGTGGTCGCCCCGAGGGACTTGAGATACTCCCCCGTCTCCGGGCGCCCGGTAACCGCCGCAACCTCATATCCCAGATGTGCCAAAATCGCCGTCGCGACCGAGCCGACCCCACCCGCAGCGCCCGTCACCAGAACCGGTCCATGGCCCGGCCGTAGCCCATGATCTTCCAGCGCCATCACCGCCAACATTGCCGTAAACCCGGCGGTCCCCACCGCCATCGCCTGTCGGGCAGTCAGACCATCCGGCAGCGGCACGAGCCAATCTGCCCGCGCGTTCGCTTTCTGGGAATACCCGCCCCAATGTGCCTCACCAACACGCCAGCCGGTCAGGACAACCTTATCGCCAGGCGCATAGCGCGCATCCGAAGAGGCTTCGACAGTCCCTGCATAGTCGATACCAGGAATATGAGGGTAGCTGCGCACCAACCCGCCCCCTTTCGGTGACAGGCACAAACCGTCCTTGTAGTTCACGGTTGAATACTCCACCGCGACCGTCACCTCGCCCTGTGGCAGATCACCCTCGCCAATCTGCTTTAAGGACGCACTTGCCAGCCCGCTCTCTTCGTCCTTATCCATCACCAATGCGTTAAACATTCGACATCCTTCCTGTTTCCAAACACCAGATCCACATCTTCATCTGGCCAAAAATATCCCGGGGGAGTCGCGCAGCGACGGGGGCAGAGCCCCCTTCGACGCTCAATTCCAGAACCCATCCTTCACAACTGCACCCCGCATACCGCCGGGCGTTTCGACCTCTAGCGTTGTACCGGCATCCCAATGGCTCAACCGTAACATCCCGATCGAAACATTTGCCTCAAAATCCGGCGACCATGCAGCCGAGGTCACCTGCCCCACCCGCTTGCCGTCCCCATAGACCGGCCACGGCCGGTCGCAGGGCGGCACCGCTTCGCCTGCGATCTCAATCGGCCTGATCTGCTGGACGGGCCCTTCTTTCGCGACACGCAGCAGGGCATCGCGTCCGATGCAGCCAATCGCCGTATGCGTGTTGCAAAACTTGCCCAAACCACATTCGTGGGGCGTGTTGTCGTCGGTCATGTCGTTGCCATAAGACAGCAAACCGCCTTCGATCCGCTCGATCAGGTTCGGACATCCCGCGCGCACGTTCAGGTCTTCACCCGCCGCGAACAAAGCGTTCCACAAAGGCATCCCGATATCTCCACCTTCGACGTAGATCTCGAATCCGCCCTGTTTCGAATACCCCGAGCGTGCAACCGCCAGATCACGCCCTTCGAACTGGAACATATCAAACTTGAAGAAGCGGATATCGCGCACACGGTCGCCGAACACGCGCGCCATCAGATCGTCCGCTTTCGGCCCCTGCACAGCCAAGGGTGACACATCGGGTTCATCCACCAGTACATCCAGACGATAACCGTTGGCCAACCCCTTGACCCATAGCAACAAATCACTGTCTGCTATTGAAATCCACCACCGGTCATCTGCAAGCTTCACTGCGACCGGGTCGTTCAGCATCCCGCCGGTTTCATCCACGATGGGCACATAAAAACACTGACCGGGCAGCATCCCGCGCAAATCGCGGGGCGTCAGCATTTGCATCAACCGTGCTGCATCGGGGCCGCGCAGCTCGACCTGACGTTCGCAAGAGACATCCCAAACCTGCACATGAGACTTCAGGTGCCGATAATCCGCCTCAACGCTCTCGAAGACTGTTGGCAGCAGCATGCGATTATAGACCGTATAACCCTTGACCCCGGCGGCCTCGACCCCATCGGAAAACGGCGTGCGGCGCAGACGGCGCGAGAGTGAGATTTGTGCCATTCAGACCTCCTGAGGCAAGAATACCAGATCGCTGACGGGCGCAGCCGAGCCCGCTTCGGTCAACATCTGGTGCAACTGACCGCGATGATGGGTCTGGTGGTTGAACATATGGATGACGCACTGCGCGTAAGGCCTTGTCACATCGGCCTTCTTCGCGGCTGAGAACCACGTGAACGGCCCGGTCAACGAGCCATCGTCCAACCTATCGGCCCAGACAGCGATCCGCGCGTCAATCTCATCGCGCAGAGGCAACCAGTCGTTCAGACCTGCGCAGATCGTGGTGCTGTCGGGTATCCCTCCGCCCGGACCGGGCCCCTTGTCAAAGCGTGATATCCAGATCCAGTCGCCCCACAACAGATGGTTCGCCGTTCCCATGATCGACCCGAAGAAAGCCCCACGATCGCGCGCCAGCTCTTCGCGGGAAAGCTGTTGAAGAAAATCCTTCAACTGGCTGTTCTGCCACTGATTATAGCGCGCCATTTCACGCGCATAGGCCCCGGTGATCATCACTTGGGCCCATGCCAGTCGATCGGGCAGATCTCGGCCGATTTGCCGCCGAAATCCCAGACACGGCCATAATCACGCACCTTGGATTTGGTACCCTTCGCCACAATGATATCCGGCCCCATCCAGTACTTTGAATTCGAGACCATCACCGGATGCTCAGGGTCTTTGCCTGTCAGCATCTCGATCTCACCCTGAATCTTCCGCCCGATCACGATGCGGCGCTTGGTACCATCGCGTTCGATCACGACCGGAGCACGCTCGGCCCCGATGATCTCACTGACCAACATGGTAAACAGGCCGGTGGTGCCACCCGCCTGACCGCTGAAGATTTGCAGCAGACCGTTATAGGCCTTCCCACTGGCGCGCTCATCGACATAGGCTGCGACCTTCCACTGTCCTTCGCCCATGCGCCCGGGGATATCGACCAGAAGGCCGACATTCAGCCCGGACAGGTCTTCGCCCTCATAGTGACCTTCATCAATGATGATGCCCATCCAGGCATGACAATGCCCTTCGGTCGGAGGGTGCGCGCCCAGCGACACCACACACGGACAAAAGACATCACAGGAACAGTTCAGGATCAGTTCCCCCTTGATGGCCCAATCTGTCGGGCTCATCTCGCGGCGTTTGGGGTTGGGCATCCGGCTGTCGATCCGTTGACTGATCGGCAGCTTGTCTGCCTCCGGTTTTCTGTTTTTTGCCATCGAGTTATCCTCCGTATGCAATGTGATACGCCAGCAGCCCAAAACCGCCCGCAATCAACGCGAACCCCATCGGGCGCGTCACCGCGTGCCCGATCTGAGGAAGCTTTTCCAGAACCATGAAAAGGGTCGCGAGACCCATCCACAACAGGCTCATGACCCCGCCAACAAAGCCTAGCGCCATGAACCCCCAGCAACAGCCGACGCAAAATGCGCCAAGTCCCAGCCCCATGCGCAGACCACCAATGAAACCGGTTTGCCAGTGCCCCAGGAAATAGGTCATCGGGGCGTGACAGACGCCGTGGCAGACTTCTTTCGCGCGGGTGAACTGGAAGGCCCCGACCGCGATCAGCAGGCCGCCTGCAAGATAGGGTGATTTGGCGATTCCCAGCATGTCGATCGCGCCGCCGAACAACAGCACCAGTTGCAGTCCCGCAATCAGCGCCGCAAAGCCAACCCAGACGACGAAGTAGCCCGACAAGACGCCCAGCCATCCCGCCCGCGTCCCATTCGCGCTGCGGATCAGGTCATCGTAGCTGCGCAATGTAGGCACCAGAGTCGGCAGCATCATCGCGGCCATCATGATCGCCCACATCCAGAACAGCGGACCGAATTCGGCCATGGGCATATACATATCCATACGCGGATCCATCGCCGCCATGGCCTGCCCCATCGGACCGGGCCGACCGATCCAGTCCAGATCCATGTCGCGGCTCATGCTGAACATCATCCACCATGCCCACAGGATCATGATGTAGAAGCCCAACCAAAGCGCGCTGCGGAAAAGTGAACGACTCACTTGCCCCTCCCGACTCGACTCACTTGCTTTTCAAATGTCAGACTTTTAAATGTCAGACAAATGAAATTTAGCGAATCCCGCCAAAGACCATGAAAATCGACCCGCAAAGCCGCGCCGATCTATCGGCCCAAATTGCCCAGGCGATCCGGGATGCAATTGTCTCTGGCCGGTTGATCGTAGACGAACGACTCCCGTCCGAGGCCGAGCTTGCTGATCAGTTTCAGGTCTCGCGCCCGACGGTGCGCGAGGCCCTGAAGCGCCTCGCTGCGCAGTCCCTGATCCGAACGCAGCGCGGTGCCTCGGGTGGTGCCTTTGTAAACCGGTTGAGTTTTGAGGACGCCTATTCCCAGCAGATCACAACCTCGACCCTGCTGTTGTCGATGAACGCAGTCAGCTTTGATACCGCATGCGAGGCCCGCTATGCGCTGGAACGCGCCTGCGCCGCGCTGTCTGCGCAACGCCGCACCGCCGACCACCTGGCCACGATGCGGGCCGAAATTTTTCGACAGGCGCAACCGGGACTGACGGATGAGGCCTTCTGCGCCTCTGACGTGGCGTTTCACCGTGCGCTGGTCGATGGGGCCGGCAATCCGGTTTTGTCCTATCAGCTTGCAGGCGCGGTCGAGGCCATGCAGCCCCTGATGAACATGATCACCTTCACCGCGCGGTCGCGCGAAGAGATTATCGCGTTGCATACGGACATTGCGGATGCGCTGGAAGCCGGTGATGCAGAAGCGGTCGAGGCGACACTGGTCAAACTGGAAAACTATACACGACAACTAGCGCTGGATGTCGCTGAACAGCGGCGCAAGCCCGCGTAGAACAAAGAGGACCCCGAGCAGGCAGCATGACATCCGGCGACAAGACCGGAACTCTCACTATGAATTGAAGATCAATGACTTACGGGAGGACGTTATGAACCACAGACCGGACCCAACCTTTTACCCATCCGCCAAGCTGGCGATGGAAGGCCCAAGCGAGACGCTGGCCTTCACGCTGATGCTCAGCCCTGATTTTTCGCAGCCTGACGGGCTGGCGGTTGTGAATGTAGATCCGACATCCGAGGATTTCGGAAAGATCGTACACAAGGTCATGATGCCGGAAAAAGGCGATGAATTTCATCACTTTGGTTGGAATGCCTGTTCCTCGGCTTTGTCACCGCTGAGCGGTCACGCGTTTCTGGAACGCCGCTATCTGATCATTCCGGGAATCCGGTCAAGCCGGATATATATCATCGATGTTAAGAGCCCACTCGAAGCCAAGATTCACAAGATTATCGAGCCCGAGGAAGTCTTTGCAAAGACCGGGTATTCTCGCCCGCATACGATCCATTGCGGCCCCGAGGGGATCTATGTCAGCACGCTGGGCGGCGGTGGCGAAGATGGGACTGACGGGCCTCCGGGCATTTTCATCATGGATTGCGAAAGCTTCGAGATCATAGGCAGATATGAGATCGAACGCGGTGTGCAGGACAAGCACTATGATTTCTGGTGGAACCTGCCCCGCGATTACATGGTCAGCTCAGAATGGGGTCTGCCGCCGCAGTTCGAGAACGGGCTGGTGGCCGAGGATCTTCTGTCCAACAAGTATGGCCACCGGATTCACTTCTGGAATCTGAGGAATCGCACCAATATCCAGACCATTGATCTGGGCGAGAACCATCAGATGGCTCTGGAAATAAGGCCCGCCCATGACCCGGTCAAGCAACACGGCTTCTGCGGGGTTGTCGTGGATACGACCAACCTGCAGGGCGCGATATTCACATGGTGGCGCAATGATGACGGAACGTTTGAGGCCAAGAAAACCATCACCATTGATCCACAACCCGCCGATCCTGACGATTTGCCAGAGCTCCTGAAAGGCTTTGCCGCCGTGCCACCCTTGGTCACGGATATCGACCTCAGCCTTGATGACAGGTACCTCTATGTCGCCTGCTGGGGCACCGGCGAGATGCATCAATACGATGTGTCCGACCCGATGAACCCAACGCTGGCCGGTAAGGTCGAGATTGGCGGGATCGTCAAGAAGACCAAGCACCCCAATGGCCAGAACTTTGGGTACGGACCGCAGATGGTTGAGATCAGCCGGGATGGTAAGCGCGTCTACTGGACCAATTCGCTTTATTCCACATGGGATGATCAGTTCTATCCCGAAGAAGGCGGGGCCGCGATGGTCAAGGCCGATGTGGGCGAAAACGGCGGCCTGACGCTTGATCCCAAGTTTTGGGTCGAGTTCCCCCCAGGTTACCGCAGCCACCAGATCCGGCTTGAGGGCGGAGATTGCTCGACCGACAGCTTCTGCTACCCCTCGGTCTGAATTGGAGGGGCTGATGACATCGACGGCCGGCCTGTGGCTGGCCGTTATCCTTAGCGGTGCCTATCATGGGTTAAACCCCGGGATGGGCTGGCCGCTGGCGGTGTCGTCCGCCCTGATGGAACAAAGGCCATCCGCCCTCTGGCGTGCACTTGCCGCGCTTGCGGGGGGGCATTTCGTGGCCATGCTTGGTGTCTTGCTGCCTTTCGCCCTGATGGCGGTTCTGGTGGATTACCAGCGCGAAATTCGGATCGGGGCCGCCCTGATCGTGATCGCGATGGGCACGTACATCGCCATCACCCGGCGTCACCCCCGAATGTTGTCCCGCATCCCGCCGGGCAGACTGGCGCTGTGGTCTTTTCTGGTGGCGCTGGCGCATGGCGCGGCGCTGATGCTTGTACCGATCTATCTGGGTCTTTGCGGTTTGGATGAGCTGGACGCCGGGCATCGCGCTGTGTCCGAGATCATGACAACAAACGGAATCCTTGTGCTGGCGGTCGCCGCGCTGCACACCGCCGCGATGATCCTCGGCGGCGGCCTTCTGGCCTTTGCCGTCTATCGCTGGCTAGGCCTGCAGTTTCTGTCACGCAGCTGGTTCAATCTGGAACTTGTCTGGGCGCTGAGCCTGATTCTGGTCGGCTGTCTGGGATTGTGGTCCGCTATCTGAGCACATGCTGCCCTGTAACGCCTTGTCTTACCGTTCAAAACCGGCTTTGTCTTAACACGCGACGAACCGGAGATCCCAAGATGCAAGACAGCGCCAGCCCAACCGAGACTCTGCGCCAGGGCCGTGCCGACCAATGGCAGGCCGCGACAACCCACGCCTTCACGCGAGAGCTTGCAGACGGCACCCTGCCCGCCGACAAGATGCGCTGGTACCTGCAGCAGGATTACCAGTTCGTGGACGGTTTTGTGCGCCTTCTGGCCAGCGCCATTGCGCATGCCCCCAGTCTTGCCGACAGTGTCCCGGCTGCGCAGTTTCTGGCAGTGATCACAGGCCCTGAAAACACCTATTTCCTGCGCGCGATGGAGGCGTTGGGCACCGAACCTATGGACCAGCCCGCACCAAGCACGTTGGCCTTTCAGCAGCTGATGGCCGAGGCCGCAGCCTCGGGCCGGTACGAGAATATGCTTGCAGTTCTGGTCGTGGCAGAATGGGTTTACCTGAGCTGGGCCACGCCGGTGAATCCCCCGGCCCCGGATCTGCCGTTCTGGTTTGCCGAATGGATCACGCTACATGCGGGCGAGGGGTTCGAAGATGTCGTGGCTTACCTGCGCGGCCAGTTGGACAAGGTGTGGCCGACGCTGGACGCGCAGGCGCAGGACGAGGTGACACGCCTGTTCCACCGCGCAGTCGAACTTGAGCTGGAATTCTTTGACGCCGCCTATGCGGCCTGACGTAAGGAAAAATGATGGTCTCAGCCCTAAACATTCTTGCCGCCATTCTGACGATCGGTTTCGGTTCATTCGGATTTCTGGCCCCGGCCTACACCGCAAACGCACTGGACCTGGCACCCACCAGCAGTACGATGGGCTATAGCGAGATGCGGGCCTCGGTCGGCGGGTTGTTTGTGGTCACGGGCCTCGCGGTTCTGTGGCTGAACAACCCGATGGCCTATGTGATGCTGGGCGTGATCTATGCCGGGGCGGCGCTGGGTCGTTTCGTTTCAGTCGCGCTGGATAACCCGCCGTTGGTCAAGGCGCTGACTTTCGGCGGAATCGAGTTGGTTCTGGCGTTGTGGCTGATTCTGGCGAACATGAACAAAGCGGCCTAACCCTTTGGTTTGACTTCGGACCCCGATCTGCAATCTGAGTTTGCATCGCGCCGGAACCTCACCTATATAGGATTTGTCCTTCGGGACTATGGACATAAACGCGCTCGTAATAAGCGGATCGGACCCGGGGGCGGTACCCGGCGGCTCCACCAACCATCCTTCGTTTGGGGATTTTGGGGCCGAAACAGGATCGACGAACGTCTAAAGGGGTTAGCTTTGTCTCGGCTGTCTGCCACCGTTACCGGCGAAAATAGTACAATTGCAAACGACAATCGTGCTCCGGTTGCAGTTGCTGCGTAAGCAGTAACAAGACCGAAATCTAAGCCCTTGCGCCTAGCCGCGTAAGGCGGGGTTCGCAGGTACCTGGCAACAGAAACCTGCATTTCCCCCTTTATGTCTGCTTATTGCGCATAACTCATTCGGGATTCAGGGTTTATTCACTTCTGTGATCCATCTTCCCCTTCACAAGATCAGGAGGGTTGAGATGACGAAATCTGACAGGTTGCGCGCGTGGTATTCCGAGGTCTGGGAAAAGGGCAATATCGACGCGATCGACCAGTTCTTTGCCCCCGACACGCTGGCCGAGGGGTTGATCCCCGAGATGCAGGTGGGTGCTGATGATTTTCGCGATCTGGTGATGGCTTTCCGCCACGTTCTGGGCGAGATTTCCGTCGAGTTGCCGAAGATTATTGAAAATGGTGATTGGGTCTCGGGCATTCTGCACGTACGTACCTGCCGCGCCGATAACGGAGCCCCCCTTGAGGTTACCGGGCAGGTCATGGCGCGGTTCAAAGGCGACAAGATGGTAGAGGCATATAACCAGTTCGACTTTGTCTCGTTTTTCGAGCAGCTGGGCCAGTTTCCGCAGGATACTCTGCCGGTCTGCATGACGGGGCAACGGCTCGACTGGGTCTAACGCAAACCGCCCCGCTTGACCGGCCTTGGGCAAGCACTGTAGCACGCTGGGTAGGGTCGGCTTGCGGACACCGATTCAGGCAGGTGCTGCCGTTCGCATGTCTCCGCGACGCAAAGGAAACATGCAATGGTCGGCAGACCAAAGCCAATGACACCGGTGCTGCCCGAACTGTTTCGGGTGTTCGGCCGTATTGGGCTGCTGTCCTTTGGCGGCCCTGCTGCGCAAATCTCTTTGATGCATCAAGAGCTTGTCGAACGTCGTCGCTGGCTTGATGAAGAAACCTACCTGCGCGCATTGTCTCTTTGCATGCTGCTGCCGGGCCCCGAGGCGATGCAGCTCGCCACCTATGCAGGTTGGCGTCTGCGCGGAGTTGTCGGAGGGCTGATCGCAGGCACGCTCTTTGTGCTGCCGGGCGCGCTGGTGATTGCGGTTCTGGTCGCGCTTTATGCAGCGTTTGGTGCACTGCCTCTGGTTCAGGCCGGGTTTCTTGGGATCAAAGCGACGGTCATCATTATCGTGCTGCAAGCCTTGCGCAACCTGTCGCGCAAAGCACTGACAGACGGCGCGCATCGTCTGATCGCGGTGCTTGCCTTTCTGGGGATCTTTGTTTTCAACCTGCCGTTCCCGCTGATTATTCTTGGCGCGGCCGTCTGGGGCTACGCCACATCGCAATCAAAGGCCCCTGATCTGGTCTCGTCTCACGCCAACACCGCAAGACCGATCCGAACCTGTCTGATTTGGCTACCGCTTTGGCTTGGCCCGTTAATGCTGTTGGAGCTGGGCGGCCAGACGCTGCTAAGCGATCTGGGCTGGTTCTTTGCCCGTCTGGCCGTTGTGACGTTCGGAGGGGCCTATGCGGTGCTGGCCTATATGACCCAGACCGTGGTTGAAACGCATCAATGGATCAGCACAGATCAGATGATCGACGCGCTGGGCCTTGCCGAAACAACACCCGGCCCGCTTATCCTGGTGACTCAGTTTGTCGCTATGCTGAGCGGACAGCTGACCGGAGGCCCCGCATTGGCCCTTGCAGCCGGAGTCGTCGCGCTCTGGGCGACGTTCGTTCCGTGTTTCCTGTGGATATTTCTGGCTGCACCGCATCTGGAGAAGATCGCTGCGCGTCCCCGCCTCGCCAAAGCGATGCACGCCATCACCGCCGCGGTTGTCGGAGTGATTCTAAACCTATCCGTGTGGTTTGGCCTTAACGTCCTGTTTGGCGGCACTAAGGCCAAGGTCTGGGGCCCGATGTCCATCCCTCTGCCAGAGCCAGGCACATTGGATGTCCATGCGCTCATCCTGACTTTGGCCGCTGGCGTATTGATTTTTCGACTGAAATCCGGTTTAGCAACAACACTAGGCTTGATGGTGCTAGCGGGCCTTGGTCTCTATTTTTTGTAGTCAATACGGATCAGCCCGGCCTTTCGTTTCCGTCCAAATTCCTTATGCTGAGATCAACCACTTTCGAAGGATCAACCATGTCGCAAGACATCGACTACGGGAACCTGATGCACACCGCCATGCGCGGGCTGATCAAAACCGTGCTGACCAGTGTCTCGGAAACCGGCCTGCCGGGCGCGCATCACTTCTTTATCACGTTCGACACGCGACAGGAGGGTGTCGAAATCGCGGACTGGCTGCGCGAGCGCTATCCCGAAGAGATGACGATCGTCATGCAGCACTGGTTTGAGAACCTCGATGTCGGTGAAGACGGTTTTTCAATCACGCTGAACTTCGGCGATTCGCCAGAGCCTCTTTACATCCCCTATCTGGCGATCAAGACATTCGTCGACCCGTCGGTAGAGTTCGGGCTGCGGTTCGAAGGCCCCGAAGACGAGGACGAGGTCGAGCACCTGTCCGAGGAGGCACCGATCGAGATCGACGCTGAAGAGCCCGAGCCGCATCATGACGCGGATGTCGTCTCGTTGGACAGCTTCCGGAAATAGCGCACTCAGACACCTGGCGCTGCGGCGATTATTCTTTCTTCAGAAACGTCTCGACGGATCTGGATTTTACGCCGTTGCGGAAGCGTGAAAAGGACAGGTTCAGCCCACCCTCGGCCAGTGTCCGGTCGAATTGCTGTAATTCGTAATCCCCCGTCTCTCCGATAAACAGCGAGAATACGGTCAGCGTCTTATCCTCGATTCGCCCCCAGACAAAGGGTTCGCCCATCATAGGATCCAGTGGCACTTCGTGGCCGAACACGTTGCGTCGCATGGCGGCGGAATAAACATCAGGGCGTGGGGTCGTTCTGAAATCGACCGAGTACTTGCCCTCTTTGATCCGCCCATCCTCTTTGTAGGTCGTGGTGGTCCAGCTTACGTTGAACCCGCCACGGATTTCCTGAATCGAGACGCTCATGTCACGGGGGGTGGACGTGCCATCAACCTCGACCAGATCAGCCGATCCGACATAGCTGCCAACAAAAGGTTTAATCGCGTCCGCCAAAGCCGGTTGCGGTTGCAACATCAGCCACATCAAGCCAGCGATGGCGATGAACACCCTAAATGGGGACATTCCAGTAGCGGTGATACGCATGACGGCCTCCTACGCGCGTTGCTGATCCAGTTTAACTCTAGCCCGCGCGCGCACAATGGCACTGTTTTCGCTAACAGAAATTATTTGTGCCAATGCCTCGTCTATACCTTTAAACAGCCGGGGTTTAAGGTGCGCGCAACTGGCCGATTGCGTTGCGGCGGCGCTGCGGCTAAACGGCATACAACCGCATACCAGACGGAGTGACAGATGTCTTCTACCCGCACCGAATCCGACAGCTTTGGCCCGCTTGAGGTCCCTGCCGACAAATACTGGGGCGCGCAGACACAGCGTTCGATCATGAATTTCCCTATCGGCTGGGAAAAGCAGCCGGTCGCCATCGTGCGCGCGCTGGGCGTGATCAAGAAAGCCTGCGCGATGGAAAACAAAGCGACCGGAAAGCTGGACGCCAAAATCGCGGACGCAGTGATCCAGGCCGCCGGCGAGGTGGTCGAGGGCAAGTTCGACGACAATTTCCCTCTGGTCGTGTGGCAGACCGGATCGGGCACGCAATCGAACATGAACTCGAACGAGGTCATCGCAAACCGCGCAATTGAGATTCTGGGCGGCGTGATCGGATCGAAAGATCCTGTTCACCCGAACGACCACTGTAACATGGGCCAGTCGTCGAACGACACTTTCCCGACAGCGATGCACATCGCCACCGCGATGAGCGTACGTGATGTGCTGCTGCCCGGTCTTGAGAAACTGGCCTCGGGGCTGGAGCAGAAGGCTGAAGAGTTCAAAGACATCATCAAGATCGGCCGGACGCATACGCAGGACGCGACGCCGCTGACTCTGGGTCAGGAATTCAGCGGTTATGCGCATCAGATTCGCCAAGGCATCGCGCGTGTTCATGCGGCCATGCCCGGGATTTATGAACTGGCGCAAGGCGGTACCGCCGTTGGCACCGGCCTGAACACGCAGAATGGCTGGGGCGAGGCCGTCGCAGGTCATATGGCGGACATCACCGGCCTGCCGTTCGTGACCGCACCCAACAAATTCGAGGCTCTGGCTGCGCATGACGCCATGGTCTTCCTCTCCGGTGCTTTGGCCACCATCGCGGGCAGCTGTTACAAGATCGCCAACGACATCCGGTTCCTTGGGTCTGGTCCCCGCTCGGGTCTGGGTGAGTTGATCCTGCCAGAGAATGAGCCTGGTTCGTCCATTATGCCCGGCAAAGTGAACCCCACACAGGCCGAGGCACTGACGCAGGTCGCCGCCCATGTGATGGGTAACAACGCAGCGATGAATTTTGCGGGTTCGCAGGGTCATTTCGAGCTGAACGTCTATAATCCGATGATGTCCTACAACCTGCTGCAGTCGATCCAACTGCTGGGTGACGCCGCCGACAGCTTTACCGAGCGCATGCTCTTGGGCATCAAAGCGAACGAGCCGCGCATCGACAAGCTTATGAAAGAATCGCTGATGCTGGTCACCGCGCTGGCCCCGACCATCGGCTATGACAACGCCACAACGGTCGCCAAAACCGCGCATAAGAATGGCACGACCCTCAAGGAAGAGGCTATCGCGCTGGGCTTTGTGGACGAGGCCACCTTTGACGCGGTCGTGCGCCCCGAACAGATGATCGGTCCGAAAGACTGATGGGTAAGCCGGTCAATCTGAACCGGTATCGAAAGGAAAAGGCGCGGGCCGACAAAAAGGCCCGCGCAGACCGGAACGCCGTGGCTTTCGGACGGACAAAGGCCGAAAAAGAGGTCGTCAAACTGCAGCAAGACAGGCAGAAGCGCGATCTCGACGGCCACAAGGTCGACGAATGAGCGGTCGCCCGGTTAAACGCTCGCTGACACTCAAGGGGCACCGCACGTCAGTCTCGCTCGAGGATGAGTTCTGGCGCGCTTTTCGGGATATAGCAGAAGATAAAGATATGCCAATCAACGCGTTGGCTTCTGAAATTGATGTCGAGCGCGATCCCGAAACCGGCCTTGCCTCGGCCATTCGGGTTTTTGTTTTGAACTGGTATCGCAGCCGCGATTGACGCTTGTCACATATGTTTCGTTGTGTGTAGCCTGAATGAGAACAAAAAGGGCACACCGTCATGAGCAAAACCATCACCGGACCCGATGGCCAACCGCGCTGCGCATGGTGTCAAGCCGCGCCTGAGTTCTTTGATTATCACGACCAGGAATGGGGTTATCCGGTTGCTGACGACCAGCGGTTGTTTGAGAAGCTGTGCCTCGAAAGCTTTCAATCCGGCCTGAGCTGGCGGACGATCCTGAACAAGCGCGAGAATTTCCGAAAAGCCTTTTGTAATTTTGATTTCAACAAGATGGCTGCGTTTACTGATGCGGACGTCGAACGCCTGTTACAAGATACAGGAATCATCCGGCACCGCGGCAAGATCGAAGCGGTGATCAACAACGCCCGCCGCGCGCAGGAGTTGATCGCGGCCGAGGGCTCTCTGGCCGCTTATGTCTGGCGCTACGAGGCCGAGACGCCTCCGCCGCCGCAAACGGCGTCGACCTCACCGGAATCCATCGCCATGTCAAAGGACCTGAAGAAACGGGGATGGAAATTCGTCGGCCCCACCACGGTCTTTGCCTTCATGCAGGCCATGGGGCTGGTCAACGATCATGCCGAGGGCTGTATCGGACGTGAAAAAGCGGCGCAGCTGCGCCGCTCGTTCACCAAACCTGTCTGAGGGATCAGATCGAGGCGCGATAAATCTTGTCGATATTGCTGCCCAACGCGGCGTTGAACTCAGCATCCGATTGCTGCTTGGACAATCCTTCGGTCAGCGCACGCGAGAACGAGGCGATCATCTTGCCGTTCTGGTTCAGCAGATCACAGGCTTGTTCAGTCGAATAGCCGCCCGACAGGGCCACAACGCGCAGAACGCGCGGGTGATCGGCCAGTTCGTCATAGAGGTTCGCCTGACTTGGGATGGTCAGCTTCAGCATGACCTCCTGTCCCTCGGCCAGTTGATCGAGGTTTTTCAGGATCTCAGCCTTTAGAATAGCTTCGGCCTCGGCCTTGCTGTCCGAGTGGATGTTGACCTCGGGCTCGACGATCGGAACCATGCCCGCATCGGTCACCACGCGCGCGACTTCGAATTGCTGCGCCACAACGGCGGCGATGCCTTCGGCGTTGGCTTCATGAATGACCGAACGTTCCTTGGTGCCAAAGACGCCATCCGCCTTTGCCAGCGTCTCAGCCAGACCGGGGATCGGCTTCATCATCTGAACGCCGTTGGCTTGATCCTCAAGACCCTTGTCGATCTTCAGGAAGGGCACGATACGCTTGGCCGACCAGAGGTAGTCGGCGACCTTCTTACCGTCGATTTCCTCGCTCAGCGTCCGTTCGAACAGGATCGCGCCGATCACTTTCTCGCTGGTGAAATCATCCGCCAGAATGATGCGCGCGCGCATTTTCTGAATCTCGCCGAACATCTCGGCGTCCGAGCCATAATCCGATGCTTCAACACCATAGAGCGCCAGCGCCTTCGGGGTTGACCCGCCGCTTTGGTCCAGTGCTGCGATAAATCCTGCGCCTTCGGACATCTGCGTGCGCTGTTCTGCCTTGGACATAACTCTTTCCCGTTCAATATGATTCCGCGTTTGCCCATCGCATACAGCAAGCCGACAGGCTATGGTAGGTTGTTAGCGCTCAACCAACCTTAACCATATACCATCCTTTGAGCGGACGGTCAGATGCGCCACCGGTACAGGCGTTTTGCCTTGAATTGTTTCGAAACGATAGTGTCGTAGCAGTGTTGATAGGATCAACGGCCCTTCGATCATGGCAAACCCCGCGCCCGGGCAGACGCGCGGGCCAGCGGAGAACGGGATATACGCCTCACGCTGGCAGGTGCGGCCGTTTTCGGTGTGCCAACGGGCCGGGTCGAAATCATCGGGCTTGTCCCACAGCCGTTCGTGCCTGTGCAGGTGCCAAGGGCTAATGACGATCTGGGATTGCTTCGCAATGTTGCGGTCGCGGAAACACTCGGGACCGGTCGTCTGGCGGACCATCATCGGCACTGGCGGGTACAGGCGCAAGGCCTCACGGAACACGTCACGGCTGAGCTTCAACTGCGACATCGCGGTGAAGTCTCTGGAATCCAGCGCTTTCGCCTCTTTCGCCACGCTCTCTTGCCAGTCGGGATAGAGCGCGAGCAGATACAACGTCCAAGCCAAAGCCGAGGCGCTGGTCTCGTGCCCGGCGAGGAAGAAGATGGCGACCTGATCGATCATCTCGTCGGTGTCAAACCGCTGCTGTGTTTCGGGATCTTGCGCGGTCATGATCTTGGTCGCCAGATCATTTGGCGCGGTGCCTGCTGCAATTGCAGCGGCGCGTTCGGTTGTCAGCCGTCCAATCAGATTTCGGATCTGCTGTGCGGTCTGGCGCGTTTGGCGCGTATGGAACCGGGGCATCCAGCGCGGCAGCGGGATGAACGCGGCGAGGTTCAGCAATGGTTGAGCCCGCTGATAAGCGCGGAACTTGTCAAAAACCTGCGCTGCAACCTGATTGTCTATCGGAACCGAAAAGAGGGTGCGAAAGATCACATCTGCGGCGGCGTGGCTCGTGATCTCTTCGCACTCGATCACCTGCCCCGTTTGTGCGCGCAGCCGGTCCACACACGCGTGTGCGGCGGCCTGCATGGCTGGGAAGCTGTCTTTCAGTCGCCCACCCTCGAATGCAGGATCGATGATCCGACGCTGACGCTTCCAGGTCTCGCCATTGGTCAGAAACACCGATTGACCCAGCAAAGGGCGCAGCCCTTCGCTGACGCGGCTGGATTTCGGAAAATCCTCGGGCCGGTCTTTCAACACGCTGCGGATCAACGTGGGCTGATTGACCAGGTAGGATCGAAAGAAAGGCGTGCGGAATTCGGCCATCCAGCCACGGTAGAGCCGCTGAGGCTGCGCCGATAACAGGTCTTGCCGGAACAGCCGCAAATAACGCCACAGCGAGACCTTGTCCGACCTGGACTGGGGCTTTGGCGGCTTCATGCGCTCACCGATTTGTATTTTGAGACCGGCGTTTCAATCCGCGATCGTGAGGGCGCGCGCCCTTCAAATCTATGCCCCAGTGTTTGCGGGCCTGCCGTGATGCGGAAGTAGTCATAGGTGCCGGGTCGGTCGAAAGCGCAGAGATATTGGAAATGCAGCTTGAAAAAACGCCAACGCATCTCCTTCAGGCGGGCTGCGGACAAGGTCTGAGTGAAGGCTGCCGAAAGCACCAGGGGGCTGCGTGTGTCAGATGTGGCAACTCCGCTGACCGCCACGGGATCACACAGGGCAAAGGCGCAGCCATCGCCGGGCGCGGATACGTCCACCCATGTCAGGTCCTGATGCTCTGACAGATAGCGCAGGTCCTTGCGCAGCGCGTCGGCGCCCGGCAGGAACGACACCATGGGAACCACCTGCCCCAAAGTCAGGAAGGACAGCTTTGGGCCGTACGCTACGCCCCTCTGCCGCAACAGTCTGGCCAAGACCGAAACTCCCAAATGCGCACCCGAGCTGTGGCCGACAACCAGAACCTCATCCACGTCGCTCTCAAGCGCCTGTCCGATCAGCTTGGAAAACTGCGCCAGCCGCGCACTCAGCTCTGGTGTATAGGCCCCGCGCAGGCGCGCGGAATAGGCATAGTCATGCATCAGGTAATATGCGAACAACCGATTATCGATCCTGCGAAACCAAAGCAGCATTCCATAGCAAGCCGCCAGCGCGGGCAGCACAGCCCAGCCATTCACCAAAGGGCGCAACAGGATCACCAGAACGTACGCAAGACCGATTGCAACGATGAGCTGCAGCAGCAACATACCAACCGGATACAACGCGGCAATAACAGGCCCCTTGCGCAGCTGCATCAAACGCCAGAGGGTTCCGGTTGAAATATAAACCCAGGCGGTTTGGGCCAGTTGCAAATAGGTTCCGGGAATCGAACGCGCCATGCTGTCACGCACGATATCTGACCAGACCAGTACATCGATCTCGGTCTCTACGCTTTCGCCGTCTTGTTTGGACTGCACCTGCCAGCCGTACAGATCCGACCCAGTCCGCCCAATGACGGAGATATCGTAGCCGGATATCGCAGCCTGTGCGCGGCTTTCGGTCCGGTAAAGTTCGCGATATCTGCGCGGATGAATCGGGTCATAGCCCGGAATGTAGAACACCCGGCGTCGGCGCACCTGTGGATGGGGTTGTTCGCTGCTCATCGACCCGGCCCTTTACTCTGAAGGTTAACGCAGAGCAGCGACCAGCGTAAGACCCCGGATCGCCACATCCATGATTACCGGCAAAGGGTTAACCAAACGTCGCCAGGACTGGGAATGTTTCAAGCAGCCACCAGCTGAACTCGGTGAACAGACCGGTGATCAGCATGATGCCAACAAACAGCAGCAACCCGCCCATCACCTTCTCGATCGTCGCCATATGCGGCTTGATGCGGTTCATGACGGCCATCGACCGGTTCAGGAACATCGCCGCCAGCAGGAAGGGAATGCCCAGGCCCGCCGCATAAACGCCCAGCAATAACGTGCCCCGCGCAACCGAGGCCTCTGACGCAGCCAGCGAGAGGATCGCCCCCAATTGAGGACCAATGCAGGGGGTCCAGCCAAAGGCAAAGGCGAGACCCAGAATATAGGCCCCGAAGACCGAACCTCCGGAATCACCAGTTTCCACCCGTGCTTCTCGATCCAGCAGCGGTATCCGGAACACGTTCAGGAAATGCAGGCCAAACACGATGACCACGGCACCTGAAAGCTTGGCGAAAAGGACCTGATTTTGCAGGACAAACGCCCCGAATGCCGAGGCGGTAAAGCCCAGCAACAGGAACACCGTCGACAAACCCAGCACGAAGAACAGTGCCGACAGGGTCGCCTTGCGCCGCGCGCGGGCCTCGTCCTTCATCTCGTTGATAGATACGCCGCTCATATACGCCAGATATGGCGGCACGATGGGCAGCACGCAGGGCGACAGAAAACTGATCAGCCCGCCAAGCATAGCGATGAACATGGCGGGCAGTAGCCCTGCGTCGATGATATCTATTCCGAACATACGTCAGCACATATGGCATGGATCGAGTTTCGTCACGAGGCCATACGGTCACATCCTCGTGCTTGCATGTTGCATACTGGACAGCATCGCGCGTTGGAAATATCTCACACTTATGACTGACAAGACCGAAACACTCGACGCGCTGGGGCTGTTATGCCCGCTGCCCGTCCTGAAGGCTCGAAAGCGGCTAAAGTCCCTACCTGCCGGAGGGGTGCTGCGCGTGCTGGCCGATGACCCCGCGGCGATCATCGACGTGCCCCATTTCTGCAGCGAGGCGGGGCATACCCTGATCTCACAAGATACGACGGACGGCTATCAGGTCTATCTGATCCAAAAGGCCGGTTAGTCTGAACGAAAAAGCCGGGCCAGTTGGCCCGCCTTTTTTGATTACTGACCCAAGGACCACCAACCCCGCCGTTTTGGCTTGGCCGGAGCAGGCTCGGCCTCTTCCGCAACAGTCTCAAGTACGGGCTCGGGCGTTGCTTCGGTTTCGGGCTCGGCCTCAGGAGCAGCTTCCTCCGTGGTCTCAGGTTCGTCTGCGTCCTCTGCAGAGTTCTCTGCAACATCCGTTTCCGCCGCTGTAGCATCCGGCGATGCGTCTGCCTCCGCCGCAGGCGCAACCTCGGTCTCAGAGACCTCGGCAGCTGGTTCTTCAGCGCTCACTTCAGGAGCCTCGGTGGAGGTCGGTTCAACCTCGGCGACCTGAGCGGTTTCGGCAGCAGCCTGAGTTTCTTCCGCAGCTTCCGCCTCAACATCTTTCTTGCGACGACGGGGTGCACGACGCTTCTTGGGCTTGTCCGCTTTCTCGGCCTCTTCCGCTGCGTCCGCAGGCTCGGCCGCTGTCGAATCGTCGCTGGCCTCGACCTCGGCCGCAGCCTCAGGCGCGTCCTCTGCGGCGGCTTCCGCCTCAACTGCGGCCGCGTTCTTCTTCCGACGACGCCGACGCCGCTTGCGCTTGGGCTTCGCCTCCTCATCTGCCTGCACGGGGGTCTCTTCGGCAGGCGCCTCGTCTTCCGACGCATCGACCATATCCATCAGCGATGCATCAACCGAAACCACCGGAGCAGTTGCCTCGGGCACCACACGGCTGGCGGTCTTGAACTTCTCCATCGAGAAATCGGGGCTGACTAGATGCACATCCCCTTCGATCCGCACCGACAGGCCATAGCGCGCCTCGATCTGTGCGATATGTTCCCGCTTCTGGTTCATCAGGAAGTTGGCAATGCTAACCGGGCAGCGCACCAGTACCTCTCGTGAGCGGCGGCGGGTGCCTTCCTCTTCGATCTGGCGCAGGATCGACAGCGCCATGTTGTCGTCCGAACGGATCAGCCCCGTACCATGACAGGCCGGGCACGGCTGCGTCGTCGCTTCGATCATACCGGGGCGCAGACGCTGGCGGCTCATCTCAAGCAGGCCAAATCCAGAGATTCGACCAACCTGAATGCGGGCACGATCTGTTTTCAGCTTGTCTTTGAGACGCTTTTCGACGGCTGCGTTGTTCTTACGCTCATCCATATCGATGAAGTCAATGACGATCAGTCCGGCAAGGTCACGCAGACGCAACTGGCGCGCCACCTCCTCGGCGGCCTCCAGGTTGGTCTTCAACGCGGTCTCTTCAATCGAGCCTTCCTTGGTTGCCCGGCCCGAGTTCACGTCGATCGCCACAAGCGCCTCGGTCACACCGATCACGATATAACCGCCGGATTTCAGCTGCACGGTCGGGTTGAACATCCCCGCCAGATAGCTTTCCACCTGATAGCGCGCGAACAGAGGCAGCGCGTCTTCATACCGTTTCACGTTCTTGGCGTGCGACGGCATGATCATTTTCATGAAGTCTTTGGCGATGCGATACCCGCCTTCGCCTTCAACCAGAACCTCATCGATATCGCGGTTATAAAGATCACGGATCGATCGTTTGATCAGGTCGCCTTCTTCATAGATCTTCGCGGGCGCAATGGATTGCAGAGTCAGTTCGCGAATCTGCTCCCACATGCGCTGCAGGTATTCATAGTCGCGCTTGATCTCAGATTTCGTCCGTTTCGCCCCTGCGGTGCGGACGATTAGGCCCGCACCAGTCGGTACATCGATTTCCGAGGCGATATCCTTAAGCTTCTTCCGATCCGCTGCGTTGGTGATCTTGCGGCTGATCCCGCCACCCCGCGCCGTGTTCGGCATCAATACGCAGTACCGACCCGCCAGCGACAGGTAAGTGGTCAGCGCCGCACCCTTGTTGCCACGCTCTTCCTTGACGACCTGCACCAGCAAAACCTGGCGCACTTTGATGACTTCCTGAATCTTATACCGACGCGGGCGCGGTTTGCGCGGAGGGCGAATGTCCTCGCTGTCATCATCATCGGCCACGGATTCGATTGTGTCATCCTTCGCGGCCGCATCTGCACCCTTGCTCTCGACGTCATCCTCTGCGTCGGGCTCATCATCAGAGGCTTCGGCCTCTTCCTGTTCAGGTTTGGCGTCAGCCGCATCCACATCCGCAGCCTCGTCCTCAGAGCCTTCTGCTGTTTCGGACGCCTCATGCGCTTCCGCTGGCGGCGCCACTTCTTCCGAGGCGTCCTCTTCGGCGGCCGTTACATCCCCCTCCTCGGGCTCTTCCACGGGCGTCTCTGCAACAATCTCCATCGGAGAGGTCCCCTCGGGTACCTCTGCCTCATCACCATCATCCAGATCGATGGTTTCCATGCCAGTGGGTTCGGACGAAACCTCCAGCGTCTCCACCGGATCGTCCGATTTTACATCGGCAGCCTTCGACCGCGACCGCGAGCGACGCTTTTTGGGCTTTGCTTCCTCGGCCTCGTCACGCGCCTTCATCGCCTCGGCATACGCGCGCTCTTCCTCCATCAGCGCCTCACGGTCGGCGACGGGGATCTGATAATAGTCGGGGTGAATCTCGGAAAACGCCAGAAACCCGTGCCGGTTCCCGCCATAATCCACAAAGGCCGCCTGCAGCGACGGCTCGACCCGCGTTACTTTTGCAAGATAGATGTTGCCAGCAAGCTGGCGTTTGTTTTCGGATTCAAAGTCAAACTCCTCAACCTTGTTTCCGTCGACCACCACGACGCGGGTTTCCTCCGCGTGGGTGGCATCGATAAGCATTTTCTTAGCCATGTGTCCTTGGTGCACCGCGCCAAACGCGTTGTCCTGACCCGTCCAGGCGGACAGGCGCTTTTGCCGGGGTGTCTTGTACGGGCGATATCGGACGGCGCGCGGCAGGGTCTGGCGCTTTGGCCCCCTGCCCGTATACTCAATCGTTGCGCGCGCGTCATCGCGGTTCTTCTCCGACAGGCCCGTCTGAACGCGGCCCGCCCATTTATTCCTTTCGCCCTTGCAAAGGGCTCAGGCGTTCATCTGCCCCAAGCGGGGCACAATCGGTCTGCCGCGCCGCGCGGGATCAATCCTCACCATCAGCTCAGCAGCGAAACTCAAAATACGGGGCTTGCAGGCTCAAAATGCCATGCCCGTCCGCTCACATTAAAAGCAGTCCTGTGGAAAAGACAATGGGCAAACTGCACGACGCCGAAATCAGGTGCCACGCGATCTCTTCATCTGGCCATAAATATCCCGGGGGTGAATTGGCCCAACGGGCCGAGAGGGGGCTGGCCCCCTTTCTGCCCTCAAAGGTAATCCGAACGTTGAAGCCCGTATTTGGCCATCTTCTCGTTCAGTGTCCGGCGCGGCAGGCACAGCTCGTCCATCACAGATGCGATCGAACCCTTGTGACGCCGCATCGTATTGTCGATCAGCATCCGCTCGAATGCCTCGACATACTCTTTCAACGGCTTACCCTCAGTGGTCATCACCGGCTGCATCTCTTCATGATCCGACATCAGCAACGAGGCAATCGTCCCCGACCCACGCCGGGACTGCAGTACGGCGCGTTCCGCGATATTAATCAACTGCCGCACATTGCCCGGCCATGGAGCCTGCAACAGCTGCGCCGCTTCCTGCGCACTGACCTGCGGCGCATCACAGCCGTATTCTTCGGCAAACTGCTCGCTCAGACGGGTGAACAGGGTCAGAATATCCTCACCTCGCTGGCGCAGCGGAGGCATGGTGATCCGCAAAGCCGCCAAACGATAAAACAGATCCGGGCGCAGAACATCCTCGGAC
Organism: Ruegeria sp. G10; assembly: GCF_056533645.1. Lineage (NCBI taxonomy): Bacteria > Pseudomonadati > Pseudomonadota > Alphaproteobacteria > Rhodobacterales > Roseobacteraceae > Ruegeria > Ruegeria sp. G10. Next base: position 108,182 of record NZ_JBQFOQ010000008.1, on the reverse strand, counting down.
GTCTTGCCCGCTTCCTGCAGGTTCGAAATCGCCACGATGCGGGTCTCCGCCGGGGTGCCCTGCTCGTTCATCACGCTCAGCAGACGGGCCTGCAGCGTGTCGCTCAGCGCCTCAACATCTTCCAGCACAAGCGTGCCGCCGCGCGCCTCTTCGATGGCGGGCAGCTGCGTGTCCTCGGGCAGCATCGGGCCAAACAAGCGCTTCGACAGCGCCTCTTCTTCCAGCGCCGCGCAGGAGACCAGAACAAACTTCTTTCCGGCCCGGCTGCCCACAGCGTGCAAAGCATGCGCCACCAGAGTCTTGCCTGTACCCGTCTCGCCGTCGATCAGAACATGACCATCCGCCTGCCCCAGATCCAGGATATCTTCGCGCAGACGCTCCATGACCGGGCTCGCGCCGATAAGCTTATTCATGATCTGGGTGCCGCCCGACAGCTCACGCCGAAGCGCGCGGTTATCCAGTGTCAAACGCCGTGCATTGCTGGCACGTTTGGCCAGTTCCGACATCCGGTCGGGGTTGAAGGGTTTTTCAAGGAAATCAAACGCCCCGACCCGCATCGCTTCAACCGCCATTGGCACGTCGCCGTGCCCAGTGATCATGATGACGGGCAGCGTACTGTCGGCTCCCATCAGCTTTTTCAGCAGCTGAATGCCATCCATGCCCGGCATCTTGATGTCGGAAATCACGATCCCAGGATAATCCGGCCCGAGCACCTTCAGCGCGTCCTCGGCGCTGGCAAAGGTCTCGGTGTCGTAGCCAGACAGGGCCAGCCACTGACTGATCGACTGGCGCATGTCCTGTTCATCATCAACGATGGCGATTTTCATGGCCTGTGCCATAGTCACTTCCTTTACTCCGCGGCCTCAAGGCCGTCGCTGCCCAATATGGGCAATTGCATCTCAAACACCGCGCCGCCCTGTTGGCCGTTGCGCGCGGTCAGCCGTCCGCCATGGTCGTTCACGATCCCGGACGAGATGGCAAGCCCCAGACCAACCCCATCGCCCGGACGCTTGGTCGTATAGAACGGCTCGAACAGGTTCTCGATATCCTCAATACCGTGCCCATTGTCGCGCACGGTCAGAATCGCGGTCTCGCCTGCGGCGAGAATGATCTCGACATCCGGCTCTGCCACAGATTTGGTGGCGTCCAGCGCATTGCGCAAGAGATTGACCATCACCTGTTCGATGCGCATCCGATCTCCCATCACTATAACAGGTTCTTCGGGCAGAATCTGGGTAATCTTCACATGGCGCTGGCGCAATTGCGGCTCCATCATCGACAGGCTGGACCCCAGCGCTTCGCCAAGATTTACAGGCGAAAACGCATCCGCACCCTTACGGGCATAGGATTTCAGCTGGCGGGTGATCGCGCCCATACGCTCGATCAGCCCGTCGATGCGGCCAAAGCTGGCCAGCGCCTCTTCGGGCCGATTGCGGCGCAGCAGAAGACGTGCCCCGGCGAGATAGGTTTTCATCGCGGCCAGCGGTTGGTTCAACTCGTGACTGACCGCGGCCGACATCTCACCCAGCGCCGCCAATTTCGAGCTTTGCGCAAGGGTCTGCTCAGCGACTTCCAGCGTCTTTTCAACGCGTTCCCGCTCAGCAATTTCCCGCTGCAGCCTGACATTCAATGCGCGAAGCTCCGCCGACTCGCGCTGGAATAAGGTCATACGCGACGTAGCCCGGCGGCTGAGCGCATAGAAAGCCAGCGCAAGAAGAATCGCAAAGGCCATGATCTCGAGCGCCAGAACACTGTTCACCCTCTCGCGGATCGACGAATAGGTGGTGAACGAGGTCATCTGCCATCCCCGGAACGGTATCCGGGTCTCCATCCGCATCACGGCCTCGCCCTGCACATAGGCATCAGGTGGCAGGGCGTTCCAGTCCGTCGTCGCCCTGATCGCGCGCTGAATGGCATTCTGTGGCGGTTGGCGCAGAATGGCGCTGCTTTCATCCAGACCACGCCACTGCGGCTCGGTTGACAGAATGATGGTACCGGTACTGTCCGTGACCATCACAGCATCCGATATCCCGGCCCAGGCTCTTTCGAATTTCTGCAGATCCACCTCGACCACGATCACCCCCAGGATTTCGGCATTGGCCTCGATCCTGCGTGAATATGTAAAGCTGTAGCCGCCTGCCTCGCGGGGGATCACCGAAAAGATCGTTGCGTTCGAGCGCATGGCGTCGATGAAATACGGAGAGCTTCGGTGCCCCTCGCCCAAACGGTTCCGGTCGGTAGCAGCGACCGTCAGGCCATCTCCGTCCAGCAGAACAAGCGATGCTGCGCCGATTTCTTCAACAAACGAGATCAGGCGCTGGGTCGACAACGTATAATCGCTGGACTGCAGCGCCGAGATCAGCGTGGGATCGCGCGCCAGCAACTGCGGCACAATCGAATTTCGCCGCAATTCGCTCAGCAAGTTCCCGGAATAAAGCGCCAGGCGCAATTCCGCCCGGTTGCGCGTCGATTCCGTGAACCGGCTGGTCAGAAGGCTGTTGGTGATCCAGACCGTTGCGACGGTTGCAATCAACAGCAGGAACACGGCAAGCCGCAAGCGCCAGCCCATAGGCGAGCCACGCAACCAGCTTAGTACTCCGGCGTTGTCAGCTTGATCTTCCGCACTCATGTACTGACGCTACGCGCCCTGACCGATCACCTCAAGTCACGCTGGCGCCAACACTCCGGCCAATGCGCGGAAGAGCGCCGTCCCGTCCGTGCCGCCATGGCCTGAATCCGCCGCCCGTTCCGGGTGCGGCATCATCCCCAACACGCGCCGGTTGTGCGACAAAATCCCAGCAATATCTTCGCGCGAACCGTTGGGGTTTTCGGCGTAGGTGAAGGCGATCCGATCCTCATCCTTCAGCGCCGCAAGCGTCTCGTCATCGGCGAAGTAATTGCCGTCGTGATGCGCGATCGGGATGTCGATCACATCGCCCGCATTGTAGCCTTCGGTAAAGGCGCTGTCGCTGGTTTCCACCTTAAGGCCCACGGTGCGGCAGATGTATTTCAGTCCTGCATTACGCAGCAGCGCGCCCGGCAGGATGCCCGTCTCGGTCAGGACCTGAAAACCGTTGCAGATCCCGACGGCATAGCCGCCACGCTCGGTATGGGCGGACAGCGCCTTGCAGATCGGCGACTGCGCGGCAATCGCACCACAGCGCAGGTAGTCGCCATAAGAAAACCCGCCCGGTACACCGACGATGTCAACACCATCCGGCAGCGCGGCATCTTTGTGCCAGACCATATCTACCGAGAACCCGGCCTGTTCAAATGCAACGGCAAGATCACGGTCACAGTTGGACCCGGGGAATACGATGACGGCTGCGCGCATGGCGGACCCTCCTACGAGCTAAAGTCGGTGATAACAGCAACACCCGGAGGCGTTGGATTGTCAAAGGCGGCAAGCTCGACGCTTGCCTGGTTCAGTGTGATTTTTCGCGTCACAAGCGGGCTCAGATCGACGCTGCCACCCGCAATCAGCGACAGCAGCGACGGATAGCGCCAGCTTGGCATCCCGCGCGTGCCGAACACGGAAAGCTGCCCGGAATACAGCGCATCCATCGGCAGCGACATGGTGGTGTGATCGCCCGCAGGCATCCCGATCTGGACCATACGACCCAGCTTGCGCAGCGATTTCATGGCCGAGACCGTCGTGACCTCGATCCCCAGCGCCTCGATCGCCACATGCGCACCGCCGCCGGTCAGGTCGCGGACGGCCTGCGGCGCATCGCAGGTGGCCGCGTTGACCACCGCATCAGCGCCGAGGCTTTTGGCATAGGCCAGCTTGTCATCGGCGATATCCACGACAACAACCCGCGCACCAAGCGCCTTGCCCAGCAGCAAGGTCGAGATACCGACACCGCCGCCGCCGAACACAGCCAACCATTCACCGCCCTGCACCTGAGCCCGCCCGACCAGAGCCTGCCACGCCGTGGTCACACGGCATCCCAAGGCCGCGGCAATTTCCGGGGCCAGAGTATCGGGCAGAGCGGTCAGGTTCGCATCCGCATGGGCAACCGCGATGAATTCGGCAAAGGCGCCGTCGCAGGTAAAGCCCGGCACCACCTGATCGGCGCAGATGGTCTGATGCCCCTGCGCACAATCCGGGCAATGACCGCAGGCCAGAATGAACGGAGCAATCACCCGGTCACCGATACGCCAGCGTCTGACGCGGCTGCCAACGGCAACCACTTCGCCGCAATATTCATGGCCCGGTGTCATGGGCAGAACCACGTCGGGGTCCGAGCCGGACCATGCGTGCCAGTCTGATCGGCATACTCCGCAAGCCAGAACCCGGACGACGACGCCGTCTTCTGCCGGTTCCGGGTCGGGAATGGTCGCCACCTCAAGCGGCTGACGATAGGTGATCAGACGTGCAGCCCGCATCAAACTCAGACCAGTTCGATCTCGTAGCGTTCGATGACAGTGTTTGCCAGCAGCTTTTCACACATCGCGGTCACGTCGGCCTCGGTCGCGCCGTCGGACAGTTCCAGATCAATCACCTTGCCCTGGCGCACACCTTCAACCTGATCGAAGCCCATCGCGCCCAACGCGTGACGCACCGCCTCGCCCTGCGGATCCAGAACCCCGTTCTTGAGCATCACATGCACACGTGCCTTCATGGTCGAAAACTCCAGTCATGGACCGCCTGCGGCCCGTTTCGTTGCGCGCGGGATACCCCGCTTGCGCGTGTCGGACAACCCCGCCGGGCAGCGGCAAGGTCAGTTGATCAGCGTCGGCTTGGTGACGTTGCTTTTGGGCAGAACGCCAAGCCGGCGGGCGACCTCGGAATAGGCGTCGGTCAGACTGCCCAGATCGCGGCGGAACACGTCCTTGTCCAGCTTCTGACCGGTTTCGATATCCCACAGGCGGCAGCTGTCGGGGCTGATTTCGTCGGCCACGATCAGGCGCTGATAGTCGCCGTCGAAAACACGGCCGATCTCGATCTTGAAATCGACCAGACGGATGCCGACGGCCAGCATCACACCGCTCATGAAATCATTGACGCGCAGCGCGAGACTGAGGATATCGTCCATGTCCTGCTGGCTGGCCCAGCCAAAGGCCGCGATGTGTTCCTCGGTCACCAGTGGGTCACCCAGAGCGTCGTCCTTATAGCAATATTCCACGATCGGGCGCGGCAATTGCGTCCCTTCGGCAATACCCAGACGTTTCGACATCGATCCGGCGGCATAGTTGCGCACGATCACTTCCAGCGGCACGATCTCGCAGTTGCGGACCAGTTGCTCGCGCATGTTCAGGCGGCGGATGAAGTGGTTCGGGATGCCGATCTGGGTTAGACCGGTCATGAAGAACTCGCTCAGGCGGTTGTTCAGCACACCCTTGCCGTCGATCACGTCTTTCTTCTCGGCGTTGAACGCGGTGGCGTCATCCTTGAAATACTGCACGATGGTGCCCGGTTCGGGGCCTTCATACAGAATCTTGGCCTTACCTTCGTAGATCTTCTTGCGACGCGCCATGAGCGACCTTTCCAGACTGGCGAAAGGGAATGAGTCCCTTCACGTTGGCGCCCTCATAGTGCAAGCCCCGCCTTCCCGCAAGTTCAGCGACCCGAGAGCGTTTGACGCAGCGCAAATACCTTGCGCCCGGGACATCCTATAGTCATATCATCGTGAGAGAAATCCAAGCCAAGGGGTCCCCAACCAATGACCACATTCGACGAACGTGAAGCCGCGTTTGAAAGCAAGTTCGCCCATGACGAGAAAATGCAGTTCATCGCGCGCATGCGCCGCAACCGTTTCATGGCCGTCTGGGCGTCGGCGCTGAAAGGCGAAACCGTAGAACAGGCGCGGCAGTACGGGCAGGAACTGGTGCACACTGACCTGCAGAATGTCAGCGAAGACGATGTTGTCGAGGCGGTCAAAGGCTACCTTGGCGACCTGGCGGATGAGGCCAAAATCCGCGAGAAAATGGCAGAATTGCTTGTCGAAGCAAAGCTTCAGGTCATGTCAGAAGCCGAAGACTGATTGGACGAAATCCAAAACTCATGATCTTCATGAGTTTTATGAGTTTGATTTGACGCCCCGGTCATGAGACACGGGGCGTCTCATATTTGATAGGTCTCGGCCTCATATTTTGGAATACCCCAATGACCAATGCGCTCAGCAAACTTCTGGAAACAACCGATGCAATCCTTGCGGACGGTGCGACCGGCACAAACCTGTTCAACATGGGCCTTCAATCCGGCGACGCACCCGAATTGTGGAACGTCGATGCGTCGGACAAGATCAGGGCGCTTTACCAGGGTTCGGTGGACGCAGGTAGCGATCTGTTTCTGACCAATACCTTTGGCGGCACGGCGGCAAGGTTGAAATTGCACGATGCACAGAACCGCGTGGCCGAGCTGAACCGTATCGGGGCCGCGTTGGGTCGTGAGGTCGCGGATAAGGCAGACCGGCCTGTCGTGGTCGCCGGATCGGTCGGACCTACCGGCGAAATCATGGAGCCCGTCGGCAGCCTGACCCACGCCGAGGCTGTCGAGATGTTTCACGAACAGGCCGATGCCCTGAAAGCAGGTGGCGCTGATGTGTTGTGGCTGGAAACCATAAGTGCGCCGGAAGAGTTCCGCGCCGCTGCCGAGGCCTTTGCCCTGGCCGAAATGCCCTGGTGCGGTACCATGAGCTTTGACACCGCGGGCCGTACCATGATGGGCGTGACGTCTTCGGATCTGGCGATGATCGTCGAGACGCTGCCCAACCCACCCATCGCATTTGGGGCCAATTGCGGCACCGGTGCGTCGGATATTCTGCGCACCATCCTTGGATTTGCCGCGCAAGGCACCGAACGCCCGCTGATCTCCAAGGGCAATGCAGGCATTCCGAAATATGTGGACGGCCATATCCACTATGACGGCACCCCTGCTCTGATGGGGCAATACGCAGCGATGGCGCGGGATTGCGGCGCGACGATCATTGGTGGCTGCTGCGGTACAATGCCTGAACATCTGCGGGAGATGCGTAAGGCTCTGGACACGCGGCCCCGGGGCAATCGTCCGACCCTGGACGAAATCACGCTGGCGCTCGGCCCGTTCACCTCGGCGTCGGACGGCACCGGGGATGATGCCCTGCCCGAACGGCGCACACGTCGCCGTCGCCGGGCCTGAGGCTAGTATCAGCGCCCCTCGAATTTCGCGGGGCGTTTTTCAAGAAAGGCCACGACGCCTTCGGCGAAATCGCGGGTCCGCCCGCATTCGCCTTGCAGATGGGCCTCTGCCGCCAATTGCTGCGGCAATGTCTTATCATATGTCCCACGGATCGCCTGCTTGATCGCCCGGAAGCCCGCCGTCGGGCCATGGGCCAGATAAGCAGCGCGTTTGCGCCAATGGGCGTCAAACTGCTCATCAGGTACCGCTTCCCAGATCAAGCCCCAGTCATCCGCCTGCCGGGCGCTGATCTTGTCGGCAAATAACGCCGCCCCCATCGCCTTGGCAAAGCCCATCTGCCGTGGCATGAACCATGTCCCTCCGGCATCGGGCAAAAGGCCGATCCGTGCGAAAGCCTGCAGGAAATAGGCGCTCTCGGTCGCGATCACGACGTCCGCGCAAAGGGCCAGATTGGCGCCTGCCCCCGCCGCCGGTCCGTTGACCGCAGCTATGGTCGGCACCGGGCAGTCATAGACCGCTTCGAGCATCGGCTCGTATTCATCACGCAACGCACGTTCCAGATCAATCGATCCGGTGCTTGACGCATCGCCCAAATCCTGACCCGAGCAAAATGCAGGCCCTGCACCCGTCAGAACAATCGCGCGGGCCTGACGCGCGGCGTCTTTCATCGCATAGGTGATCTCGGCCCGCATCTGCGTGGTCAGAGCGTTCATCTTTTCGGGCCGGTTCAGCGTCAGAACCGCCAGACCATCAGAAATATCCAGTTGGACCGCTTCGTATTCCATCGAAAACCTCACCTGCGCAGCGTTTTGCGAAACCTTACGCAAATGTGAGCGAAGGAAAAGCGGAACCGCGCGTCAGTCTTCCAGAATTCGACGCAGACGCTCTTGTTCCTCAGCGCTGAGCTGGTCGGCGGGTCCCGTTGCCTGAGCGTGCGACCGCTTGCGCAGAAAGCTCCATCCCATACCTGCCGCGATCAGCAACATGACCGGGCCGGCGAGCCATAGCATCAGATTGGCACCTGTTATTGTGGGTCTGAGCAGCACATATTCGCCATATCGCGCAACGATGAAGTCCACTGCTTCCTGATCGGTGTCCCCGGCCACGAGTCGCTCGCGCAGCAGCAAGCGCAGGTCGCGCGCAAGCTCGGCGTTGCTTTCATCGATGCTTTCGTTGCGGCACACCAGACAGCGCAAACCGGTGCTCAGCTCGCGCGCGCGCTCTTCCAGGACGGGGTCGTCGAGCACTTCGTCAGGTTGGACCGCTAAAAGCGGACTCGCCATCAGCATCAGGATCAGGATCAGGCGTTTCATTCCGCAGGCACCCCGCGCGCAGGTGTCTTACGAGCGCCGGCCGCGACCCGGAAGCGCCGATCCGACAGGCTGAGCAAACCGCCCAGCGACATCAGAATGCAGCCAGCCCAGATCCAGTTGGCCAGCGGCTTGATATAGGTACGCATCACCCAGCCGCCATCCGCTTGCTGATCCCCGATCACCACGTAGAGGTCACGCAGGAACCGATAGTCGATCGCCGCCTCGGTCGTGGGCATCCGGGCCACCGGATAGTCGCGCTTTTCAGGATGCAGCGTCGTGATCGGGCGTCCGTTCAACGAGACGGCCACATCTGCAGTCGTCGAGAAATAATTGGGTCCCTCAACCCGCCGCACGTCCTGCAGGGTTAGTGTGAACTGTCCGACTTCAAACGGTTCACCGGGTTGCGCCACGCGGATATCCTCCACTTCCCACGCGGTGAGACCTGCAATGGCAAACATAGTCACGCCAAGACCAGTATGGGCAACGGCTTTGCCCCAGTCAGCCCCCGGCAGGCGGAACAGGCGCGCAACACTGCCGTTGCGACCCGTGCGGCTCCACAAATCAACGATGGCCCCGAAAGTGATCCAAGCCCCCAAAAACAGGCCTACCGGCCCCAAGGCACTGCGCCCGGTCTGCATCACCCACACGAGTATGGCCAGAGCAACGGCCAGCACAAATGCGTATCGCAACGACCACGCAGCCTTGCCCACCCGACCGCGCTTCCAGGGGATCATGGCGCCGACGGGCAGGACGATCCCAAGCACTACCATGAACGGCGTGAACGCCGCGTTGAAGAAGGGTGGTCCAACCGACAGCTTTCGGTCAAACGCCATCTCGGCCACCATCGGCCAGAGCGTGCCGAAGAACACCACGAAACAGCTAACCGCCAGCAGGATATTGTTCAGTACCAGCGCGCTTTCGCGGCTGACCATCCCAAAGACTCCCTTGGCCTCCATCGCCTGCGCGCGGGCGGCGAAAAGGGTCAAAGCGCCACCAGTGAAAAAGACCAGAATCAACAGGATGAACACCCCACGCTCGGGGTCATTGGCAAAGGCATGAACGGAGGTCAGCAACCCTGAGCGCACGATGAAAGTGCCGATCAGCGAAAAGCCAAACGCGATGATCGCCAGAAGGATGGTCCAGCTTTTCAGCGCCTCGCGCTTTTCAACCACGATGGCCGAATGCAGTAACGCCGCCGCAAGCAACCATGGCATGAAGCTGGCATTTTCGACCGGGTCCCAGAACCAGAAACCGCCCCAGCCAAGCTCATAATACGCCCACCAAGATCCCAGAGCGATGCCGATGGTCAGAAACACCCAGGCCGCCAGTGTCCATGGCCGCACCCAGCGCCCCCATGCAGCATCCACGCGGCCTTCGATCAGGGCAGCCACTGCAAAGCTGAACGCCATGCTCAGCCCCACATAGCCAAGATACAAGAAGGGCGGATGAAAGGCCAAACCGGGATCCTGCAACAAGGGGTTCAGATCGCGCCCGTCGAATGGTGGAACCGGCAACCGGTCAAACGGGTTCGAGGTAAACAGGATAAACGCATAAAACGCCACACCGATCGCCGCCTGAACCGCGAGAACCCGCGCTTTCAGGGTTGGTGGCAACCCGCCTCCGAACACCGCAGCCATCGCCCCGAACAGCGCCACGATCAGTACCCACAGAAGCATCGAACCTTCGTGGTTCCCCCATGTGCCACTGACCTTGTAAAGCATCGGCTTGGCCGAATGGCTGTTCTCGACCACAATCCGCAACGAAAAGTCGGAGGTCGTGAACGCCCAGACCAATGCCGCGAAGGAAAACGCCGTCAGAATGAACTGCGTGATCGCCGCAGGTTCAGCGAAAATCATCCACCCGGTCCAGCGTTTTGAGGCCCCCACAAGGGGAACCACAGTTTGCACAATGGCAACCAGAAAGGCGAGGATCAGTGCGAAGTGGCCAAGCTCTGTAATCATGGCCCATTTATACGCGCAGCTCAGGCCAAGCACCATTCACATTCGCATCGCGCAAACGCACATAGTGTCGCGCCTCAGCGGTCGCGCAGTTCCTTCCACCGATCCAGCGCCGGGTTGTGATCAGGCGCTCTCGTGGTCTGGCTGTCAGCACCTATCGCTTCAAGGGCTTCAAGGTTGGCTAAGACCTCGGGCATTTGCTGCAGGGATCGGCTGATTTCGCGTTGAAAATCCTGCGCCTTCAGCTGATGACGTGCCCCAAAATAAAAAGAGACGATCACGCCAAGCAGCCACCACAATGGCTCGGGCACCAGTACGATTCCCTGCATGCGCGCGGCAAACCAGATCGGATCAACCATCGCCGCGATGAACAGTCCCAGCGTACCCAAAGCCAGTGCCGGGCGCGGCAGCCGATTCACCCCATCCATGAACCGATCAAAACCTCCCTTGTCCGAGGTCTGAAACTCTGCGCCAAACTGACCCATCGTCGCCGCACGCAGCGCAACTGCCCGCTTGGCGCGCGCTTCCGAGTTTTCGCGAAACACCTCAGCCGTTTCGCCAACGACATTTCGACCGCCGCCGAACAACAATCCCAGAATTCCTGAAATCAACCCCACTCCGATACCCTCCGCTGAAACGCGGCATCGCTCAGATGATAGGTGGGCGACACGAACTCTTCGGCGCGCTTGATCCACCCACCCTTCCCGCCTGAGCGCGTCCGTGCGTATTTGCGAAGGGCGGGCTTGCGATCCGCCAGCCGGAAATAATAGTTCCGCCGCGCGATCCCATATGCATCCCGCAGCACATCCGCCTGCGGACGCGCCGCATCCGCGCATGCCCGCGCTGTCTGCGGACCAATGCCACCATCGACGGCCACTTCATACCCCATCTGGCGCAGCAGTTTTTGCAAAATCCGAACCGCATGTGCGCCCGCATTCACATACATATCAAAAACCGATGGCCACAGCGCCTCGGGCAACAACCCTACGCGTGGCTTTTCGAAGTAATACTGCACGAAAACATCGACTGCCTGCGCCTTTGTCAGCGCGTGCACATCGGCATGGCCAACGACCCCATCCCCGGTCAAATCCAGGCCCAAGCGCCGCATGGTGTGGAGGGTCACCCCGTGTTTCGTCGCGCCACCGGGATCGTCGGGGTCATCCACAAACCCGCCTTCCCGCACCACGATTTCTTCTGCGATCTGCCGAACCGTCTGCATCAAACCACCCCTTGTTCAGATGGACCAAACGGTCAGGCAAAGGCGTTAAAACCCCGCCAAAACAAAGGGCGTTGCCCGCCTTAAACGCGCAACGCCCCGCTTGTTCTGTTTAAGTTACCTCCGCCGGAGGCAGGCCGTCCAGCTGTATTCAGCTGTCACCAGCCTCCTGATAAACGCCCTGTTCTTTCAGCGCGTCGACCACTTCTTTCGGCATGTAGGTTTCATCATGTTTGGCAAGAATCTCAGTGGCTTCAAAGACGCCATCCACGTAGCTTCCGGTTCCAACCATCCCCTGATTTTCCGAGAACAGATCAGGCAGCACTCCGGTAAATGCCACGGGCACACTTTCACCCCCGTCAGTCACAATAAAATGCACCGTCTCGCCCTGCCCACGAATGATCGAGCCCTCCTCGACCAGTCCCCCGATCCTAAAGACCTCGGTCGGTTTGGGTGGCTCGGCGATCACCTGGCTGGGCGAGCGGAAAAAGTTTATGCCATCGCGCATCGCGTACCCAATCAATCCCGTCGCCAGCACCAAGGCCACGACAGCCAGCAATATCACCTGAACTCGACGACGTTTCTTGAGCGTTTTCATACCGTCCTCACGGGAACAGAGGGGCCATCATCAGCCCCAGGGTTTCATCCTCACCTAACATCAGGTTGGCGTTCTGCAAGGCTTGCCCACTGCTACCTTTTGTCAGGTTATCCAGCGCCGCGACGATGATGGCGCGACGTTCAATCCTGTCACCAACCACCCCGACATGACAGAAGTTTGACCCCCGCACATGATGGGTCGAAGGCGTCTCGCCAAAGGGTAGCAGTTCGATAAAGGGCTCATTGTCATAGGCCGATTGCAGCGTCTCATAAACGCTTTGCGGGTCACCCTTCACATAGCAGGTCGCCAGAATGCCCCGGTTGGCCGGGATCAGATGCGGCGTGAACTGAATATGTACCGTCCGCCCCGCCAGTTCCGAGAATTCCTGATCGAACTCGCCCAGATGCCGGTGCGTACCCCCCACTGCATAGGCATTCGCCCCTTCACTAAGCTCGGCATGCAGCAGGTTCTCTTTCAACGCCCGACCTGCGCCCGAGACGGCGCATTTCAGATCCAGAATGATGTCGTCCAGATCAATGACCCCCGCCGAAATCAATGGACGCAGCACATACTGACCCGTCGCCGCGTTGCACCCGGTTCCCGCAACCAGCCGCGCGGCGCGGATGTCATCCCGGTAGAACTCGGTCAGGCCGTAGACCGCCTCGGCCTGATGTCCCAAGGCGGCGTGCGGGTTACCGTACCATTTTTCGTATTCATCGCCATCACGCAGCCGGAAATCCGCTGACAGGTCAACGATTTTCAGCGTCTTGGGCAGCTCCCGAATGACCTCTTGGCTGGTTTTGTGCGGCAAGGCGCAGAAACACAGATCAATCTGAGAAAAGTCGATCTCTGAGATTTTGCAGAGCACAGGCAAATCCATATGCCGCAGATGCGGAAACACCTGCGCCATGGTCTGCCCGGCCTTACGCTCGGCGGCCAGAGCGGTGATTTCCATATTCGGATGCCCGGCGATCAGCCGCACGAGTTCCGCGCCAGTATAGCCCGAAGCACCCAGAATTGCGATTTTATGGGTCATGTCAGACCTCTTTCATTCATGTGTCACATGGGAAGACCGCCGCTGCGACGGTCAACGGAGTACGAAATCGGAAAAGCGCCGTCCTTGACCTAGGTCAGGCGGCAGCAAAGGTGATTTGTCGTCGGAGGAACTGCGTCGCGCGATCCGTCACCACACCCGGTTTGCCGGTCGTCAGGAATCCGCCCGGCCCATCGCCGAGCATATTCGGGTGACGTTTCAGGTAGTCCGCCAAACTCTGGGCGACCAGATCGCCCTGGCTATAGACCTTTACGTCTCTCCCCAGCGCCTGCTGGAAGGTCTCAGCCATCAGCGGATAATGTGTGCAGCCCAAAATGGCCGCCTGAGGCTGCGGCATTTTGCGTTTCAAAGCGTCCACATGGCTGCGCACTAGCGCTTCGGCCAGAATCATGTCGCCGTCTTCAATGGCATCCACGACACCGCCACATGCCTGTGCCTCGACATCCACGCCGATGGCACGAAACGCAAGTTCCCGCTGAAAAGCCCGGCTGGACACGGTTGCAGGGGTCGCAAACAGCGCCACATGCTGCACCTCGACCTCGCGCGGTGGCGAGTTATCGCCCCATTGCCGTTCGGTCAGGGCCTCGATCAGCGGCACGAACACACCCAGCACCCTTTTTCCTTCGGGCACGCCCGCCTCTTGCATCCGGCGCAAGGCAGCCGCGCTGGCGGTATTGCAGGCCAGAATCACCAGATTGCAGCCGCGATCCCACAGGTCCTGTACGGCGGCCCGGGTCAGGTTATAGATATCCTCGGCATCGCGCACACCGTAAGGCGCATGCGCGCTATCCGCATAGTACAGGAAATCCACGTCGGGCAGATGTTTCTGCGCGGCGTTCAGGACGGTCAGACCGCCCAATCCGGAATCAAAGATACCTACTGCCATTTGCCCCTTCAGGCGCGATGCCGTTCCTCAAATTCATAGCCATAGTCATACGACTTCAGCGGCTCTGGAGACAGCTCATACGTGGCTTTGCGCAGGAAATCCATCATCTTGCGCGTATCCTTGCCAAGCGGGTCAAGAATGTCGCGTCCAATGGGCTCGCCGACCACGACCCGGACCGGAGTATCGACGCGTTTCTTGAATTCCTTGATCAGCAGACCCATCCGCAACGTGTTGTGCAGATGGCTGGCGATCTGGAACATGCGCGAGGTATGACCGTCGAAGAATACAGGCACCACAGTGGCCTGCGATTTGGCCACCATACGGGCGGTAAACCCGCGCCAGCCTGGGTCCATCGGGTGGGCAAATGGCTTTACGGCCGTGCTGACCGTACCACCGGGGAAAATGCCGATCGCCCCACCCTCGCCCAAATAGTTCAGCGCGGTTTTGCGGGTCTCAAGGTTCAGCCGGACAGCCTCTTTCGTCTGATCAAACGAAATCGGCAGGACGATCCGGTTCAGGTCTTCGGCCTTGCGGAACACATGATTGGCCAGAATGCGGAAATCTCCGCGTGTCTGAGACAGGATATGCCCCATCATCAGACCATCCAGAATGCCATAGGGATGGTTGGCAATCAGGATCAGCGGCCCATCTTTGGGGATGTTCGACAACGCGCCGCCCACCACGTCCAAACTCAGCCCGTATCGATCCACCATCACGGACCAGAAGTCGCGCCCCTGCGCCACTTCCTGCTCGTACCCGTCGGCGCGTCGGATCAGACGCATCCGGCCCGTTGTGTTCTCCATCAGTTTGATGACCATACGCCCGCCCCGCGTTTCCGCAGAGTGGGCGTAAGAGATGTCACGGGCGACGTGATGACGCGGGGGCATGGGTTCCTCGGGTTTGTTGACGTCTAAATAAGACCGGGGACCCATTTTGCATAGCTTACGTTACAGCCTTGTGAAACTTCACTCTGCTGCAGCCTTCATCTGAGGGCCCCCGTCGCGGATTACTGCCAGCAATTCCTCGCGCCGTTTCGCAGCCTTGGCCTCGTTCGCGACCAGAACCGGGCCAAACCCGCGAATGTCCAGCGGCAGAGCCGCCAATGCCGCAATGGCATCGCTGGTGTCGGGCGTCAGCTTGGGCAGGACTTCCTTCATGTCCGTCTCATACTGCCGGATCAGGGCGCGCTCCATTCTGCGTTCTGCCGTGTAACCGAACACATCCAGGGGCGTGCCGCGCAGGCCTTTGAGTTTGGCGAGCAGTTTCAGCGGCCCAAGGAACCATTCACCAAAGGCTTTTTTAGCCGGACGTCCATTGTCACCCTTGGTGCCCAGTGTCGGCGGCGCAAGGTGAAAGGTCATCTTGAAGTCGCCATCAAACTCGGCCTCGGCCTTCTTGCGGCTGTCCAGCAGCAACCGAGCGACCTCGTATTCATCCTTATAGGACAACAGCTTATGGTAGCCTTTGGCAATCGCCTCGCGGACCTTCGGGTCCTCGACACTTTCAACCAGCTTACGATAGCGTTTGGCCAACCGCTTGCCTTGATAATCGGTCAGATGGGCGGCGCGGAAGTCGATCACCTGATCCAGCGTCTTAGGCAGTTCGGCTACATTCGGGCGCAGGATTTTGGCCACGTCTTCGGGATGTGTCACCGCCCACCGTCCGACCTCAAAGGCGCGCTTGTTGCGCTCGACCGCGGCGCCGTTCAACTCGATCGCTTCCATGATGGCCTGCAACCGGATCGGCAGCAGGCCCTTTTGCCAGGCGGCACCAAAGATCATCATGTTGGAATAAATCGAATCCCCCATGACTACGCGCGCCAGATCGGTGGCATCGAACAATGCCACCCCATCCTTCAAACGGGCCTGCAAGGCAAGCTGTAGCTGATCGCTTGGGATTTGGAATTCCGTGTCACGCGTAAAGTCGCCAGTGATAATCTCGTGGCTGTTCACCACGGCCCCGGTTTGGCCGGTCTGGGTCAGGCCCAGCGTCTTGGCCCCTGCCGAGACCACCAGATCACCGCCAATGAGCGCATGCGCCTCACCAGTGGCGACGCGAATGGCGCTGATATCTTCGGGCCGGTTCGCCAGACGACAGTGGATATGTACAGCACCGCCCTTTTGTGCGAGGCCCGCCATCTCCATCATGCCCGCGCCCTTGCCATCGATCTGCGCCGCCTGCGCCAGAACTGCGCCGATGGTGACGACGCCCGTACCACCCACGCCCGTGATCACCACGTTATGAGTCCCATCGATCTGCGGCAGAACGGGATCAGGCAGGTCCGGCAAGTCCAGATCGGTGGTCGCCTCTTTGCGGATTTTTGCCCCCTCAACGGTCACGAAGGACGGGCAAAACCCGTTCAGGCAAGAGAAATCCTTGTTGCAGCTGGACTGGTCAATCGCCCGCTTGCGGCCAAGCTCGGTCTCTTTCGGGACAATCGAGACACAGTTCGACTGAACGCCGCAATCCCCGCAGCCCTCACAGATATCGGTGTTGATGAATACCCGCTTGTCCGGGTCTGGGAACGTGCCTCTTTTACGCCGCCTGCGCTTTTCGGCGGCGCAGGTTTGGACATAAACAATGACCGATACACCCTCAATTTCCCGGAACTTTTCCTGAACCTGCATCAGCTTGGCGCGCTCAAAGGTTTCGACGCCCGAGGGCAAGGCCCCAAAGTTCACATCTTCCTTTTCGTCGTAGACAACGGCGACGTTGCTGACGCCCATGGCGCGCACTTCAGCCACGATACGCTCGGCGCTCAGCCCACCTTCGTTCTCCTGCCCGCCGGTCATCGCAACGGCGTCGTTATAGAGGATTTTGAAGGTAATGTTGGTGCCTGCCGCCAGCGCCGCGCGGATCGCCTGCACGCCCGAATGGTTATACGTGCCGTCGCCAAGGTTCTGGAACACATGCTTGGTGGCCGAGAACGGAGCCTCGCCAATCCAGTTCGCCCCCTCGCCGCCCATCTGGGTAAAACCGGTGGTCTCACGGTCCATCCACTGCACCATGTAATGGCAGCCGATCCCGGCATAAGCCCGGCTGCCATCGGGCAGTTTGGTCGAGCTGTTATGCGGGCAGCCCGAGCAGAAATACGGCAGACGCGCCGCGATTTCCTGCGCGTTGTCGGCGCGGCGCGCCTCGGACAGCGCGGCCAGACCGGCGCGCACGCCATCGGTTTCGCGCCCCTCTTCGATCAGAATTTCCCCCAGTTTCTCGGCAATCAAGATCGGATCCAGCGCGCCGCGGGTCGGGAACAATTCCTCACGGTGCAGCGTCCCGGCACCGCCTTTGTACCAGCCATAAACACGCCGCCCGCGCCGGTCGTCAAAGATCGCCTCTTTGACCTGCACCTCGATCAGCTTGCGCTTTTCCTCGACGATAACGATCAGGTCGAGCCCCTCGGCCCAGTCGTGAAACCCCTTCATATCCAGAGGGAATGTCTGGCCGATCTTGTAGGTGGTGATCCCCAGCCGCTCGGCCTCATTCGCGTCGATGTTCAGCAGCGACATGGCGTGGACCAGATCCAGCCAGTTCTTGCCTGCTGCCGCAAAGCCGATCTTGGCACCGGGTTTCCCCCATACCCGCTTGTCCAGCTTGTTGGCGTGCGAGAATACCTCGGCCGCAAAGCGTTTGTGATCGATCACCCGCGTTTCCTGCAGATGCGGCGTGTCGCCAAGCCGGATGTTCAATCCGCCTTCGGGCATATCGAACTGAGGCATCACCAGTTGCATCCGGTCCGGACGGCCATCCACGACCGAGGTCACCTCGATCGTGTCTTTCATCGTCTTCAGCCCGACCCAGACCCCCGCAAACCGGCTGAGTGCGAATCCGTAGATGCCGTAATCCAGTATCTCCTGAACACCTGCAGGGCTGACCACCGGCATGTACATATCGACCAGAGACCATTCGGATTGGTGCAACACGGTCGAGCTTTCACCCGTATGGTCATCGCCCATAGCCATCAGCACGCCGCCATGCTGGGCAGTACCTGCCATGTTGGCGTGGCGCATCACGTCGCCGGACCGGTCAACGCCCGGACCCTTGCCGTACCACAGGCCAAACACGCCATCATATCGCCCATCGCCGCGTAGGCCCGCTTGCTGGCTGCCCCACAAAGCGGTTGCTGCCAGATCCTCGTTCAACCCGTACTGAAACGTGACATCGTTTTCGGCCAGTTGTTTTTCGGCCCGCGACATTTGCAGATCCACAGCACCAAGGGGCGATCCACGATATCCCGTAACCAAACCGGCTGTGTTCAACCCCGCTGCCGTATCGCGCGCCTTCTGCATCATCATGAGGCGCACCAGCGCCTGCGTGCCGTTCAGAAGAACCGGGCTTTTGGACAGATCGAACCGGTCATTCAATGAGATCTTCGGCTGACTCATCTGACGTCTCCCCTCGTCGGATTAGTGTGCTTCATTCGCATGCATTTTAGGTCATAAAGACTGACCTGTATACCAATTTTGCTCTATTCCGTAACGATTTCCGGGTTTGATTGTGGAATTTGTTACGTGTTTCATATAGGGCTTCCCAAGGATAACGAAAGTTGCGGCGATGGATTGGGACAAGCTCAGAATATTTCATGCAGTTGCTGATGCGGGCAGCCTCACACATGCCGGCGACAGGCTCAATTTGTCTCAATCTGCCGTGAGTCGTCAGATCCGGGCGCTTGAAGAATCACTGGATGCCACCCTGTTCCATCGACATGCACGCGGACTGATTCTGACCGAACAGGGAGAGTTCCTGTTCGATGCCACCTCGGCCATGTCCAAACGTCTGGATGCCGCCGCTGCACGCATCCGCGACAGCGAGGATGAAGTGTTCGGTGTTCTGCGGGTGACCACCACCTTCGGCTTTGGCACGCTGTGGCTGGCCCCGCGTCTGCCAAAGCTTTACGAGCAATATCCCGACCTCAACATCGATCTGATGCTTGAGGAGCGGGTTCTGGATCTTCCCATGCGCGAAGCTGATGTCGCTATTCGTATGAAAGAGCCCAGCCAGGCCGATCTGGTCCGCAAGCGACTCATGACAGTACAGATGATGCTGTATGCGACGCCCAACTACCTTGAGACCCATGGCGGCGCACCTCAGACGCTGGAAGAGATGTCAAAGCACAGGCTGATTTGTCAGACGCCTTCGGCCCCTCAGGTTGGGGTCGGCGCTGCGATGGTTCGGCATTTGATGACCTACAATCCCGCTTCGCTGATGACGGTGAACAACTACTTTGGCGTTTTGCAGGGCGTTATTCACGATCTCGGGATCGGCGTGCTTCCCAATTATGTGACCGACGACTTTCCCAATCTGATACCGGTCCTTTCCGATATCGAAAGCGCGGATGTACCCGTTTACCTCGCCTACCCGGAAGAACTGCGTCATTCCAAGCGGATAGCGGCATTTCGAGACTTCGTTCAGGATGAGATCATCGCGCATCGCAAGCAGTTGCGGCAGCTTGGCAAACTCTAGCTATGCGCCCCGGGCATAGCGGGCATGATCAAACTGGGCCGCTATTCGGCTTGATCGTTCACAAACTGATCCCTAAATGAGCACTCGAAGGCGATGATGCTGTAACGCTCATCATCTTCATACCTCCCTGTTGGACTACGGCCGAGCTTAGTGCTCGGCCTTTTTTTTGGCTGCAGAGCAAGTTAACCCGCCGAAAGCTCTGGGAAAAATGCACGCATAAGCATATGATCCCGGAAAACGATACAACTTTCGTATTCGAGGGCCTATTCATGTTCCAACCACTCCGCCTCTTTCTGGCGATGGTCGCCGCTGTGTTTCTTGCGGTGCCACTTCAAGCACAAGACACCAGCACCACATCGCCGACAGCCATCCCGGATGATCTCACCCCGGAACAAGTCGATGATCTCGTCGCACGCATGTCCGACGATCAGGTTCGCGCGATCTTGCTAGAGCGGCTGGATGCTGTGGCCGAACAGCAGGCCGCAGAAAAAGCTGAAGTTGACGACCCGCTGACCGAAATCAGCGAAATCTGGGCCGAGATGGTCTCATCCTGGACGCATGTTCTGACCACGCTGCCCAACATCGTCACAGCGCAACAAACGGCGTTTGCCAATTTCTCTGATACGCTTGGTACGACCGGTGTCTACACGCTGCTTGGGCTTGTTCTGTCTGTCCTGGTGGTTGGCTTTATCGCAGAAAAGCTGTTTATCTTCCTGACCCGCCGCTGGCACGAGGCAACCGAAGTGGCAGATGAGGCGGATTTGTGGGGCGCGGTCCGATATTTGTTCCGTCGGTTCTGCCGCGAAATCGCGGGTTTGATCGTCTTTTATGTCGTTATCCGGGCGATCGGGCGTGGCTTGTTGACCACCGAACAACTGACCTATGCCGCTCCGTTCGTTTTCTATCTAATCTGGGTGCCACGCCTGGGTGCAGCCGCATCGCGCTTTGTGCTGGCGCCGCAGAAATCTCAGTTTCGGTTGGTTAATGTGGACGATCACTGGGCGAAATACCTGCATCGCAACCTGATCGGCCTGCTGATCCTGATCGGCTTTACCCTGTTCGTACTGCGGTTCAATTCCCTCAACGGCATCAGTGGCGATGACACCCGCATCGGCTTTTGGCTGAACGCGGCGATTCACGTCTACATCGGTGTTATCGCCTGGACTGCGCGCGATGGGCTGTCACAGATGATGCTGGGAACGGATCCCGATCATACCCGGTTCGATAAAGAGGTCGCGCGCTATTACCCCTATTTCGCCATCGGTGTTTCGGTCGTGATCTGGGTTCTGGTCGAATATCTTGTCGCCCGCCGTGATCCTGCCGTCCTGCGCGTGCTGGTCAATGGTGCGCATTTCACCACCATGTTCTGGCTGCTGATCGCGCCGGCGCTTGATACCTTGATACGCGGGCTGGTTCGTCACCTGCAGCCCCCCATGTCTGGCGAAGGCCCCCTGGCGGAACGCGCCTATCGGTCGGCCAAACGCAGCTATATCCGGATTGGACGAGTCATCGCCGGGCTGTTTATCGTCTTTATGATCGCCAACGCCTGGCAGCTTGATCTGCGCAACGTGGCCTCAGCCGGTGTCAGCGCCGAAGTCGGAGGCGCAGTGATCGAGTTCCTGCTGATCATCGCGATTGGTTATATCATGAACGAGGTCGTCTCGCTTTGGATCAACCGTCGTCTGGCGCAAGAACAGACCGCGGCCGAGGCGCTGGACGAAGAGGCCGGTGGCGAAGGGGGAGGTGCCGGAGGATCGCGCCTTGCGACCGTTCTGCCGTTGCTGCGGGTCACCGCTCAGATCACCATCGCGGTCATCTTCGGCCTGCTCGCGCTGGGTGCGTTGGGGATCAATATCACGCCGCTGCTGGCCGGTGCTGGTGTTCTGGGTCTGGCCATCGGCTTTGGTGCGCAGAA
Organism: Ruegeria sp. G10; assembly: GCF_056533645.1. Classification (NCBI taxonomy): domain Bacteria; kingdom Pseudomonadati; phylum Pseudomonadota; class Alphaproteobacteria; order Rhodobacterales; family Roseobacteraceae; genus Ruegeria; species Ruegeria sp. G10. The sequence goes on along the minus strand of NZ_JBQFOQ010000008.1, from coordinate 86,656 downwards.
ACTGGTGGCGGATATCGTCGGCGGCATCTTCTTCCTGATCGATGACGCATTTCGGGTCGGCGAATATGTCGACGTGGGTGGTACCATGGGCACGGTCGAGAAAATCTCGATCCGCTCCATGCAACTGCGTCACCATCGCGGTCCCGTGCACACCATTCCCTACGGCGAAATCCAGAAGCTGACCAATTTCAGCCGCGACTGGGTGATCATGAAGCTGAAGTTCACCGTGCCTTTCGACACCGATCCCAACAAGGTCAAGAAGATCTTCAAGAAGATCGGCGCCGAGATGATGCAGGACGAGGTGCACAAGGATGGCTTCCTGCAGCCCTTCAAGTCTCAGGGCGTGTTCGACTTTGACGATGTCGGCATGATCATCCGGGGCAAATTCATGGCCAAGCCCGGCAAACAGTTCACCTTGCGGAAGGAAATCTTCAATCGCGTGAAGGCCGAATTCAACGCCAATGGCATCGACTTTGCCCGCCGAGAGGTGCGCGTTGCGATCCCCGGATTGGAAGAGGCAGAGCACCTGAGCGAGGAACAAAAGGCTGCTGTTGGCGCAGCCGCCGCGGATGCGGTCAACAAGGGGCAAACCCCGGCGTGACTATACGGCCCAGGCCATGTCTGAAGACGTGACTGGGCCAAGAATATTAAGCGCCAATACCGGAACCGGCACTTGCGCCGGTTCCGTTTTTTTGTCGCCCCAAACGCCCTGCGCTCAGATGACCCTTCCCACGGGCGCGCCCTTGCCCTAAAAGGCGCGCAATCTCGGCCACCCTTGGACAAGGACAGACGATGCAAGAGCCCGCCATCACACCCGATCTGATCGCCGCACACGGGCTAAAGCCCGATGAATACGATATGATCCTCGAGATCATCGGGCGCGAGCCGACCTTTACCGAGCTCGGCATCTTCTCGGCCATGTGGAACGAGCATTGCTCCTACAAATCCTCGAAGAAATGGCTACGCACTCTGCCCACCTCTGGTCCTCAGGTGATTTGTGGACCCGGCGAGAATGCGGGCGTGGTCGATATCGGCGACGGTCAGGCGGTGGTCTTCAAGATGGAAAGCCACAACCACCCCTCATACATTGAACCCTATCAGGGCGCGGCGACCGGCGTGGGCGGCATCCTGCGCGACGTCTTCACTATGGGGGCACGCCCCATTGCGTCGATGAATGCGCTGTCCTTTGGCGAGCCCGGCCACCACAAAACGCGGCAACTGGTCAACGGCGTGGTCGAGGGCATCGGCGGCTATGGCAACTGCTTTGGCGTGCCTTGTGTCGGTGGAGAAGTGCGCTTTCACCCCGCCTATAACGGCAACTGTCTGGTGAATGCGTTTGCTGCAGGTCTTGCAGATAGCGACAAGATTTTCTACTCCGCCGCCTCTGGTGTCGGTATGCCCGTCGTCTACCTGGGCGCGAAAACTGGTCGCGACGGCGTGGGCGGTGCAACCATGGCCTCGGCCGAGTTCGATGACACCATCGAAGAAAAGCGCCCCACCGTTCAGGTCGGCGACCCCTTCACCGAAAAACGCCTGATGGAGGCGACACTGGAGCTGATGCAGACCGGGGCCGTGATCTCAATTCAAGACATGGGCGCAGCAGGTCTGACCTGCTCGGCTGTTGAGATGGGAGACAAAGGCGGTCTGGGTGTGCGTCTGGACCTCGAAAACGTACCCCAGCGCGAAGAGAACATGACGGCCTATGAGATGATGCTGTCTGAATCCCAGGAGCGCATGCTAATGGTTCTTAAACCCGAGCTTGAAGCCGAAGCCCGCGCAGTGTTCGGGAAATGGGACCTCGATTTCGCCATCGTCGGAGAGACAATCGCCGAAGACCGTTTCCTGATCATGCACAATGGCGAGGTCAAAGCCGATCTGGTCCTGTCCAAACTCTCTTCAACCGCGCCGGAATATGACCGCCCATGGGTGGCAACGCCCGAGGCCGAGGATCTGTCAGACGTTCCACAGATCGATCCAATTGACGGCCTGCGCGCCCTGCTCGCGTCGCCCAACTATGCAGGCAAGCAGTGGGTCTATGAGCAATACGACACCATGGTCATGGCCGACAGCACCCGCACACCGGGTCTGGGCGCAGGCATGGTGCGCGTCCACGGCACTGACAAGGTGCTGGCCTTCACCAGTGACGTGACCCCGCGCTATGTCCGCGCCAACCCGGTTGAGGGCGGCAAGCAGGCGGTGGCCGAGGCTTATCGCAACCTGACCGCCGTTGGGGCCAAACCGCTGGCCACCACCGACAATCTGAACTTCGGCAACCCCGAAAAGCCCGAAATCATGGGCCAGTTCGTTGGTGCCATCCAGGGTATCGGTGCCGCCGTCGGCGCGCTGGACATGCCCATCGTTTCGGGCAACGTCTCGCTTTACAATGAAACCGACGGTCAGGCGATCTTGCCGACACCGACCATCGGCGCGGTTGGTCTGCTGGCGCACTCGGATGAGATCATCGGCAACGAGGTCCGCGAAGGCCATGTTGCGCTGGTCATCGGCGAAACCACAGGCCATCTGGGTCAATCCGCCCTTCTGGCCGAGGTGTTCAACCGCGAAGATGGCGACGCGCCCCATGTCGATCTGGACGCGGAAAAGCGCAACGGAGAATTCATCCGCGCCAACCGCCAGATGATCAAGGCCTGCACCGATCTGGGCGATGGTGGCCTTGCTCTGGCCGCGTTCGAACTGGCCGAGGCTGCAGGCGTCGGCGTCTGCCTTGACGAAGCACCGACCGAATTCCTGTTCGGTGAGGATCAGGCCCGCTATCTGGTCGCCTGTAACTTCGATCAGGCCGAGGCACTGATGATCGCTGCCGGTCAGGCCGGTGTCCCGCTGGTCTCGGTCGGTCGTTTCACCGGCGACAGCGTGAAAATCGGCACCTCCGAAGCGCCACTGGCTGAACTGACGGACACGTTCCGTAGCAGCTTCGCCGAGGCCGTTGCCTAAGACCTCCCTATTGTCGTTAAAACTCCGAAAAATCCTGCGTCCCCTCTGGGGCGCAGGGTTTCAGGCCTTTGCCCGACCAGCACATCTTGCGCGCCCTTGCGCATCGCTCTAAATCTTTTTCAAAGATCTTCAGGAGAACTCCACATGCCGATGAGCGCCCACGAAATCGAAACCCTGCTGCGCGAAGCCTTTCCCGATGCGGAAATTCAGGTTGGCGGCAGCGACGGCGTGCATATGTCCGCAATGGTCGTGGACGAGAGCTTTCGCGGTAAAAACCGGGTTCAGCAACAGCGCGCGGTCTATGCGGCCTTGAAAGGTAAGATGGACGGCCCAGATGGAGAACTGCACGCGCTTGCGTTGACGACAAAGGTGCCTGAGTGAAAAGTGCCGAAGTGAGATGGAGCATGCGATCGTTATCTTGGTGGTGTTGACTGCCTTCGTTTGTTTGATCGCGCTCATCGCCATCAACAACCAAAAGGCACGGCGCAAGGATGAAAAAGGCTTTGCTTCTGGCACAACCAGTCACCTTGTACATTCATCCAGCAATTCTCATATCGGCGCTATTGCTTCAGCGCAGCCCCATAGTCCAGAAGGCCCCGCAAGAAGACGCGAAAGCGATGATGCCTAAGAGCAAAGGAAACGCGAAATGAGCGACGTTAAGACCCAGATCGACGAAACCGTTAAAGCCAATGATGTGGTGCTGTATATGAAAGGCACCAAAGAGATGCCGCAATGCGGGTTTTCGTCCCGCGTGGCCGGGGTACTGAACTATATGGGCGTTGACTATACCGACGTGAACGTTCTGGCTGACGAGAACGTGCGGCAGGGCATCAAGGATTATTCCGACTGGCCGACCGTACCGCAGCTTTATGTCAAAGGCGAATTCGTGGGCGGTTGCGACATCATCACCGAGATGACCCTATCAGGCGAGCTGGACACGCTGTTTGACGACAACGGCGTCGGCTATAACAAAGACGCGGCAGACAAAATTCGCGAAGCGAACGCCTGATCTAGCGACTGACACAGTCCCTGAACAACACCAGTTCAGGGGCAGTATCGCCTGCAGCTTGAAAGCTGATTGTTGCGTCCCAGCCTTTCGACCGCAACGTGTACGTGCCATTCGCACCGACGGATTCGTATCGAATGCCCGATCCGCTTGCGGCCTGCTGCATCGCAATAAGCTGTCCATCGATAACCATCGCCGCAGCCCCTGTCCCGTCTGCCGCGTTGAAGTAAGAGACCGGGATTTGCGTTGCATTCTCGCAGGTGAATGTCACAGATAGAATGTCGATCTGCGCCAGCGCCGCAGACCCCCAGATCGAAAGCACTCCGGCGCTTACTGCCACACCTCTCCGCAGAATCATGCCGACTTCTCTTCGATGACTGCCGCAAGGGCTTCAGCGCGTGCGGCCATCTCGGCCAGCGTATCCGTCACCGAAGGCGGAACCACCGCGACCTCGACCCGCTCGGGCTGCGGTTGCGGCATGTTGCGCAGGCGGGTCAGTTCGGCTTCGACCTCGGCCAGCTTTGCCTCGGCCAGTTTCACACGATCATCCTGCGCCGCTGCCTTGTCCGCCAGCATCAGTCCGGCCATCAGCAACATGCGCGATTCAGGCATGCGCCCGATCTGGTCTGACAGCACTTGAGCTTCATCATCCAAAAGCTTGGCGGCGGCTTGCAGAAAAGTTTCCTCGCCGTCCTGGCAAGAAACGTCGAAGCCACGACCGCCGATATGAATGGTTACTTCGGGCATTATTCCACCTCTCCTTCCGCCAGCTTGGCATGGGATAACAACGGCTCGAGCCGGGCCAAGACCGCATGTGCTTCGGCGGCGTCCGATGCCCGTGCGGCTCGGGTGGCTTCCAGTTCTGCCGCGGTTGCCCGGTTGAGCATATCTGCATCCGTCACGCCGTCCTGCGCGGCGGCGCGCAGTTCGTCAACGGCCTCGCGCAGTTTTTCATTCGCCCCGCGTAGCCGCTGCAGATCGCCGTCCAGCCGCGACATCGCCGCGCCGTGGCTTGCGCGTTCAGCGCGCAGCATCTCAAGCTCGGCACTCAACTCGGCCACGCGCTCACTGTCGGCAAGTTCAGCTCGCAACTTCGTCAGTTCGGCCTCCATTTCCTCAGCGCGATCTGCAACCTGGGTCAGCTGCTCGACCTCAGAACGCAGCGACTCAGCCTCTTCCGCCGCGCCTGCGTAAGGACGCAGCATCTCAATCTCGGCCTTGAGTGCTGAAATCTCGTCGTCATCTTCAAGAGCAGCTTTAGCCTCGGCCAACTCGGACCGCGCGGCCTCGACTGCGGCCAACTGGGATTTGACATCCGCCAACTGCGCACGCAGGGCATCCACTTCGCCGTCCGACGCAGGCTGGGCACGTAGCGCGTCAATCTCCTGCGCATGGCGTTCCTTGAGCGACTTTATCCGCTCTTCCAACTGAGCATTTGCCAACCGCTCTTCCGCAAGTGCAGCGGCATCACCGCCCTCTGCCACAGCGGTCGTCTGTAGTGCTTCAACACCGCTGCCGATCCGCTCCATCGCTGTTATGATACGGCGTTGTAATTCTTCGATCTGGCTCATGCCCCTGTCACCTCTTTACCAAGGTTCGTTCTCTTTGCGCGCCTGACCGAATCAAAAGCGGCGCCTCTGATGCCTAGTCTAACGGAATGTGACGGAAAATACCCACTGTTTGGTTTCAACCACTTGCGCACCACAGTTCAAGCGCGAAACAGACGCAACGCCCGGTTCTGCTTGCACTTTGACGGACGGATGGTATTCAGCGCCCCATCTGCCCGTAACCCAAAGGAATAACGCCCGTGGACCTGACTGCGCTGCGCACCGCCAACCCTGAACACTGGGACAAGGCTGCGGCCATCCGCACCCTGACCCTCGACGCTGTCGCCGCCGCCAATTCCGGCCATTCCGGTATGCCAATGGGCATGGCCGATGTTGCGACCGTGCTGTTCGAAAAGCACTTGAAATTCGACGCCTCGGCCCCCAACTGGCCTGACCGCGATCGCTTCATTCTGTCGGCTGGCCACGGTTCGATGCTGATCTATTCGCTGCTGTATCTCACTGGCCACGCGGACGTAACGCTGGACGAGATCAAGAATTTCCGCCAGCTGGGCGCGAAGACTGCGGGTCACCCCGAGAACTTCCTCGTCGAGGGGATCGAAACCACCACCGGGCCGCTGGGTCAGGGCATCTCGAACGCCGTAGGCTTTGCCATGGCCGAAGAGATTCAGCGCGCACATTACGGCAAAAAGATCGTTGATCACTACACTTACGTCATCGCGGGCGATGGCTGCCTGATGGAAGGCGTCAGCCAAGAAGCGATCACACTGGCAGGCCGTCACGAGCTGAGCAAACTGATCGTCTTCTGGGATGACAACAACATAACCATCGACGGCACGGTCGATATTGCAGATCGCACCGATCAGGTCCGCCGTTTCGCGGCTTCGGGCTGGCATGTGATTGAGATCGACGGCCATGACCCGAAAGCCATCGACGCGGCCATCGTTCAGGCGAAGAAATCGAACAAACCCTCGATGATTGCCTGCAAAAGCCACATCGCTCTGGGTCACGCGGCGCAGGACACCTCGAAAGGTCACGGTGCGTTGACCGATCAGGATCAGTTGAAAGCTGCCAAGGAAGGCTACGGCTGGCCGCATGATGCGTTCGAAATCCCGGCAGATGTGAAATCCGCGTGGGAGGCCATTGGCGCCCGCGGCGCAGCCGAGCGTGCTGCATGGGAGGAGCGCTTCTCGCATATATCTGAACGCAAGCAGGCCGAGTTCAACCGCGCTTATGCGTTTGAAGCGCCCAAAAAGCTGGCGGGTGCCATCCGTTCGTTCAAGAAACAAATGTCCGAGGACCAGCCCAAGCTGGCCACCCGCGCCTCGTCCGAGAAGGTTCTGAACGTTGTGAACCCGATCATGACCGAGACCGTTGGCGGCTCGGCCGACCTGACCGGCTCGAACAACACCAAATCGGCTGACATGGGTGTCTTCCTGCCGGAGAACCGCAAGGGTCGCTACATCCACTACGGTATTCGTGAGCACGGCATGGCCGCTGCGATGAACGGCATGGCGCTGCATGGTGGCATCCGCCCCTATGGCGGTACCTTCATGGCCTTCACCGACTATGCCCGCCCCTCCATGCGTCTGGCTGCGCTGATGAAAATCCCCTCGGTTTTCGTGATGACCCATGACTCGATCGGTCTGGGCGAAGACGGTCCGACCCACCAGCCGGTTGAGCATCTGGCGATCAGCCGCGCGACGCCGAACACCTATGTGTTCCGCCCCGCCGACACCGTTGAGACCGCTGAAGCCTGGGAACTGGCGCTGACCTTCAAGGACAGCCCCTCGGTCCTGTCGCTGACCCGTCAGGGCGTTCCGACCGTGCGCAAGGACCACAAAGCCAAGAACCTGACCGCTCAGGGTGCATATGTTCTGGCCGAGGCCGAGAGCAAACGTCAGGCGATCCTGATCGCCACCGGCTCTGAGGTTTCGCTGGCAATGGAAGCCAAAGCGATGCTTGAAGCCGAAGGCATCGGCACCCGCGTCGTCTCGATGCCCTGTATGGAGCTGTTCGCCGAGCAGGACGAAGCCTATCGCAAGCGCGTGCTGCCCGCGGGTGCCGTGCGTGTCGGCATCGAGGCCGCGGTGCGTGCCGGTGGCTGGGACCGCTGGCTGCTGGGCGAACGCGGTCGCGAAGCCAAAGCTGGCTTTATCGGCATGTCGAGCTTTGGTGCTTCGGCTCCGGCGGGTGAATTGTACAAACACTTTGGCATCACCGCCGAAGCAACTGTTGCAAAAGTCAAAGAGCTACTGGGTTAAGCCCAGGCGCAACGTATCGGAAAGGCGGCTCACCGGCCGCCTTTTTTCGTTTCCGCAGTACCGGTCACGAATAGATGAGCCGTCGTGAAGCCCTCGTCCCTGTGTCTGCACCACGTTCGCATTACCTGCGCGGCACTGAATTGAATACAGGGAACCAGACCATGCAACTCCGAACCGCAGTCCCGATTGTTTTGATGGGCATCGCCACAACAGCCGCCGCAGGCGACTTCGCTACGAAGGAACAAATCCAGCAAACCATGAGCGATCACACCTATCAGGGGGGCATGCTATCAGGTGCGTTCACCGAGTATTACGCCGCTGACGGCGCAATCAAAGGGGACGGCTATACCGGAACTTGGACGGCAACGGACAACGGTATGTGCTTTCAGTATGGAACGGACCCAAAGAATTGTTGGAACCTGAAAATCGACGGAGCCGCCGTAACGCTGTTCAAAGACGGCAAGGTGGACGGTGCGGGTGTTGTCGTCAAAGGTAACCCAAACGGATATTGAACACCTCCCCACGCGCCCGAACCTTTGCGCGTGGGGCTGATTGCTGTCAGTGCGATTTAAGCAGCCGGGTCGCCACCGGGATCAGCGCCATACCCCAGGCCAGTCCCAAAATCCCGTCCATCGTCGCTTTGGACACCCACTCGACAACCCCTGTCCAAGCTGCCGGAACCAAATGGCCCAGAGCGTAGGCCCAATCGTGAATGTGATGGCCAAGCCAGCCAAAGCCCAATTCCTCCAGCCCGTGGATGATGATCGACCCACCGACCCAAAGCATTGCAGCGGTGCCGACAATGGACAGAACTTTCATCACAACAGGCATTGCCTTGACCAGCCCCCGGCCCGTTCCGCGTCCTATGGGCGTCGGCGCATTTTTTGCAAGGAACAGCCCCACATCGTCCATCTTCACGATCAACGCGACAGAGCCATAGACCGCCACAGTGACCCCGATGCCAACCACAGCAAGCGTTGCTGCTTGCATCCAAACATTCGGCGCCTCGATGGCGGCTAACGCGATGGTCATGATTTCGGCCGACAGGATGAAGTCGGTCTTGATCGCCCCCTTGACCTTCTGTTCCTCAAGATGACCGGGATCGGGATTTTTCATATCCGCTTCGATCGCCTTGCTTCCATGCGGAAAGAGCACATGGAAGATCTTCTCGGCCCCTTCGAAACACAAATAAGACCCGCCGAGCATCAGCAAAGGCGTGATCAGCCAAGGCGCAAAATTGGCCAGCAGCAGCGCCACCGGTAATAAAAGGATGAGCTTGTTGAAAAACGAGCCGCGCGCGATACGCCAGATGATCGGCAATTCGCGTGCGGGCGCAAAACCCTGAACGTATTTGGGTGTCACTGCCGCGTCATCGATGATCACGCCTGCCGTCTTTGCCCCGGCCTTACCCGCTGCAGCCACCACGTCATCGACCGAGGCCGCGGCAACCTTGGCGATGCCCGCAACATCGTCCAGTAGGGCCAAAAGACCACTCATCGCGCTTCCTTTCCAATCAACCGCTCCGGTCGGACCCTACCTTATCCGACAGCTAGCGCAAGCGTTAGCGCAACCGCCGCAGGTTTGCGCTAACACCTTAAAAATATGCTAATTTTGCCCTTTTGAGATTCCACTTTCGCGGCTATATGCGCTGCAACATAAGCGCAGTTTGGAGACGTCGGATGACCATCAAGGTCGGTATCAATGGTTTTGGCCGCATTGGCCGCTGTACCCTGTCGCACATTGCCGCCTCGGGCCGCAACGACATCGAAGTGATCAAAGTCAACGCCACCGGCCCGCTGGAAACCTCGGCGCATCTGCTGAAATATGACAGCATCCACGGGCGGTTCCCGCGCGATATCTCGATCGAGGGCAACACCATGGATCTGGGCCGCGGCCCGATGGAGATGTTTTCGACCTACGACATGAACGAGCTGGACTGGGAAGGCTGCGACGTCGTTCTGGAATGCACCGGCAAATTCAATGACGGGCTGAAGGCCAAGACACACCTGGATCGCGGCGCCCAGAAGGTTTTGCTGTCGGCCCCCGGCAAGAACGTCGACAAGACGATTGTGTTTGGCGTGAACCACAACAGCCTGACCGGCGAAGACAAGATGGTTTCGAACGGGTCCTGCACCACCAACTGCCTTGCCCCGCTTGCCAAGGTTCTGGACGAAGGTGTCGGCATCGAGCACGGCATCATGACCACGATCCACGCCTATACCGGCGACCAGCCGACGCTGGACCGTCGTCATTCCGACCTCTACCGCGCGCGCGCAGCCGCCATGTCGATGATCCCGACCTCGACCGGTGCCGCGGCGGCGCTGGGTCAGGTTCTGCCCAACCTCAAGGGCCGCCTGGACGGTTCGGCCATCCGCGTGCCGACCCCGAACGTCTCGGCCGTGGACCTGTCGTTCCGCGCCTCGCGCGATGTAACCGTCGAAGAGGTCAACGCCATCGTCGAAGAAGCCGCCAAAGGCCCGATGCAGCGCGTTCTGGGCTTCGAGCCCGCGCCGCTGGTCTCGACCGATTTCAACCACACTGAGGAAAGCTCGATCTTCGCGCCGGAACAGACCCGCGTGGTCGACAACCGCATGGTGCGCGTGCTGGCGTGGTATGACAATGAATGGGGCTTCTCGGTGCGCATGGCCGATGTGGCCGTTGCGATGGGCCGCCTTAACTGACCCTTCGCACATCGCTTGTACCCTTATGCCCGCTCAGGTTATCTGGGCGGGCATTTTTGTTTAGGGCGCACCCCAATGACCAATCAAATCGCCATCTGGCTTGGAATTCTCATTCTAGGTGGTCTGATGCTGGATGTTGCGCTGGTTGGTACAGAACATCTGCTGTTCCTCGGTAAGAAGCTTTACGATTTTCTCGACTGGCTCGCCTTCTGGCGCTGACAGAGGTTTTGCTTGACTTTCTGCGCAATCTGGCTTTGTTAGCGCTAACCATATACAGGCGATATTCGGACGGAGCGTATCATGACACTCAAGCTGGCAATCAATGGATTTGGACGGATCGGGCGCGGTGTTCTGCGCGCTGTCATGGAATCGGGCCGCACCGATGTTGAAATCGTCGCGATCAACGATCTGGCCAAGCCCGAGATGAACGCGCATCTGTTCGAGTTCGACAGCGTGCATGGCCGTTATCCCAACCCCGTAACACTCAGCGACGCAGGTCTGGACGTAGGCGCCGGGCCCATCCGGTTAACCAGCGAGCGCGACCCCGAGGCACTGGATTGGGCCGATGTGGACGTCGTTCTGGAATGTACCGGCGTGTTCCGTACCCGCGAAGCGGCCGAACGACATCTGAAAAACGGGTCGAAGAAGGTTTTGGTCTCGGCCCCCGCCCGTGGTGATGGCGGCGTGAAAACCGTAGTCTTTGGTGTGAACGATCACGAACTGACTGCCGACGACATCGTTGTCTCGAACGCATCCTGCACCACCAACTGCCTGTCCCCGGTCGCAGCGGCGCTGGACGCTGGTCTGGGTATCAAGCACGGCAACATGACCACCGTTCACGCCTATACGGCCAGCCAACCGGTGCATGACACTGCGGGCAAAGATCCCTACCTGTCGCGCGCAGCGGCACTTTCGATGATTCCGACCACGACTGGTGCGGCTTCAGCGGTCGGGTTGGTTCTGCCGCAACTGGCGGGGAAACTGACCGGGCAAGCGATCCGAGTACCGACGCCGAACGTCTCGGTCGTCGATCTGGTGGCCGAGGTCTCGCGCCCGACCACCGAAGAAGAAGTCAACGCCCTGTTCGTCGAAGCCGCTGCCAAAACGCCCACCGTTCTGGCCGCCGAGACTCGTCCGTTGATCTCAATCGACTTCAATCACGACCCGCATAGTTCAACTGTTTCGCTTGCCGAAACAAAAGTGACCGACGGCACCCTGGTACGCGTGCTGGCGTGGTATGACAACGAGTGGGGTTTCTCGAACCGGATGCTGGACACGGCCGCCGCGATGGGCGCGCTATCCTAAGCGCTCGCGCAAGGCCGTATTGACGCGGGGGGTGACGAATTTCGACACGTCCCCGTTCAGACGGGCGATTTCCTTTACCAGTTTCGAAGCAATCGCCTGATGCCGCGCTTCGGCCATTAGGAACACGGTCTCAATCGAATCGTCCAGCACACGGTTCATCCCGACCATCTGGAATTCATACTCGAAATCCGCAACCGCCCGCAGCCCGCGCACGATGATCTGCGCTCCGACATCGCGGGCGCAATCGATCAGCAGGTTTTCAAATGGGTGCGCTACGATCTCGGTGCCGGTTTGCTCGGTCAGATGGGCGCACTCGGCCTCAATCATCGCCACACGTTCTTCGAGAGAAAACAACGGGCCCTTGTCCCGATTGATCGCAACCCCGATCACCAGCTTGTCGACAAGCGCCGAGGCCCGACGGATGATGTCGATATGACCCAAGGTGATGGGATCGAAGGTTCCCGGATATAATCCAACCCGCATCAGGGCCTCCTGCGCATTATTTCTGCGCACGCAAACATAACTCTGCCGCAGGTGCAAGGGTCAGGCATGTGCCCTGCCCTCAATGCCCCATTATCATGCCTTCCAGCGCGTTTTTTTCCATCGCCAGTTCTGCAAGCTGCGCCTTCACCGCATCGCCCAGCGTCACGATCCCGATCAGCTTGCCCTCTTCGACAACCGGCATGTGGCGGAAGCGGCCTTCGGTCATGCGGGACAGGATCGCCTCGACCGTGTCCTGTTGGGTCGCGGTCACAAGGTCCTTGGTCATATAGGCGCTGACAGGTTTTCCAAGACAGCCGCTGCCGCTTGAGGCAAGCTCGCGCACGATGTCGCGCTCGGACAATATACCGGCTGCCGTCTGGCCGCCATCCTCCGAGATGATCACAGTACCGATCCGTTTATTGGCCAGAATCTCTGCTGCCTGAGAGACGGTTGCCGATGGTTCGACCGTCACCACCCCGTCAGTGGCCTTGGATTTAAGAATGGCCTGAACAAGCATAAGCAAAAACCTCCGGAATATCGTACTGTTTTCCAAAGCGTTGCCGGAATGTCTGAATGTGTCAAGGTGAAGCTTCGCGCTCAAGCCGCGCCACTTCGTCCCGCATGCCGCGCGTCAATGCCTCGGCAAAGCGGTTCAACCGCTCGTTGCGCTGATCCCCCTGATGCCGCACCAGATAGAACCCCCGCGTCAGACTGACCTGATCCGTCACGATTTTCCGCAAGCCGGGGTGAAACGGCAGCGTAAAATCATGCGCCACGCAAACGCCCGATCCCAACGAGACCTGACGCAGCTGCACCGACACGGAGTTTGATGCAAGCGCGACACGGTCAACCCCGATATCGTTGAGGTAATCCAGCTCTCGGTCAAAGATCATGTCGGGGATATAGCCGATCATGCGATGAGCGTTCAGATCACCGATGGTCCGGATCGGGTCGTGATCGTTAAGGTATTTCTGACTGGCCACAAGATGCAGGCGATAATCGGTGATTTTCTGAACCAGCAACTGCCCCGCTGTCGGCGCGCTGACGGTAATCGCCATATCCGCCTCGCGCCGAGACAGGTTGATGATGCGCGGCAAGGCCAGAATCTGGATATCAAGATCGGGGTTGGCATCGCTGATCCGCGCGCAAACCTGCGGCAGCAGATAGTTGGCACAGCCATCCGGCGCACCGATCCTGATCTGACCACTCAGCGATTTGGCCGAGCCCGACATGACCCCTGCTGCAGCGCGCATGGCCTCTTCGGCCTGCAGCCCGTGCTCCATCAAACGTTGGCCTGCTGTGGTCAGCACATATCCCTGCTGCGATTTCGTGAACAGAACAGCATCCAGCGCAGCCTCAAGCCGCGCGATCCGACGCCCGACCGTGGCCGGGTCAATCATCAACACCCGACCCGCCGCCGACAGGCTTTCCTCGCGCGCGACAGCAAGGAAGACGCGCAGATCATCCCAGTTTGGTGTCATCCCTCAACCTTTGCATTTTTGCAAAACTGATTTGAAACATTGCCTCTGTTCAGGGGATTTTCGCAAGCCTATTCTGCGTCCAACGTAATTCGGAGGAGTTTGCCATGAACGACCTGACCCATTTCATCAACGGTGAGAACGTCGCCGGCACATCGGGCCGTTTCGACGATGTGTTCAACCCCGCCACCGGCGAGGCACAGTATAGATGCCCTATGGCCAGCGCGGCCGAGACAACCGCTGCCATCGAAGACGCCGCTTCAGCTCAGGTCGCGTGGGGTGCCACAAACCCGCAGAAGCGTGCGCGGGTGATGATGGCGATGGTCGGCCTGATGAACCGCGACATGGACAAGCTGGCCGAAGCGCTCAGCCGTGAACACGGCAAGACCTTGCCGGACGCCAAGGGCGATCTGCAGCGCGGGCTTGAGGTGATCGAATATTGCATCGGTGCACCCCAGATGCTGAAGGGTGAGTTCACCGACAGCGCAGGCCCCGGCATCGATATGTATTCGATGCGTCAGCCGCTGGGCGTTGTTGCCTCGATCATGCCGTTTAACTTCCCGGCCATGATGCCGCTTTGGCATGTTGGCCCGGCGCTGGCCTGCGGCAACGCGGTGGTGCTGAAACCGTCCGAGCGTGACCCCTCGGTGCCGCTGATGCTGGCCGAGTTGTTCATTGAGGCTGGTCTGCCCAAGGGTGTCTTTCAGGTCGTCAACGGCGACAAAGAGGCCGTGGATACTCTGCTGGACAGCGAGATCATTCAGGGCGTCAGCTTCGTCGGCTCGACCCCGATTGCGCAGTACATCTATGCCCGCGCAACCGCGAACGGCAAACGCGCCCAGTGCTTTGGCGGTGCCAAGAACCACATGATCGTCATGCCCGACGCCGACATGGATCAGGCCGCAGACGCGCTGGTCGGGGCCGGTTTCGGCGCGGCGGGCGAACGCTGCATGGCGATCTCGGTCGCCGTCCCTGTGGGCGAAGAAACTGCCGATGCACTGATCGAAAAGCTGATCCCGCGTGTCGAAAAGCTGAAGGTTGGCCCTTACACCGCTGGCGATGACGTCGATATGGGCCCGGTCGTGACCGGAGCTGCCAAGGAACGCATTCTCGGCCTGATCAACTCGGGCGTGGAACAGGGCGCGAAGCTGGTTGTCGACAACCGTGACTTCAGCCTGCAGGGCTATGAAGACGGCTTTTTCGTCGGCCCGCATCTGTTCGACCATGTCACCCCGGATATGGATATCTACAAGCAGGAAATCTTTGGCCCGGTTCTGTCCACCGTTCGCGCTGGATCGTATGAAGAGGCGCTGAAGCTGGCGATGGACCATGAGTACGGCAACGGCACCGCGATTTTCACTCGTGACGGCGACACCGCGCGTGACTTTGCCAGCCGGGTGAACATCGGCATGGTCGGCATCAATGTGCCAATCCCGGTGCCGCTGGCCTATCACACCTTTGGCGGCTGGAAGAAATCCATGTTCGGCGACCTGAACCAGCACGGCCCGGATAGCTTCAAGTTCTATACGCGGACCAAAACCGTGACGTCGCGCTGGCCTTCGGGCATCAAAGAAGGTGGCGAGTTCAACTTCAAAGCGATGGACTGACCGGCCTTCTCCGACCGACTCTAAACCCGGCCCAACACGGCCGGGTTTTTACTGTCTGGGGCAGAATGACCACCAAGGCGCACCTCACAAGAAATTCAGAACAGCCCCTCTGGAAAAATCGGACAATCACCAATATTTTACCGCCAACTTGAATGACCGAGCAGTTGATAGTTCCGGAGGCAGACTTGTCCCAAAGCCGTATGACCCGCCGCTACGCCCTGATGGGGGCCGCATCCCTGATCGCGACGCCTGCTTTGGTGCGCGCGCAGAGCCTTGATGCGTTCCCGCAAGACGAAGACGCGATCAGCACACAGCTGCCGGTGCGCCGCAATGTGTCATCCTTCTCTCAGCAGAACTGGCAGGACCACTTTGATGAACTGGGCGTCGGCGCCCTGCTCGCCGATATCACCAGCCGCGCGGTGCACTACTGGGGTCCGGATGGAACCTATCGGCTTTATCCCAGCTCGGTCCCGATGAGCGAAGAACTAACCAAACGCGGCTATACCAAGGTGGTGCGCAAGGCGGAAAACCCAAGCTGGACACCGACGGCATCGATGCGCGAACGTGACCCCTCGCTTCCGGTCCGCATGGAAGGCGGCGAGCCCGGCAATCCGCTGGGAACCCGAGCGATGTATCTGGGCTGGCCCGCATATCTGGTACACGGCACACATGATACGCGTAAGATCGGACGGCAGAGCTCGTCGGGCTGCATCGGGCTCTACAACCAGCATGTCGAAGAGCTTTACCCGCTGGTACAGGTCGGCACGCAGGTGCGTTTGGTTTAAGCCCAACGGACAATCCCCACGAAAAAGCCCCGGCCAAATCGGACCGGGGCTTTGGCGTTCAGGGGGGTACTTGAGGGGGGATTATTCGGGCAGGATAACGGTATCGACCACGTGGATCACGCCGTTGCTTGCCTCAATATCGGCCTGCACCACTTTGGCATCATTGACCTTTACGCCGTTCCTGGCATTCACGCTCAGGCGATCTCCTTGAACGGTCAGAACTTTTGCACGCTTGCCCGCGATATCACCGGACATGACCTTGGCAGGGACCACGTGGTACGTCAGGATCGAGACAAGCTGGTCTTTGTTCTCAGGCAACAGCAGCGTTTCTACGGTGCCTTCCGGCAGCGCCGCAAATGCCTCATCGGTCGGGGCAAACACAGTGAACGGGCCGTCGCCCTTCAGCGTATCGACAAGACCTGCAGCTTGCACAGCAGCAACCAACGTATTGAACGAACCCGCAGATACGGCCGTGTCTACGATATCGGCGGCTTGTGCCTTGACGGGCAGTGCAAGGGCAAGTGCGGCGGCAGCGCCCATGAATGTGCGGCGGAACATGGCTGTTAACTCCTCTCCAGCTTGTTATGGAGAGGGTTACGGGACAATCTGTCGCCCGGATCACAATTGTTTCAATTTTCTTTGATCTGGACCCAAATGCTCTGCGCGCGACCATCTTTTAGAAAGGGCAGCGCCTCGACTGCGTCCGGGCGATCCTGCTGCAGGTAGTATCCGGGCCAAAGCATTGAATACGCACCGGATTGCAGCACTGCGTGAAGCATGTACTGCTCGCCCCAGCCCGGGCAGTCATAGAAGAAACGCTTGGGATATTCGTAGGGCAGAAAAACATCGTGGACATGGATCACAACGCCCGGTTTCAGCGTTGGGATGATGCGGCAGAACAGATGCGCCACATCGTTGCTCATCCGCACGACATGGCTCGAGTCGATGAACAAAACGTCGCCGGACTCGAGCTGATCGAACAGGGCCGGATCGACCTCTTCCAGACGTTTCTGTTCGAAATGATCGACCACATGGGCAATATCGGCGCGCGGATAGGGATCGATTGCTGTGATTTCGGTTTGCAGTCCGCCGTCAATGATGGCCTGTCGCGTCACACGGGTCGAGTTTCCGCAACCGACCTCGATCACGCGCCTGGGCTGGTACCTGCGGATCATCAGATACAGCGCTTCGGCGTCCGGGCTGTCATAATATCCATTGCCTGAACGATATCCGGTCTGGTTGCGGTCAGGGTCCTTTAGCGCCTTCAGCGCAGACTGGTGCTGAACGTAATCGGCGACCAAGGGTGCGATATCGAACCCCTCCATCCCGGGCGACAACGCATAAGCCGGACGGGTCAGGCCCCCTGCCCGCTCGAACGCCTCAAGCCGTGCGCGTTCATCGTTTTCAATAACCTTGTCGACCAGCTTGACCCCCAACTCATCAAGGGCCGCATTGATCTGGGGGAATTTCCTGGGTTTCACGAAGCGCTCCACATTCGGTTCTGGGTGTTCCATACCTCTGCCTGCGGGGCATCCGCAAGAACCCGCCACGTCAAACCCTTGGCAAAATGGAAAATTCCGTATTCACTGAAGTGAATTGAAGCACGAGGATTATCATGCAGCAGGAATTCACCATCGGGATCGAAGAGGAATATCTGCTGGTTGACCGCGACAGCCTGCAACTGGCGCATGCCCCCGAAGCACTGATCGAGGCCTGTCAGGCCGATTTCGAAGGTCAGGTCAGCCCCGAATTTCTGCAATGTCAGATCGAGGTCGGTACCCGCCCGCACGCGACCGTCAAATCCGCCCGAGAGGATCTCAAGCGCCTGCGTTCTTGCGTGTCAAAACGCGCCGCCGAATACAATCTGACCCCCATCGCGGTCTCGTGCCATCCCTTCGCGAACTGGAAGGATCAGCACCACACCCGCAAAGAACGTTACGACGCCCTGCAACACGCGCTTGGGGGCGTTGCGCGGCGGATGCTGATCTGCGGGATGCATGTGCATGTGGGCATCGAGGATCAGGCCCTACGCGCCGACCTGATGCCGCAACTGTCCTATTTCCTGCCCCACCTGCTGGCTCTGTCGACATCGTCGCCTTACTGGAACGGTGAAGATACGGGCCTGTCTTCGTACCGCCTGACCGTGTTCGACAACCTGCCACGCACGGGCCTGCCACCGGTCTTTGGCAGCTGGGGCGAATATGAGCGCACCACCGGAGTTCTGGTCGAGTTGGGCGTGATCGAAGACACCTCGAAAATCTGGTGGGACCTGCGCCCGTCGCATCGCTTTCCGACGCTCGAGACGCGTATAATGGACGTGCAACCGCGATTGGAACACACGCTTGCGCTGGCCGCGCTGGTTCAGGCACTGACCCGCATGTTGTGCCGCCTGAAGGCGCGCAATCTGCGCTGGCGCCACTATGACAAGTTCCTGATCGGAGAGAACCGATGGCGCGCGCAGCGCTATGGCGTTGGCGAAGGTCTGATCGATTTCGGCGACCGCTCGATCACACCGATGGCGGAACTGATCGGCGAGCTTATGGGGATGCTGGCCGAAGACGCCGAAGCCCTTGGCACCATGACAGAACTCGCAAGCCTGCGGCAGATCGCTGAAACCGGAACCTCAGCCACGCGTCAGCGCCGCATCCATGCCGAAGCGACCGCACGCGGCGACGATGCCGGTCAAGCGGTTGTGCGCCACCTGATAGAAGAGTTCCATGCCGATTTGTAACCTCAGGCCACACGCAATATGTTGCGCGCCATGCGCGAAACGGGTTCGTAAAAATCGGGATCCTTCCAATAACCGTTGTGTGACAACGGGTTCCAAGATGTGAAGACATTGCCGGAATTGATTGAAACATCACGAATATCTTGCGACGCGACCAACTGGTCATAGCGCGGCCCGCAGTCACGCAGCGGATAGCCCAGCACGTCATGCTTGTCATAGAAATTGTACCACCATGTCTTAAAGCGCATGGCTGGCGGCACAGCCGCTCTTGGTGCGTCGATCGGGTAAATCTCGTCCTCCGGGTAGGCAAAAAGGAAGATGGGGATATTGCAGCCAAAGGTCATGATACCGGCGACCGTCTGCATGTTGCGAACGGGCGAGTTAAATTGGGTCTGCCCGGTTTTTCGCAAATGGCTCTGGTGATCATAGATGTAGTTGGACATGATGTGCCCCCCTAAGGAATGGGCAAGCAGCAGGACGGGCGCCTCGTTGCCGACATCCCGCCGGACATCCTCCATCACGCGATCCACTTCGGCATGGATATCCTCGTAGATCTCATCATTTCCGTCCGCCGTCTTTCGGTAAGATGCGGCATCCGACAGATTGTGCACCACAAAGCTGCGCACATCATCATAGCCGGTCCGGCGCTTGATCTTGCGCAGGTAGTCGTTCTGCCGGTCCTGCAAAACATGCGCCCAGACGATCTCACGCCAAGCCACGTCTTTGAATTGCGCTCCAAGTTCGCGCGAGACACGCCGGTGCAAATCGCGCGAAAATGTCACCTCGGACGATGGTTTCTTTTGGCCAGTAAACTGACTGCCCATCCCGTGAATGACGACCACGGCCATCTTGTAGCTCGGCATAATACCCTCCGAAAAATTGGTTAATTGAATGATGCCAGTATAGCCTAGTTGTCCACCCGGCCCAAATATGGCTGGATCGTTGCCCCGATTGAAAAATTTCTGTAAGGATTGAAGAATAAAACGCTCGTTCAATTCTGCAGAATACAGGGACCACAGCTATGGATTTCGCGCTGACCGAAGAACAGACAGCCATTTTCGACATGGCTTATGCCTTTGGCCAAGACCATATCGCCCCCTTCGCCCGCCAGTGGGAGGCGGAAGGCACCATCCCCAAAGAGCTGTGGCCCAAGATCGGAGAGTTGGGCTTTGGCGCATTATATGTCTCGGAAGACGGCGGCGGCTCGGGTCTGAGCCGGCTGGACGCCACGTTGGTGTTCGAGGCCCTGTCGATGGCCTGCCCGTCGGTCGCGGCGTTTCTGTCGATCCACAATATGTGCGCCAAGATGCTGGACAGCTTTGCCAGCGAAGCGCTGAAATCCCGCATCATGCCGGATATTCTCAGCCTCGAAACAGTGCTGAGTTACTGCCTGACCGAGCCCGGTTCTGGCTCGGACGCCGCTGCCCTGAAAACCCGCGCCGAGCGGACGAACGAAGGATACACCCTGAACGGCTCCAAGGCCTTTATCTCGGGCGGGGGGTATTCAGATGCCTATGTCTGCATGGTCCGCACAGGCGCAGACGGCCCCAAGGGCATTTCAACGGTCTATGTCGAGGACGGCACACCCGGCCTCAGCTTTGGGGCATTGGAGCAAAAGATGGGCTGGAAAAGCCAGCCCACCGCGCAGGTTCAGTTTGACGACTGCAAAATCCCAGCTGGAAATCTGGTCGGCACCGAAGGCGACGGTTTTAAATATGCAATGATGGGGCTGGATGGCGGGCGCTTGAATATCGCGTCCTGCTCGCTGGGCGCTGCGCAGAACGGGCTGGACATGACGCTGCAGTATATGTCCGAACGCAAGGCGTTTGGCCAATCCATAGATCAGTTTCAGGCGCTGCAATTCCGGCTTGCGGATATGGAGATCGAATTGCAGGCTGCACGCACGTTCTTGCGACAGGCGGCGTGGAAACTGGATCAAGGCGCACCGGATGCCAGCAAATTCTGCGCGATGGCCAAGAAGTTCGTGACCGAAACCGGCTCGAAGGTGGTCGACCAGTGCCTGCAACTGCATGGCGGCTATGGCTATCTGGCCGATTATGGCATCGAAAAGCTTGTGCGCGATCTGCGCGTGCATCAGATTCTCGAGGGTACCAACGAGATCATGCGCGTCATCGTCGCGCGCCAGATGCTTGCAAACCGCTGAGGACGACATGGCCGACATCGAAATCCGCACAGCCGGGCGCGCCGGGCGCATCACGCTGACACGTGCCAAAGCGTTGAACGCGCTCAGCTATGAGATGTGCATGGCGATCGACACCGCGCTGCGCAACTGGCGTGAAGATGATGCGGTTGACCTGATCATACTGGATGCCGAGGGTGACAAAGCCTTCTGCGCCGGGGGTGACATCGCTAAACTTTATGCGACCGGCACCAAGGGTGATTACAATTATGGTCGCACATTCTGGCGCGACGAATACCGCCTGAACGCGCTTATTTTCGAATACCCCAAGCCCGTGATCAGCTTTCTGCAGGGTTTCACCATGGGGGGTGGTGTTGGGATCGGCTGTCACGGCAGTCATCGGGTCGTTGGCGAAAGCTCGAAGATATCGATGCCGGAATGCTCCATCGGCCTCGTACCGGATGTAGGCGGATCGCTGATGCTGGCGCTGGCACCCGGTCGGCTGGGGGAATATCTGGGCACAACAGGCCACCGCATGGGCCCTGCGGACGCCATCTATGCAGGTTTTGCCGATCATTTCGTACCGCAAGCGCGCTGGCCGGAACTGATTGAACTGCTCGAGGCGTCGGGCCGCGCAGAGGTCGTCGACGATCATGCCGAGGCTCTGTCCGAAAGCGATCTGGCTGATATCCAGGCCGAGATAGATGCGCTCTTTGACGGAGAGAGCCTGACCGACATCCTGAACAACCTGCGCAGCCAGGACCAAGAATTTTCGACGAAAATTCTGGGCGGGTTGCAACGCAATTCCCCGATTTCAATGGCCTGCACAGTTGAGATGCTGCACCGGTTACGCGGCGCAACCCTGACGCTGCGCAAGGCGTTGGATATGGAGTATCGATTCACCTATCGCGCGATGGAACACGGGGATTTTCTGGAAGGTATCCGTGCCCAGATCATCGACAAGGATCGCACCCCCAACTGGCAATTTGCCGATATGAACGTACCCACTGTGGCAGTCTCGAAGATGCTGCAGCCGCTGGGGGCAAACGCGCTGAGTTTCGCAGAGGAGTAAGGGATGAAAATCGCATTCATTGGGCTGGGTAACATGGGCGCGCCCATGGCGGCCAATCTGGCCGCCGCCGGGCATGACGTGGTCGGTTTCGATCAGGCGGATGTCTCGGTCGACGGCGTCACGATGGCCGCATCGGGCCCCGAGGCTGCCTCGGCCGTCGAGGTAGTCATTACGATGCTGCCCAATGGGCAAATCCTGCGTAGCGTCGCGGACCAGATCATCCCGGCGATGAAAACTGGGGCGGTGTTGATCGATTGTTCTACCGTGGATGTGGACAGCGCACGCACTGTCGCGAAGCAGGCCGCGGACGCAGGTCTGCTGGCGGTTGATGCCCCGGTCTCTGGCGGCATCGGCGGGGCTGCTGCCGGAACGCTGACCTTCATGGCCGGAGGGTCGGACGACGCGTTCGCGCTTGCTGCGCCTTTGTTTGACATCATGGGCCAGAAGGCGGTGCATTGCGGCGAAGCAGGTGCCGGTCAGGCGGCGAAGATCTGTAACAACATGATCCTCGGCGTCACCATGATCGCCACCTGCGAGGCCTTCGCGCTGGCCGACAAGCTCGGTCTGGACCGTCAAAAGATGTTCGATGTCGTGAGCACGTCATCGGGTTACAGCTGGACGATGAACGCCTATTGCCCCGCCCCCGGCGTAGGCCCGCAGAGCCCGGCAGATAACGGATACCAACCCGGTTTTGCCGCAGAACTGATGCTGAAGGATCTGCGCCTCAGCCAGCAGGCCGCCGACAGTGCCGATGCGGATACGCCGATGGGACAGGTCGCCGCAATGTTATACGAGCAGTTTGTGGAACATGAGGACGGTCTGGGTCGCGATTTCAGCGCGATGCTGCCCCGGTTCGAGAAACGCAGCCGGTCATAGCCTGCTTGTGGCAGAAAACCGCACAAGCTTGGAAAGCGTAAGGCGCGTCCCTAGATGATTGGGTAAAGTGCAGTCAATGCCGAAACACCCACGCCGGAGCGCGCCTCTATGAAGACCCTGACCAGCCTCTCAATAATCACCCTGCTTGCGCTGAGCCCAGCCATCGCCCTGGCGGGAAATGGCAATGGGAAAGGTAAGAACAAATCCAAGCTGCAGGTCGAACGTGTAACGCCGCATTCGGGTGGTGTCTACGCGAACAGGGCCGGACATTGCCCACCGGGTCTGGCCAAAAAAGCGGTGCCCTGCGTGCCACCCGGACAGGCCAACAAGCTCTATCGGACCGGTGACCGGCTTGATGACTATATCTGGATCAACGACCCCTACCGCTATGGGCTGCGCCGTGGTGGCAATTATGTGCGCGCCGGGGACTATGTTTATACAATCGATCCCGAAACGCACAAAGTGCTGAACCTCATTGGGGCGGTGGCCGATATCCTTTATTGATGGCCGCTATTCGGCGGCCACGCGCTCGGGGTTCAGCATCGGCTTAAGGTAGCGCCCGGTATGGCTGCGTTCGCAGTCCGCAACGTCTTCCGGCGTTCCCTCGGCGACGATCTGTCCACCTCCGTCACCGCCCTCGGGGCCGATATCGATGATCCAGTCGGCGGTTTTCACGACGTCCAGATTGTGTTCGATCACCACGACAGTGTTGCCCTGATTCACCAGTTCATGCAGCACTTCCAACAGCTTACGCACATCTTCGAAATGCAGCCCCGTTGTCGGCTCATCCAGAATATAGAGCGTTCTTCCGGTCGAACGTTTGGACAGCTCTTTCGACAGTTTCACCCGCTGCGCCTCACCGCCTGACAGCGTGGTCGCCTGCTGGCCGACCTTGATATAGCCCAGCCCGACGCGGGCCAGCGCATCCATCTTGTCTCGGATCGAGGGGACGGCCTTAAAGAACTCCTGCGCATCTTCCACAGTCATATCAAGCACATCCGCGATGGACTTGCCCTTGAACTTGATCTCCAACGTCTCGCGATTGTACCGCGCGCCCTTGCAGGTCTCGCAGGTGACATAGACATCGGGCAGGAAGTGCATCTCGATCTTGATGACACCGTCGCCCTGACAGGCCTCACACCGCCCACCCTTGACGTTAAAGCTGAACCGCCCGGGCTTGTATCCGCGCGCCTTGGCCTCGGGCAACCCGGCAAACCAGTCGCGGATCGGGGTGAACGCCCCGGTGTAAGTCGCTGGATTCGAACGCGGAGTCCGTCCGATCGGGCGCTGATCAATGTCGATCACCTTGTCCAGATGCTCCAGCCCCTTGATCGTCTCACACGGAGCCGGCGTTTGCCGCGCACCGTTCAACCGCATCGAGGCGGTCTTGAACAGCGTCTCGATCGTCAGAGTGGATTTTCCGCCGCCCGAAACACCTGTGACGCAGACGAATTTGCCCAGCGGAAAGGCTGCCGTGACCGTCTTGAGGTTGTTTCCCGTCGCCTTGACCACGGTCACCTTGTGCTTTTTGCCCTTGCGCCGTTCGGACGGGACCGCAATTTCGCGCGTGCCCGACAGATACTGACCGGTGATTGAGGCCGCGTCCCCCGCGACCTGATCCGGCGTTCCGTGGCTAACCACCTGCCCCCCATGCACCCCAGCGCCCGGGCCGATATCGAAGACATAATCCGCCTCGCGAATGGCTTCTTCGTCATGTTCGACAACGATGACCGTATTGCCCTGATCGCGCAGGTTCTTGAGCGTGCCCAGCAGCCGGTCATTATCACGCTGGTGCAGCCCGATTGACGGCTCGTCCAACACGTACAAAACCCCGGTCAGGCCCGATCCGATCTGGCTGGCCAGCCGAATACGCTGGCTTTCTCCACCCGACAAGGTCCCACTTGAGCGTGATAGCGTAAGGTATTCCAAACCCACGTTATTCAGAAAACCAAGCCGCTCACGGATCTCTTTGAGGATGGCCCGTGCGATCTCATTCTTCTGTACGCTCAGATGGTTTGGCGCGCCCTCGATCCAGGCCAGAGCCTCGCGGATCGACATCTCAACAACCTGCCCAACATGCAGCCCGGCGATCTTCACAGCCAGAGCTTCGGCCCGCAGGCGATACCCGTCGCAAGTGCCACAGGGGCGGTTGTTCTGATACCGCTCGAACTCTTCCCGAATCCAGGCACTGTCGGTTTCGCGATAGCGACGCTCCATATTCGGGATCACGCCCTCGAAACTGCGGGTGACCTGATAGACGCGGCCCCCCTCGTCATAGCGGAACTGGATTTCCTCATCGTCCGAGCCGCGCAGGAAAACCTGTTGCACCTTCTTGGGCAGGTCCTTCCATGGCGTGTTCTTGTCGAATTCGTAGTGCCGCGCGATCGCCTCGATAGTCTGCAGGAAATACGGAGATTTTCCTTTGCGCCACGGCGCCAACGCGCCGTCGTACAGTTTTAGAGTCTGGTCGGGCACGACCAGCCGCTCGTCAAAGAACAGCTCAACCCCCAGACCGTCGCAATCCGGGCATGCCCCAAAGGGCGCGTTGAACGAGAACAGGCGCGGCTCGATTTCAGGGATGGTGAAACCACTGACCGGACAGGCAAAATTCTCGCTGAACGTGATCCGCTCGGGGTCGCCTTCCTTCGGCGCGGTTTCAAGAATCGCGATCCCGTCGGCCAAATCCAGTGCGGTACGCAGACTGTCGGCCAGCCGCGTCTCCATCCCTTCGCGGACGACCAGACGGTCGACGACCACGTCAATGTCGTGCCGGAATTTTTTGTCCAGCGTCGGCGGCTCGTCCAGTTCGTAGAATGCGCCATCTACCTTGACGCGCTGAAAGCCCTGCTTGCGCAACTCCAGAAACTCTTTCTTATATTCACCCTTCCGGTCGCGCACGATGGGGGCCAGCAGGTAACCCCGCGTCCCCTCCTCCATGGTCATGATCCGGTCGACCATGTCTTGCACCTGCTGCGCCTCGATCGGAAGGCCGGTGGCGGGGCTGTAGGGCGTTCCGGCGCGCGCGAAGAGCAAGCGCAAATAGTCGTAAATTTCTGTCACGGTCCCCACGGTCGAGCGCGGGTTTTTCGAGGTTGTCTTCTGCTCAATCGAGATCGCGGGGCTTAGCCCGCTGATGTGATCGACGTCGGGTTTTTCCATCATATCAAGGAATTGCCGCGCGTAGGCTGACAGGCTTTCGACATAGCGGCGCTGGCCCTCGGCATAGATCGTGTCAAATGCCAGCGAGGACTTGCCCGAACCCGACAGCCCGGTGATCACCACCAGCTGATCCCGCGGGATATCCACATCAATGCCCTTGAGGTTATGCTCGCGCGCGCCGCGCACCTCGATATTCTTCAGCTCAGCCATTTCGGCCCCCAACAACCAACGACCTAGAAATAGGCGAGCAAGCCCGAGTCTCCAACCAAAAAGTTAGAACAAAGTGTGAACAAGCGGATTTTCGGTTCATCCCGGCTTAACTGTCGGATTTGCGCGCCAACGCCCAGGCACAAATCGGAAAGGCGGGATCGTTTTCCAGGTCATCCGTCGCCGGATCATAGACCGGAGGCCAGTCGGGCTCGAGGTTCCGCAGCGCCGCCTGCCGATTTCCCCACTGCTCGGCCCGGATATGTGCCGGGTCGAAACCACACTCGGTCAACAGATTGCGCAACCCGCGTTCGGACCAGCGCGTGCAATCATACGGCGCGGCGTGAAACGGTATGAAGAACGGTACCGCCAGCCAGAAATAACCGCCGGGGCGCAGCATCTCCTGGACGTTCAATGTGGCCTCGAAGGGGCGGTCCAGATGCTCCCAGACCTGATTGGCCAGAACCAGATCGAACTGGCGAACCTGCCCCTGATTATCCAGCAAGGGCCCAGCGCAGATGTCGTGCTGATTGTGCCAGGCCTGCGTGTAGCTGCGGAACCCAAACTGGCTGCCCCACGACCCCGAAATCTCGATCGCATCCAGCTTTGGCGGGTTCAGATCGCGTATCCACTGACGGCTGCGCCGCGCCATGATCACTCGGTTCAAACTGGTCACTGCGGCCCTCGGCTGGATTCGCGGCACTACAACATGACACGGCCTGAATGTCAGGGCTGATTTTTGTAAGAGAGGGGAAATGGCGCGGTTGACGGGGCTCGAACCCGCGACCCCCGGCGTGACAGGCCGGTACTCTAACCAACTGAGCTACAACCGCGCATCTATTTTCGTGGCCTTTGACCTGGACCAAGGAGTGCAGCGATGGCGCGGTTGACGGGGCTCGAACCCGCGACCCCCGGCGTGACAGGCCGGTACTCTAACCAACTGAGCTACAACCGCCCACTGCCCGTTCATTGCTGAACGTTGGGGTGTATTATGGCCCCGGTCGGGCAGCGTCAAGCGGGGTTTTCAAGTTTTTTGCGCAAGACCGATATTTTCCTGAACGCCCCTTAGCGAACCAGCAAATGGCCTTGCGTAACACCCAATCTCACTGTAAGAGCCGACCCCACGGGTGATTAGCTCAGTGGTAGAGCGCTTCGTTCACATCGAAGATGTCAGGAGTTCAAATCTCTTATCACCCACCACGCATTTTCTGACAAAACAAATCGCTACCAGGCACTTTAAAGCCTCTTCGTGGTCTTGAAAGCGACGAACCTGATCGAAAGCGTTTTGAGGCGATTTGTAGAAAGACCTTATCTTCTACCCAGAGACTGCTCACTTTGACTTAGCCTAAAGCGCTGGATGTGGGTGTTAGGAAGATTTTCGTGTCCGCAAATCTCCGCTCAACATATAAGTGCTCACACGCCGAGATAAATCCAGAAGTGGTTTTTCGCACAGATGGTGGAAAGCTATCGCCGCTATCATCGACGCCGTGAGCATTGCGACCACGGCGTAGACCGGGCTCGGCAGGACATCAATTCCAATAAAGTGAACAAACAACTCGGCAACCACCAGATGCACCAGATACAGCGAATAAGACACTCCGCCCAAGTAAAACAACGACTGGGTTTTTGGCATGCGCCCTGCCATTTCAATCACCAGCAAAGAAGCAACTAGAATAGCTGCTGGGATCCCTGTCGTTATGAACCGACTACTACTGTAAGGATGGATCTCAGGGCCGGAGACAAGAAGCACGGCACCGACCAATGCTCCAACGATTGCAAGCGGGACGGAAAACCGAAACCCAAGTATTGCTTCGCGCTTGTTTAGGTAGAAATAGGCAATTAGCATGCCATAGATGAATTCTATGGCAGTTCGGTTTTGCATCATGTAGAGCATTCCGCCGTCCGCCTGAATGATCCAGAGCAACACAGCCGAGCCTACTATTGCCGAGGACGCCAGTAGCAGACGATAACGTCGAGAAATCAGTATCGACAAAGCAATCAGGACATAAAAGAACATCTCGTAGTTGAGCGTCCAGCCAATCGGATAAATAGGTTGCCTGAACACTCCGTTGGGTTCTGTGTCAAAAACAAACAGAAACGAGTGTATAACATCATTTAGATTAAGTGGCCGATCATCTACGTTCGTCCAGCCCAAATACACCTCGTCGAATATGATGAATGCGAGTAGGACATAGTAGGGTAAAGCTACCCGGATAAATCTTTTAGTGATAAAAGCTTGCGGTGTATCGCGTGACTTTTCCGTGACCAAGTAAATCACAAAACCGCTAATCACAAAGAACAGATCAACACCCGCTTCGCCGCGGTTGAACAACAGTGAAGCTTCCCCAGCGCAATGTGTGACGGCGACGATGAAAGCAGCGAAGAAGCGGAGATATTGAATAGAGAATACCATAAACAAAGAAACCACACAAAATAACCATAACAAGTTAAGAACAAAACTGCCGCTCAGGCAAAAAAAATCTGGCCGGTTCCAAGGTGGGTAAGAAGCTAAACGCTGAGTTCAAACTGGATAACAAGCGCAATTGCACAGTGCCAGAACCAAAAAAATGACCCAAAATTCATCACGATGTTCGCAGAAGAAACCCATAGGAATTCCTGCGCTTTGTGCGATGGTGCTTGGTTTTTCCACGGCGGTAAGGTCACCAAAAACGCCAGCAGAGTTTACTTTGGTCGCCGCAGTCAACCTGTAACATCGGCTTATTTAAGGCTTCTGACCTACGAAACCGTCGCGAGCCTCAAGAGCGGCAGATTGTTTACAATACCGCTGAATTTGCAAATGCGGATATAGATTGTATCGGAGGTGCATTTTTGATGCCACCGGTTTTGATATGAGCCCCAAATCGGCCAAAGCCTTTCCCAAAACACTGGGCATAGCCATCGTATCATCCAGCCAAATCAAAAAAGGCGGGCAAAGCCCGCCTCTCTGAACTTAGTGCGCCGTCGCGGACAGGCCGCTACTGTCTGTAGATTGCGCCGCTGCAGCTGCGGCTTCTTCTGCAGCTTCGTCCCACTCAATCGGTTCAGGTTTGCGAAGCAATGAATGCTCCAGCACCTCTGAAACATGCTTGACCGGGATGATCTCAAGCCCTTCCTTCACATTGTCCGGGATATCAGCCAGATCCTTTTCATTCTCCTCGGGAATGAGAACGGTCTTGATACCACCGCGCAACGCGGCCAGCAGTTTTTCCTTCAATCCGCCGATCGGCATCGCGTTCCCGCGCAATGAGACCTCGCCGGTCATCGCAATATCCTTGCGCACCGGAATACCGGTCAGCACCGAGACAATTGACGTCACCATCGCCAGACCCGCCGACGGGCCATCCTTGGGCGTTGCGCCATCCGGCACGTGCACGTGGATATCGATCTTGTCGAACTGAGGCGGCTTCACCCCGATCTGAGGCGAAATCGACCGTACATAAGACGAGGCCGCGTCGATGGATTCCTTCATCACATCGCCCAGCTTACCCGTGGTCTTCATCCGGCCTTTGCCGGGCAGCTTCAGCGCTTCGATATGCAGAAGGTCTCCCCCAACCGACGTCCATGCCAGACCGGTCACGACACCAACTTGATCGTCCTGTTCAGCCAGACCATAGCGGAACTTGGGCACGCCGAGGAAATCATCCAGATTCTCGGGCGTCACGGTAACCGAGTCAGCCTCTTTCTTGATGATCTTGGTCAGCGACTTCCGCGCCACTTTGGCGATCTCACGTTCGAGGTTCCGCACCCCCGCCTCGCGGGTGTAAGTGCGGATGATCGACTGCAGCGCCTCATCGGTCAGTTCAAACTCCTTGGCTTTTAGGCCATGGTTTTTGACCTGTTTGCTGATCAGGTGCTGCTTGGCGATCTCGGATTTTTCCTCTTCGGTGTAACCGGCCAGCGGGATGATCTCCATCCGGTCCAGCAGAGGCCCAGGCATATTGTAGCTGTTCGAAGTGGTCAGGAACATCACGTTGGACAGGTCATATTCGACCTCAAGGTAGTGATCCATGAACGTGCTGTTCTGCTCTGGGTCGAGCACCTCAAGCATCGCCGAGGCCGGGTCACCACGGAAATCCTGCCCCATCTTGTCGATTTCATCCAACAAGATCAGCGGATTCGTGGTTTTCGCCTTCTTCAGCGCCTGAATGATCTTACCGGGCATCGAGCCGATATACGTCCGACGGTGTCCGCGAATTTCGGACTCGTCGCGCACGCCGCCCAGCGAGATGCGAATGAACTCGCGCCCCGTGGCCTTGGCAACGGATTTACCCAAGCTGGTCTTACCCACGCCCGGAGGGCCGACAAGGCACAGGATCGGGCCTTTCAGCTTTTTCGAACGTTGCTGGACCGCAAGGTATTCCACGATCCGTTCCTTGACCTTCTCAAGCCCATAGTGATCGGCATCCAGAATATCCTGCGCGCGGCCCAGATCCTTTTTGACGCGGGATTTGGTGCCCCACGGCAGCGACAGGATCCAGTCCAGATAGTTGCGCACCACTGTGGCCTCAGCCGACATGGGCGACATATTCTTGAGCTTCTTCAGCTCACCTTCGGCCTTCTCGCGCGCTTCTTTCGACAGTTTGGTCTCAACGATCTTGGCTTCCAGTTCGGCAACTTCGTTGCTGCCGTCCTCGCCATCGCCCAGCTCCTTCTGAATGGCCTTCATCTGCTCATTCAGATAATACTCACGCTGCGTCTTCTCCATCTGGGTTTTGACGCGGGTCTTGATCTTCTTCTCGACCTGCAGAACCGACATTTCACCCTGCATCAGGCCATAGACCTTCTCAAGCCGCTCACTGACCGAGAGCGTCTCAAGCAGTTCCTGCTTTTGCTCAACCTCGATGCCCAGATGACCCGACACAAGGTCGGCCAGCTTCGCCGGCTCGGTGGTCTCACCGACTGCAGCCAGCGCTTCTTCGGGGATGTTCTTGCGCACTTTGGCATAGCGCTCGAACTCATCGGCGACGCTGCGCAGCAAGGCTTCGGTGGTGGTCACATCACCGGGGATTTCGGTCAGATATTCGGCCCGGGCCTCGAAAAACTGTTCGTTCTCAAGGAACTCGGTGATCTGAACCCGCGCCTGCCCTTCGACCAGCACCTTAACGGTGCCATCGGGCAGCTTCAGCAGCTGCAGCACATTGGCCAGCACGCCCGAGCGGTAGATCCCGTCAATATCCGGGTCATCATCGCTGGGGTCCATCTGGCTGGACAACAGAATTTGCTTGTCATCCTGCATCACCTCTTCCAGCGCGCGGACCGATTTGTCTCGGCCCACGAACAGCGGCACGATCATATGCGGAAACACCACGATGTCGCGCAACGGCAGGACGGGGTATGAGGAATTCAGAGGCTCTTGCATGCTCTATCCTTATCATTGGCAAGACGACACCGGTCCCTGATCCAGGCAACCCTTGGCCGTCTCCTGTTTGGACGATAAAGGTGGGGCACCTGTTTCCCCATTTCAACCTCATCGCCTTACGTCGTGAAGTAGCATGACCCGAGGATTTCGCGACTGCAAGGCATCGCGCGCACATATCCACTGATTTTGAAGCCTCAGTAGCTAATCATCGGCTTGAGACGCACAAATATGGGTCAGAACACCTTCTGGACCGCGCGCGACAAGAAGAAACCGTGGCCGACCTCGTTCTTGCACTCCAATCCCTTTCGCGAGGAATGGCAAACAAAGCCGCCGAACCGTCCGGTGACGCCATAATCGGCCCGGTCAAATCCGTCGCGGCTGTGGTTTACTGGCTGACACAGCATTCTGACCGCGCCCTGATTGGTCATAAAAAAATCATGCCCCCAATCTGACTGACAATCGGCGGGCTTGGGCAAGGCCGGAGCGCCCGAGCGCTCGATAATGGTGCAGGACAGATCCGAGGCGCCGGGCTCTTGCCCGACGACACATTGTATGTTTTCGGATGGTGTTTCAAACGTCCACACATCTGCCTGCGCAGATGTGATCAGACAAAACGAAGCAAAAACAGCAAGAAAACGAGGCATAGAGTCCTCCTGAACAAAACAAGAAAATTCTTTGAAATAAACTGTTGTCAGAATAGCAGAAGGCGCGCCGTTTGTCACCGTTGTCAGAGCGGTTCGATATCGCCCTGCGCCCGTTGCGCGTGAAACTGCGCCTGCCACTCGGCGAAGGTGCCCGAGGTGATCGCATCGCGCATTCCCTGCATGATCTCCTGAAAGTAATGCAGGTTGTGCCACGTCAGCAGCATGCCCGAGATCATCTCGTTCGAGCGAAACACATGATGCAGATAGGCGCGGGAGTAATTCGAGCATGCGGGGCAGCTGCAGTGTTCATCCAGCGGGCGTGGGTCGTCGGCATGTCGGGCGTTCTTGATATTGACCACGCCGTACCGCGTGAACACCTGTCCCGTCCGCCCCGACCGCGACGGCAGCACGCAATCCATCATGTCGACCCCACGCGCCACCGCGCCGACGATGTCATCGGGCTTGCCGACCCCCATCAGGTAACGCGGCTTGTCGGTGGGCAGATAGTCGGGTGCATAGTCGAGACAGTCGAACATGGCCTCCTGCCCCTCGCCCACGGCCAGACCGCCGATGGCGTAGCCCTCGAATCCGATGGCCTTCAGCGCCTCGGCGCTTTCCGCGCGCAGGTCCTGTTCCAGCCCACCCTGCATGATACCGAACAACGCGTGGCCCGGGCGATCGCCAAAGGCCTCACGCGAGCGCTCGGCCCATCTCATCGACAGCCGCATCGAGCTGGTGATCCGGTCGCGGTCGGCAGGCAGTGCCGGGCATTCGTCAAAGCACATCACGATGTCCGAACCCAGCAAACGCTGGATCTCCATCGACCGTTCCGGCGTTAGCTCGTGTTTGGACCCATCGACATGAGATTTGAAGGTCACGCCCTTCTCGGTCAGTTTCCGCAAACCGGCCAGGGACATGACCTGAAACCCACCTGAATCCGTCAGGATGGGGCGATCCCAGTTCATGAACTTGTGCAACCCGCCCAAACGGTCGATCCGCTCGGCCGTGGGGCGCAGCATCAGGTGATAGGTGTTACCCAGCAGGATATCGGCACCCGTAGCCCGCACACTTTCCGGCATCATCGCCTTGACCGTTGCAGCCGTACCGACGGGCATGAACGCTGGCGTTCGCACCTCGCCACGCGGGGTGTTGATCACACCTGTGCGGGCCTTGCCATCGGTGGCTTTCAGATCAAAAGAAAATCGCTGAGTCATGTCATCGCCTTGGGTCGCTGAACCGGGCAGGCTTTGCCCGATCTACATGGGCATTGCAACCCGTCAGGGCAGCGAGGCCACGCGTTCCGTAAACAGATGCACGACCCCTGCCCCGTCCACATCCCGACACACACGCACCGGCGGCCGTGCGGGGTCAGGTCGCGTCGCGCCGATCTCGGGGCCGTCCAGCGCCACTTGCAAACCGGTTTCTACCACCTCGAACATCGGCTCATGCGTGCAGGCGATCACTGCGGTTGAATCATGCAGACCGCAGCCCTCAAGCCCGCCGACCTCTTTGTAGAACTTTAGATAGAAGCGCGATATGTCACGCAGAAAGCCGCCCATATCAGGCGAGCGCAGGGCCAAAGCCTCAAAATCGGCGGTTTCGTAGAGCGTTTTCAGCGTCACATCCAAACCCACCAAAACCGTGGGTGGCGGCGCGGCAAAGACCTCATCCGCGGCTTTGGCATCGTGATAGATGTTCGCCTCGGCATGTTCGGTGATGTTTCCGGCGCAGAAAACGGCACCGCCCATGATCACCAGCTTACCAAGGTTGCCCGCAAACTCGGGATCAAGCCGCATCGCATCCGCGATGTTGGTCAGCGGGCCCACAGCACATACAACCAGCTCTTGGCGATGGGTCCGCGCCATTTCCACAAGGAACTCAGCCGCAGGCAGCGCGTGATTCTGGCCGATTTCACGAATCTCAGTGAGATCGCCAAAACCCTCTGGCCCGTGCACACGCTCGGACGGGGCATGCGTTGTCTCACCGCGCGCAAAGGGCGCGCCCTCGGCCACAGGGATGTTCAGCCCCAGCTTGTCTGCCAAAAACCGCGCGTTGCGGCTGGATTGGTGGACATGGGTGTTGCCGAATACGGTTGTCAGGCCGATCAGTTCAATCTCGGTGGCTGCAGCGGCATAGGCGATAGCCATCGCATCGTCGATGCCAGGGTCTGTGTCTATGATCAGTTTCATCCCGGCCCGATATCGCAAACACGCACGGGATGCAAAGCGGACACAGCGCGGAAATTCCACGCCACATAAACGCTTTCATAGATTTGCATTTTGCGCCTCACAATCCATACCAGAGTTGAAATCGGGCGACTCAATCCCCAAATGTATACTATAGTACACAAAAATAGAGGACAGTATGATCGAAGACCAGATTATCGGACTGCTTACATCCAATATCATCTATCTGCTGGCAGCGGCACTGGTTGCCATTGTCATCTTCAAGGGCATCAAGATCGTGCCTCAATCCGAGAAATACGTGGTTGAACGGTTCGGGCGTCTGCACTCGGTCCTCGGGCCCGGTATCAACTTTATTGTTCCTTTTCTGGATGTTGCACGTCACAAGATATCTATTCTTGAACGTCAATTGCCCAACGCGACGCAAGACGCCATCACCAAGGACAACGTTCTGGTGCAGATCGATACATCAGTGTTTTACCGGATTCTGGAACCTGAAAAGACGGTCTATCGTATCCGTGACGTGGATGGCGCGATTGCGACCACAGTAGCCGGTATCGTCCGTGCCGAGATTGGCAAGATGGATCTGGACGAGGTGCAGTCGAACCGCGCGCAACTGATTGAACGTATTCAGGAAAGTGTTGAAACCGCCGTCGATGACTGGGGCATCGAAGTGACCCGCGCCGAGATTCTGGACGTGAACCTCGATCAGGCCACCCGTGATGCGATGCTGCAGCAGTTGAACGCCGAACGCGCGCGCCGTGCGCAGGTGACCGAGGCCGAGGGCCAGAAGCGTGCCGTCGAGCTGCAGGCCGACGCCGAGCTTTACGCCGCCGAACAGACCGCCAAAGCCCGCCGCATCGAGGCCGAGGCCGAGGCTTATGCGACTCAGGTCGTGGCCAAGGCCATTCAGGATAACGGGCTGGAGGCCGCACAATATCAGGTGGCGTTGAAACAGGTCGAGGCCCTGAATGCCTTGGGCAACGGCACCGGATCGCAAACCATCGTTGTGCCCGCCAACGCGCTTGAAGCATTTGGCAATGCGTTTAACATGCTCAAAGGAGGCAAATGATGGCCGATCCTTTCTGGCTGACATGGTGGATCTGGCTGGCCGGAGCACTTGCTCTGGCCATCCTTGAAGTTGCCCTGCCCGGCTTCATATTTCTGGGCTTCGCCATCGGCGCGGCCATCACCGGCCTGCTGTTGCTGATCCCCGGCCTTGCCCCTTCGTTGCCGGTTTTGCTGTTGATCTTTGCCGTCCTGTCATTGGTCGCGTGGCTGGTCCTGCGCCGGATATTCGCCCTGCCGCATGGTCAGGTCAAAACGTTCAACCACGATATAAACGATTGATCGGGCAAGAGGTCTGAAACAGGTGCAACGGCACCTCTGGACGCTGCCCGGCACTTTCCCTATATAATTTCTCAGGTAACAGACCCGAGGCTTCAATGACCCACCCCAGCGAACAGTTCGAAGGCAGCCCACTGATTGCGCCGTCGACCATCGATCACCCGCTTTACGAACCGGTGGTCGAAGCCTGCAGGACGGTGTTTGACCCCGAGATTCCGGTCAATATCTATGACCTCGGTCTGATCTACACGATCGATATCACTGGCGAAAACGCCGTCAAAGTGATCATGACCCTGACCGCGCCGGGTTGCCCCGTCGCTGGCGAGATGCCGGGCTGGATCGTCGAGGCCATAGAACCCGTGGCGGGCGTCAAAGAAGTCGACGTAGAACTGACATGGGAACCCCCTTGGGGCATGGAAATGATGTCGGACGAAGCCCGTCTTGAGCTTGGCTTCATGTAATCTGAACATCTGTTTTCTGATTTTGGCCGTTTGTCGCGAAACGGTCATGCGTCTGTTACCAATCCTTTGGCTTTCTGACATGAACGCCCGGCAAAGTTGCGGCGAAGGTAGGGCGATCCCCGCCGTGCCGACTTTCCGGGCCATGACTCGTTCGCCGTCCCCAAAGAACAAACCCGGATATCAGACCGCCCTTGCCCGAGGGCGGTCTTTTTACTGCACCTTACTGCAGCCCGCAGCTCGATTTGATCTGATCCGCCCGCGCATCC
The DNA here is from genome assembly GCF_056533645.1 of Ruegeria sp. G10. Taxonomy (NCBI): domain Bacteria; kingdom Pseudomonadati; phylum Pseudomonadota; class Alphaproteobacteria; order Rhodobacterales; family Roseobacteraceae; genus Ruegeria; species Ruegeria sp. G10. The sequence continues at coordinate 50,088 of NZ_JBQFOQ010000008.1, read as the reverse complement.
AGTTCTTTCACATAGTCACCCGAGAGCATTTCGAGATGTTTCTGCTCGGTCCCGGTGATCAGGCCTAGCAACGCGCCCGCAGGCAGGATCGAGACGACCCCCTCAAGCTGTTGATCTTCGGCGTGCTTCTTCTCTACGGCAATCGCTCGAAGGTCTCCGGGCGCGGTGGCACAATTCACGGGATGTCGCTTTTCCTCGTCCCCGGCTATCGCCGCTTGCGTCCACGCAAACAAAACCGTGGCGATCAAAACACAGGTTCCAGCTTGGTTCTGCACTGCCATCGATCCGTACCTCTCTGCATAAATTCCAGCCGTTTCAGGCTCTGCCGTCACGCTAATGCGTTGCGCCCCCATGTGACAACCCGGCGCTGGCGTAGGATTTGAACAACAGTCCCTTGAGCCCGACGCCTCTCGGCCTTAAATTAGAGGTAACGTGCGAAAACGGAGTCCATCATGTTTGGCATCCCCGGCAAACAAGCCGTGACACTGACAGATAAAGCCGCCCAACAGATTGTTCGGCTTATGCAATCCGGCGGCCATGCCGGTTTGCGCATTGGCGTCAAGAAAGGCGGCTGCGCAGGCATGGAATATACCATGGACTATGTCGACGAGGCTGACTCGAACGACGAAGTCGTCGAACAGGACGGCGCACGCGTGATGATCGCCCCGATGGCCCAGATGTTCCTGTTCGGAACCGAGATCGATTATGAGGTCTCGTTACTGGAATCCGGCTTCAAGTTCCGCAACCCCAACGTGGTCGATGCATGCGGCTGCGGAGAATCCATCAAATTTGACGAGACCCTTGCGGCGCAGCGCTAAGGCGCTGCCTGAAGATGCACATAGGTCTCGTTAAAGCGGCGCGTCAGGTGATCGCCTGCGCGGATCACCTGCCCTGAACCCGGCGGCGCTACATTGGTGTCATATGACGGGTTGAAGAACAAAGGTACCGAAATCCGCTCAGCCGCGCCGCCCTTCACCCGGTGCAAAGTCGCCTTGACCTCACCATCCGTCCAGAATTCCAGCATTTCGCCGAAGTTGATGATGAATTGGCCCGGCTCGGCCTTGACCGCTTGCCAAGTGCCGTCGGGCATGCGTACTTCCAAACCCGGCTGACCATCTGTGGCCAACAAGGTCAGGCAGCCGTAATCCGTATGTGCGGCAATACCAAAGTCCTTTTTCCCTGCCCAATCAGGGCGTTGTGGGTAAAAGTTGCCACGCAACAGCGCCATGGGCGTATCGAAGGCGTCATCAAAGCTGCGCTCATCCTGACCAAGCGCCACAGCAATCGCCCGCAGCACGCGCATCGCGACGGCGCAAGCGTCAGTATAATAGGCTTGGATAACCTCTTGGAAATCCTCAATATCAGGCCAAAGATTGGGTGCATATACGCCGAGCGCGCGCTCCGCATATGGATCGCCGGGCGGCAGCTCATATCCACAATCGAACACTTCTTTGTAGTCGGGATTGGCCTCGGGATCGACCTGTTCGGACTGCGATGCCCCCCAGCCGCGATTCGAACCGGTTGCCGCCATGTCCACGGCACTTTTGATGGCAATGGGTTGTTGAAAGAAAGACCGATAGGCCGCGATGACGTCTGACACTCGTTGCGGCCCGAGGCCCGTGTTCGCGACGGTCAGAAAGCCGACCCGCCCGACAGCATCTTTCAGCTTTGCCAATTCCGACGGATCGCGTTGATCCAGTGCAGCGAGATCAAGGTTCTCTATCATGTCACCCTCTGTCTTTTTCCCGCGCAATCTGTCCGTAGCGCGCGCAGACTGCAACCGCAATTGTAAGCCTTGCCCGAGGGTGATATCCGAAATGCAGAACGGATCACGCGGAGGGCTGGCGATGCGGCGCAAACTGGCGGCAGGCAACTGGAAAATGAATGGGACGAGCGGCGCGCTGACCGAGCTAGAAAAGCTTGCTGCCCTGCACCCCTCGGCACCAATTGATATCCTGATCTGTCCCCCGGCAACCCTACTGCACCGCGCCCATGATGTGGTTGGTGACTCTGGTATCGCTGTCGGTGGTCAGGACTGCCACGCAGCGGTTTCAGGCGCACATACAGGCGATCTGAGCGCCGATATGCTGGTCGACGCCGGCGCCTCGGCTGTAATCCTGGGGCATTCCGAGCGCCGCGAGGGCCACGGCGAGCACAATGAAGACATTCGCGCCAAGGCACGCGCGGCAATGGACGCAGGCCTGAAAGCGATCATCTGCGTTGGTGAAAGCCTCGAACAGCGCGAAGCCGCCAATACGCTGGATATCATTGGCGGGCAGATGTCAGGCTCGATCCCTGATCAATCCACAGGCGAGAACCTGGTCGTTGCATACGAACCGATCTGGGCCATAGGCACCGGCAAGGTTCCCACATTGGAAGAGATCGGCGAGGTGCATGATTTCATCCGCGCACGGCTCGAACGTCGGTTTGGTGAAGGCGTGGGTCGTTCGGTGCGCCTGCTTTATGGCGGGTCGGTAAAACCCGGCAACGCAGCAGAGATATTTGCAGTGTCGAATGTGGATGGCGCCTTGGTTGGCGGTGCAAGTCTGAAGGCAAGCGATTTCTCGGGCATCATTCAGGCGCTCGAGAACGCCTGACGCAGGCGAGACTATTCAGCGATGTCTTCGGCCCAGAGATCGGGCTTTTCAGCGACAAAGCGCTTCATCAGGGCGATACCAGTCTGCGTCATCAGCGATGATGACCTCAACGCCTCGGCATAGGCGATACACAACAGGCGGGTATCAGCGTCGGTCAACATGGGCGGCTATCCTTTGAATGGCCCTGACACGCTGCCCGACGCGAGTGTATCCGTCAACGCTCAGGCAAGTTTCATGACGACAAGGCCACTGACAATCAGCACAGCCGCAAAGACGCGCATCGGGGTCAGAGCTTCGCCCAGAAACAAGATGCCGACCGTGAACGCGCCGACGGCACCGATGCCGGTCCAAATGGTGTAGGCGGTGCCCAAAGGCAGATCCCGCATCGCCATGGCCAGCAACCCGAAAGAGCCTATCATGGAAACACCCATGATCGCAGTCGGCCACAGCCGGGTGAAACCAGCGGTTTGTTTCATGGCTACGGCCCACACGATTTCCAGCAGGCCAGCGAACAACAACAATATCCAGGGCATAAGACAACCTCACGCTTGTTTCAGGTCGTCCTGAAAGATCATCCATGATGGCTGAGGTCGTCCTCTGGGGCTGAGATAAGAGCTATACAGCGCAATACAAGGCAGCAAAGAAAAACCGGGCAGATTGCTCTGCCCGGTCTCACTGCTCGATTTGAGTGGTCTAATTGGTTATGATTTCCGGCCCCATGAAGGTGTTGGGCAGGAAGGTCGATATCCACGGGATGTAAGTGACCATGATCAGGAAGACGAACAGAACCGCCAGGAACGGCAGTGCCGCCTTCACAACGCTCATCATAGGCATGCCCGCGACGCCCGAGGTCACGAACAGGTTCAACCCGACCGGAGGCGTGATCATCCCGATCTCCATGTTGACCACCATGATGATGCCCAGATGGATCGGGTCGATACCCAGCTCGATCGCGATCGGGAACACCAAGGGCGCCACGATCACCAGCAGGCCCGAGGGTTCCATGAACTGACCACCGATCAGCAGGATCACGTTCACCACGATCAGGAAGGTCACCGGACCCAGACCCGCCGACAGCATGGCGCTGGCGATGTGCTGTGGTACCTGCTCGTCCGTCAGCACGTGCTTTAGGATCAGCGCGTTTGCGATCACGAACAACAGCGTCACGGTCAGCTTGCCAGCCTCGAACAGCGTATGCTTGGTGTCGGGATGGAAGAAGGCCGTGACCAACGCATGGGGCTTTTTGAGCAGCGGCAGGTTCGGTGACCCTTCCGCGGTGCTAAGCGGCCCCATGTCCTTGTAGACAAAGCTCGCGATGAAGAAGGCATAGACAGCAGCAACCGCAGCGGCCTCGGTCGGGGTAAAGATGCCCCCGTAAATACCGCCAAGGATGATCACGATCAGGAACAGGCCCCAACCGGCTTCGCGGGCAGAGACAAAGATCTCACCCCAGCCTTTCCAATCACCCTTGGGCAGGTTCTTGACCTTGGCCATGACGTAGATGGTGATCATCAGCATCAGACCGGCCATCAGGCCCGGAATAACACCCGCAAGGAACATCCGACCGACCGACACCTCAACAGCGGCGGCGTAGACGACCATCACGATGGATGGCGGGATCAGGATGCCCAGTGTACCCGCGTTACAGATCACGCCGGCGGCGAATTCCTTGGAATAGCCCACCTGACGCATGCCTGCGATGACGATGGAACCGATGGCAACCACCGTGGCCGGGGACGACCCCGAAAGTGCGGCAAACAGCATACAGGCAAACACGCCCGCAATCGCCAGACCACCGGGAAGATGGCCAACGCAGGCGATCGAGAAGCGGATGATCCGCCGCGCTACGCCGCCCGTCGTCATGAACGACGACGCCAGGATGAAGAACGGGATCGCCAGCAGGGTGAAGTGCCCCTCGAACGCCTCAAACAGCGTGCCCGCAACTGAGGCCAGAGAGCTGTCGGAATAGATCAGCAGGAACAGGGTCGAGCTGAGGCCAAGCGCCACCGCAATCGGCACACCGATCAGCAGCAGGCCGATGACCATCGAGAATAGAAGTACAACGTCCATCAGTTATGCTCTCCTTGCTGAGCGCGGACTTCTTCGATCTCGTCCTCGACTTCGTGGCTGGCGACAAGGCGGTCTGTTTCGCCGCGCCAGATTTGTACTGCAGCTTGCGTGAACCGGATCACCAGCAGCAGCATCGACACCGGCAGAACCAGATAGGGAATGACTTTCGGGATTTTCTCATACCCCTCGCCATAGTTGATCAGGTCCTCGAGAAAACGCAGGGGTGCGACCATGGGAATGTCGTCGACCTCATAGAAGCTCTGACTGCGCGCGCCGGAATCGAACCCGGTTGGGAACCAGCGACCAGAGGTCGGCGGCAGGTCGGCAAAGACCGCCCAATAGTCATAAGACCCCTTGAGCAGCAGCAACGAGAACACCAGACAACAGGCCACAGCAATCAGTGCCAGAATCCGGCGCGGTGCCGGAGCCAGCATGTTCAGGATCGCGTCCACACCAAGATGCGCGTGTTTTTTGACCGCATATGATGCCCCCAGCAGCACCAGCCAGCCAAAGGTGAACACGGTCAACTCAAGCGCCCACAAGATATTGGAGTTAAAAACAAAACGCGCAATGACGTTGGCGAACGTTACGACTGTCATCACGCCCAAGAGCAGCGCGATCATCGTCTCTTCGATATGGTCGATCAGCCCGCCTTGGCCGGGTTTCGCACCAGACATCTCTCTGTCCCCACATTTTTGGTGATGATTTGTTGGGGGCGGGCCCTAGACGGCCCGCCCGGCCCGCGCATCGACAACTCCCCAGTCCCTGATGCGCGGCCTGATCCGGGATCAGAACCCGGCGTTGATCGCCTGCGCGGCGTCAATCTTGTCCTGGCCTACGTCGTCCGCGAACTTGTCCCAAACGGGCTTCATCGCGTCGACCCAAGCCTGACGCTGTTCAGGATCCAGTTGACGGATGATGCCGCCCGCCTCCGTGATCGACGCTTTGGCGGCTTCGTTCACAGCAAAGGCTTCTTTGTTCCGGGTGTCGGTCACTTCGGCCAGAATGGTCAAGAACTGTTCCCGCACCTCCGGGTCGAGGCTGTCCAGCCAGTCAACCGACGTCACGACCAGATAGTCGATGATGCCATGGTTGGTTTCGGTGATGCCGTCCTGCACTTCGAAGAACTTCTTGCCGTAGATGTTCGACCAGGTATTCTCCTGTCCGTCCACAACGCCCTGCTGCAGTGCGCCATAAACTTCCGAGAAGGCCATCTTCTGCGGGCTGCCGCCAATGGCTTCCATCTGGGCTACCAGCACGTCCGAGGACTGCACGCGGAATTTCAGGCCATCCGCATCGGTCGGCTCAACCAGTGGCTGGTTGGCTGACATCTGTTTCATACCGTTGTGCCAGAAAGCCAGCCCTTGCAGACCGCGGCGCTGCATGCTGTCCTTCATCGCCTGACCTTCAGCCGAGGCCTGGAACGCATCCACAGCGTCAATGTTCTTGAACATGAACGGCAGGTCGAACAGGCGGAACTGCTTGGTGAACTTTTCGAACTTCGACAGCGAAGGCGCGGCCAGTTGGACGTCGCCTTGCAGCATCGCCTCAAGCACTTTGTCATCGTTATAGAGGGTCGAGTTCGGGAACACCTCCATGCACATGACGCCATTCATCTCGTCATTGACGCGCTGCTCCAGCAGTGACGCCGCGATGCCCTTGGGGTGTTTGTCAGTGTTTGTCACATGCGCGAACTTGACGACGATTTCGCCATCATCACAAGCGGCCATGCCTGCCGTTGCGGTCACACTCAGCGCAAGCGCCGTTGCGGCTGTTGCCAGGAATTTCATCAGTTTTGTCCTCCCAGACTTCCTTGAAACTTCCGTTCGACGCCCAAACGGCGCCCTGTGCAGCGAAGTGAACCGAATCGCCCCTGCGCGCTCAAGAAATTGTTGCGTCGCGCAGCGCAGCGATAAATATGTATATATTTCAGAGACCTGAGCACTGCCCGAAACCGTGCCATGGCGTCCTGCACCGAAAGATGTGCGGAATCTCACACAACGATCACGTGCCCTGTGCGAAATTCCGCACACTCTTCGAATCACTGAATACGAATCGTTTCTTCCAACCTGGCGTCTCGATGACGTGCTTCGTCGGACTGCGCGCCCCAAGGGGTTTGATCGTTTGATCCTGCTGGCCGAACGGCAGAGGGCGGTTACCGTCGATAATCCTCGGGCCGAATGTTGTAGCGTGCCAGCCGATCATAAAAGGTCTTGCGCGGCAGCTTCAGCGCCTTCGCCGCCTCGGCCGCCTTGCCATTGTGTCGCCCCAAAGCCGCAATCAACAAGGAACGCTCAACCCGCGCCAACTGCTCACTTAGCCCCAGATCGGCGGCTTGGGCGACATCCTCTGGCATGCCCAGGACAAAACGCATCGCCGCCGACATAAGAGAGCGCGCATTACCCGGCCAATCCTGCGCCATCAACGAGGCAAGGTGCTCGGGCGTCACCTCTGGCTCGGCGATCCCGGCCTGCTCGGCCGCCTGTGCCACATAGTGTCTGAAGATCACCGGAATATCCTCGGGCCGTTCAGAAAGCGACGGTATGCGCACCCGCATAACATCGAGGCGATAGAATAGATCCGCATTGAACCGCCCCTGCGCCGCCAGATCGGACAAATCCGCAGTTGTACCGGCGATAATGCGTGCATCCGCCCCCTGCTCGATCAACTCGAGCGTCGCGTATTGCGTTGCATCCGACAACGCCGAAACCTCGTCCAGAAACAGTGACCCGCCCGAAGCATCCTCGTATCCCTGTCGCAATTCTTCGGATGTCAGGCCAGCGGCGGGTCGCTTTACAAACGGTCCCTGCCCGACCGGCGACATCAGATGCACCACCTCTGCCACTTTCGATATCCCGCTGCCCGCAGGTCCGGTCACCAAAACCTCGGCCCGGGTCCGTGCCACAACGCGTACACGTTCGCGCAGGGCTTCGGCCTGATCCGACAGCCCAAACAACATCCGGGCCGCAGGGTCACCGCGTTCAAGCTCGCTTCTTTGCTGGCGCAACGCCACAGTTTCAGCACGTACGCCGATTGCTCGTTCAAGAACCGACAACAGATCAGCGGCGGCACACGGTTTTTCTAGAAAGTCGAAGGCGCCCTGCCCCATCGCCTGCACCGCCATCGGAATATCGCCCTCGCCGGTCAGCAAAACCACTGGCAGCTCAGGGTCTACTTCGCGCGCATAGCTCAGCAGGTGAAATCCGTCGCGGCCCGGCATCCGAATATCTGAAACGATCACACCTTCAAAATCGCGCCGGATATGATCCTTCGCGGCCACAAAAGACCCTACGGAGACCGGCTCATACTCGGCCAGTTCCAGCGTCTGGGCCAGGGCCTCGCGCACAGCCGAGTCGTCATCCACCAAAAGAACTTTACGGATCATGCGACCTTGTCCTTGTCATATGGTTCAAGCTCAACGGTAAACTCGGCACCGTCCCGCGTATTCATGCCCCGGATATCGCCCCCAAAGCTCTGCACCAAGCCATAGGAGATCGACAAGCCCAGCCCCATCCCTTCCGAGCTTCCTACGGTTTTGGTCGTATAGAACGGCTCGAACACCCGGTCAGGATCGGCGATACCCGGTCCGGTGTCGCGCACCGACACACGAATGCGCGTCCCCTTGGAGAGGCGGATCGATATCCGGCGGACGTCCTGATCCGCCATCGCATCCGCCGCGTTGTTGATCAGGTTCACAAACACCTGTCCCAACCGCACCTCGCCCCCCCAGGCGAAAACCGCAGTATCGGGTGGCGACCAGTCCAAAGCTATATCCTCGTCCCGCAGCCGGGGCTCGGTCAATTCCACTGCCGCGTTCAGCACCTGCACCAGATCAACACAGTCCATCGGCTCGCTTTCATTGCGCGCGAATGCCCGCAGGTTCTTGATGATCCGCGCCATGCGCGCCGCCATTTCCGAGATCCGGCCCAGATTCTCGCCCGCTTTCTCGCCTTTCCCCCGCTCCAGAAAAGCCGAGCCATTGTCCGCAAATTGGCGGATCGCCATAAGGGGCTGGTTCAGCTCATGGCTGATCCCGGCGGACATCTTCCCAAGTGCGCTCAGTTTGCCTGCCTGCACCAGATCCGCCTGCGCCTGTTTCAGCGCTGCTTCGGCCTCCTGCCGCTCGGTCACCTCGCGCCTGAGTGCCGAGTTGGCCAGCGTCAGATCACGCGTACGTTGCGCCACCCGGCTTTCCAGCACGGCATTCGCTTCGGACAAGGTACGGCGACGCTCCGACGCCAAGAACAATAGCGCACCAAACGCAAAGCAGATCGCAGCCACCGCTGCTGTCTGCAGCCCGGCCAGACGCCGCGCAGGCGCAACATCCACCAGAACCTCAGCTGTCATGTCGATCACCGGCAAAGCCAGCGTCAGATGCAGCGCCCGGCGTGGGAAGTATCGCCCCCAACCCAACCGCCACAACTCATGCCCCCCGACCCGCGTTGACGCAAAATCAAGCGACGCTCCGTCCGGTGGCGTCAATCCCTGCTGCCCGTTCAAACGCTGCCAGAACAACAGGTCCGAACGGTTCGAAATAAAAACAACCCCGTTTGCATCGATAAAGAACACAGCTTCGGTGCTGCCCCGCCAGGTTTGCTCGACGTCTTGCACATCGGCGACGACCATAAGCGCGCCAACCACTTGCCCTGCGCTGCCGAACGCCGGAGCGACGTAGGTATAGATCCGGTCGCCGCTGTCTTGCAGCACCCCATGTGCGCTACCCAACGCACCTTGCATCGCGCGTTCAAAGGCCGGATGGCGTGTCATATCCCGCTGCGAAACAGGTTGCGCTGACACCAGAACCTGACCGTCGGTGTCCAGATAGACAACGTTGATTGCCGCCGTCTTGTCGGCCACGTCCAGCAGTATCGACTGGGCCGCCTGTTTTTGCGCGTCAGTCTCAAGGGTGCGTAATGCCGGATGCTCGGCCATCAGGACAGCAACCTCCTGATAGACCTGCATCTGCGTGCTCAGACGGTCCGCCGCCAGTTCCAGATCGGCCTCGGCCTGCTGACTGAGTTGCGTTAACGCCTGACGATAGCCATACGTCCAGATCGCTGTCGACAGCGCGGCGACAGCACACAGGAAACCAACGATAAGCCAAATCCGTTGCATCTCTTAGGGTCTTGCATTCACAGCGACCCATGGCAAGTCTGCGCATCATGAAGACACTGTCACAATCCCCGACCGAGCCCGGCTTCGTCCAAAACCCCTATCCCTTCTACGATACCGCGCGAGAATACGGCGATCTTTTCTTCTGGGAGGACTACGAGATGGTTGCAGCTGTCTCGCACCGGGCGGTACAGGCGCTGCTGAAAGATCGGCGCTTCGGGCGCGAGATGCCACCCGAACTGGTCCAACCCGACCCCGAGCACCTCGCGCCATGGCGCGCGGTCGAAGCTCATTCGATGCTCGAGCTCGAGCCGCCACGCCATACCCGTCTGCGCGCACTGGTGCTGCGGGCGTTCACATCTCGCGCCATCGCAGCCCTTACTCCCGCGATCGAAACCTTGTGCCACGATTTGATCGACAAATTCCCTTCCGACCAATTCGATCTGCTGCCAGCCTATTGCACACAAGTGCCGGTGCAGACGATTTGCCGGCTGCTGGGCGCCCCCGAACACATGGCACCGCAACTCCTGGAGTGGTCGCACGCCATGGTCGCGATGTATCAGGCTGGCCGCACCTATCAGACCGAGCATGCCGCAGCGCGCGCAGCGGCTGAGTTCACGGATTTCATCGAAGGGTATATCACAACGCGCCGCCACGACCGGCGCGACGATCTGATCACCCGGTTGATAGCAGCCGAGGCGCAAGGCGAAAAGCTCTCGCACCAGGAACTCGTCGCGACCTGCATCCTGCTGCTCAATGCGGGTCATGAAGCGACTGTTCATGCCATCGGCAACGGCATCAAAACAATCCTGTCGACCCACGCGCAGGACACACCGAAACCAAATGACATGACGGACACGGCAGTCGAAGAACTCCTGCGCTTCGACCCGCCACTGCATATGTTCACACGATACGCCTACGAAACTGTGGAAGCTTTCGGACATCGGTTTGCACGCGGCGACAAGGTTGCATTGCTTCTGGGTGCTGCCAACCGTGATCCGATGATCTGGAATGCACCTGACGTCTTTGATCCGACCAGGCCGGTAAAAGCAAATAGCAGCTTCGGCGGAGGACTCCATTTCTGTGTCGGCGCCCCGCTAGCGCGCCTCGAAATCGGAACTGCACTGCGAATCCTGCTCAACAGATGTCCGCAATTGAGCCTTGCAGAAGCACCTTCCTATTCGAACAGCTATCACTTCCATTGCCTGAGCGCGCTGCATGTGCGCATCTAGAGCCTCAAAATCGCGCTGGTCGCGCGATGCCTCCGGCGGGGATATTTAGAGCCAGATGAAGACTGGATCCCCTGCTTCATCTGGCCAAAAATATCCCGGGGGAGGCGCGGCTTGCCGCGACGGGGGCAGCGCCCCCATCCTTTGCCAAAGTTCAGGCCGCGCCAGAGGAACCCAAAGGCAGCATTGTTGTCGACTTAATCTCCTCCATCGACAGCAACGCGGTTACGTTATGGACGCGGACCTCCGATATCAAAGCCTGATAAAACGCATCGTAGGCACGGGCATTTTTAACGCGGACCTTCAGAATATAGTCGATGTCACCTGCCAGCCTGTGCGCTTCTTGCACCTCAGGGCGATCCCGCAGGGCTTGCAGGAACTTCTTCTGCCAATCGGCCTCATGTTCGGACGTCCTGATCAGCACAAAGAAGGTCGCCTCGAATCCCAGAGCCTCGGCGTCCAGCAAGACGGTCTGCTGGCCGATCACACCTGCCCCTTTCAGTTTGCGAATGCGATTCCAAACCGGCGTTTTCGAACTGCCGACCCGAGCCGCAATTTCGTCCAATGATTGACTGGCATCCCGTTGCAACTCGGCCAGAATTTTCCTATCCGTGTCATCTATTCGCACCGACATTCCAATTTTTCCCTCAATGCAGAACGCTGATCTTCTAGTTCGCGAACATGCAGAATATCCGTTCTTATTTTATTCAACATATGGCGAATTGTCGGGAATATTTCCTATATTGCGGGTTAAGTCAAACACCTCCCACGGCATTGCCCTGATGCCTGCCAACAACAAGGACCTTGCCTGATGCCCCGCGCTTTTACACCCAAAGTGGTTACAGCCAATGACCTGCTGGAAGGTGATGTAATCTACCTGACCGAAGACGACCGTTGGTCGCGCAACTTGTCCGAGGCCGAGTTGATCACGGATGAGGCACACGCTCAGCTCCGCTTGCTGGATGCCGAACGCCAGGCCAACAAGATCGTCGGGGCCTATCTCGCTGACGCTTTAGCTGGCGATCATGGTCCCGAGCCTGCTCATTTCCGTGAAGATTTTCGCCGTACCGGCCCATCCAACTATGCCCACGGCAAACAGGAAACTTCCCCGCAGCCCCGAGCCTGATCTCAGGCTCTCTCCCACCTTCAAGGCCCTAAGGTTCGGGGCTGCAACTAAGGACAGCTCATCATGTATCGCTACTCCGAGTTCGACACCGCATTTTTGGCAGAACGCAATGCGCAATTCCGCGCACAGGTCGAGCGCCGCATTGACGGATCGCTGACCGAGGATGAATTCAAACCGCTGCGTCTGATGAACGGGCTGTACCTGCAACTGCACGCCTACATGCTGCGCGTTGCTATTCCCTATGGCACGCTGTCCAGCGCGCAGATGCGCCAACTGGCCCTGCTGGCCGAGAAGTGGGACAAGGGTTACGGCCACTTCACCACCCGTCAGAACATCCAGTACAACTGGCCCAAGCTGAAAGACGTGCCGGATATGCTGGACGCGCTGGCCGAGGTTGGTATGCACGCCATCCAGACCTCGGGCAATACCATCCGCAACGTGACCGCCGACCACTTCGCCGGTGCCGCCGCGGATGAAGTCGCCGATCCGCGCCCCTATGCTGAATTGCTGCGCCAATGGTCGACCGATCACCCGGAATTCCAGTTCATGCCGCGTAAGTTCAAGATCGCCATCACCGGCAGCGAAAACGACCGTGCTGTGATCAAAGCGCATGACATCGGCCTACAACTGGTCGAGCGTGACGGCGTTCTGGGTGCCCGCGTCATCGTGGGTGGCGGTCTGGGCCGCACGCCGATGATCGGCAAAGAACTGTCCGACTTCGTCGCCTTTGACGATCTGCTGGCCTATCTTGAGGCCACCGTTTCCGTGTGGAACCAGATCGGTCGCCGTGACAACAAGTACAAGGCACGGATCAAGATCACCGTGCACGAACACGGCATCGACGCCATCCGCGCCAAGGTAAACGAGCGTTTCCTGCAGGTCCGCCCGCAGTTCAAAGGCGCCGACATGGCGCTGCTGGACGAGATCAAGGGTCACTTCGCTGCGCCCACCTTCCGCGAAGGTTCTGTTGCGTCGTTTGAAAGCGCCTATACCAACGATCCGGTCTTCCGCTCGTGGGTCGATACCAACATCGCGCCGCACAAGAACGCGGACCACGCGATCGTCACGATCTCGATCAAAAAGCACGGCGCAACACCCGGTGATGCAACCGCTGAGCAGATGCGCGTGATGGCTGATCTGGCCGAACAATTCGCCTATGACGAACTGCGCATCAGCCATGAGCAGAACGTGATCCTGCCGCATGTTCACAAATCGGACCTGCCCGCGATCCACGCGAAGCTGAAGGAATACCAACTGGCGACTGCCAATATCGGTCTGATCAGCGATATCATCGCCTGCCCCGGCATGGATTACTGCGCGCTAGCTACGGCACGCTCGATCCCCGTTGCACAGGAAATCGCGACCCGCTTTGACGATCTGAAGTTGGAGCACGATATCGGCCACCTCAAGATCAAGATCTCGGGCTGCATCAATGCCTGTGGGCACCACCACGTGGGCCATATCGGCATCCTTGGTCTGGATCGCGCAGGCGTCGAGAACTACCAGATCACGCTGGGCGGCGACGGGACGGAAACGGCGGCCATCGGCGATCGCACCGGTCCGGGCTTTGCCTATGATGAGATCGTTCCGGCGGTCGAGCGGATCGTGAACACCTATCTAGAACAGCGTGACAGCGCTGAGGAAGAGTTCCTGCAGACCTACCGCCGCGTCGGCATGGCTCCGTTCAAGGCAGCACTCTACCCCGAGGCTCGGGCGAATGCCGCTTGATCTGATCCAGACCGAACTGGGCCGGGATAGACGCGCACTGACCGAACAGGTCAACGCGCTAAATGCCCGGTTCCGGCACCACAGCGCGCATGACGTGATGCATGGTGCCATCGACGAGATCGAAGACCTCGCTTTGGTGTCCAGCTTCGGGGCGGAATCGGTGGTGCTGCTGCACATGGCCGCCGTTGTCGACAAGATGACGCCGGTGCTGTTCATCGACACCCAGATGCTGTTTACCGAGACGCTTGAGTATCAGCAAGAAGTCAGCGAGCGTTTGGGCCTGCGCAACGTCAAGATCATTCGCGCGGACGACGAAGAGGTGCAGCGCGAAGACCCCTACGGCGCGCTGCATTTGCGCGATACCGATGCCTGCTGCAACCTGCGCAAGACCTTTCCGCTACAACAGGCGCTGTCGGGCTATTGCGGCTGGATCAGCGGGCGCAAGCGGTTTCAGTCGGGCACCCGGGCAGCGCTTGAGTTTTTTGAGGTCGAGGACGGTACCGGCCGCGTCAAAGTCAATCCGCTGGCCCACTGGGCGCCCGAGGACGTGCGCGCCTATATGGAAGAAAACAACCTGCCCCGGCATCCGCTGGTGGCCAAAGGTTACCCCTCGATCGGTTGTGCGCCCTGCACCTCGCCGGTCAAAGAGGGCGAAGACCCACGCGCCGGGCGCTGGCGCGATCAGAACAAGGAAGAATGCGGCATCCATTTTGTAGACGGCAAGATGGTGCGCGTCGGAGAAAAATCATGAACGTAATCGTAACGGATGAGGGGTTCGCCCCCGATGACTGGACCGATGGCTATGTCACCCTTGAGGACGCAGCTAATGATGTCGTTTCACTGGACGTGACCTCGGACACTGATCCGGATGAACTGATTGATCGGCTGGGCAGCGCCCAGATGGTGCGGGTGGACTTTCCCTCGTCCGCCGATGGGCGTGGTTTCACCATCGCTCGCGTTTTGCGGCTGAAAGGTTACACCGGTCGTCTGCGCGCCAAGGGGCACGTTCTGGCTGACCAATATGCCATGGCGCGTCGCAGCGGCTTTGACGAGGTCGAGATCGACCATGCGCTGGCCAATCGCCAGCCGGAAGATCAGTGGCTTGCACGTGCAAACTGGCAAGACAACAACTATCAGGCCCGCCTGCGCGGCTGACACAAACTGCGCAAGCTTTCACGACATAGGGGCAATCTGCCCCTTTTCGTGACTTGGATCAAAGATTAAACGGAGATGTCGGTTTAGCAGACCGGTAGTGAAACGATGACAGAGATGAAGCCCGTGACCGAAGCAACTGCCGTCAAGGCCCCCGTTCTGCCCGATGCCCAGACCGTAACGGACGTCAAGCATTGGACCGAAAGCCTGTTTTCCTTCAAGGTCACGCGCCCGGCTTCGTTGCGCTTCCGTTCGGGCGAATTCGTCATGATCGGCCTGATGGGCGATCCTGATCCCAAAACCGGTCGCCAAAAGCCCTTGTTGCGCGCCTATTCCATCGCCTCGCCGTCCTGGGACGAAGAGCTGGAGTTCTACTCGATCAAGGTGCAGGACGGTCCGCTGACCTCAAAACTGCAACACATCAAACCCGGCGATCAGATCATCTTGCGGCCCAAGCCTGTTGGCACGCTGGTCCATGACGCCCTTCTGCCCGGTAAGCGCCTGTGGTTCTTCGCCACCGGCACCGGCTTTGCGCCATTCGCATCGCTGCTGCGCGAACCGCAGACCTACGAAGATTATGACGAGGTCATCATCACCCATACCTGCCGTGAGGTGGCCGAGTTGGAGTATGGCCGCCAGTTGATCGAGAGCGTCCGTCAGGATGAACTGCTGGCCGAACTGATCGGCGAAGGTTTCGCGGACAAGATCCGCTATTACCCGACCACGACGCGGGAAGAGAGCCCCAAGATGGGCCGCATCACCAACCTGTTGAAAGACGGCACAGTCTTTGCCGATCTGGGAATCGACGGCGGCATCAAACCCGAAACCGATCGTGCGATGGTGTGCGGCTCGCTGGCTTTCAACCTCGACATAAAGGAAATTCTTGAGGAGTACGGCCTGCGCGAAGGTGCAAATTCCGAACCCAAGGAGTTCGTGATCGAGAAGGCGTTTGTCGGTTGATCGGGTTTGTCGGTCCCGGCATTGAACGGCTGACCGGCAAAAACGACCGGAATTCATGGAAATTTCATGCGGCCTGCGATTTATGCCGCTTGAAACACCTGTCAGCCCGGTCTAAATTCCGGGCTCGAAATTCTGCAATTATCAAAGGAATGAACCCATAGCTCGCAGACCTCACAACGCGCCGCCACAAAGAGACACCGGACCGCGCGTCAATGACAGAATCCGTGCCCCCGAAATCCGCCTGATTGGCGCTGACGGAGATAACGTCGGGGTGGTTCATCCCGCCAAAGCCATGCAACTTGCCGCCGAAGCCGGGCTCGACCTGGTCGAGATCTCGCCCAACGCGAACCCGCCGGTCTGCAAGATCATGGATTTTGGCAAGTTCAAGTACGAACAGCAGAAACGCGAAAGCGAAGCCCGCAAGAAGCAAAAGGTCATTGAGGTGAAAGAGGTCAAATTCCGACCAAACACCGACACACATGACTATGACGTCAAGATGAAGAACGTCTTCAAGTTTCTGGAAAAGGGCGACAAGGTCAAAGTCACTCTGCGCTTCCGTGGCCGCGAAATGGCGCACCAGAATCTGGGACGTGAGTTGCTGGAACGCGTGGCAGAAGACATCAAAGAGATCGGCAAGGTCGAGAACATGCCGAAAATGGAAGGCCGTCAGATGATCATGATGATCGGCCCTCTACCGCAGAAATAAGCGTTCATCTTAGCGCTTTCGAAGGCTCCGCCTCTCTGGCCGGGGCCTTTTTTCATGCCCGGCGGTGCTTGAACCACAGGAGCGCGTCCCGCATGTCAAACGCAAGCGAGATGACGTCGACCACAATCAACAGTATCAGTGCAACGCGATACGCGGGGTGCAGATCACCCCCGCTTTGCAGCACATGGACTGCCAGCGCCACCAATGGCACCCAACACAGGATGTGAGGTAACGCCATCGCCCGAGACATGCCACGCGCGGCCAGCATGATGGGTATGTTCAGCGCCATGCCCATGACCGCCAGCGCAGCGATCGCCCAGCCATAGGGTTGATCGACAAAAGCCAGCGGCATCAGGTTTACCGGTACGAGAATGACCGCGACCCAAGCCTGCACCCAAAGCGGCAAACCCCGGAAACTGGACCAGATATCTTGCACCATGCGTATGGCCTTTCGACGCCTTCAATAGGACAAACCTAAACAGTCAGGCCCACGCCGAAAGACCTGTCACGGCATTGTCAGATCACACGTGCCATCGCGCGCCCCAGTTTCGAGACCAATTCATCAATTTGCGCGTCTTCGATGATGAACGGAGGCGCCAGCAGGATGTGATCGCCCTGCCGCCCGTCGCGGGTGCCGGACATTGGGTAACAGATCAGCCCTTCGGCAAAGGCCGCTTTCTTGATCTTGCCTGCGACGCCAAGCGCCGGGTCAAACGGGGCCTTCGTCTCGCGATCCGCAACCAGTTCCAGCCCGCGAAACAGGCCACGCCCGCGGATATCCCCAACATTCGGATGCTGACCAAAGGCCGCGATCAGGGCCGACTGCAGTTTCTCACCCATCTGCCCCGCATGCGCAGGCAGGTCCTTTTTAGTCAGTTCTGTCACAACCGCCAGAGCCGCCGCCGTCGCGACCGGGTGGCCGATATAGGTATGGCCATGCTGGAAAAACCCCGTCCCATCCCGGATCGCGTCGTAGATCCGGCCCGCACACAACATCGCACCGATCGGCTGATATCCAGCCCCCAAGCCCTTGGCGATACACAGAATATCGGGCACGACGCCATCATGGTCGCAAGCAAACAGATGCCCGGTACGCCCCATTCCACACATCACCTCGTCCAGAATCAGCAACACGCCGTACTGGTCACAAATCTCGCGAATCCGGCTGAAATACCCCTCGACCGCCGGAACCGCACCGAGCGTTGCGCCGACCACAGGTTCGGCCATGAACGCCATCACCGTCTCGGGACCCAGACGCAGAATTTCGGTCTCAAGTTCATTGGCGACACGCTGACCATAGTCAAAGCTGCTCTCTTCATCGGGCTTCTCGGCATATTCATAACAGGGCGCGATATGCGTCATCTCGATCAGCATTGGCGCAAATTGCGCCCGTCGCCACGCATTGCCCCCGGCGGACAGAGCGCCCAGAGTGTTGCCATGATAGCTCTGCCGACGTGCGATAACGAGACGACGCTCGGGCTGACCGGTCTCCAGAAAATATTGCCGCGCCAGTTTGATCGCAGCCTCGGTCGCCTCGGATCCGCCCGACACGAAGTAAACCCGATCTAAATCGCCCGGAGCATTCTGGATGAGCAGATCGGCCAACGCCTCAGCGGGTTCTGAAGTCATGAAACCGGTATGCGCAAACGCGATCTGCCCAACCTGGTCCTGCACAGCTTTGATCACCGCGTCATTGGAATGGCCCAAGCACGACACCGCCGCATCGCCGCAATCCAGATAACGCCGACCGTCCCCATCAATCAGATAACACCCGTCCCCCGCTACGGCGACAGGCAGTTCGGATTTCGTATGACGCGGAAAAATATGGCTCATTTTTCGATCCTCTTAAGCTGCGAGACCAGCGCCGACACCGAGGCAGCATTGTCTATCCAATCGGTCCCATCCCCACGAGTCAGGCTGTTTTCAAACCCCACCCGGACATCACCACCGCGCTGCGCAGCATACTCCAGACATAGATGTTCCTGTCGACCAAAAGCGCAGACCATCCATCGATCCGGGCAGTCCGGGAATCTGTCCAGATCGCTGGGCAGCGATTGCTGACCAGTGGCGTACCGACCAAGCACCAAAAGACGGTCGGACTGATTTTCGCCCACGATTCCAGATCCTTGCCAACGCACCAAAAGCGCGGCGTCTGCCGAATCGTACAGGATATGCTGAACCCGTGTCCCCTGATCGGCGCACAGCGCATAGACCCTGGAGGCCAGTTCGGGCGATCGTGCAATCTCGCGCACTGCGATCGACACCCAGTCCGGGCGCACCAGACGCAAACACTCCAACTGCGCAGGCACATCATATAGCCCCGCGGATTCGGTGGTGATCTGAACGTCCATCTGCGGCACCACGCGCCGCAATTCGCTCATCGTCTCAAGGTACAGACCCGCATCCAGCGAATGCGCTCCGGCGCTGTCGCGCACATGCAGATGTAATCCATGCGCGCCGGCGGTGGCACAGGCCTGTGCCGTACCAACGATTTCATCCGTTGTGACAGGCAGCGCCGGATGATCCGCCCGCCCCCGGCGCGCGCCGCTCGGCGCAACCAGCACATAAGGCCGCTCTTCGCCTCTGGAAAAGACTTCAGGCATATTCGTATCCCATACAGTTGGCGCCCGGTTTATCCCGCACCTTGGTGTTTTCAATTTCATTTTTTCATAACATATGTTTTCTTCTTACCATGCAAAACACACCTGCCTTTCTGACGCAGCGCCTGCGTCGCGAAATCGACTCTCTACCGCGACAAATGCAGGCCGCTGCGAAATACATCATCGACCATCCCGGAGACTTCGGGCTCGACCCTATCCGCGACACAGCGCGACAAATCGGCGTAAGCTCGAACGTGTTGGTCCGGCTCGCGCAGCGGATGGGGTTCGACAGTTTCGACGCCTTCCGCAAACCCTTCCGCCAGACACTGGTCACCGACCGCGAAGATCGTCTTGGACAGGACTGGCTGGATCACATGCGTGCACAAGATGCCCTCAGCGCAGCCCAGGCGGGATACGCCCAGAACGAACTGAACGTAGTGACCCGGTCGCTGCGACTGATGGAGCCGGCCGTGGTTGAACGTGCGCTGGACCTTATGCTGTCCGCAAATCGCTGTTTCATTACGGCGACCCGCGCCAGCTATGCATTGGCCTATTACTTTCACTATGCAGGGCGGATGGCGCATCCTGGCTTTCAACTGATCCCAAGGCACATGGGCACCGCGATCGATGACTTGCTCGATGCAGATTCAAGCGATTGTCTGTTCGCGTTGACGGTTCAGCCCTACTCGGCAGACACGATCCGGGCCCTCCGTTTTGCCCGTGACCGGGGCACTCGAATTGTGCTTCTGTCAGACAGCAAGATCATCGCGCCGGGCGTAGACCCCGATCTTGTCCTGCAGGTCAGCACTCGCACGCAACATCATCTCACAAGTTTTACCGGCGCCATGGCCGTGCTTGAATGTCTGCTGGGTCATCTCTTTGCCGCCGGTGGACACGCCGCGCGTGACCGGGTCGAGCGCCACCAGAAGGCCCGCGAAGACACCGGCGCCTATTGGCAACCCTCAAAACCACCCAGAATTCGCAACACATAAAAAAAGCCCCGGAGAACCGGGGCTTTTGAGCTTGTTGTTTCTTTGATTACGAACAGGCTTCGACAGCGCGTTTCGTCATGACACTGACAAGATGAGCACGGTAATCCTTGCTGCCATGCAGGTCGGCGATCATGTTCATCGGATTGATATGCAGCCCCATGAGCGCATCCGGGCGGAACTCCTTGCTCAGCGCCGCCTCTGCTTCGGACCACCGGAACACGCCGTCTTCGCTGGCACCGGTGACAGCGACACGGACACCATCCGCAAAGCGCGCCACGTACACACCAACCAAGGCAAAGCGCGACGCAGGCTGCAAGAACTTCTGATAGCTCGCCGCCTGTGGCACCGGGAACCGGACCGAGGTGATGATCTCGCCCTCATCCAGTGCGGTCGCGAACATGCCCTCAAAGAAGTCATCCGCCGCGATCTGCCGCGCGTTGGTCACGATAGTCGCACCCGAGCCCAGAACCCCCGCCGGATAACAGGCCGCCGGATCATTGTTGGCCACCGACCCGCCAATGGTGCCGCGGTTGCGCACCGCCGGATCACCGATCTGACCCGCCAGCGCCGCCAGCGCCGGATAAGCGCTCGCCGCTTCGCGCGCCACGGTGGCATGAGTCGTCGCTCCACCAATCGCGACCGAGCCGTCATCTTCGATACAGACACCCTGCATCTCAGCAATCCCGCTCACGCTGACCAGCACCGACGGCGCCGCCAATCGCTGCTTCAGCGTTGGGATCAGTGTCTGACCACCCCCCAACGCCTGCGCATCCTCAGCCCCCAATGCGGCAACCGCATCCGCAATGTTCGAGGGCTTCTCAAACTCGAAACTGTACATTTCGCATTTCCTTTCCGAAGAACACGGATCCGTTCTTCATCTGGCTATAAATATCCCGGGGGTCCGGGGGCTGGCCCCCGGTCCGCCCTCTCCAACTCAGCTATTCATCGCCGCCCAGACGCGCGAAGGGCTCATCGGCATGTCGATGTGATCCACCGCCTTGCCGCCCGAATTCAGCGCATCCAGCACCGCATTGACCACAGCCGGCGGTGAGCCAATGGCCCCGGCCTCACCACAGCCCTTCACACCCAACGGGTTATGCGTGCAGGGCGTCTGGCTGGAATGATCCACGCCGTAGAAGGGCACATCATCGGCGCGCGGCATGGCGTAATCCATGAAGGACGCACTCAGCAACTGGCCATTCTCGTCATAGGCGCAGTTCTCCAGCAGCGCCTGACCGATGCCCTGACCAATACCGCCATGCACCTGACCATCCACGATCATCGGATTGACGATGTTGCCAAAGTCATCGGCCGCCGTGAAGGCCTCGATACTGACCTGACCGGTCTCGGGGTCAACCTCGACCTCGCAGGCATAAGCGCCCGAGGGGAAGGTGAAGTTGGCCGGGTCGTAAAACGCGGTCTCCTCCAGCCCCGGCTCCACTTCCAGCGGGAAGTTATGCGGCACATAGGCCGTCAGGGTCACATCGCCCCAGGCCACCGACTTGTCGGTGCCTGCCACGCTGAACTGACCGTCCTTCAGCTCGATATCCGCCTCGGAGGCCTCCAGCAGGTGGGCGGCGATCTTCTTGGCCTTGTCGATCACCTTCTCGGTCGCCTTGACCATGGCCGAACCACAAACGGCCAGCGAACGCGAGCCATAGGTGCCCATGCCAAACGGGATCTTCGAGGTGTCGCCATGCACGATCTCGACCATCGACTCGTCGATGCCGATCATGTCGGCCACAACCTGCGGGAAGGCGGTCTCATGCCCCTGCCCGTGGCTGTGCGCGCCGACCATGACACTGATCGAGCCGGTGGCGTTCACCCGCACGGTCGCCGCATCATAAAGACCCGCCCGGGCCCCCAGCATGCCAACGATGTTCGAGGGCGCAATGCCGCAGGCCTCAATATAGCAGTTGATGCCCAGGCCCCTCAGCTTGCCATTGGCCTCGCTTTGCGCCCGGCGGGCGGCAAAGCCTGCCAGATCGGCAGCAGCCTCCAGCTTGTCCATGGTCCCGTTGTAATCCCCGGTGTCATAGGTCAGTGCCACCGGCGTGTCATAAGGGAACTGGGTGACAAAGTTCTGACGGCGAAGCGCAATCGGATCGACGCCCAGCTCACGCGCGGCCTTGTCCACCACGCGTTCCAACTGGAACGTCGCCTCGGGCCGGCCCGCACCGCGATAGGCATCCACCGGCACCGTGTTCGTGAACATCGCCTTCACATTCACCTGAATGACCGGCGTCTTGTAGTTGCCTGCCATCAGCGTGCCGTGCAGCCATGTGGGCACGGAGCTGGAGAAGGTCGACAGATACGCCCCAAGGTTCGCGTAGGTATTGGTCCGCAACCCGATGAAGTTATTGTCTGCATCCAGCGCCAGTTCGATTTTGCTGACATGATCCCGGCCATGGGCGTCCGACATGAACGCCTCGGACCGGCTCGAGGTCCACTTCACAGGCCGGTTGCAGGCCTTGGCGGCGAAGGTACAGAACGCCTCCTCCGCATAGTGGAAGATCTTGGTGCCAAAACCGCCACCCACATCCGGGGCCACCACGCGGACCTTATGCTCGGGCAGGCCCAGAACAAAGGCGCACATCAGCAGGCGGATCACATGCGGGTTCTGCGAGGTCGTATAAAGCGTGTACTCATCCGTGCCACGCTTGTACTCACCCACCGCCACGCGCGGCTCCATCGGGTTGGCGACCAGACGGTTGTTCACCAGATCCAGCGTGGTCACATGGGCCGCATTCGCGAAGACCTCGTTGACCTTGGCATCATCGGCCTCACCCAGCTGCCAGTCATAGCAGATGTTGTTCTTCAGATCGTCATGGACCAGCGTTGCGCCCTCTTGTGCGGCGGCCTTCATGTCCATCACTGCGGGCAGTTCTTCGATGTCCACCTCGATCGCCTCGGCCGCGTCGCGCGCCTGTTCCAGGCTATCGGCCACAACGGCGGCAATGGGATCGCCCACATGGCGCACCTTGCCCTGGGCCAGAATGGGGTGCGGCGGCTCCTGCATCGGCGCGCCGTGCTTGTCCGTCACCTCCCAGCCGCAGGGCATGCCGCCCACGCCTTCGAAATCCTTGCCGGTGAACACCTTGACCACGCCGGGCATCGCCTCAGCCGCTGATGTATCTACGCTTTTCAAACGTCCATGCGCGATATCCGAGCGCAGGAAATGGACATAGGCCTGTCCGGCCACGTTGATGTCGTCGGTATAATTGCCAGCTCCGGTCAGAAAGCGTACGTCCTCGCGCCGCTTGGAACTGGCTCCGATGCCACTGTCTTTGGGCATTGCTTGTTCTCCTCCCTGGAAAAGAATTTTCGTCGAAAATTCTTACCCGCCTTATTCGGCGGCGATGCTTGAAACGTCCTGACCCGAAGCGGCCATGATCGCCTTGACGATGTTATGATAGCCCGTGCAACGGCACAGGTTGCCTTCCAGATATTTCCGGATCTCAGCCTCGGTCGGTCGCGGATTGTCCTTCAGCAGCGCCGCCGCACTCATCACCATGCCCGGCGTACAGAACCCGCATTGCAGACCGTGGTGATCCTGAAACGCCTGCTGGATCGTGTTCAGCGTCCCATCCTCAGCCGCCTGACCCTCAATCGTTCCAACCTCAGCCCCGTCGGCCTCAAGCGCCAGCATGTTGCAGGACTTCACCGCCTCGCCATTTACGTGCACAACGCACGCCCCACATTGCGCCGTGTCACAGCCAACATGCGTTCCCGTCAAAGACAGATGATCCCGCAGAAAGCTGGACAGCAGCGTCCGACCTTCCACGTCACCGCTAACGGCACGCCCGTTCACGGTCATTGAGACCTGTGTCATGAATTCCTCCCTATTTGGTATTTTCCCTTTGCATCCGAGTTAAACACGGGAAATTTTGTTTGAGAACAAAAATATTTGCCCGATTTTCCGCCGCATCCGACGTTTAGCCGCCAAATAATGTGGCCCGCAGGAACCGAAGCAAAAATGCCGTTACGTCACTTCACTTTGGCCGCACGCGGCTGGGGCCTGCTGGGGATTTCTTTCAGCAAGCCGCCAACCCCCATCGCGGCAATATCGGCGCCGGTGGTTTCAATCCCACAGGCCACGCGGGACAGAACCCAGTCCGCCCCGTTGAGCGCAGGTGACCGGGCGCAACCGGGCAGTCCGATGACAGGGCTGCCCAACAGCTCCCCAAGAAACAACAGGTTGCCGGGGTCAACTGGCATACCGAATCTGTCGACCTGTCCCCCTGCCTGTCGCACCGCCGCGGGCGCCACGTCGTTCTCGTCCGACGTGGCCGAGCCGGTCAGGATCATCGCAACCTCGCCCTGCAACGACGAAAGCACATAAGCAAGATCGTCCGTCCGGTGCGGCACGATCTGCACATCGGTCAATTCCATTCCCAGCGCCTCGACCCGGCCCCGAATCGCGGCGATCCCTTTGTCGTTCGGCGGACCTCCGGGGATATCGGTCACGATCAACCCGGCCGAGCGGTATGTCGGCGCGGCCAGCCGAACCGCGCCGCGCGCCAAATCGGCTGCGCGCTGCACGTCCGCCAGCGGCACAGCGTATGAGATCACCTTGATCGTCGCAACCATGCCACCCGCGGCCATCTGCTGATATTGCGGCACGGTCGCAACCGTGATCATAGGGTGCACCTGATTGAACTGCTGCACCGACTCGACGTCCAGAACGACAACCCCTGGCCCGTCAGCCAACAGATTAACCCGCCCTGTAAAAGCCTTCGTCACACGCAGGTTGGCCCCGTCAGGATCGGGGGCCAGCGCCGCCGCCAGTATCGTTGCGGCTTCGTCTTCGTGGCAGTCTCCGGGCTCTGGCCGGGCGACAATGATCTCTGTCAGCCCCGCCTGACCAAGCGTCGCGATATGCGCGTCCGTCAGAGTGATCCCCTTGCGCAACTTCTGGTCTCCGGCCTTGACCGAATGGGCCAGAATGGCACCATTCGCCTCAGACAGAGAGACCGGGCCGAACTTCACGCTTTGCCTCGCAGCACGGCGGTCATCTGGGCCAGAATGGCAACCGCAATTTCCGACGGGCTGGCCGCGCCGATATCAAGGCCAACTGGGCCGTGAATGCGTCCGATCTGGGCATCCGAGAAGCCGGCCTGCTTCATACGATCAACACGCTTGGCATGGGTCCGCGTCGATCCGAGCGCGCCAATATAGAATACTCCGGCATCCAACGCCGCCTGCAGTGCGGGATCATCCAGCTTGGGGTCATGTGTCAGCAACACCAGTGCGGTCCGCGCGTCCAGACCCAGCTTGGCCACGGCCTCATCCGGCCAATCGGTCAGAATGGTCTCGCCGGGGAACCGGGCGTCCGAGGCGAAGGCCTCACGCGGATCGATGATAGCCGGATCATACCCGGCGATCCGGGCCATCGGCACAAGCGCCTGAGCGATATGCACCGCGCCCACCACGATCAGGCGGAGTGGCGGATTGTGCACCGCCACAAAGGTCTGTGCATCTTCCTCGAACCCGGACCGGTCCATTCGCAACCGATCTGTATAGGCGTTACGGCGCAGCGCACGGTGGCCGGTTTCGACATTCACCTCATAGGCCAGAGGCTCGCGCCGGGCACGGGCGGCGACGAGTTCTGCCAGCATGGGCTCGGGCAAAACCTGCCCGATGGGTTCGACCAGAACCCGGATGGTACCGCCGCAGGCCAGCCCGACGGCAAAGGCGTCCTCATCACTGACGCCGAATTCCAGCAAGCGCGCCTCGCCCTCGTCAATCGCCTCCAGTGCCTCGACGATCACCGCGCCTTCGACACATCCGCCCGATACCGAGCCCTCGATCCGGCCGTCCCCCGCAATGACCAGCTGCGCGCCGACACGGCGCGGTGCGCTGCCCCAGGTTTCGACCACAGTGGCAAGCGCGGCCTTTTTACCGTCTCTATACCACTTCAGTGCTGTTTCGGGGCTGTTGTCGAATCGTTCCATGCAGACCTCCGCGCCCTGTTCGCGTTCAACATAGTTAGCTTTGCGGCAATGAAAAGCGGTCAAAGGGAAGAGTTTCCGGCGCTAACAAGCCGATTTTGCGATCACATTCGCAAACTATTGATTGTCCCCGTCCCAACTTCTAGCTTGCGCCCATCATCGGGCCTATCCCGGTGTATCCCCTTCATTTTTCAAAGCGGAGACACAGAGTTGAAACGCATTCTTGCACTCGCATCGTTGATCGGTCTGACGGCTGCCAGCACCGGTTGGGCAGATACCTATTTGAAATACGGCGAGGTCGAAGGCTGGAAGGTCTTCATTGACGAAACCAAGAAGTCGTGCCTGATCGAGGCTGTCGACGATGACGAAAACGTCGTGCAGATGGGCCTGACCGAAGATCGTGGCGTGGGCTATGTGGGCGTGTTCACCAAAGCCAAGACCGATATCAAAGCCGGTGAGACCGAAGCCGTGGCCATCCTGTTGGGCGACAATATCTATGTGGGTGAAGCCACCGGTATGAAAGGCAACATCACCAAGGGTTATTCCGGCGGCTATGTCCTGTCCGATGATCCTCAATTCGCGGAAGACATTGCCAAAAAGCACGTCATGGTGGTGTTTCCGGAAAAAGAGTTTGCCTTCACCGTCGATCTGACGGGCACCTACAAGGCCATGGAAATGGCGCGGAAGTGCAACGAAGACCAGCTTTCGTAATCATCCTTCGGAAAGCGCGGCCATCAGCCGTGCTTTCTGTCCCTGATCGTCGGGCTGGGAAATCACGTTCGCCAGATCTTCGAGCGACGCAATCGAGTGCCCGGCGCGGAAGCTGTCGACATGGGGCAGCATGGTTCTGACCCCCTGCGCCTTGGGGGCAAACCCGTCCCAGCGCAACAGCGGGTTTAGCCAGATCAGACGTTTTGAGGACAGGTGGAGGCGCTCTATTTCCTTCTCCAACTGGTCTGGTGCCCCGCGTTCCAGACCATCGGTAATCAGCAGGACAACCGCGCCCTGCCCCATCACGCGGCGAGACCAATCGCGGTTGAACTGGTGCAGGCAGTCTCCGATTCTTGTGCCGCCCTCCCAATCCTGTGCCTCAGCCCCTGCGGCGGACAGAGCGGCATCGACGTCGCGCTGGTGAAGATGTCGGGTGATGTTGGTCAGCCGTGTGCCGAACGTGAAGGCATGCACCTTTGCCCATCCCGCACCTTTGGTGTTCGAAACGGTGTGCAGAAAATGCAGGATCACGCGACTGTACTGGCTCATCGATCCCGAAATATCGCACAGCGCTACAAGGTTCGGCCAACGCGGTTTGGGTTTGCGCAGAGCGATCTGATGCAGCTCGCCCCCTTGCCGCATGGCCGCGCGCAGCGTGCGCGCACGGTCGATCCGGTTGCCCAGATGGCTGGCCTGCGCGCGGCGCGAGGCGATCGGTTTGACCGGCAAGCTCAACCGTGCCAGCAGCCGCTTGGCTTGTGCCATCTCGTCTGTGCTCATCTGCTCGAAATCGAGGTTGCGCAGGCGTTCTTCGGACGACGCTGTTTGGGTCGCGTCGATCTCGATCTCTGTCTCGCCCTCTTGTTCGTGCAACTCGGGCTGCTGCTGTTCAACACCATCCAGCAGTGCCTCGGCGGCGCGTTTTTCGCCGGCATCGGCCTTGCGCTCCTCCTGCACGCCGCGAATGGCGGGTAGCATCATGGCCATCATATGCTCCATGTAGCGCGGATCGCGCCAGTAGAGGCGGAAGACCTGAGCGAAGACTGTGCGATGCTCGGGGCGATTTACAAAACAGGCGTGCAGGGTCCAGTAGAAATCCTGTTTCTTCGTGAACCCTGCCGCTTCGACGGCGCGGATCGCATCCACGACACGACCGGGGCCGATGGGCAGACCCGCCTTGCGCAACGCGCGGGCGAAATGGGTGATATTTTGTGCCAGCTTGGGATGGTCGGGGATATTCAGGGGAAGGTCTTCGGCCATCAGTCGTCATGGGGGCGCTGCCCCCAAACCCCCGGAGTATTTAGGAAAAGATGAAGCATCAGGCGGGTTCGAGGGTGGCTTTGGCTTCGTCGAGGATGCGTTTGGCTTCGGACCCCTGCAGTTTCTGGATGTCGTCCTGATATTTGAGGATCGCGCCCAGCGTGTCGCCGATGACTTCGGGGCTGAGGTTAATCACGTCAAGCGCCAACAGGCATTTGGCCCAGTCGATGGTTTCGGCCACGCCGGGCTTTTTGAACAGGTCTTCGGTGCGCAGGCGCTGGACGAAGGCGACGACCTCTCGGCTGAGGGCCTCAGCGGCTTCGGGGGCGCGGGCGTGGAGGATTTTGATCTCGCGGTTGAAGTCTGGGTAGTCAACCCAGTGGTAGAGGCAGCGGCGTTTGAGGGCGTCATGGACTTCGCGCGTGCGGTTGGAGGTCAGGATGACGACGGGGGGCTCTGGCGCTTTGACGGTGCCGAGTTCGGGGATGGTAACCTGAAAATCGCTGAGCGCTTCGAGCAGGAAGGCCTCGAATGGTTCATCCGTGCGGTCCAGCTCGTCGATCAGCAGGACGGGAGCCCCGTTTTCGTCAGGGCGCATCGCCTGAAGCAATGGGCGTTCGATCAGATAGTCGTCGGAGAAAAGTTCAGTTTGCAGGGCCATGCGGTCCGCCCCGCCCGAGGCCTCGGCAGTGCGGATTGCAACCATCTGCGCCGGGAAGTTCCATTCGTAGACAGCAGAGGATGCATCGAGGCCTTCATAGCACTGCAGGCGGATCAGGCGGCGGTTCAGACCAGCGGCAAGCGCTTTGGCAATTTCGGTCTTTCCGACGCCGGCCTCGCCTTCGAGAAACAGAGGTCGCCCCAGTTTTAGCGACAGGAACACGACTGTCGCCAGCGCGCGTCCGCAGACATAGCCCTGAGCGCTCAGGGTTTCCTGCACGGCATCGATGGAGTTTGGTTGCGTCATGATGTCCCCTCAATCGCTGCGCCCAACAGGTCATGGCAACGTGCGCGCGTCAAGACCAAGGCATCTGCGGGATTTACGACGATCTGGTCTGTTGACAAGGCTTTTCCCTTAGAACCGGCTGTGGTAGCCGGGGGCCATGACCGATACGCTCACGATCCGCCGTCCCGACGACTGGCATCTGCACCTGCGCGATGGCGCGATGTTGCAGGCCGTCTTGCCCGAAACCGCGCGCCATTTCGCCCGTGCGATCATCATGCCGAATCTCGTGCCGCCCGTTGTGCGCGGCGATCAGGCTGCCGCGTACCGCGACCGGATCATGGCCGCGTTGCCGGATGGCATGGAATTCGAGCCGCTGATGACGCTGTATCTGACCGAAGACACCGATGCCGAAGATCTCGCCGCCGCGCACGCAAGCGGTCTGGTCAAGGCGGTTAAGCTGTACCCGGCGGGGGCGACGACAAATTCGCATTCAGGTGTGCGCGATTTCGACAAAGTGCGCCCGGTACTTGAGAAGATGGCCGAGATCGGCCTGCCCCTGTGCGTGCATGGCGAGGTCACGGATGCCGAGATCGACATTTTCGACCGTGAGGCCGTGTTCATCGACCGTGTTCTGGATCCGATCCGCAGGGCAACGCCGGGTCTGCGCGTGGTGATGGAGCATATCACGACGTCGAACGGCGTAGACTACGTCAAAGCCAATGAGACCGATTTGGGCGCGACGATCACAGCGCATCACCTGATCATCAACCGCAACCATATTTTGGTGGGCGGGATCAAACCGCATTACTACTGCCTTCCCGTCGCCAAGCGCGAGGAGCATCGGCTGGCCTTGCTGTCCGCCGCGACCTCGGGGGATGCGCGGTATTTTCTGGGCACGGACAGCGCGCCGCATACGGATGACAACAAGGAAATGGCCTGTGGTTGTGCCGGTTGTTTCACGGCGACCAACACCATGTCACTGGTGGCCGAAATGTTCGACCGCGAAGGCGCGCTGGACAAACTGGAAGGTTTTGTGTCGCTCCACGGTCCTGCGTTCTATGGGATGCCGGTGAATGACGAGACCATCACCCTGACCAAAGGCGATCCGGTCGCTTACCCGTCCAAGATCGAAACCGGGGATGGTCCGGTGACCGTGTTTGATCCGGGCTTTCCGCTGCACTGGCGCGTCGTCTAGTCGGACAGCCTGCCGGCCAAATCTGTTGCGCGCCCGCCGGTGCGCAGCATGGACCAGATTGCATCAGCATCCTCCTGTCCGATCAGCTTGCCAGCCTTTGCCCTCACACGGTCCTCTCGATCCGCAAGAGACATTGGAGCCAAAAGATCATGGTCGGCCTCAAGCCGCGCCCCATCGCGGCGCAGCAGCGACAGATGGGCCTGCGTTTCAGACAGACCGTCATCGGCTGCGACGGTGATCCGGTCTCGTAAAGATTTCAGACGCGGGTCGGCGCAGATTTTGTCGGAATAGCTGACCGGAAGCGCGGTGTCATAGCCCAGCGATTGCATAGCCAACACCGTGCGATAGGAAAACTTCGCCCCTAATCCGGTTTTGGGGTCCAGCTGATTGCAGACGCTCATCCAGCGGGGATGGGTCTTGACCTTGACCTCGGCCACTTCGGGTTCGGCGATGTCGAGGGCGCGCGCGGCCTCGAGCGCCGCGTGCAGACCATGGCAGCAGGCGTGGAACTTATGGCTGACGGTTTCGAACAGCCATTCAGCGCCCAGATTTGACAAAGCACTTTCTGTATCGTCCGCACTCAGATGCGTGGCCCCGAACCCGTAAGGCCCCTCAAGGGCCTCGGCGTTGGCGAGAAATCCTTTCCGGATCAGTACTGCCGCTTCTACCCCGTTCGATGCGGCCAACCCCGCATTGTAGGGTTTTCCCATCGTCCCGAACTGCGCCTTTTGACCGGACGCACGGGTGGCAGTCAGACCAAGAAGCATGCGCATCTGGGCGGCGTCAAAGCCCATGATGCGCCCGGACGCAACCGCTGCCCCAAAGGCACCCGCCGTTGCGGTCTGATGGAATCCCGCCTGATAGTGCCCGCGCCCCAACCACAGCCCTATGCGGATCGAGATTTCCATGCCGATCAGCGCCGCTTCGAGGAAATCGACGAGCGGGCGGTCCTCCCACGCGGCAACGGCCAGCGCCGCGGGCAAAACCGCAACCGAAGGATGGCCAATATGGGCGAAATGCGTGTCATCATAGTCCAGCGCATGGGAAATTGTGCCATTCGCAAGCGCTGCGGCACGCAAGGGCACGGCGCCGCCGCCGAACAAACGCGCCTGCTCACTACCACCTTCGGACAGCACCATTTGCCGGATAATGCGCGAGACCGGTTCCTCGGCCCCAGCCCGCCCGACGGCCAGCCAATCCAGAACGGACAGAGAGGTCACGATGCGGGCTTGCTTCGTGGTGGAAACGGGGCCTGCGGCAAAATCTGCAAGGGCAGTGGTCAGATCGGTC
This sequence comes from Ruegeria sp. G10, assembly GCF_056533645.1. Classification (NCBI taxonomy): domain Bacteria; kingdom Pseudomonadati; phylum Pseudomonadota; class Alphaproteobacteria; order Rhodobacterales; family Roseobacteraceae; genus Ruegeria; species Ruegeria sp. G10. The sequence goes on along the minus strand of NZ_JBQFOQ010000008.1, from coordinate 18,463 downwards.
ATGCAGCGCAGTCTAGCGCGCGCCGCCCGGTCGTAAAGGCTTAGCCATAAAGGTCGGCGGCGCGCTGTTCAAAGGCGCGCACGATACGATGCATGGCTTCGTTGAACACGACGCCGATGATGCCCTGCAGCACCGCGTTCTTGAACTCGAAATCAACGTGGAACGAGACGTTGCAGCCGTCAGCCGTATCCTCGAACTGCCAGTCCGAGCGCATGTATTTGAAGGGGCCGTCCAGATATTCAGTATCGATCCGCTTCTGCGCGTCAAACAGGGTCACACGGCTGCCAAAACGTTCGCGGAACACTTTGAACGAGATCACCAGATCCGCCTCCATCACCTTGCCCTCGCCCGCCTGATAGGTGCGGCGGATACGCGAGGCCGCACACCACGGCAGAAACTCCGGGTATTTCGCCACATCCGCGACCAGATCGTACATCTGTTGAGCGGTGTAAGGCAGCGGTCGGGTTTCCGAATGTGTTGGCATGGCGTCCGGGATTAACTGGTGACAATGGCGCGTGATTTCGTATGTTGCGCGCCAAAGATCAAGGGGGCAGCGATGAGCGACCGCGTATATGTGATAGATGAGATGATCTCGGCCAAAGCCATTGCCGCCCGGATCGAGGCGCTGTGCCGCGAGATCACCGATGAATTCGGCGGCACCGACAAGCTGATTGTCGTGGGCCTGCTGCGCGGCAGTTTCGTGTTCATCGCAGACCTCGTGCGCGAGCTTGACCTGCCCATCGAAGTCGATTTCCTTGAGGCATCTTCCTACGGCGACGCGATGGAAAGCAGTCGAGAGGTGCGCATTCTCAAAGACTTGCGGGGCGCAATTGAAGGGCGCGACGTGCTGGTGGTCGAGGACATCGTGGATACCGGCCATACCCTGAACCACGTCACCAACCTGCTGCAAAGTCGCAAACCTGCTCGGCTGAAATCCATCGCCTTGCTGGACAAACCCAGCCGCCGTGAGGTCGATTTCCGCTCGGATTGGATTGGATTTGAAATTCCGGATGAATTTGTCGTGGGCTATGGCATCGACTACGCGCAACGCAACCGCAACCTGCCCTTTATTGGCAAGGTGCGCTTTACCGAATGACCGCGCATGAAGATCAGGGCGCTAGCGCCTGTTCGATCGCAGATACAAAAATACCCGTTCCAATCGGTATTAGCGCATCCGGGAAGTCGTAATCCGGGTTGTGAAGCTGGGGGTGATCCGTGCCAGCGCCCAGCCAGAACATGGCCGATTTCGCCCCCTTGCCGAATTGCCCGAAATCCTCGGAAAATCGCTGCGGTGCGTCGACCAGGGCATGCGGTACAGCTTGCGTATCACAGGCCTTGGCTAATAAAGCCACCGCTTCCGCATCATTGACGCATGCCTCAAATACATCGTCATAGGTGATCTGTACTGACAGACCCTGCGCCTCGGCAATGGTTCCGGCCCTTTGTTCGGCCTCACCGATCAACCGATGCATCCGCGCATCGCCACCGGTGCGCAGCGTCACCCAAAGCTCGGCAGACCCCGGTGCAATGCCAAAAGTGGGCTCGCCCAATTGAGCATGGGTCACGGTGGTCAGAGCATAGTCCGCATCCAGATCACCACCCGATCCAAGACGCGCCAGTTCGGTCATCAGCTCGGATAACGCTTGTGCCGGAGACAGTCCATCCTGCGGCGCCGCAGCGTGAGAGGTCTTTCCGGTGAGCACAATACGCATCCCGCGCGACGCGCAGTTTGCCGCCCCGCTGCAGATCGCTACTGTTCCCAACTCCAACCCCGGCAAGTTGTGCAGTGAAAATACATAGTCAGGGGCGATGCCCGAAAATCTGGGGTCGCTGCGAAACGACCGGGCACCCTGTCCGGTTTCCTCGGCAGGTTGGAAGATCAGCACAACGCGCCCACGCTCGGGCCGTGCTTCACCCAGCATGAACGCCACGCCAAGCACCATCGCCATATGGCCATCATGCCCACATAAATGGCCTTTGCCCGGATATCGCGACGCGTAGGGCAAATCCGACAGCTCTTGAATAGGCAGCCCATCCAACTCGCACCGAATACCGACAGTCGGGCCGGGCTGGCCACTGTCATAGATCGCAGCCACACCATAGCCTCCAATCCCGGTCAGGACTGCATCAGGCCCACAGGCCTCCAACAGATTGGCGATGCTTGCGGCAGTGCCCCGCTCGGCGCCCGAGACCTCGGGCACCTGATGCAACTCATGGCGCTTTTCGATAAGCCAGCTTTGCAGCTCGGGGCTCACCCCTGCCCCAGCTTCTGCTGACGCGCCTCCCGCAGGCGGGCGAAGTCATCGCCGGCATGGTACGAGGACCGGGTCAGCGGTGTGGCAGAAACCATCAGGAAACCCTTGCCAAAGGCGGCTTTCTCATACGATGCGAATTCTTCCGGCGTCACAAAACGGTCAATGCCATGATGCTTGGGCGTCGGCTGCAGATACTGGCCGATGGTCAGGAAATCGATATCCGCCGCGCGCATATCGTCCATCACCTGACGCACTTCCTGTTCCTGCTCGCCCAACCCGACCATGATGCCCGATTTGGTGAAGATCGACGGGTCCATTTCCTTCACCCGCTGCAACAACCGCAACGAGTGGAAATAGCGCGCACCCGGACGCACCTGCGGATAAAGGCCGGGAACTGTTTCAAGGTTGTGGTTGAACACATCCGGCTTGGCCTCGACCACGGTTTCCAGAACCGCGGGATCACATTTCAGGAAATCCGGCGTCAGAATCTCAATCGTAGTTTTGGGAGAGCGGTGCCGCACAGCCCGGATCGTCTGAGCAAAATGCTCGGCCCCGCCATCTTCCAGATCATCGCGGTCGACCGAGGTGATGACGACATGGTTCAGCCCCAGTTTCTGCACCGCATGCGCAACGCGACCCGGCTCGAACGCGTCCAGCGCGTCGGGGCGACCGGTGGCGATGTTACAGAAGGTGCAACCACGGGTACAGATCTCGCCCATGATCATCATGGTGGCGTGGCCCTGGCTCCAGCATTCGCCAACATTGGGGCAACCGGCCTCTTCGCAGACAGTAACCAGGTTATTGTCGCGCATGATCTTGTGCGTATCGGCATAGCCGGCCCCACCGGGGGCCTTTACGCGAATCCACTTGGGCTTGCGCGGGGCTGCGTTGTCAGGCCGGTGCGCCTTTTCTGGGTGTCTTTGCTCGGGGATTTTCAGATCACGCACGGTTGGCTTTCCTGACTTTGGGTCAATTTGCTTTACCCATAACATAAACCGACTGTTCAGGTTACGCCAGCGGCGCATAGCCGCTATGCGTGCTTATTGTGTCGATGCAGAAAACATAGGCTACTGACTTTCATTTTTCATATTGTTTTCAAGCCAATTAACCAGCTTCAAGATATTTGGCATCTGCAGCATATCTATTGTTGAAGGTGATTTAGAATCGTTTTAACCCTCGCATCAAACATATGTGAATCACAGGAGTTTGATGATGAAGACCGGCGCAAAGCTGCCTGATGTAACCTTCCACACCCGCGTCCGTGATGAGGCCGTCGAAGGCCCGAATCCATTCCGCTGGGAAGACAAAACCACTGCAGATTACTTCGCGGGCAAGCGCGTCATCCTGTTCTCGCTGCCGGGTGCGTTCACGCCCACATGCTCGACCTACCAGCTGCCGGGTTTTGAGAACGGGTTTGCTGATTTCACTGCCAAAGGGATTGATGCGATCTATTGCATGTCGGTGAATGACAGCTTTGTCATGAACAAATGGGCCGCAGATCAGGGCCTGCAAAATGTCGCCGTAATCCCCGATGGCTCGGGCGAGTTCACCCGCAAGATGGGTATGCTGGTCGACAAGGACAATCTGGGCTTTGGCATGCGCTCGTGGCGCTACGCGGCAATCGTCAATGACGGTGTGGTCGAGGCATGGTTCGAAGAACCCGGCCTGATGGACAACTGCCCCGAAGACCCCTATGGCGTCTCTTCGCCCGAAAACCTGCTGAAGCATCTGAATGAGGCGCGCGAACCCGCGCTGGCCTGACCTGAAGGATGTTTCTAATGACAAGGCCCGCCTACACAGGCGGGCCTTTGTCGTCAGGCGCGGGTTCGCGTCACGATGTCCTCACCGACCTGCCGGATGACCCCGGCCAATCGGTCAAACCAACCCTCCCCTCCGGTCGAGAGACGCCGCACCAAGCCGATCGTGCGCGCTGGTTGAGGGGTCGCAAAACGCAACAGGCGAAGGCCTGGAACGGCATCGACCTCGGCCTGTGCAGCCAGTTCCGGCATCAGGGTTAGCCCAAAGCCCTCGGCCACCAGACGCGAAAGGGTCGCCAGCGATGACGCCCCCATGTTGATCTGCCCGCTGGTCCGATCCCGGCCGCAGACCTCAAGTGCCTGATCCGTGAGGCAATGCCCATCCTCCAGCAACATCAACTGCGCTGTCTGCAGATCCAGCGGCCGTAACGCCTCGGGGCTGACGGTCAGGCGGCTGAGGCGGCTTTGACTTCCCGCCAACAGAAACCGATCCTCGAACAGGGTCTCTTCGTGCAGGTCGGCAGCGCCCGAAGGCAGCGCCAATACCGCTGCGTCAATCTCGCCCGCACGCAGCATGGCCAGCAGGCGCTCCGTCCGGGCTTCGCGAATCCGAACGCGCAGCGACACATCACCCGACCGCAACCCGGCCAGAACTCCGGGCAACAGATACGGCGCAACGGTTGGAATGATGCCAATCGACAGGGACCGATGACCACCCGAGTGATCTCGGGCAAAGCGATCCAGCTGGTCGGCAGCCGACAGGACATGGCCAGCATGATCCAGAACGTCCCGTCCAAGTGGTGTCAGTAGAATATCCCGCGCCTGACGTTCAAACAGCGGCCCACCCATCGCTTCTTCAAGCGCTTTAATCTGGACCGACAGCGCAGGCTGGGACACATGACACACCTGCGCCGCACGGCCAAAGTTTCGTTGCTCGGCGACAGCGCGGAAATACTGCAATTGGCGGAAAGTAAACCTCATAGCCTTTGACTATCATTTGCAGCCATATCCACAATAAAGATTTATCAACCAATCAGCCTGTCCCGTTCGGTCTGCTCTTCATAGTGGCGTCGCAGTCGCTGCAACGCGATGCGGAGCACGATCTTACCCGACCGGGCCGACCAGCCCATACGCTTTTCTGCCATTTCCAGCCCCTCAAGATAGCAACAGCAGCGCAGCGCCACATCGCTCAGGCCCGGGCCAAGCTCGGCCAGCGCCCGCGCGACACGATCACGCGCACCAGACGAGCCGTGGCCAACATGCGCATCTGGCGTGAAATCAGCCCGGCCCCCACCGGTCAGAAAATGGTCCCAGTTCTGCGTGACCTGAGGCCCAATCTGAGCAAGCTCGAAGTCCTCTCGCAGACGTTCCCCTGCCCCTACAAGCGTCTCATCAAGAAAGGGCTTTCCGTCCCTGTCTCGTCGGCGCGCCAAAGCAACCAGCGGGCTTTCCGCCGCGCTGTACCGCACGCGCGACGGACTCTGAGGCTGAGGCTTTGCCCCCACGCCAGAACCTTGAAATGGAGCCTGCGCCTCGGCCATGCCAAACTCATTCCGTGTTCGGGCACGATTCTCGGCATCAGCCAGAAGATGACCCAGCGCTGTGCGGCCCGCCGTGGTAATGCGATAGCGCGAAATACGCCCCGGATTGTCGCACGATATCCAGTCCTTCAGGGCCAAAGCCTGCGCAATGCTACAATCGACGACCGCGGTTCTGGTAGCCCCCGCATCGGCGTTGTCGCGCACGACTACGGCTTTGTCCATGTCTTCGGCTACCGCCAGCACCGCACCGGATTCGCACAAACGGCGCAGCACACGCAGGGCTTCGCGATCGAATACCGCGTCTTCATCATCACCCGAGGCGAACGGCAAAACGGCGCTGCAAGGTTCCGATCCGTCATCCGCAGGGGCGGTGAAATGCGCCTGTGCCAAAGACTGCAGCGCGGCATCAACCAAAGGATCGTCACGCCGCATTTCCAACCTGCGTATCTGACGCAGAATGGTCGAGGCATGGCATCCAGCCGAGCGCGCGATATCCCGGATGGACCGGCCCGACTCGGTGTGGTCAAGGTATCGCTGCGCCCCTTCGGGGACCCATGCCGGTACAGTGAAAGCCGCGCTGTTTTCCATATTTCAATGCCCTCGTCGACAAAACAAACTGACAGTTTTCGCCGTCGGATTCTTAGTTAACCAAATCTAACTAGAGTCGCTTTCGTTACTCGTTCGTTAACCACGGACGGCACCGAGCAGAATTGATTCAAAAAGATAAACAGTCGTGAAACCATAGTTCGGAGCGAACCACAGCAAGGCAACACCCGCTATAGTTGTGTCACATCTCTGGCATCAGAATGAAAAAGGAAGGAACGCCACAGTGCAGGACCTGATGACCATGATCGCCACCCTCTGCCGCCCGCGCTTGCTGACCCGTGCGGCGAAAATCGGCGCGAAAGACTATAACCGTGATCGCCACCTGCAGCGCATCCTGGGTTATGGGTCCGTCCCAGGAACCGGCTCTGCGCTGGTCCGGCTGCTCGAAATCGAGCGCGAGTTTGACCTGCAGAGGAAAGAAGATGACGCCGCCTATTCTCTGGTGCGTCACCTTGATGTTTTGATTGCCCTGATCGGCGAGGCGCAGCTATATCAGGTCAGCCGCGCCGCGCGCTATACGTGATCAGGTGAAGGCATCCGGCATGGATGCCTTTTTCTCGGCAACATAGGCGTCAAGCGCGGCCTTTACATCCGGGTCGATCTGCGGCTGCTGGTAGTTGGCCAGCAGATGCTCGACCCGTGCGGTGGCCAGCGTCCGTGTATCTCGGGCGCCTTCCTCTTCCCAAGTCTCGAACGGCTTGTAATCCAGCAGGTCGGTCTTCCAGAACGCATCCTTGAAGTTCGCCTGCGTGTGGGCGCAACCCAGATAGTGGCCACCCGGACCGACCTCGCGGATTGCGTCCATGGCCTGTGCGTTCTCGTCATAGGCGATGCCTTTGGCCAGACCGTGCAGAACGCCCAACTGATCGGCATCCATGACGAACTTCTCGAAATCCGCCACCAGACCACCTTCGAGCCAACCGCAGGAGTGCAGCATGAAGTTCACGCCTGCCATCAGTCCCATGTTCAGCGAGTTCGCGGTCTCGTAAGCCGCCTGCGCGTCGGGCAGTTTCGAACCGCAGAACGAGCCCGCAGACCGGAACGGCAGCCCCAGACGACGCGCCAGCTGGCCCGCGCCATAGGTGACATGCGAGGCTTCGGGTGTACCAAAGGTCGGCGCGCCCGAGTTCATGTCGATCGAGGACACAAACGCACCGAAGATCGCCGGAGCACCCGGACGGATGATCTGGCTATAGGCGACGCCCGCCATGACCTCGGCCAGAACCTGTGTCAGCGTCCCCGCGACCGACACCGGCGCCATCGCGCCGCCCACAATGAAGGGCGAGATGATACAGGCCTGATTGTTCGCCGCATAAACCTCGAGCGAGCCCATCATCACGTCGTCGAATGTCATCGGCGAGTTGATGTTGGTCAGCGAGGTCATGACGGTGTTGTTCTGCACGAACTCTTTGCCAAACAGAATCTCGCACATCTCGATCGAATCCTGCGCGCGGCTGGGATCGGTGACCGAACCCATGAACGGCTTGTCCGACAGGGTCATGTGCGCCATCAGCATGTCCAGGTGGCGCTTGTTCACCGGAATGTCCGTCGGCTCGCACACCGTACCGCCCGAGTGGTGCAGCCACTTGGACATATAGGCCAGCTTCACGAACTTATTGAAATCATCCATCGTCGCATAGCGACGGCCACCTTGCGCGTCCCGCACGAACGGAGGGCCATAGACCGGGGCCAGAACCAGATTGCGGCCACCGATGACCACCGATTTCTCGGGGTTGCGGGCGTGCTGGGTGAATTCGCTGGGTGCAGTTTTGATCAGCTCACGCGCCAGACCACGTGGCAGGCGAACGCGCTCGCCGTCGATATCCGCACCGGCGTCTTTCCAGCGCTCAAGCGCGGCGGGGTTGTCGACGAAGTTGACGCCCACTTCTTCCAGAATGGTTTCCGCGTTGTTTTCGATGATCTCCAACGCTTCGTCGTTGAGGACCTCGAAGTTGGGAATATTGCGTTCGATATACTTCGCGGTTTCGATCTTGACCGCCGTGCGCTCGGCCCGACGGGCGGCGCCGCCGCCACCCCGTGCCCTGCGCCGGGTGTTTGCCTCTGCCATTGAGAAAATCCCGTCTGAATGGTTGGTTTGATAAGTGTGTTACATGAACGGCCAACAGCGCCACAGGTAGTTTACGGCGCAATAGGGGGAAAAGCGACATGAACCGCAACCAGACGGATCTGAGCGTCAGGTCACCCGCTTTTGCATCATGACCGAGTTCCCGGTCGTCTCGACCTCGTGCCAGCCCAGATGCGCATACATCGCCCGGGTCGCGCGCATCAGGCGGTGGGTCCGCAGCTGCAGATATGCCACTTCCGCTTTGACCGCCGCCGTTTCGGCAGCCGCAAGCAATTGCCGCGCAATCCCCTGCCCCTGAGCCTCGGGCGAGACAGCAAGGTTGAAGACCATCATCGTATCGGTCTGCAGATCAAAGACGATCACCCCCAGCAAATGCCCGTCGCTTTCGGCCAGAACCACATCACGGTCCCGAATATCCTCGGCGAGTCCAGCCGTTACATCCGGCAGATCGGCGATCTCGCGCATTGCCTGCCCATAAGCGCTGGTAATACAGTCCCGGATCGCGTCTGCATCGCTTTGGCCGGCAGCCCTAAGCCTTATTGTCATCATCTATCAGCCTCCGCCCCCAATTGACGTCATAGCGCTTGCACAAGCAACGCTTGCGACCTAATAGCCCTGCATGACCCAAGCATCCCACGACCGCCTTCTGATCATCGACTTCGGCAGCCAGGTGACCCAGCTGATCGCCCGCCGCCTGCGCGAGCTGAACGTCTATTGCGAAATCCACCCCTATCAGAACGTCACGATGGAGTTCGTCCGAGAGATGGCCCCCAAGGCCGTGATTTTCTCGGGCGGTCCCGACAGTGTGACACGCGACGGCTCACCCCGGGCCCCGCAGGAGATCTTTGACTACGGCGTGCCGATTCTGGGCATCTGCTACGGTCAGCAGGTCATGATGCACCAGTTGGGCGGCAAGGTCGAAAGCGGCCATGGCACTGCCGAGTTCGGTCGCGCCTTCGTTACACCCAAAAGCCAGCTCGATATCCTCAATGGTTGGTTCGCCGAGGGCGACGAACAGGTCTGGATGAGCCACGGCGACCATGTCAGCGAAATCGCCCCGGGGTTTGAGGTGTTCGGCACCTCTCCCAACGCGCCTTACGCGATCACCGCCGATCCCAGCCGCCATTTCTACGCCGTGCAGTTCCACCCCGAGGTGCACCACACCCCCAAGGGTGCGAAACTGTACGAAAACTTCGTCAAACTGGCCGGGTTCTCGGGCGATTGGACCATGGGGGCCTATCGCGATGAAATGATCCGCAAAATCCGCGATCAGGTCGGCGACAAAAAGGTCATCTGCGGTCTCTCGGGCGGTGTCGACAGTTCCGTCGCGGCGATCCTGATTCACGAAGCCATCGGCGATCAGCTGACCTGTGTCTTTGTCGACCACGGGTTGCTGCGCAAGAACGAGGCTGCCGAGGTCGTCGGCATGTTCCGCGACAATTACAACATCCAACTGATCCATGCAGATGAAAGCGAGCTGTTTCTGGGCGAGTTGGACGGTCAAAGCGACCCCGAGACCAAGCGCAAGATCATCGGCAAGCTGTTCATCGACGTCTTCCAGAAACACGCCGACACCATCGACGGGGCCGAGTTCCTAGCGCAGGGCACCCTCTACCCCGACGTGATCGAATCTGTCTCGTTCTCGGGCGGTCCATCGGTAACGATCAAATCGCACCACAATGTGGGTGGTTTGCCAGAGAAGATGGGCCTGAAGCTGGTCGAACCCTTGCGCGAGCTGTTCAAGGACGAAGTCCGCGCCTTGGGCCGCGAACTGGGCCTGCCGCAAAGCTTCATCGGTCGTCACCCCTTCCCCGGCCCCGGCCTTGCCATCCGCTGCCCCGGCGAAATCACCCGCGAAAAGCTGGAAATTCTGCGCGAGGCGGATGCTGTCTATATCGACCAAATCCGCAAACACGGCCTCTATGACGAGATCTGGCAGGCCTTCGTGGCCATCCTGCCCGTCCGTACCGTGGGAGTGATGGGTGATGGTCGTACCTATGATTATGCCTGTGCCCTGCGTGCGGTGACCTCGGTCGACGGCATGACAGCGGACTACTACCCGTTCAGCCATGAGTTCCTCGGCGAAACCGCGACCCGCATCATCAATGAGGTCAAAGGCATCAACCGATGCACCTATGACATCACCTCAAAACCCCCCGGCACAATCGAGTGGGAATGAGCGCAAAAGCCGGGTCTCAGCCCGGCTTTTTGCTTTACATTCCAAGGCGAAACGCCCTTTAGTCGGCGCGGCACACTCTGATACGGCGTTGGCTCTATGGATCAAAGCAAATCACAGGTCGGCAAAGCCGCGCTCTGGATGACCGGAGCGATCGCGTCGTTTTCCTCCATGGCCGTTGCCGGGCGCGAGTTGAGTGTGACCCATGATACGTTCGAGATCATGTTCTACCGCAGCCTTGTAGGCATTTGCGTGGTCGCGCTGGTCCTGTCGTTTACACGAAACTGGCATCAGGTCACGACGCAGCGGCTCGGTCTGCATGGCGTGCGGAACGTCCTGCATTTCACCGGGCAGAATCTTTGGTTCTATGCGGTGACAGTCATCCCGCTGGCGCAGGTCTTTGCGCTGGAGTTCACCAACCCCATCTGGGTCATCCTTCTGTCGCCCTTGTTTCTGGGGGAACGGCTGACTGCCATTCGCCTGACCGCTGCGATGATCGGTTTTGCGGGTATCCTGATCGTCGCCCGCCCCGGCGCCGCATCCATCAGCCCCGGCGTGATCGCCGCTGCCCTTTCGGCGATCTTCTTTGCGTTGACAAACATCTCGACCAAATCCCTGACGCGCACAGCCAGCATTGGTTGCATCATGTTCTGGTTAACTGTGATGCAGGCCGTACTTGGCCTGATCGCTTCCGGCATTGACGGAGACATAACCCTGCCCTCGTTTGGCACGGCGCCGTTTCTTCTGCTGATCGGTCTGGCCGGGTTGCTGGCGCATTTCTGTATCACAAACGCTCTGGCCATCGCGCCGGCCACTGTGGTGGTCCCGTTCGACTTCGCGCGCCTGCCGACCATCGCAATTGTGGGCATGATCCTTTATCAGGAACCGCTGGATCACTGGACCCTTCTGGGCGCGGTCGTAATCTTCTGCGGCATCTTCCTGAACGTCTGGTCCGAGAATCGTAACAATTTGGCAACACAGTTACGTAACGGCGACCCGAACTAACGCTCCGTCACCGGTTGACCTTATTTTAAGGATTAAGACAGTAACACCCGGTAACAGGCCCGGGTGCACTTGTGAGGGTGTGCACCACAGGCAAAGGACAGAGATTGGGAGGAATACAATGAAAAAAACGCTGTTTCAGGCGTGCGCCCTGTGCGTCGGGGCAACCGCAGTGCAGGCGGGCGGTCTTGACCGAAGCGGTCAGGGTGTAAACATCTTGTTTGAGGAAGGGACTGTCGCTCAGTTCCGGCTTGGCTATACCGACCCAAGCGTCAGCGGATCCATGGAAGATCAAATCCCAGGCAGCCCGACATTCGGCGAAACAGTCGACTCGGGCGATGTGGCGAATAGTTTCTTTACACCTCACTTGGCATACAAAACATCTTTGACCGAAAAGCTGGATTTTGCACTGGTTTATGATCAACCATTTGGGGCGGATATCGACTATTCCGCAGCCTACCCTTTGTCACAGAACGTCCTATCCGGTTTTCCGGGTGGGAGCACGGATGTACTGCGTGCCAAAGCTGACACAGATGCAGTCACCGCCCTGTTGCGGTATAAGTTTGACGGCGGTTTCAGCGCGATTGGCGGTATCCGCGCGCAACGCGTGAAAGCCAGTGTATCGGTGCCGATTGCTGGCGCCTCGTCACAACCCTTCCCGCAAGGCGGGTATCGTGTCGAAACTGACGCTGAGATAGATTTTGGGTACGTCATCGGGGTAGCGTGGGAGCGCCCAGATATCGCAGCGCGCGTTGCCCTGACGTATAACTCAAAAATCACTCATGACCTGTCACAAACCGAAGCTAACGATATCGTCACGGGCATCGTTCCTCCGGGCATCCCGACCGTGGGCCGCATAGATGCGGACACAAACAGCGAAGTGGTCACTCCCCAGTCGGTGAACCTCGACTTCCAGACCGGCGTTGCCCCCAAGACGCTGCTGTTCGGCTCGGTTCGGTGGGTTGACTGGCCGCAGACAGTCTATGCACCGCCCGTCTATGTTGGCCTGACCGGGATCAATCTGGTGGACTATGAAGAGGATACTTTCACCTACTCGCTGGGTCTCGGCTATCAGTTTTCGGAAGAGTTTTCAGGGGCTGTAACACTGGGATACGAAACCTCACAGGACACCCCGGTATCGAACCTTGGCCCAACAGATGGCTTCTGGAGCATCGGTCTTGGCGGCACCTATTCGTTTGAAAAAGCACAAGTTTCGGCTGGCGTGCGCTATACCGATATCGGCGACGCGACCGCCAACGGCACAGGCCCGGATAACCGCGCCACCTTCACCGGCAACAGCGCCTGGAGCGTTGGCTTTCAGGTCACTTACCGCCTGGACTGATCCACACTGTCAGGAACGATCCCGAAGCCCCGCCCATTCGGCGGGGCTTTTCGCATGTTTCGGGTCGCTCAAAAGATTCTGGAGTGTCAGAACAGGCCATGGCTGCTCAAAAAACCCTCTCTGCCCGCGCCTGGGCTGAATTGATTCTGCTCGGAGTGATCTGGGGCGCATCGTTCTTGTCGATACGTATCGCCCTGGACACCGTCCCCTTCGTGACCTCAGTATTCCATCGGGTGTTCTGGGCATCCTTGGCGCTTTGGCTGCTGATCCTCGCACAACGGAACAGCTTGCCCCGAAACCCGCGTATCTGGGCTGCATTTCTGGTCATGGGCCTGCTGAACAACGTTCTGCCCTTCTCGCTCATGGCGTGGGGCCAGCTTCATGTCGAAACCGGTCTGACCTCGATCCTGAACGCAACCACCGCAGTGTTCGGAGTGCTTCTGGCGTCATTTTTCTTCCCAGATGAACGTTTGACGCGTGCGCGCGTTCTGGGCGTATGTCTGGGCTTTCTGGGCGTTGCGGTGACAATCGGTCTGCGCCAGTTCGGCGCGTTCAGCCTGAGCAACCTTGGGCAGTTGGCGATATTGTCCGGCACCCTGTCCTATGCCTGCGCTGCAGTCTGGGCCCGCGCCTACCTGAGCAACCTTCAACCGCAGATCGCTGCGGCTGGTATGCTGACGGCGTCCGCGCTCATCATGCTGCCCGTGACTTTGGTCGTTGACGGCATCCCCGCGCTGGCGCTTCCCCTCGAAACATGGGCCGCTATCGCCTACTATGCGCTTGTGGCGACGGCGGGCGCGTATCTGCTGTATTATCGGGTTTTGCAACAAGGTGGCAGCGGGAATGTTCTGCTGGTGACGCTTATCATACCGCCGGTCGCAATACTTCTCGGCGCATTGGTCCGAAGCGAGGCCCTGCCCCCGCGCGCCTTTGCCGGGTTTGCAGTACTTGCCATGGGTCTGATCATTCTCAGCCGATCCCGCAGACGCGATTGACGCCGCCAACCGCCCGTTTTAGCTAGGGCGAAACAAGGAATGGCGGATATGCTCTACAACTCGGCAAACGACTGGCGCGAGGCCGCGCGAAAGAAAGTGCTGTTCTTCGGCATGTCGGGATTGGGCAAGTCCTATGTCTCGAACACGTTGCGCGAGGCCGGGGGCTGGTTTCACTATTCCATCGACTATCGCATCGGCACTCGGTACATGGGCGAATACATCACCGACAACGCCAAGGCCGAAGCGATGAAAGTCCCGTTTCTCAGGGACCTTCTGCTGTCGGATTCAATCTACATAGGCTCAAATATCAGTTTCGAGAACCTCACCCCTGTCTCGACCTACCTTGGCAAGCCCGGCAACCGAGACCTCGGCGGGCTGGAGATATCGGAATACCAACAGCGACAGGAACAGTTCCGGCTGGCCGAGATCCACGCCCTTTTGGACACCAAGTACTTTGTTGATCGGGCCCAGCGGCTGTATGGATATCCGAATTTCATCTGTGACACCGGCGGGTCGATCTGCGAATGGGTCGAACCCGACGATCCCAACGATCAGGTCCTAAGCGAACTGTCGCGCCAGACGTTGATGATCTGGATAAAGGGCGATGATGCACACACGGCAGAATTGATCCGCCGTTTCGACAAGGCCCCCAAGCCCATGTCATATCAGGCCGCTTTTTTGGCGCATGTCTGGGCCGAGTATCTGGCGCTCAACGACTGCAAAGGCGATGACGTCGATCCCGATGCGTTCATCCGCTGGACCTATGCCAAGGCGATGGCGCACCGGCAGCCCCGGTACGAGGCCATGGCGCGCAATTGGGGCGTCACGATCGCCGCCGACGACGTTGCCAAGGTGCGTGATGGTAGAGATTTCGATGAGTTGATCGAACGCACCCTTGAGACCCGCGACAAGCCCGCCTAAGTTCCGAACTTCTTTCACAGTTTCAATAGCGTGACGCGATGCCGATCAAGATACCCTCAGACCTGCCCGCCTTTGATGTCCTGACCAATGAGGGCGTCATGGTCATGGCCGAGGATCAGGCCGCCCGGCAGGATATCCGCCCGCTTCGGATCGGGTTGTTGAACCTGATGCCAAAGAAGATTCAGACCGAAAACCAATTCGCGCGTTTGATCGGGGCCACCCCTCTGCAGATTGAGCTGTCGCTGATCCGCATGACCGAGCATCAGACCAAGAACACCGCAGCCGCGCACATGGCCGAGTTCTACCAACCCTTCCAGGAGGTGAGGGACCAAAAGTTCGACGGCCTGATCATCACGGGCGCGCCGATCGAGCATCTGGATTTCGCCGACGTGACCTATTGGGACGAGCTGCGCGAAGTTTTTGCGTGGACGCAGACAAACGTGCATTCGACCTTCGGGGTGTGCTGGGGCGGGATGGCGATGATCAACCATTTCCACGGCGTCCGGAAACACATGCTGGACGCCAAAGCTTTCGGCTGCTATCGCCACCGAAACATGGCTCCGGCGTCTCCGTTTTTGCGCGGTTTTTCCGATGATTGCGTCATTCCCGTCAGCCGCTGGACAGAGATGCGGCAATATGAAATCGATGCGGTCCCCGATCTGATTACGCTATTGGGCAGCGACGATGTGGGCCCCTGCCTGGTCGAGGATCCAACGCACCGGGCGCTGTATATATTCAATCATTTTGAGTATGACAGCGACACGCTCAAGCAGGAATATGACCGTGACGTCGCCAATGGCGCGCCGATCAATGTGCCGATAAACTATTACCCGGATGACGATCCAACTCAGGAACCCCAGAACCGCTGGCGCAGCCATGCACATTTGCTTTACGGCAACTGGATCAACTCGATCTATCAAACAACCCCGTTCGATCTGAACAAAATTGGCCAGTAAGATCCTCATATCCCTTTGTATTGTGGCTGCAGGACTTGCCGCTGCCACCGCTTGGCGCAGCGCGCAACGCGAAGCGCGGGCCGAATCCGCATTCCCACCCGAAGGTCAGATCGTCGATGTGAACGGCGTGTCTGTTCATGCGGTCGTCATGGGCGAAGGACCCGATGTCGTGCTGATCCATGGCTCAAGCGGCAACACGCGGGATATGACATTCGCGCTGGCTCCGATACTGGCCGCGCACTACCGCGTGATTGTTTTTGACCGGCCTGGGCTTGGCTATTCCGAAAGCTTCAATCCAGATGGCGAAACGATCGTGCAACAGGCCGAAATTCTGCAACAGGCGGCAGCAAAGCTGGGCGCAGAGAAGCCGATCGTTGCCGGGCAAAGCTATGGCGGTTCTGTCTCATTGGCATGGGCAGTGACGCGCCCCGAGAACATCTCGGCGCTTGTCCTGATCGCTCCGGCCGCGATCCCGTGGGAGACGCCTTTGGACGCCTTCAACACCATCGGTGCAACCACCGCGGGCAATGTGCTCGCCCTGCCCCTGATCACCGCGTTTGTTCCCGATTGGTATGTCGAAAAGGCACTCGATAAAGTATTCGCGCCGCAACAGGCCCCTGACGGATATGCCGATCATTTCGGCCCCGGCCTGACCATGCGCCGCGCCTCAATGCACGCAAACGCGAAACAACGCGCCAACCTGCTGGATGAGGTGGCGCAACTGCAACCGCGTTATGGTGAAATTTCGGTTCCGACCGAGATCGTTCACGGCACCGCAGATGACACCGTGGGGCTAAGCTGGCATTCCCAGCGCCTGATCGAACAGATACCGGGTGCTGAACTGATCGAACTGGACGGTATCGGCCACATG
Organism: Ruegeria sp. G10; assembly: GCF_056533645.1. Lineage (NCBI taxonomy): Bacteria > Pseudomonadati > Pseudomonadota > Alphaproteobacteria > Rhodobacterales > Roseobacteraceae > Ruegeria > Ruegeria sp. G10. The sequence goes on along the minus strand of NZ_JBQFOQ010000008.1, from coordinate 1,955 downwards.
CCACAGGTGGTTGCCGCGCCTGAGGTTGCCGCCGCGATCGATCGGGCCGCCGAACGCGCAGGTTTGCGTTAGGACGCTCTGTAATCCATAGTAAGATTTGGATTTTATCGCGAGGCCACATATGACCCGATCAGATCAGGGCGCAATCGAAAGCTATTTCCGTAACGACGCCCCGAAAGAGGTACAAGCCGCGATCAAAGATGGCCGAAAGGGGAATATCCTGTCCGGCTCCTACCCGTATCGGGAAAAGATGAAGGGCAAAGACTACGACAAGCAGATGACAGCCCTGCAGATCGAGCTGGTCAAGATGCAATCCTGGATAAAGGCCACAGATCAGCGAATCGCGATCCTTTTCGAAGGCCGGGACGCCGCCGGAAAAGGTGGGACAATCAAACGGTTCCGGGAAAACCTCAATCCACGAGGGGCGCGCAACGTAGCGCTGAGCAAACCCTCGGATGCCGAGCGCAGCCAATGGTATTTTCAGCGCTACATCTCGCATCTTCCCTCGGCCCGCGAGATCGTGTTCTTCGATCGCAGTTGGTACAATCGAGGCGTAGTTGAAAACGTCTTTGGCTTTTGCACCACCGAGGAACGCGAACGGTTCTTCCGGCAGGTTATCCCGCTGGAAACGGGGTTCAAAAACGACGGGATTCACCTTTTCAAGTTCTGGCTGAATGTCGGGCGCGCCGAGCAATTGAACCGCTTTCTCAAGCGCGAGACTGATCCTTTGAAGCAGTGGAAACTCAGCCCGATTGACGTGGCAGGGCTGCACAAATGGGACGAATACAGCCAGTCCATCTCGGAAACCCTGACACGCAGCCATTCGGAAGACTGTCCCTGGACGATCATCCGCTCGGACGACAAGAAGCGCGCGCGTCTCGCAGCCATTCGCACGGTTCTCAGCAGTTTGGACTATGATGGCAAAGATACTGACGTCGTCGGTACGCCTGATCGCAAGATCAGTGGCGGGCCGGATATCTGGGATGCCTGATCGCGCTGGTCTCACGCACATCTCGCACATATATAAGACAAAACGCGCCTGAGGCCGGGATGACGAAACGCGGATATCACCACGGAAACCTGAAACAAGCGCTGATCGAAGCGGCCCTTTCGCTGATCGAGCAGAAAGGCCCGACCGGCTTCACCCTGTCGGAGGCGGCCAAGACCGCAGGGGTCACCCCTGCTGCGGTCTATCGCCACTATGAAGGGCGCGAGGACTTGATTGCCGAGGCCGCCCGCCAGGGATTCGAAATGTTCGCAGATCTGATGCAATTTGCCTATGACAAAGGCCAGCCCTCGGCTCTGGCCGCGTTCGAGGCCACGGGCCGCGCCTATCTCGCCTTTGCGCGCAAGCACCCGGGCCATTACATCGCCATGTTCGAAAGCGGTATCTCGGTGAACCGAACGCCCGAGCTGGCCCTTGCCGCCAACCGCGCCAAGACGGTTCTGGAAAAAGCCGCCAGCGATCTGTCGCAGCACATCCCGCCGGAGAAACGCCCGCCAGCATCGATGTTCAGCGCCCATATCTGGGCGATGAGCCATGGTGTCGTCGAACTGTTTGCGCGCAATACCGGCGCAAGTTCCCCGTTTCCGCCCGAAGAGCTGCTGGAAACCGGGATTGGCATCTATCTGCGCGGTTTGGGACTTGTGGCTCAGGACGAGTAAATCATCGTAGCACGCCCTATTCGGGAACCACCAGAGTGTTCAGGCAGCGGGCCGCACAAAGATGATCAAGCGTTTGGCTTCGATCACCTGCAGGGCGCGCGACATAAGCAGACGACTGTTTGAGAGGTATGGCGGTGCTGTCAGACGAATTCGAACCAGTCTCAGTTAGCCGTGGAAATCGCGAACTTATCCGGAACAAAGTTGACGCCACTCGCTAAGAGCGGCGGCGCGGGTCAGCTTGAAGGTGTCTCGACTGGCTAACGATCTTTCCTGGTTGAAGTGGTTGTAAA
>NZ_JBQFOQ010000007.1:0-235242 GCF_056533645.1 Ruegeria sp. G10 | reverse complement strand
CCACCGGTCGGATAGTAAACACCCGTCACACCACCCGTCCCAATCGTGATAAACTCCTCAGCATAAACAGCCGGCGCGAGAAAGGCGGCGGTTACAGCCGCTGTGATTGAAGATTTATTGAGCACTTTGACACTCCTGTTGTCAGTCTTTTTTGATCCTTATGGGAATGCCTGATCGACCCAAAACATGGTTTTGGAATCAGCCACCCAGATGCAAAAGATGAAAGCGAAACCAATCGGCGCGTGTCTATACGGTAGATTACGTATAGGCTTGGGGGCCTGGACGCGGGCATCATGACCCGAGCCTATCCGCAACCACCATCTGGACCGAAGATTGGACACCACAGCGCAACAGGAATTCCGTCGGGATCAGGCCGAACCCGCCCGCAGACGCAGGTCGCTGCGCGCGACCCTGGCCTTATGTCTGGCGGGGCTGCAGTTTGTGGCGGTGCTGTCGGTGACATTGTCGACCTTTGTCAGCTCGGAAAACGCGCTGTTGCGGCAATCGCGCATTTCGCTGAACGAGGTCAGTGTCAATGTCATCGGTCAGGTTAAAAACTTTCTGAACCCGGCGCGGCAGGTGCTGGATGCCACGCGGCGGCTGGCGGAAAACGATGTGCTGGACATCAACGATACCGCCGCGCTGGAGAGCCATTTCTTTCAGCAATTGCAGGTGGCCCCGCAGCTGGCCGGGATTTATCTGGCCGATGAAACCGGGCGCTTCGTCTATGTGATGCGCACCGAAGAACCCGGTCGCTACCGCACCAAAACCATCCCGCCCTTTGCGCCCGAGATCACCGAACATCCGGCGGATTTCCAATGGCGCAACGACCGTTTTACCCTGTTGGAAACCGCCGAGACCCAGACCGACACCTATGAGGCCCGCACCCGTCCGTGGTTCACGATGGTCGATGCCGCGAAAGCCCCGATCTGGACGCAGCCCTATATCTTCTACACGACCCGCCAGCCGGGGATCACCTATGGCGTGCCGGTGTTGGACGACGCGGGCGAAATCCGCGCCATTCTGGGCATCGATATCCAGATCGATGCGCTGTCGGGCTTTCTGCTGGACATCTGGTCGGACCGGCGTGGCGCGGCACTGGTGCTGAACGAGGATGGCTCGGTTCTGGCGCATCCGACATTGGTTCTGATCGATCAGGATGCGGATTTCGACAATCCGGAACTGCCGATGGTGGACCAGATCAACGACGCTTTGGCACGTCAGGCCTTTGGCACGTTAGTGCGGGAAGACAACGCCGGTGTCGACGGCCCGGTTCACACGGATTTCGAACTGGACGGGCAGGACTATGTCGCAATGCTGATCGACGTGTCGGAACCCGGCCTGAACTGGCTGATCGGACTTTACGCCGCCGAGGACAATTTCATCGGCGAGATCAAGAAAAACCGGGTGCAGGGCATCTGGATTGCACTGTCGATCGCGATCCTGACCGGCGCTATAGGTCTGGCACTGGCCGACCGCATTTATGCCCCGGTACGCAACTTCGCCAGCCAGACACAGCGCCTGTCCAGCGGCGAGATCACGCCAGACGAAGGCGTCCACAACCCCTATCGCGAGCTTGAGGACAGCGGTGCCGCGATGGCGCAGGAGGTGCGGCAAAGGCAACGGTTCGAAACCGCCTATGGGCGTACATTTGATCTTGCCTCACGCGGGATGGCGCAGATCTCGCCCGAGACCGGGAAGTTCCAGCGGGTCAACGAACAGCTTTGCGATATCATGGGCTATCAGCCCGGTGAGCTGGAACAAATGACGCTGGCAGACACGCTGCCCGATGATGGCCAGCAAATCGCGGTGAAGTTCCGCGAAACGCTGCTGCAGGATTCCGAGTTCATCGCCGAAACTCCGTTTGTCCGCAAGGATGGCTCGACCATCTGGTTGCGGGTGAATGCGATCCTGATCCGCGATGAAAACGGTGTGCCGGACCACGCTGTTGCGATTGTGGATGATGTCAGCGACCGCAAACAGGCCGAGGACGAGGCCAGCCGCCTCAGCCGTGATCTGTCGCATGTGGCGCGGGTGAACCTGATGGGCGAGATGGCCTCGGGGCTGGCGCATGAGCTAAACCAGCCGCTCAGCGCGATTTCTTACAATGTGGATGCGGCCAAGATCACGCTTGAGGAAATCGGCGATCCCGACCCGGAGCTGAACCAGATCCTCAGTGACATCGACCGCCAATCGCGTCGTGCAGGGGATATCATCCGGGCCCTGCGCGAGGTGGTCCGCAAAGATCGTGGGCGCCAGACACCGTTCGAGTTGAACGGCTTGATCCGGCAAACCGTCACCCTGATGGAGGCCGAGGCCAAGCTGCATGACATCAAACTGCAATACGCCGAGGCCACCCTGCCCCCGGTTATCGGTAACCGGACACAGATTGCGCAGGTGCTGGTCAACCTGCTGCGCAATGCCATTGACGCGCTGGCGCGTCATCCATCGGAAACAGGCCGGGTCACCATTTCAACCCAGATCACCCCGGAAATGGTCGAGATCCGGGTCGAGGATAACGGCCCCGGCGTCGATCCCGCTGTCACCCTGTTCAATACTTTTGACACCCAAAAGACCGATGGGATGGGGCTGGGTCTTTCGATCTGCCGTACCATCGTGAAAGCCAACGGCGGACAGATCTGGCACGACCCGTCCGAGGGCGCAGGCGCGCGGTTCTGTTTCACCCTGCGCCGCAGCGACCAGAACACCGAGGGGACGTCATGACCGCGTTGACCGTCTATATTGTCGATGACGATGACGATGTTCGCATCGCCCTGTCGCGCTCTCTGGGCAAGCGGGGCATGTCAGTGATCCACTTTCCGGATGCCCAAAGCTTTCTGGACAAGGTTGAAGACGATGCTGCGGGCTGTCTGATTCTGGACTATGGCATGCCCGGCATGGACGGGCTTGAGCTGCAGGATCATCTGGTTCGGCAAAACTCGACCCTGCCAATCATCTTTATCTCGGGCCATGGGGGTATCCCGGAATCGGTGCGGGCGACCAAGGCGGGCGCGATTGATTTTCTGGAAAAGCCCTTTGACCTGACCGTTCTGATCGAACGCATCGAAGCCGCATCCGAAGTCGGCGCCCGGCTACGTGCCGAAAAAGCCCGGCGGCAGGAATTGGCGGACAAGCGCGCCCTGCTGACCGAACGGGAAGAGCAGGTGCTGCATCATATCCTGACCCATCCTGCCCGCACCTCAAGCAAAGAGATCGCGGTTGAGCTGGGTATCAGCCCGCGCACCGTGGAAATCCATCGCGGTCGGATTCAGCAGAAGGTTGGAGTGAAAACCACCATCGAGCTGTACGAATTGTTCGGGCAAATGCAATGATCGCAAGCCTGATGATGTACGCCCGACCCCAGCTTGAGGGCGCGCATGACCGGTATTGGGATCTGATTCGCGAAAACCTGAACCGCGCCGGGATCGACAGCCCTGCGCGTCTGTCCCAGCAAGCAGACGAATTCTCGGTCTGGGAATCGCCTGATCTGGTGCTCAGCCAGACCTGCGGTATGCCCTATCGCACATGGTTGCACCACAAGGTGACACTGGTCGGCACCCCGGACTACGGACTTGAGGGCTGCGCGCCGGGGTACTACCGCAGCGCATTTGTCATCCGGGCCGACGATCCGCGCGATAATCTGAGCGCGTTTCAAGAGGCGGTGTTCGCCTATAACCAAACCTTCTCGCAATCCGGTTATGCCGCGCCCTACTGGCATCTCGAACCGAAAGGGTTCTGGTTCCGCAACCGTGTCCAGACTGGCGGGCATGTGACCTCGGCGCGCCAGGTGACCGACGGGCGCGCGGATATCGCTGCGCTGGATGCGGTGTCATGGCGGTTGATCCGCACCCATGAAGACTGGGCCTCGGGCCTGCGTGTTCTGGACTGGACCGCGCCCACACCGGGCCTGCCCCTGATCACAGGCAAGGGCAATGACGCGCAGGCGATCTTTGCCGCAGTCCAGACAGCCATTCAGCGTCTACAGACATCTGATCGAACAGCGCTCGGGCTTAAAGGGATCATCCGCATCCCAGCCCAGCGCTATCTGGCGGTCCCCAACCCGCCCGACCAGGTTTGACCGATCATGTTGCACCACCCCAATGTCAGCTCCTTCGGGCACATGCCAAACGGCGCTCAGGTCTATCGCATTGAACTGGAGAAGGACGGGCTGCGCGCCTGTATCCTAACCTATGGCGCGACGCTGCAAGACCTGAGGCTGGACGGAACAGACCACCCCCTTGTTCTGGGCTGGCCCAGCCTTGAAGGCTATGTTGACAGCAATGCCTATTTCGGTGCCATCGTGGGACGATTTGCCAACCGGATCGGCGGGGCGCGGTACCAAATCGACGGTCGCATCAGCCACACGGACCCCAATTTTCTAGGCCAGCATACTCTGCACGGCGGCTCTCAGGGCAGCGCCCGTCAGCTCTGGCAGGTGGATGCGGTCAGCAAAGCCGCTGCGACGCTGTCGCTTGAGATGCCGGACGGCCATATGGGCTTTGCCGGGGCTCTGAGGGTAAAAGCGACCTATTCGCTACGGGCAGACCACCGTTTGCACCTGTTGATTCAGGCCGAATGCGATCAACCCAGCCCCTGCAGTTTTGCACCCCACAGCTATTTCAACCTTGATGGTAATCCAACCATCTCCGCGCACACGCTTCAGATCAACGCGCGCAGCTATCTTGAGGTTGACGAAGCATTGATCCCAACCGGCGCACAACAACCCGTGCAGGATACGCCGTTCGATTTTCGGACGCGTCGTCCGGTTGGAACCCAAGCGATAGATCACAACTTCTGCACGTCCGACACGCCGCAGGCTTTGCGTCCCGTGGTGTCACTGACTGGTCCTGAAACGGGGCTTTGCCTGCATCTCGCCACCACCGAGCCGGGATTGCAGGTCTATTCCGCCGCCGGTTTTGACGAAATAGATCGCACCGGTCTGAACGGCCATTGCTACGGTCCTTTTGCAGGTCTTGCGTTGGAACCTCAAAGCTGGCCGGACGCCCCGAACCAGCCCGGCTTTCCATCTGCCATCCTGCGTCCGGGATCGTCTTACCGCCACGAGACCCTGTTTCAGATCACAAGGTCACGAGACGGTCTGCTCTGAAACAACCTCGCCGAACTTGGTGAAGAATTTACCCGACAGCTTTTTGGCCGTGCCGGCAATCAAACGGCTGCCCAATTGCGCAATCTTGCCGCCAATATCCACTTTGGCGGTGTAGGCAAGCACGGTCTCATCCCCGTCCTCGGTCAGCGTCACGTCTGCGCCCCCCTTGGCGAAACCGGCAGCGCCCCCCTTGCCTTCGCCCGTCAGCGAAAACCCGTCTGGCGCATTCGAAGTGTCAAGCGTGACCTCGCCCGCGAATTTCGCTTTGACCGGCCCGATCTTTAAAACCACCTTCGCCTCAAGCTGGTTCGGCCCCGCCTGCGTCAGCTCTTCACATCCGGGAATGCACTCGCGCAGCACATCGACGTTGTTCAGCGCTTCGTAAACGACATCACGCGACGCGTTGATGCGGATTTCATCACTCAGTTCCATATGCTCGTTCCTTTGATCAACAGCATCTCGGGTAGACGCGCAGCGCCTCTTCGGTCGCTTCCTTTGTGGTCAATTCCGGACGCGCAGGCCAGACCGCACGCACCCATTTACGCAAGTTTTTCATCATCGCAGCTCTCCGTTGATGAGTCGGTGTTTCGCCAGCGCACAATCTCGGCCAGAATCGAAAGTGCGATTTCATGCGGATCCACCGCACAAATATCCAACCCCGCCGGCGCCTTCAGCTGCGCGGCACGATGCGCGTCCAATCCGCGCTCGACCAGCTTATCACACAGCACCTTTGCCTTGCGACGGCTGGCCACCATCGAAACGCGCAATGCAGGTGATTCCAATGCCGCCTGCAGCGCGATGCCATCGCCGTTGCCCTGCGAGGCGACCACGACGAAATCCCGCGGCTCAACGCCCAGCGCTGGCAGATCTTCCGCGTCAAATCCGATCTGGCCCGTGTGTTCTGATCCCTTGGGGACACATACCCGCAAGCCCGCCAAACTGGCATGCGCAGCCAAGGCCGACGCGATAGGTGTATCGCCGAAAATCACCAGCCGCGGTGCATGCTGATACGGCTCAACCAACAGATCGACCGTCCCGCCGCTTGGGCATCCGCTCTTGAAAGTCTGCACGCCGTCGGGGTCTGCCATCGCCACCACCTTGTCAGAAGGTTTCACACGGATCATGCCGGATTGGCCGCTGTCCAGCGCAGATTTGGCCGAGGCCCGGACCGCGCGTTGAACGCAGGCCCCGCCCAGATGACCCAGTATCCGGCCATCCCGCGTGATCGCCGCCTTCGCCCCCGCCTTGGCCGAGGTCACATCCGCCGTGCGCAAAACCGTGGCCACGCAGAAGCTTTCGCCGCTCTGGCGGAGCTCTTCAATCGTGTCGAATATGTCGAGACCAGGCATGCAGGCGTCCTTTCACAACTTGCGAAACTGAGGTTCAAGGGCGGCAAGCGCCTCAAGCGTATTGGCGGGCAGATGCGCATCCAGATGCGGTTGCGCAGCACGCATTGCCGCCGCCACGGGCGCGTAGCTGTCCCACCCCTTTAGCGGGTTCAGCCAGACGATCCGGCGCGCCTTGCGCCTGATCCGCGCCAGAACCGCGCCCAACGCATCGGGGTCTGAACTGCAATACCCATCCGACAGGATCAAAACGATGGTGCGCCCATTCAACGCCCGCGCGCCATAGCCGTTCAGAAAGCTCTCAAGACTGCCCGAGATATCAGTGCCGCCGCCGAACCCTTCGGCCATCAGCGACAGACGGCCTGCCGCCCGCAGCGTATCGTGATCCCGCAACGCATCCGTGACCCGCATCAGTCGCGTGTGGAACAGGTAAGCATCCGCTTCGGTACCGCTGCCGATCAGGCCCTTCAGAAAAGCCAGAAACACCCGCGAATACACCGTCATGGATCCGCTGACATCACACAGGGCAACGATCCGCATCGGGCGCGGTGGGCGCGCGCGCCGATAGAGGTCAATCGGTTCGCCCCCCCGCGCAAGGCTGGCCCGCTGAATGCGTCGCATGTCCAAAGCAGGCCCACGCAACGCCTGCTTGCGCCGCCGGGACCGGCGGTCTCGAATGGCGCGCGCAATGTGTATTGCAGCGCTTTCTGCCTGTTTTAGACTCTGTTCATCCATCAACTCACGCAAATCCCGGCGCGACAGATTGGCCGTTCGGGTCGCTATCAGCTTCCCGTCCATCCCTTCGGCCTCTCCATCGCCCGGATCAGGAGTGGTGGCTTCCTGATTGTCGCCCGTTCGGTCGTCTTCTGTGCCTGCTTCCGCACCTTGCCAGATCATCGGTTTGGAAGATTGCACCCGCACATGGGTGTTTTGCGCCACACCGTCGCGTTGCTTTCCGGCGTTGAACCAATACGCATCAAACAGCGCATCAAAACGCCGCCAGTCTTCAGCATTTCCAGCCAACAGGGCGCACAATGCCTGCCGCGCCTGATCGGCATTTGTAGCATCGGTCAGCGATAACGCGGCCAGAGCGTCCCCGGTCTCCTGCGGTCCAACCTTCAGCCCGTTCATGCGCAAATGTGCAACAAAGCCCGACATCCTGTCGGCCAGCCCCGCAGCCCGGGATGGAAAGCGCGTCACCTGCATCACGCGACCTTCCCGATCAGACGATCCATCAGCTCGGGCGGCGCAGCATCATAATCCGCCGCAGTCTTGAGAAGGCAGACAAGCGTCGCCTGAACCTCTTCGCGCGATTTAGCCAGATCGTTGACACCTAAACCGGACAGCGCTGCGGCCCAATCCAGCATCTCGGCCACGCCCGGCACTTTCTCCAGATCTTCTTGCCGCAACGCTTGAACAACGCCAATGATCTGCCGGGCCAAAATACCTTCGACGTCTGGCATTCGCGCCCGCAGGATGGCCATCTCAGTCTCTTTTGACGGGTAATCCAGGAAACTGTACAGACACCTGCGCCGCAGTGCATCGGACAAGTCGCGCGTTCCGTTGGCCGTCAGGACAACGATCGGGCGCACCCGCGCTTTGACCGTGCCCAGCTCGGGGATCGTTATCTGAAAATCCGAAAGGATCTCCAACAAATACGCTTCAAACTCTTCATCAGCGCGGTCGATTTCATCAATCAGCAAAACCGGCGGCTCATTCTCAGAAATAGCCTCTAACAATGGCCGTTTCAGCAAATAAGCATCCGAGAACAACTGCGCCTCACCAACGCCTCCATCCTTTTCCCCAGCCCGGATCGCCAGCAACTGCCGCTGATAATTCCATTCATAAATCGCATGGCTCGCATCCAACCCTTCGTAACACTGCAACCGGATCAGCCGAGCCTCAAGCCAGGCCGCCATCGCCTTGGCCACCTCGGTCTTGCCGACCCCGGCAGGACCCTCGAGCAGCAAAGGCCGCCCCAAGGCCTGCGCCAGATGCAACGCCATCGCCAACCGATCATCGGCGACATAGCCCTGTGCGGCCAACCCGTTCTGCACATCACTCAAAGTCAAAACCAGGATCCATTCTTCATCTGGCCAAAAAATATCCCGGGGGTCCAAGGGGGCAGAGCCCCCTTGCCTGATCGGACCGGCCCAAGCCGGTCCGACCCCAATCACCCATGCATCCCCAACCCATTGGCGATCTTCCAGATCCGCCAATGATCATGCGGCATATGGCTTTGAACCAAGCCAAAAGGACGGAACGCATCATGCACCGCGTTCGAGAAACAGGGCACTCCCCCGACATTCGGGCTCTCACCGACGCCTTTCGCCCCAATCGGATGATGCGGAGACGGCGTCACCGTATAGTCGGTGATATAGTTTGGCGTCTCCCACGCGGTTGGCAGGAAGAAGTCCATCAGCGTGCCCGTCTTCACATTGCCCATGTCATCATAGGCAATCTCTTGACCCATTGCGATGGCCAGCGCCTCGGTCACACCTCCATGAACCTGCCCGTCGATGATCATCGGATTGATCCGTGTGCCGCAATCGTCCAGCGCATAGAATTTCCGGACATCCCACTCGCCGGTATCCACATCGATCTCCATGACGCAGATATAGGCCCCGAACGGGTAGGTCATGTTCGGCGGGTCATAGTAGCTGACGGCCTCCAGACCGGGCTCCAATCCAGGAATCGCCTGATTATAAGCAGCGAAGGCGATTTCTTTCATGGTCTTGAACCGCTCGGGCGCGCCTTTGACGGAGAACCGATCCACGTCCCATTCGACATCGTCGTCGTGGACTTCAAGCAGATATGCGGCAATCATCTGCGCCTTGGCGCGGATTTTGCGCGCGGCCATCGCCGTTGCTGCACCCGCCACGGGGGTTGACCGAGAACCGTAGGTCCCAAGACCGTAAGGTGCCGTGTCCGTATCACCTTCCTCCAGCGTGATATCATCAGCGGGCAGGCCGATCTCGCTGGCGATGATCTGCGCAAAGGTCGTGGCGTGACCCTGACCCTGCGAGATCGTCCCCAGCCGCGCGATGGCAGACCCCGTTGGGTGGATGCGGATTTCGCAGCTGTCGAACATACCAAGCCCGAGGATATCGCAGTTCTTCACCGGACCAGCGCCGACGATTTCAGTGAAATGGGTCAGACCAATGCCCAGCAGCTTGCGGGTTTTGCCGGCCTTGAAGTCCTCGACCCGCTGCGCCTGTTCGGCCCGCAGACCGTCATAGTCCACGGCCTTCAGCGCCTTGTCCCAGGCGGTGTGATAATCGCCCGAGTCATACTCCCACCCCAGCGCGGACTGATAGGGGAACTGATCGGCCTTGATGAAGTTTATCCGGCGCAGCTCGGCCGCGTCCATGTTCAGCTTGATGGCCAGAACCTCAATCATCCGTTCGATGAAATAAGCAGCCTCGGTCACGCGGAAGGAACAGCGATAGGCCACCCCGCCCGGAGCCTTGTTGGTATAGGCGCCATCTACGGCCAGATAGGCAGTGGGAATGTCATACGACCCCGTACAGATGTTCATGAACCCCGCCGGGAATTTGGTCGGATCGGCACAGGCGTCAAAGCCGCCATGATCTGCCGTAGTGTGACACCACAGACCAGTGATCTTGCCGTCTTTGGTGGCCGCGATCTTGCCCTGCATCCAGTAGTCGCGGGCAAAGGCGGTGGACATCAGGTTCTCCATCCGGTCCTCGATCCATTTCACCGGCTTGCCGGTGACAATCGAGGCCACGACCGAGCAAACATAGCCCGCATAGGCCCCAACCTTGTTGCCAAAACCGCCACCGATATCGGGGCTAACAACCCGAATGTTGTGCTCGGCGATGCCAGAGATCAGCGACACAACCGTCCGGATCGCATGCGGGGCCTGAAACGTGCCGTAGAGCGTCAGCTTTCCGGTCACCTTGTCCATGCTAGCCACCGAGCCGCAGGTCTCGAGCGGGCACGGATGGGTGCGGTGGTAATAGACCATCTCTTCGGCGACCACGTCAGCTTCTGCCAGAATGGCCTCGGTCGCGTCCTTGTCGCCCTGTTCCCAGGTGAAAATGTGGTTGTGATGCTTACGCGGCCCGTGCGCACCTTCGGTCTGGCCCTCAAGGTCTTCACGCAGGACCACATCGGATTTCAACGCCTCGAACGGATCGGTCAGAACAGGTAGTTCTTCGTATTCGACATCGATCAACTCGACGGCATCGGCTGCGATATAGCGGTCTTCGGCGACGACAAACGCGACCTCTTGGCCCTGGAACAGCACTTTGCCGTCGGCCAGAACCATCTGCTTGTCACCGGCCAGCGTTGGCATCCAATGCAGGCCCAGCGGGGCCAGATCCTCGGCTGTCAGAACAGCGATCACGCCGGGCATCGCCAAGGCGGCCTCTTTGTTCACGCTGACGACGCGGGCATGTGCGTAGGGGGAGCGCACGAAGTCGCCGAACAGCATGCCGTCCAGCTTGATGTCGTCGACATAATTGCCCTTGCCTTGGGTAAAGCGCACATCCTCGACGCGTTTGCGCGAGCTGCCCATGCCTTTGAGGTTGGCGGCGCGTTCTTCGGGGGTCAGTGTCTGGTCGTTCATTCCGCGGCCTCCTTCTGAGCGTTCAGCATGTCAGCCGAGGCCGAGATTGCCTTGACGATGTTCTGGTAGCCGGTGCAGCGGCACAGGTTCCCGGCCATGCCGAAACGAATTTCTTCCTCGGTTGGGTTCGGGTTTTCCTGCAGCAAACGATGCGCACGAGTGATCATGCCCGGTGTGCAGAAGCCGCATTGCAGCCCGTGATGTTCGCGGAACATTTCCTGCAGAACACCAAGGCTGCCATCCTCATTGGTGAGACCTTCGACCGTGGTGATATCGGCCCCATTCACCTGCGCCACGAAGGTGGTGCAGGATTTGACGGATTTACCATCAATATCCACGGTGCAGGCGCCGCAATGGCTGGTTTCACAGCCAATATGAGGGCCGGTGATTTTCAGGTCTTCCCGAAGGAAGTGGATCAGCAACGTGCGCGGCTCGGCCAGACCTTCGACCTCCTTGCCGTTCACGGTGAGTTTGACGTGCATTTTTGACATTGTTTCCTCCCCTCAACGCGCGCGGCTTTGGGCGCGGTCGATGGCGCGGCGCAGCATCACGGCGGCCACGTGTTTCTTGAATTCGACAGGCCCACGGTTGTCGGCGACGGGCTCGATGGCGTCCAACATCGCTGCAACGCAGCCATCCACATCGCCAGCGGCCAGCGCAGCACTGGCCCCTTCGGACCACACAGGCGTATCGGCCAGATTAGTCATCGCGACCGAGGCGGTGCCGTTGCCCACCATCACGGCAGCGGCGGCGGTGGCATAATCGCCGATCTTGCGTTTTTGCTTTTCATAGGCCTGCCCAACGCCCGCACCCGGCACAGGGATCGAAATCCGGGTCAGGATTTCTTCGTCCTCGCGGGCGGTGAAATACGCAGCCTCGTAAAACTCACGAGCGGACACGCTGCGGTTGCCATCGGGACCAGACAGGTCAAATGTTGCGTTGAGGCATTGCATCAGCCCCGGCATGTCGTTGCCCGGGTCTCCATTGGCCACGTTGCCGCCAACCGTGCCGACATAGCGCACCTGCGGATCTGCGATCTGCAACGCCGCCTCGCGGATCAGCGGAATGGCCGAGGCGAGGCCATCATGTGTGATCAGCTCATGCTGTGTGACCATCGCGCCAAGGGTCACGGTATCGGACCCGACCTCAATGCCCTTGAGTTCGTCTATGGCCTGAAGATCGATCAGGTGGCCCATCTCGGCCATGCGCAGCTTCATCATTGGGATCAAGCTGTGCCCGCCCGCGATCACGCGCGCTTCGTCTCCGTGTTCCTGCAAAATGCCGATGGCCGAGGCGATATCGCCTGGCCGGTGATACTCAAAACCGGCTGGTATCATATTTTTCCTCCCTGGGTCCGAGCGGTATGCCTTGGGGGACCTGCGGAAAGGAAAAGACGCCAGGATCAACGGTTCCAGCCAATGGGAACCGGCCGCGCAGCTTGTTTCACGAAATGCGAATAGGCTGCACCAGTTGCGATCAGAGACCCAGCGCCTCGCGGATGTCATTCAGGCGGGATCGGCTGACCGGCACTTTCGCCAAGGCATCGACACCATCGAAGTAGCAGGTGCCATTGTCCTTGTGCCGCTCAAAGCCTGAGACATGCCTTGGGTTCACCAGATAGCTGCGATGGGAGCGCAGAAAGCCGTCGGGAATAAGCCGTGTCTCGGCTTCGGTTATCGACCAGGGGCAGAACAGTTTTTCAGCCCCCATATAAAGCACCGTGTAATGCCCTTCGGCCCGTATGGCGGCGATGCTGGAGGGTTCGGTGAAAAAGGTTTGCCCCTCGCGCTCAAAGGGCACCCCAGCGCGCAGCGTTGCGGGTTCCGGCGCGGGCACTTCAACGGGCTGCTCTTTTGGTTCGATGAATGAGATTCCGGTCAGCAGAAAGGCGCCGCAAATCAGAAAGACCGAAACGGTGACCCCCATTGCCAGAACCTGATTGTCCAGCGCGGGCCCTGCACCGGCGGCACTGTCGCTGGCCACAAAATCCGTCAGGCCGGTCGCGACGAAATGCATGGTGAACACGGCCAGCCCGAAACAGACCGTCCCAAGCAGGATGTTGCGCTGTGTCCGGTTGCCATAGGCAACCCAAATGGCCGCCACAGACAGCATCACCGAGGCCAGCGTCGCCAGAACAACGTCCAGCGCGTTATAGACCGGGCGGCACAGCTGCATTCCGGCCATGCCGATATAGTGCATCACCACAATCCCCAGCCCGACGATCACGCCGGACCCGATCATGATCTGAGGCGTGCGCGGACGGAAATGCAGCAGCAGCAGCGCCAGCCCCACCATCAGGATCGCCACCAGTGCTGAAATCAGTGTGATCAGAGCGTCATAGTAGAACAGGATCGGCAGTTGCAGCCCCAGCATCGCGACAAAATGCATCGACCAGATGCCGCCACCCAGAATGACCGCCGCCAGCGCCACCACCAGCTTGCGCCGCTGGGTATCCAGCCGCGACGCGCCGTGGGTCAGATACAGACCAGTAAAGCCCGCCATCAGTGCCACGGCCAATGACGCTGCGACCAGCCAGGCGTTATGGGAATAGTCCAGCATTCGGGTTATGGCGCCCTCCCCCGGCGCGAGGGCGACGTTAGCAAACGCTATCGCTTACCACAATCGGCGCGACCCCCTTACTGGATAACAGCGTTTTCCCAGGCCGAGATAAACTTTCTGCGTTTCAATACATCCAGATAGGTCAGCAAAGCCGGGTTCAATCCGATGGCTTCCTGCGCTCCGTCAACGGATGCCGACAAAACGGGCAGGGGCGCATTTTTAGAAGAATGTGCGGCACCCGCGATCAGGTAGCGCACAAAGGCCTCGGCAGCCTCGGGCCTTTGCGTTGCGTCCGAGACCATGACCGTTCTCATCATTGTCGTCTGGAAATCGGACGGCAGTACAATCTCAAGCGCATCCTTGCCTTCGGTCTGGACCGCCGCGTAGCTGCCCAGCACGTTGTAGGCGACCAGAATCTTGCCATTCGCCAGATCACGGATCATGTCACCGGAGCAGCAATACAGGCGCACATCCAGACCGCCCATGACCTCCATCAGGCGCCAAAAGGTTTCTGACGCGCGCGCGTCCTGCGTGGCGAACAGGTAGCCCAGCCCGGATTGCCGCACATCATACGTTCCGACCTTGCCCCGGAAGGTTTCAGGCCGTTCCCGCATCGCTTCGATCAGACCCTGTCGGGTGTCCGGGATGGGCTGACCGGCAAAGGCCGCACGGTTGACCACGATGGTCGCGGGCTCGGAGGTGAAGGCAAACAGGCTGTCGTGCCACTGAGCCCAGTCGGGCCCCGGCATATCGTCCAAAGGCAGCGCAAAACCGTCATTGGCCAGCTTCAGCTGCAGGTCCATCGCACTGGAAATGACGACATCGAATGCGTCGGGCGTTGACCGCACGCGGTCATAGATATCAGCCGTGCCAGAAACCAGATATTCGACACTAATCTCTGGATATTCGGCGACAAATTCTTCGATGAAGGGTGCAAACAGAACCGTATCGGTGCTTGATATGACTCGCAGAGGCGCGCCCGTCGCCCCGTCGTTGAAAAGCTGCCTGTCTTCCCAGTCCTCGGCCATGCCGACACAGGGCAGCAGCAACAGGCTCAGAGCGATAAGGTAACGCATGCGCCGCCCTCTGGTTGGTTGGTCAGGACAAGCTTGCCGCCATGCGCGGTTGCCACGTCCTGGACAATGGTCAGACCCAGCCCCGAGCCGATCGTGCCGGTGGCGTTCTGGCCCCGCTCGAACCGGCGGGTCAGCGTGCCGATCTCATCAGGAGGGAACCCGGGGCCCCAATCCCTGACGCTGATCTGCGGTTGAGGCGATGCGGTCACGTTGATCTCAACCGTGCTGTCTGGGGGTGCGTATTTCAGCGCATTGTCCACCATGTTACGTACCGCGTTCTGCAACAGGATCGGATCACCTGAATACGCGACAGCGCTGTCACCCGTCAGAGACAACGACAGGTCTTTCATTTCGGCAATGGGTGTCAGCCGCTGCACAAGCTCTTGCGTCAGGGCGACAAGATCAAGATCCTCGCGCTCCAGATGATCGGCCCGGAAGGTGATCATGGCATGATCCAAAAGCTGCCCCGCCGCCCGAGAGCTTTCGTCAATCGCCCGAACCATTGCGCGCAGCGCTTCGCGGTTTTCCTTGCGTTCGACACGGTGCAGGGTCGCCTCGGCATAGGATCGGACGGTGGCAAGCGGCGTGCGCACCCGATGTGCCGCCTCGGCGATGAAGTCTTCGGATTGGGTCAGGGACTGGTCCAGACGCCCCATCAGCGAATTCAGGGATGTCACCAGTGGTGCCATTTCCTTGGGCACCGATTTTCTGAACGGGCTCAGGTCCTGCGGCCCGCGACGGGTCACGGATGTCGTCAGCTTGTTCAGTTGCCCGATGGTCGCGGACGTCACCCAAAAGGACAGGGCCGCCGTCAGCACAAAGAACCCAAGCCCCAGAAACGCGGCATTGCGCGAGATCTGATCCAGCGTTTCGGACAGGGCATCCTGCGTCTGGGCAAGCACAACGTCAATCTCGGTCTGTCGACCAAGACCCACCAGAGTGCGGCTGGCATTCACCTGCCTTATGCGCTCGCCGCGAATTTCGCCTTCATCGAAGGACCACGTTCCATCATCCGTATTCTGGGCGACCTGAAGATCCTCATAACCCGTTAAGAATGCGCCATCCTGAAAGATCGCATAAAACACCCGATCATCCGATGGCGTCGCCAGCATCGAGAACGCGGCGTAGGGGATATCGATCTCAAGCTGACCATCGCGCAGCGCGGCTGCATCAAGGATGGAAGAAACTGATGCACCAAGGATGTTGTCCTGCCCCTGTTGCGCCACCTGCACGGCGTAGCTTCGAACGGCGAAGAACAACAAGATGGCCAACAGGGCCGCACCGCTGATCAACGTCAGCACCAGCCGATTTCTGAGCGATCCTGAAACAGCCGGGCTAACCGTCATGATCCAGCCTATAGCCCAATCCGCGCAACGTGGTGATCTTCAATTCGGACTTCTCTAGGTGCTTGCGCAACCGGCCCACATAAACCTCGATCGCGTTGTCCGAGACATTGTCGTCGTAGGAAAACAGCCGGTCAGCCAGCTTTTGTTTCGAGAATACCTGACCCGGTGCGTTGATGAACAGTTCCATCATCCGCAATTCGCGGTTGCGCAGGGATATGGTCTCACCCTGGACGCTCAGATGGCCGGCGACCGGGTCAAAAACGATCCCGCCGACCTCGATCCGTGATTTGGCGATCCCGGATTTGCGCCGCAGAACGGCGCGGCAACGGGCCTCAAGCTCGGCATGGTCAAAGGGCTTGGTCATGTAGTCGTCAGCGCCCAGATCAAGCGACCCGATTCGATCCGAAACCTGGCTGCGGGCGGTCAGAACGATGACGGGCGTGTCAGGATCACGGGCCCGGTGGCGTTGCAGAAAGTCCCGGCCATCGCCGTCGGGCAACATGATATCCAGCAGGATCAGGTCGTATTCCTCGACCTCGGCATAGGCGGTCGCATCATCCAATTTCGCTGCATGATCAACAACATGGCCATCCAGACGCATTCGGGCGCACATCGCGTTTGCGAGATCAAGATTATCTTCGACCAGTAGGAATTTCATCAGGGATCGGGCGTATCCTAACGCGTGACAGGTTGATGTCAGGTTCGTGTGTTTAAACTTCCCGATAATCTGAGCCGCACCGCGGCCGGTTGTCAAATGGGAGGACATCATGACAACATTCACACTGGGCCGTCGGGCCCTGATCGCAGCTGTGGCCGCCGTGGGCCTGACCGGGCCCGCATTGGCCGATGGTCATCAGGTTGTGGACAGCATCCACTTTCTGATCCCCGGGGGTGCCGGTGGTGGCTGGGACGGGACCGCGCGCGGAACCGGCGAAGCACTGACAAACGCAGGTCTGGTCGGCACAGCATCTTACGAGAATATGTCCGGCGGCGGCGGTGGTAAGGCCATCGGCTTCCTGATCGAAAACGCCGACAGCAACCATGGCACGCTGATGGTCAATTCGACGCCCATCGTCATCCGTTCGCTGACCGGAGTGTTCCCGCACAATTTCCGCGATCTGACGCTGGTGTCGGGCACGATCGGTGACTATGCCGCAATCGTCGTCGGTAAGGACAGCCCGATCAACTCGATGGATGATCTGCTGGCGGCCTTCGACGCTGATCCGGGCGCCACGGCCATTGGCGGCGGCTCGGTTCCGGGTGGCATGGACCATCTGGTGGCGGCAATGGTGATGGAAGCGGCAGGCAAAGATGCGCTGAGCGTCAAGTACATCCCGTATGACGCAGGCGGCAAAGCCATGGCGGCACTTTTGTCCGGTGAGATTGCAGCCCTGTCGACCGGCTTCTCGGAAGCCGTTGATCTGGCCAATCAGGGCGAAGTGAAGATCATCGGCGTGACCGCCGAGGAACGCGTGGATGCAGCGCCGGATGCGCAGACCATGAAAGAGCAGGGCATCGACACCACTTTCGTCAACTGGCGCGGGTTCTTTGGTGCACCCGGATTGCCCGAAGACAAGCTGGTCGCTTATCAGGAAGCCATCACCAAGATGTACGACACGCCTGAATGGGAAGAAGTACGCGCGCGCAATGGTTGGGTGAACATCCACAACTCGGGCGATGACTTCAAAGCGTTCCTGGAAGAGCAGGAACAGCAGATCAGCGATCTGATGAAGAAACTGGGCTTCCTCTAAAGGCAGCTTCGGCAGAGCGGACAGCCGCTCTGCCCCACCAAACAACACCACAATGGGAGGGGACACCATGGCGCTGGATCGCTGGATCGCGCTTGTATTGTTGGGGATTTGTCTGACCTATGGCTATGCGGCCTGGTTCACAATGGACGGCAGCCTACCCCCTTTCATGCAAAGAAACCCCATCTGGCCCAGCACCTTCCCCAAGGTTCTGTCGGTACTGGGGATCATCGCCTCGACAATCATCCTGCTTGGGTTTGAAAAGAGCGAGATCAAAGAGGCCGATATCGATTACCGCCGGTTGGGCGAATACCATCTGGATCAGGCGATCGCGCTGCTGGTACTCATGGTTATCTACGCACTGTGTCTGCGCCCGGTTGGGTTCCTGATTGCAACCTCGGCCTTTCTGATCATCGGATCGTACATTCTCGGCGAACGCAGATGGCACATCATGATCCCCGTCGCCCTGATTGCCGCCGGATTCGTCTGGTATCTGGTTCAGGAAGTCCTTGGAATTTACATGCGCCCCCTGCCGGGCGTGTTCGGAGGCTGACATGCTCGAAGGACTTCTGATTGGCCTGCAAACGGCGTTTTCCATCCAAAACCTTCTGATGGTCGTTGCGGGCTGTTTGATTGGCACATTCATTGGCATGCTGCCCGGTCTGGGCCCGATGTCGATCATCGCCATCATGATCCCCGTTGCCATCTCGATGGGCGACCCCTCGGCCGCTCTGATCCTGCTGGCGGGTGTCTATTACGGCGCCATCTTCGGCGGCTCGACCTCATCCATCCTGCTGAACGCGCCGGGGGTCGCGGGCACCGTGGCCTCCAGCTTTGATGGCTACCCGCTGGCGCGGCAAGGCAAGGCCGGTAAGGCGCTGACCATCGCCGCGATCGCCAGCTTCGCGGGCGGTACGCTGGGTGCGGTCCTGTTGATGGTGTTCGCCCCGGCCCTGTCATCGGTCGCGCTGCTGTTCCACTCTGCCGAATACTTCGCACTGATGGTCGTGGGCCTTTCCGCGATCGCAGCCTTTGCCGGCTCCGGGCAAGTGGCCAAGGCACTGATCATGACGATCCTGGGCCTGATCATGGCCACCGTTGGCGAAGGTGCGCTGTTCAACCTGCCGCGTTTCACCATGGGCATCATGGACCTGCAATCGGGCTTTGGCTTCATCACGCTGGCCATGGCGATGTTCGCCCTGCCCGAGGCGCTGTTCCTTGTCCTCAAACCCAAAGACCTGAAAGGCGATGACGGCGACATCAAGGACCTGCGCATCACCAAGGAAGAGGCAAAAGCCATCGCACCGGTTGTAGGGCGTCAGTCGGCACAGGGTTTCTTTATCGGGGTACTGCCCGGGGCTGGGGCGACGATCGCCAGCTTCCTCGGCTATGCGGTTGAGCGCAACATCGCCCCGAAAGAGGAACAAGAAGAGTTCGGCAAAGGCTCGATCAAAGGTCTTGCCGCGCCAGAGGCTGCAAACAACGCGGCCTGTACAGGATCTTTCGTGCCGCTGCTGACGCTGGGTATCCCCGGCTCGGGCACCACCGCGATCCTGCTGGGCGCGTTGATCGCCTTGAACGTCACTCCGGGTCCGCGCCTGATGATTGACGAGCCTCAGATCTTCTGGGCCGTCATCATGTCGATGTTCATCGGCAATCTGGTTCTGCTGATCCTGAACCTGCCGCTGATCCCTTATATTGCCAAAGTGCTGGCGGTTCCGCGCAACTACCTGATCCCGTTCATCCTGTTCTTCACCTTGATGGGGGCCTATATCGGCCAGAACAACGCCACCGAGTTGTTGATACTGGTTGGCTTCGGCGTCTGCGCGACAGCGCTGAAATTTGCGGACTATCCGCTCGCGCCGCTGCTGATCGGCTTTATCCTTGGCGGGATGATGGAGGATAACTTCGCACGCTCCATGCAGCTTTACGATGGTATCGCCTTTATCTGGGAGCGCCCGATGACCTTGGGCCTGCTGGTGATCGCGGTGCTGCTGGTCCTGCTGCCAAGCTATCGCGCCCGCCGGGCCAAAGCCCGCGCAGCCGGGATTGCGGATGGCGACTGAGCCGCTATCGGGGGTCCGGGTTCTTGACCTGACCAACGTCTTGGCTGGCCCCTATTGCTGCTACCAGCTGGCATTGATGGGGGCCGAAGTCATCAAGGTCGAACGCCCGGGCAGCGGTGATCTGGCCCGTGTGCTGGGCGCGGACCCTGACCGCAACAAGGCCGGCATGGGCATCAGCTTTCTGGCGCAGAATGCCGACAAGAAATCCGTCACGCTGGATATGAAAGCCGAGCAGGGCAAAGCGTTGCTTAGACGACTGGTCCAAAGCGCCGATGTTCTGGTAGAGAATTTTCGCCCCGGCGTAATGGACCGGCTGGGGCTGGGGTATCAGGTCTTACGCGCCGAGAATCCCAACCTGATCTATTGCGGAATCAGCGGCTTTGGCCAGTCGGGACCGCGTCGCGACGACCCGGCTTATGACCAGATTGTGCAGGGCCTCAGCGGTGTTATGTCGATCACCGGCGCACCTGATACCGCACCTTACCGGGTTGGATACCCTTTGGCGGATACGGTTGGCGGATTGACCGCTGCCTTCGCCATCAGCGCCGCCCTGAACGCCAAGCCACGCGGGGCGTTTCTGGACGTTGCCATGACCGAAGCCGTCGTCTCGACCATGGGGTGGGTCGTATCGAACTACCTTCTGGGTGGCGTCCTGCCGGGGGCCCATGGCAACGAAAACACCACCTCGGCGCCGTCGGGAACTTTCGCCACATCCGATGGGCCGATAAACATCGCGGCCAATCGGGATGAACAATGGCAAGCGCTGGCCGGACATCTGGGCCGAGACGACTTGCTGACCCATCCCGACTATAAAACCCGCGAAGATCGCAAACAGAACCGACAAGCACTGCGACAGGAACTGGAGCGCGTGTTGACCACCCGCCCGGCTGCGGATTGGGTCCGCGAATTGAACGCACGCGGCGTGCCCACGGGGCAGGTTCTGACCGTGCCCGAAGCTTTGTCGGACGAACAGATGGCGGGTCGGGGTCTGATCGGAACCCTCTCAGCGCAGGGCGAGAACATGCGTCTGGCAGGCAGCCCAGTGGTCATGGACGGCGAACGCAAGATGCCGCAAACCGCCCCACCCGCGCTGGGCGCCGACAACGCAGCGATCTGGACTGAACTGGGTTTGTCGAACGCCGAAATCGACGCGCTAAGGCAAGAGGGAATCATATGAGTGACGTCGCCGATTGGTGGCAGACAGCCATCATTGATATGGAGCCCGGACGGATCGCACTACGGGGCCAACCGATCGTGCAATTGATCGGAAACATCAGCTTCGCCGAGATGATCTGGCTGATGGTGCGCGGGGATCGCCCCACACCCGCGCAGGCCCGCTTGTTCGAAGCGGCACTGGTCGCAGCCGTCGATCACGGCCCACAAGCCCCCTCAATCGCGACCGCCCGGATGGCCGTGACCTGCGGCTTGCCCCTGAACAACGCGATGGCGAGTGCGGTCAACATGCTGGGCGACGTCCACGGCGGGGCCGGAGAGCAAGCGGTCACGCTGTATCATTTCATAGAAAACAGCCCCAGAGATCTGGATGCCGCGTTAGAGGACTGGACCACGATCAACGGCAGGATTCTGCCCGGCTTTGGCCACAGGTTTCACACGCCAACCGACCCGCGCGCGCCGCGTCTGATGGCGCTGGTCGAAGAGGCCGTCGGGGCGGGCGCTTGCGAGGGACGGTACATGAAAATCGGCCGGGACGTCGAAAGCGCGCTTTGCCGCCAAAAGGGCAAACCGGTTCCGATGAACATCGATGGCGCTACGGCGGTGATCTATGCCGAGCTGGGCTTTGCCCCACCGCTTGCACGTGGTCTGTTCTGCCTGTCACGGTCGGTCGGGATACTGGCCCACGCGTGGGAGCAGATGCAACAGGGCGGGCGCAACAAAGGGCCCACGCCACCTGCATATCGCTGGACTTATACTGGCCCGTCCTGAACGGCTAGGCCCGCTTCTCTTCCTCGGGCTCAACCGGCTCGGCGCTGACGTCGATTACCTCTTCCGCGTCAGCCTCTTCGACCTCTGGTTCCGGCTCGGGTTCAGACTGATCCTCAAGCGCGCCCACGATCAGCGGCAGCATATGCACACCGGTTGCGCTTGCGATTTCGGGTGTCTGGGGCGTTTGCCAGCTGAGCGTATCGAAGCTGCCGCAGTTCTGGCAGACCGGCCCCCATTCGGGCTGAATGTCATGGCAGTTGTCGCACACCCATTGCGGCCCGCGCGGCGCGTTCAGCGCCTTCGCCAGCCAGCCCTGTACCACTGCGTCCGAGGCCCCCTCGCCCCGCTCAATCGCCGCCATCAGAGTATAAGCCCGCGCGTCGCCCTGCTTTTCGACCACATCGCCCAGCGCACGACGGGCTTCTGGGAAATCTTCGGCGACGATGTTCAACTCGGCCAGAATCAGCCGGGTTTCCATGTTCTCAGGGTGAATGCGCGTCAACGCAGTGAACCGCTTGATGCGCTGGCCGGGGGTTTCCTCGGGGGCGATCTCGGCAAAGGCATGCGCCAGATCGGGGTGCGGCTGCACCTCCCACGCCTTTTTCAGAATCTTCGTCGCAGCCCGCGCCTTGCCCTTTTCGATGTAGGCCCGCGCCGCCATAGCAGCGGCGGGCACCAGATCTGGCGACAGGCGGTTGGCCTCGATCGCGTGTTCCTGTTGTTCGACGGTGGCCCCGTCCGCCAGAATCTCTTTGGCCTCGGACAACGCCAGAACCGCATCGCGCCGTTTGAACACATCCCGCGGCAGATGCCCGGCTTTCAGTTTTGAAGTCAGCGTAGACCGTGCCCCGGCCCAATCCTGCGCCTTGGTCTGAAGACTTAGAAGAACATCCTGTGTTTCTTCGTGGCGCGGTTTCAGCGCCAGTGCCTTCTCGGCCAGTTTACGGGCGGTTTCATCATCACCCTCGGCCAGCTTCTGCTTCATGATACCGCGCACACCGACAAATCGCGTGGCAGAGTCGGTCACCAGCTTTTTATAGGTCTCTTCCGCCTTCTTCGTATCGCCTGTCATCTCGGCGGCCTGCGCAACCAGCAGATTGGTCAACTCGGGTTTGTTCAACAACTTCTCGGCCTTGCTGGCCTTGGTCATCGCCACGCGCCCCTCGCCCGAAGCCAGCGCCATCAACCCGTCCGCCAGCGCCTGATACCCGCGCTGTTCGCGGCTGCGATCGAAATACCGTGACAGGGCGGTCTCATCCCCATTCAGGAACTTCAGCGTCGCGATCAGAAGCGTCAGCAGCTTGAAGAACAGCCAGACCGCAAAAACCAGCACGCCCAGCGCGATCACCGATTGCAGCGGCCCCAGCGTGTATTCGGTGCCCGCAACGGTGATCTGCACCCCGCCGCTGGTTTCCATCAGATACCCGGCGCCTATGGCCAGCAGACCGATAATCGCAACAAAAACAAGGATCTTTAACAATGACCACAGCATGGCAGGTCCTTCAGTTCGAGTTCAGGCTTGAAGCCAGCGTATTGGCGGCCTCAACAGCCGAAAGCCGCGTTTGTGCCGCCTGCGCCCAATCCGCCAATGGGGTCTGCGCCGCATCGGGCAGGGATTTCAGTTCGTTCAGCGCCGTGGACAGATCCCCATCCGACAAAGCTGCCTGCGCACGCGACAGGATGGCATCCGGGTCGTCCCCATCCTGAGGAGTCACCGACCGCGCACCGGTTTGACGCTGCAAAAACGCGATCAGGCCGGTGCCCTTGTCCGCGTCCCGCGCATCCGCCAAGGCCGTCCGCGCCGCCGGAGCAAACGCGCTGCGCAACGCCGAAAGCGTCTCGACACCTTTGTCGGCAGGTGCCGTCAAAGCGTCGGGCACATCGACACCACCGGCTTTCAACTCGCTGACCAGATCGGAATAGGGCTGGCCTGCATCCAACTGACCATGCAGCCGCGACAGGATCGCCGCGTTGGTGGCCGCGCGCGCCTCGGCCGAGGCCTTCGCCTCAAGCGCCTGGGCATCCGATACCATCTTTTCGACTTCGCTGCGTTGGGCTGTCAACGAATCCTGCAGCTTTTTCAACTCTGCCTCGAAGGCAGCCATCGCCTCGGGCGACGCATTTGCTTCGATCGGCTTTTTCTCAAGCTCTGTCAGCCGGTCACCCAACGGTGCAACCTGTCCGGCCAAGGCATCAACGCTGGATTTCACCGCGCCCAAATCGCTTTCGACCGGCGCGAGCTTGTCCGACAGCGCGGTAATCTGAGCCGACAAACCCGACACATCCGGGCTGTCACTCAGGGATTGGGTCAGCTTGGCGATCTGATCCGACTGGTCGGCCAGCTTGGCCTCGAGCGCGGCAATGGCATCGGAGCCATCCGCGCCCTGAGAGGTAAAGCCGCCATTGCCCACAACAAACCCGATCCCTGCGGCAACGGCCCCGCCCAGCAGGGCCGGTATAAAGCCGCCGCGTTTGTCGTCGGTGCGTTCGATCGCCTTCTCTTCCGCAGCGGCCGGTTCTTCTACACGTTCGGCTTCGGCTTCGGCTTCGGCTTCGGCTTCGGCTTCGGCTTCGGCTTCGGCTTCGGCTTCGGCTTCGGCTTCGGCTTCGGCTTCGGCTTCGGAATTTATCTCGCCCTGCGGCTCAGCCGCGTCAACCGCCGTGTCATCAGACAGGCCTTCGTTTTCAGTTTCGGTGGTTTCTTTCGCCTCTTCGACGCTGGGGTCTTCGACCGGTTCCTGATCTGGTTTTTTCTTATCAGCCACCGCCTTATCCCCTTATCGATTCCAAAAACACATGAACTACAGACCCACCCAAGTTAATCCGCACCCGGCTTGCCCTCAACCCGCATCGCATGTTTCACAAGCTTTTTAACGGCTTTCTGCATTTTGTCCGGATTTGGCTCGCTCGCGATCCTGAGGTTTTCAAACGTCAAGGATTTAAGGGGTTCCGCCGCTGCCTCGCTGATCGCGGCCAGCCACAACGGGGCGGGGCCCGCCCAGACCTCGGCAAAATGTCGCGCCGACCGCGGAGAGAAAAGCGGCGCGATGACCGGGTCACTGCCTTCAGCCGCCAATGAGGCCTCGTCGCTCAGCGGGAGCAGATGTTGCTGATAGATTGCCTGCTCGCGCGTGGTTAACCCTGAACCGGTCAAGCGTTCGGCGATGTGACCGCGGCTATGTTCGCCACGCAGGTGCAACAATGGGCTCGGCGGCCTGAGACGCAGCAGACCGGCGACCAGCTCTTCGGCAGTGGCGCCGACCATCTGCGCCGACCAGCCAGCCGATTGCGCCGTCTGCGTGGTTGCCGGCCCCACGCACCAAGCGGGCAGATCGCGATCCACACCCAGCGCCGCTGCGGCAGTGACCCCATTGGCCGAGGTGAATATCAACCCGCCAAGACCTTCACTCTCAACCGGTACGGCCATCGGCCGGATCTCAAGCAGCGGCGAAATGAGGATTGTGACCTGCGCTCTGACGCGGTCCGGCAATTGCGCGACGAACCTGTCCGAGGCGGCGCGAGGGCGGGTCATCAACAAATACAACGTTCGGCGCCTTCGGCCTTGGGATTGTTTGCATCCGCGCGGGGTGATACCCCGCTTGCCAATCATGATGCAACGGATCAGGCCAATGGTGCAAACACTTACAGTCCTCGGGCTGGAAAGCAGCTGCGACGATACTGCCGCCGCCGTAGTGCGCCATCGCGCGGGCGCACTGCCCGAGATCCTGTCTTCGGTCGTTCACGGGCAAACCGATCTGCACAGCGCCTATGGCGGCGTCGTGCCTGAAATCGCCGCGCGCGCACATGCTGAAAAGCTGGATATCTGCGTCAAAGAGGCTCTAACACAGGGCAATATCGGGTTGGATGCCCTGGACGCGATCGCGGTTACGGCAGGTCCCGGCCTAATCGGAGGGGTTATGTCCGGCGTCATGTGCGCCAAAGGACTCAGCGCGGCGACCGGCTTGCCGCTGGTGGGGGTAAACCATCTGGCCGGTCACGCGCTGACCCCACGCCTGACCGATGGGATCGCGTTCCCCTATCTGATGCTTCTGGTCTCGGGCGGGCACTGCCAATATCTGATCGCCCATGGACCAAACCAGTTCACGCGATTGGGCGGCACTATCGACGATGCCCCGGGCGAGGCTTTCGACAAAACCGCGCGTCTGCTGGGCTTGCCCCAACCCGGCGGACCATCCGTCGAGGCCGAGGCGCGCGGCGGAGATCCAAAGCGGTTCCGCTTTCCGCGCCCTTTGCTGGATCGCCCCGGATGCGATCTGTCTTTTTCCGGACTTAAGACCGCGCTGATGCGGATGCGAGATCAGATCGTGGCCGAAAAGGGTGGCCTGACCCGGCAAGATCGCGCTGATCTTTGTGCCGGGTTCCAGCAGGCGATTGTGGACACGCTGGCCGAAAAAACACGGCGCGCGATTTCGCGCTATCTTGAATCCTACCCCTCGGAACCGACCATCGCAGTGGCGGGTGGAGTGGCGGCAAATAGCGCCATTCGCGCTGCGTTAGAGACTGTTGCAACGGAAGAAGGTACGCGCTTTACCGCGCCACCGCTGGCGTTGTGTACCGACAATGCCGCGATGATCGCGTATGCAGGTCTGGAACGCTTCCGCACCGGTGCGCGCGACGGATTAGACCTGATCGCACGCCCCAGATGGCCGCTGGACCAAACCAGTCCTGCGATGCTGGGTAGCGGTAAGAAAGGGGCCAAAGCATGAGCGTCGCGGTATTGGGCTCGGGTGCGTTCGGGACCGCGCTGGCGATCTCGTTGGCGAAGAATGGTCCAGTGACACTGTGGGCCCGCGACCCCGAACACGCGCGCGCGATGGCCGTGACCCGCCAGAACGCGGCGCGGTTGCCGGACGTCACCCTACCCGCTGCAATCCGGGTGACCGCCGAGATACGCGATGTCGCGCAAAGCAATGTGGTGCTGGTCGCCGTCCCGACCCAAAAGTTGCGCGAGGCATTGCACGATCATGCAGCCAGCTTGGCGGGCAAGGCCCTCGTGGCCTGTTGCAAGGGAATCGAACAATCCTCGGGGCTGGGGCCGGTCTCGGTGATCAAGCAGACGATCCCGGACGCATATCCGGCGCTGTTGACAGGCCCAAGCTTTGCCGACGACATAGCCCGCGGGCTGCCGACCGCGTTGACGCTTGCCTGCGCAGACGCTGAACTGGGCGCATCGCTTCAGCAACAGCTGACGACATCCAATCTGCGCCTTTATCGCACATCCGATACAGTCGGGGCCGAGTTGGGCGGCGCCCTCAAGAACGTCATGGCAATCGGCTGCGGGGCGGCGATCGGCGCCGGGCTGGGGGACAGCGCACGGGCCGCATTGATAACGCGGGGGTTCGCCGAGATGCAGCGCTTTGCCACGCTGCGCGGCGCAGCACCCGAGACGCTGATGGGCCTGTCCGGACTGGGTGATCTGGTCCTGACCTGTTCATCAGAATTGTCCAGAAACTATCGTTTTGGCCTGTCTTTGGGTCTGAAACAGCCCTTCGATGATGCGACCACAGTGGAGGGCGTCGCCACGGCCCAAGCCATGTCGAGCATTGCCGCGTCCGAAGGGCTGGACATGCCCATCAGCACGACGGTGGCGAAACTCAGCGGCGGAGCCTACAGTGTGGCCGACGCGATTCGGACTCTGCTGGGTCGTCCACTCAAGGAGGAATAATATGCTCATCGCCCTGATCGCCCGTGACAAACCGGGCGCTCTGCAAACCCGGTTGGACAATCGCCCCGCGCACTTGGCTTACCTCGAAGAAACTGGTGTTGTGACCCAGGCCGGTCCCCTGCTGGACGGAGAGGCCATGATCGGTTCGCTGATCATCCTCGAGGTCGAAGACATGGCAGCCGCGCAGGAGTGGGCGCGCAATGATCCCTACGCACTGGCGGGGCTGTTCGATTCGGTCGAGCTGATCCAATGGAAGCGCGTGATCGGCTGATGGCGTATTGGCTGTTCAAATCCGAACCCTCGACCTGGA
The DNA here is from genome assembly GCF_056533645.1 of Ruegeria sp. G10. Taxonomy (NCBI): domain Bacteria; kingdom Pseudomonadati; phylum Pseudomonadota; class Alphaproteobacteria; order Rhodobacterales; family Roseobacteraceae; genus Ruegeria; species Ruegeria sp. G10. Next base: position 207,463 of record NZ_JBQFOQ010000007.1, on the reverse strand, counting down.
GCTGGGATCAACAGGTCGCCAAAGGCGACGCGGGTGAGGAATGGGATGGCGTCCGCAACTATCAGGCACGCAACTTCATGCGGCAGATGCAGATCGGTGATCGCGGGTTCTTTTACCATTCGCAGAAAGACAAGGCGATTGTCGGTATTGTCGAGGTCTGCGCCGAAGCGCATCCCGACAGCACAACCGATGACGAGCGCTGGGAATGCGTCGATATCAAGGCTGTCCGCCCATTCAATACACCTGTCACGCTGGATCAGATAAAGGCCGACGGGCGCCTGGACGACATGGTTCTGGTCAGAAACTCGCGCCTTTCCGTGCAGCCAGTCAGCGATTCCGAATGGGCCGCAATCTGCGCCATGGGTGAGACGAAAGCGGACTGAGCGAAACAGCAAATTGCAATAAAGGGAAGGTTCCGACGGTGCAGAACCTTCCCTACCCCACGTGCTCCCTACTCACCACACGTGTATGGAATTTGCTGGTTCTGACCATCCTGGTCACAAGCTCAACCTAACCCAAGCTGGGTCTCAGGTTCAAACACCAAGTCTTTAAACTATGTCTCAAATACAAAACGCCCGTCTGTGTTCGACGGGCGCTGCAGGTTAAATGGCCGGGATCAACCGTAGACCGACTCTTTGCCGAAATGCTTGGTCAGCATATAGTAAACGACGGCCCGGTATTTGTTACGCTCGGACATGCCATAGGTTTCCATGGCCTTGTTGATCGCTTCCATCAGCTCGGGTCCATCAGACAGGCCAAGCTTTTTGATCAGGAAGTTGTTCTTGACTGTCTCAAGCTCACTTTCCTGACTGGCCGCCACAGTCGCCGCATCGGCATCATAGATGGCCGGACCGCAGCCGATGGTGACCTTGGTCAGCAGGTCCATATCAGCGTCCATGCCGCATTTGGATTTCAGATCCTCGGCATATTTGGCGATCAGTTCGTCGCGTTTTCCCATTAAGCACTCTCCCGTAATTCAGATGTTGCGGCGTTATATTCATATCCTTGAAACACGTGCAGGCAGCGTAGCCAGAAGCACAGCACGCTCAAAGGGAAAAATCACGCACTTTCCCCGTAAGCGGGTTTACTCTGCCAACGCCGTGTTCTGAAACGCCTGACCTGCCAGATCGGAGAATGCCCGCACTTTGCGACCCGGCGTGGCATTGCCTGCATGAACGAACGAAATCGGGGCATCCGGGTGCTTCAGGGCACCCGGCATGATCTCGCGCAGCGCGCCGCTGTCCAGCTCACGTTGCACGGCCAGTCGGGATTTTACGGCAAGACCCAGACCCTGCACCGCTGCTTCGGTCAACATATCCGAGTTCGAAACAGCAATCCTGCGCCCCACCGACAGTTGCGTGCTGCGCTGGGGACCATCGCGGATCTCGAACCGGGTTTGCCACGGCAGACAGGCCCAGCGCATCTGTCGCAGCTCCTCAACGCTGGCTGGAACGCCATACCGGTCACAAAAGCCGGGAGCGGCGCAGATAATGCGGTCGTTGTCACTCAGCTTTCGTGCCTTCAGCGTGCTGTCAGCCATCCGGCCCACCCGGATGGCGCAGTCAATGCCCTCATCCACCAGAGAAACATAACGATCCACAGCCAGAAACTCGACCGACAGATCGGGGTTCTCGTTTTGGAACGCGTCCATCAGCGGCATGATGAAGCGCGACAAAATCCAAGGCGACAGCGTCACCCGCAGATGCCCACGCAACGCACCGGTCCCGCTGCCTGCATCCAGCTCAGCCTCGCGCAGCTCGGCCAGCAGCGGCTCGATCCGGTCCAGAAAGATGTGCCCTTCATTGGTCAATTGCACCTTGCGGCTGTTGCGATGAAACAGCTTGAGGTTCAGCACCTCCTCCAGCTTGGTAATGCGATGACTGACCGTCGCGACCGAGAGGCCCTGCGCCTTGGCCGCCGATCCCATGCCCCCGGTCTTGGCCACGGAGACAAAGGTCAGAAGGTCATTCACGTGGTACATTCGAAAAATCCTAACACTGGTTTCAGTATCAAGGCAGTTATCGTGAATTTTTTCAAATGGTATCTGCTTTGGGATCACCAGAGGAGGACCCGATGAAATCCCTTTACGCAGCCACATGCGCGCTTGCGCTGGCCCTGCCCGCCGCAGCGGCCGAGTTGGAAACCTATCTTGAGTTCGAAAAGGCGATGCCCCCGGGCAATCTGGCCATTGGCCCAGATGGGCGCATGTTCATGTCCGTGCATGAATTCTACGGCCCCGAACTGCGCGTGGTCGAGGTGATGCCGGACGGGTCCACCAAACCCTATCCGACCGAAGACTGGGCCCGCGCCCCGAACGATGATGCGGACGGGCTGAACGGTGTTCTTGGCCTGCGCGCAGATCGCGATGGCATCCTGTGGATGCTGGATGGTCAGGGCGAGAACCAGACCGGGCGCGTTGTCGGTTGGGATACCAAAACCGAGACGTTGCATGCGATCCATTATATCGGCGCACCTGTCGCACGCCCGACATCGTTCCTGAACGATCTGGCCGTGGACCGCGATCATGGGGCCATCTACATCTCGGACACGGGTGACGGTCAGAACTCGGCCATTATCGTGGTTGATCTGGAAACAGGGCGCGCGCGGCGGGTTCTGGAAGGCTCTAAATATACGATTCCCGAAGATACCCCCATGGTCATCGACGGGCGCGAGATCACGCTGGGCGGCAATCCGGCCAAGATCGGCATCAACCCGATCACAGTCGATCCGACCAACACATGGGTCTATTTCGCCCCAATGACGGCCAGCGCGATGTACCGCATCCCGACCGCCGCACTGCTGGACGAAAGCCTGTCAGATGCTGATCTTGAGGCGAAGGTTGAACGCTATGGCGACAAGCCGATCTCGGATGGTTCGACCGTCGATACCGGCGGCAATGTCTATATCACCGCGATGACGGACAATGCGCTGGGTGTCACCAAGCCGGATGGCACCTATGAGGTTCTGTTTCAGTCAGATGATGAATTGCCGTGGCCAGACGGGTTCTCGATCGGTGCGGATGGGTATGTCTATGCCACGATTAACGAGTTGCACCGCTCGCCCGTTCTGAACAATGGCGAGGATGCATCAAAAGGCATCTACAAGATCATCCGGTTCAAGTCACTGTCTGACGCGGTCAGCGGGCGCTAAGCAAAAACCCGGCCCTGCTGATGCGGGGCCGGGACACCTATCGGCAGTAGCCCCAACCGGGGCCTTGCAGATGGAAATGATCCGCGTGCAGGCGATTGAAGTTCGGGCCCAGCACCACGCGGAACCAATCGCAGGCCCCTTTCCCGATCCGGTGCAGAAAGTCAGCCTCGGGGCCCGGTTTCGTCCAGTCCTGTAGCAGGCTGAGAGTCCTGCCATCCGCGAGTTCAACGCCCACAATATCGATGGAATCCGCCGTCGCGTGACTGCTCCATCCGTTGTTTTCGCCCTGCGCAGTGCGCATGCGGCGGCAATTATAGCTGCCCAGATGCCGCAAGGTGCGCACCTCGGTCCCCAGCAAATCGCGCGCGGCGGGTTGCACCACATGATGTTCCCACATCGCCAAACGCAGGGCGGTCGTACAGCGAGTCTCGACCCCGTTGACCCGGGCACGGACCAACTGTGACAGCGACCCCCGACCGGCAATGCCGCAGTTCTGATCGACCACCAGATCCTCCATCTCCGAGAATGCTGCACCAGCTTGTGACAGCACCGCCCGGCACTGTGCCTCATCTGCCAGCGCGCGGTTCAACTGGAATTTGGTGGCAGGTGTGACCGGGGCCGTCAGCGTCAGGTCCCGAAGGGGGTTCCAATGCGAGGGAAGCGGGGTCTTGGGATGCGCCAACAGCAGATACCCGGCACATCCAACAAGGAATAGAAATATGATGATCGAAAAGAAAGACGCCGCCAGTTGCATGAACCGGCGGCGTCCTGAAGGTTCGGTCATACCTGATCCGCGATCAGTAGCGGTAGTGTTCGGGCTTATAGGGGCCTTCGGGTTTTACGCCGATATAGGCCGCCTGTTCCGCATCCATCTGCGTCAGCTTCACGCCGATACGGTCCAGATGCAGACGCGCGACTTTCTCATCCAGATGCTTGGGCAGGATGTAGACCTTGTTTTCGTACTGATCGCCCTTGGTGAACAGTTCGATCTGCGCCAGAACCTGGTTGGTGAACGACGCCGACATCACGAACGAAGGATGACCGGTCGCGTTGCCGAGGTTCAGCAGACGGCCCTCGGAAAGCAGGATCAGACGATTGCCCGAAGGCATCTCGATCATGTCCACCTGTTCCTTGATGTTGGTCCATTTGTGGTTCTTCAGGCTGGCCACCTGAATTTCGTTGTCGAAATGGCCGATATTGCCAACGATGGCCATGTCTTTCATCTCGCGCATATGCTCGATGCGGATCACGTCCTTGTTGCCGGTGGTGGTGATGAAGATGTCCGCCGATGCAACTTCGTCTTCCAGCAGAGTGACCTCGAACCCGTCCATCGCAGCCTGCAGCGCGCAGATCGGATCGACTTCAGTCACTTTCACTCGGGCCCCCGCACCACGCAGCGAAGCGGCCGAGCCTTTGCCCACGTCGCCATAGCCACACACAACGGCAACCTTACCGGCCATCATGGTGTCGGTGGCGCGGCGGATACCGTCGACCAGCGATTCCTTACAGCCATATTTGTTGTCAAACTTCGACTTGGTGACTGAGTCGTTCACGTTGATCGCCGGGAACGGCAGGTGGCCGTCTTTCACCAGCTGATACAGTCGGTTCACACCAGTGGTGGTTTCCTCGGACACGCCCTGAATCTGGTCGCGCATCTTGGTGAACCAGCCGGGGCTTGCTGCCATACGCTTGGCGATCTGCTTCTTGATCACCTCTTCCTCTTCCGAACCCGGAACGGGAATGATGTCCTCGCCGGCCTCGGCGCGGGCACCCAGCAGGATGTAAAGCGTCGCGTCACCGCCATCGTCGAGGATCATGTTGGGGCCTTCGTCGAACAGGAAGGATTTGTCGAGATAGTCCCAATGCTCTTCCAGAGTCTGGCCCTTGATGGCGAAGACCGGAACGCCCGCCTCGGCAATCGCCGCCGCCGCGTGATCTTGGGTTGAGAAGATGTTGCACGAAGCCCAGCGCACATCCGCGCCCAGCGCAACCAGTGTTTCGATCAGTACCCCTGTCTGGATGGTCATGTGCAGCGAACCCACGATACGGGCACCCTTCAAGGGCTTGCTTTCGCCGTATTCCGCGCGCAGAGCCATCAGCCCCGGCATTTCGGTTTCCGCGATATCCAGTTCCTTGCGGCCAAAGCCCGCCAGTGAAATGTCCTTAACGATATAGTCCCCGGCCATCAGGTTCTCCACTCCGGTAAATCTTGGTCCGGGCTGCCCCTAGCATTCCTTGGGACAGGTGGCAATGTGGATGGCCGGAAACGGGAATTTACGCCTTAAAAATCAGCTCGGCGTCCCCTCGACCTTGATCTTCGGGATTGCTTCGAAGAAATCCGTGCCAACGGCAACGATACAACTGATGCCATTGGGTTGCGTGACCAGAACGGTGTAACTTCCCGTCTCCTTTGAGGTCCAGACCTCCATCACAGACTGTGCGCCACGGGTTTTCTGCAAACCGCCAAAGGCCAGTTCCTCGGCGTAGTTTTCCTGCAGCTTCGAAATCAGTTGATCGCGGACGGCACAGTTATTCTTGGCGAACGCTGGCGGCGCGGTGGCAGCCATTCCGAAGGTCAGGGCGATTGCAAACAAACGCTTGAACATAGCAAGCTCCTTTCGATACGAGTTTCGTTTCGAGAGGGCGCAACTGACGGGAGTCAGCGCCCCCCTCAGTCCTTGATGTCGGGATCACCTGGCGCGGATTCAAAGCACGAAAGCTCAAGAAACCGTTGGCAGCTGGTGAACCTGACAGGTACATCATAGCAGAAAAATAAGATTTTAATGTGTCCCAATTCACAAGGCATGGCAGAATGGCAACACAACCCCGCGCATGGCAAAGGATGTTATCGGGCCGCAGGCTGGACCTGCTGGATCCCACCCCGGTGGATATCGAGATCGAGGATATCGCCCATGGCCTGGCCTTTGTAGCGCGCTGGAACGGCCAGACAGCAGGAGATTTCGCCTACTCCGTGGCTGAGCATTCGCTGCTGGTCGAGGAGTTGTTCGGGCGGATTGCGCCAAAAGCACCTGTGAAATGGCGGCTGGCGGCCCTGTTACATGATGCCCCCGAATATGTGATCGGAGACATGATCTCGCCCGTCAAATCCGCCGTCGGCCCGGATTACGGCGCGCTGGATGATCGTCTGGCCGCGGCGATACACATCCGGTTCGGGTTACCGGCCGAGGTGCCGAAGACGGTGAAACGGCAGATCAAGAAGGCCGACAAAATCAGCGCGTGGATGGAGGCCACGCAAATCGCGGGGTTTTCCGAGGCTGAGGCGACGAAGTTTTTTGGTCGACCGGATAAGGCGGTGATGGAAGGGTTGCAGATCAGGTTAAGACCACCTGTAGAAGTGCGGTGGGCATATACAGAGCGACACAGTCAGTTAATGGCGCGCTTATAAGATATGCAGCTGATCGAATGGCGACATTGAGCCCAACTTGCGTTTTTCTGCATTGCGGCCCAATGTCCGTTATAGGCAGCGGCTGGCACGCGTGGGGCACTAAAATGAAATTCAAGAAGCTGTATTCGGATGCTCAAGGCGAAAGCCACTGGGAAGACATTGAAGTTGACCTTGAAGAGCAAACGTTCGCACCGCCTGCTAAGGCAATCGAGATTTCAAAGCCAGAAGTCGTCAAGCAAACCATGTTCTTGAGGCTCAAGAAGGGCTGGGATGAGCCAATACACCCCACACCAGTCGCTCAGAAGCTCATTTGTCTTTCAGGCTCTGTACGTGTGACTGCCAGCGATGGTGACTTCAGAGACATTGGGCCGGGCGACGTCTGGCATATGGAGGACAAGCAGGGCAAGGGTCACCACACGGTCGTAACAAGCGACGAGGATTTTCTGTCCGTCATCGTACAGTACGAGTAACGGAGACCGCACTAGCTTCGCAGGAAAGCTGACGCTCATCATGGCGCTACAAAGGTCCGCTCCAGTCCGCTAAGCAGACCTTGCCGCGTCGTTTTTACAGATGCAAAATACTAGCCACGGCCCACAGGCAGTTTCCTACCGCGGACTGCGCTTCGCCAATATCCGCTGCAACGTCCGGCGGTGCATGTTCAGCCGCCGCGCGGTTTCCGATACGTTCCGGTCACACAGCTCATAGACCCGCTGGATATGCTCCCAGCGTACGCGGTCCGCGCTCATGGGGTTTTCGGGCGGCGGGGGCAGTTCGTCGCCCTTGGCCAGCAGCGCGTTGGTGATGTCGGTAGCGTCGGCGGGTTTGGACAGGTAGTCGGTTGCGCCGATCTTGACGGCGGCGACGGCGGTTGCGATGGCTCCATAGCCGGTCAGCACCACAACCCGGCTGTCGGGGCGTTTTTCGCGCAGCACTTCGACCACATCCAGACCGTTGCCATCCTCAAGCCGCAGGTCGACCACCGCATAGGCGGGCGGGCGCGCGGTCGAGATGGCGCGGCCTGCGGCGACGGAACCGGCGGTCTCAACTTCGAAGCCGCGCTTTTCCATGGCCTTGGCCAGGCGTCTCAGAAACGGCTCGTCATCATCGACCAGAAGCAGGGATTTATCGGGGCCGATGTCAAGCTGGGAACTGTCTGCCATATGTGGGTCTTTCCGCTATTTCATGCCTTTGGCTTAAACATGAGTAATAGCAGCGCCATTTCAAAGGTCAAACCACCCGTGACCGATCAGACCTGATTGAGGAAGCAGCCCACCTTGTCCGCCATCTGTTCCGCCGTGTCGTCGCGCTTGAAGAATTCAAGGAATCCATCTTCGGGGGTGACCAGATAGGTAAAGGTGGAGTGGTCGACCAGATAGTACTCGTCGCTTTTGTCATGGGCCTTGTAGTAGGTCTTGTAGGCCTTGCTGGCGGCCTTGACCTGTTCGGGCGAACCGGTCAGCGCGATCATGCGTTCGTGCAGGTTGAAGGCATAGTCACTGACAACCTCGGGCGTGTCGCGATCCGGGTCAACCGAGATGAAAAGCGGTGTCACGGACTGGCCACGCTCGGCCAGAATATCGATCGCCTCGGCGTTGCGGGACATATCGAAGGGGCAGACGTCGGGACAGAAGGTATAGCCGAAATAGATCAGCGTCGGCTCGGTGATCACATCCGTATCCGTCACCGTCTCGCCCTTGCCATTCACCAGCTCGAATGGGCCGCCGATTGCCGCCGTCCCGCCTGCAATCTGGCTGGACCGGCACTGGGCGAACTTGTCGTCGGTTCCCCCACGCGTCAGCAGCCACATGGCCCCCAGACCAATAGCCAGAACGACGGTCGCAAGGACGGCATAAAGACGGATCATGATGGCTCTCCGGGCACGAAGGTTGTTGATCGGTTCAGCCTGCACTCCTATCAACGTAGGGGGCCGATGCAATAGGACATAATCGACAGATGACGGATTCCAATACCAGCCTCTGGCGCGGGCAAGAGCGCAGCACATGGATCAGGCTTCGGACGCTGATTCTGCTGCGTTGGGTTGCGATCATGGGCCAGTTCACCGCGATCACGGTGGCGCAGCAATATTATGACGTACAGCTGCAACTCGGCCTGTGCTACTTCGCGATCGGCGTGTCGGTCATGGGCAACATGACGGCTATCCTGTTGTTCCCCGAAAACAAGCGCCTGTCCGAGTTCGAGAACTTCCTGATGGTGCTGTTCGACCTGATGCAGCTGTCGGTTTTGCTGTATCTGACAGGCGGGCTGAACAACCCGTTCGCGCTGCTTCTGGTCGGGCCCGTAACGATTTCGGCCAGTGTGATGAGCACGCGTTCGACCGTGATAATCGGTGGGGTTGCGGTGGTCCTGACCACGCTTCTGGCGCAGTTCCACCTTCCCCTGCGAACCGGTCTGGGTCTGGTGCTGGATATCCCCGATATCCTGCTGTTCGGCAATTGGGCCGCGATCATCATCGCCATCGTCTTCATCGGCGCTTATTCCCACCGCATCAGCTCTGAGGTGCAGTCGATGTCCGAGGCGCTCTCGGCTACGCATATGGCGCTGGCGCGAGAACAGAAACTGACCGATCTGGGCGGGGTGGTGGCCGCCGCCGCCCATGAACTTGGCACACCGCTGGCCACGATCAAACTGGCCAGCTCCGAGCTGATTGAAGAGCTTGATGACCGGCCCGAACTGAAAGAAGACGCCGCACTGATCCGCGAACAGGCCGACCGCTGCCGCGATATTCTGCGCGACATGGGCCGGGCGGGCAAAGACGACCTGCATCTGCGTCAGGCCCCGTTGTCAACGGTGATCCACGAATCCGCCGAACCCCATATCAACCGCGGCAAAGAAGTGCATTTTGCCGAAGGCCCGGTGAAAGACGGCGATGTGCAGCAACCGTCGATCCTGCGCAAGCCCGAGATCATCCACGGGCTGCGCAACCTGATCCAGAACGCGGTGGATTTCGCGCGGGACACCGTATGGGTCGAGGCCGAGTGGACCTCGGATCAGATCATGGTTTGCATCATGGATGACGGGCGTGGATATCCGCCTCATATCCTGGGTCGGATCGGTGACCCGTTCATGCGGCGTCGGCGCACGGATCGCAGCAGTCGACCGGAATACGAAGGTATGGGCCTTGGCCTGTTCATCGCCAAGACCCTGCTCGAACGCAGCGGCGCCGAACTCTATTTTGCCAACGGCGCAGATCCATATCAGAACCTCACCGAACAGCCCGAGCGGCGTGGCGCGGTGGTCAAGGTCGTATGGCCGCGCAAACTGATCGACGCGCAACTCGGGGTGACTCCGGTACCGTCGGGTGCCAACCAGCCATTCCAGATCTGAGTTAAGAGACCATTAACACTTGCGCGCCATACAGGTCCGGATAAGGCAACTGGGGTGTTCTATTCATGATCGATTGGATCGTGCTGACAGCGATCAGCCTGGGCTCGGCAGGTTTTGCAATGCGCTGGCTGTCGCCGCGCCGACTGGCCCGGAGCGAGGATTACGGCTTGTGTTGCCCCGGCACCCTATCCGATGCGGTTTTTCTATTTGATGATACGCGTCTTATCAGTCACTCGGACATCGCATTGAACGGGTTTGAGACCGTCGATACCTGGGCCGAACTCAAACGCTTGCTGAAACGCGATTTTCCGTCCTTTCCCGAAACTCCCGACATGGTGCGGACCAAGGGCACGCTGGTGGTTTCAGCCATTGATTGCACGGTCGATCGCGAGGTCCGGTGCGACTGGATTGATGGTGTCGTACGGGTCGAACTGCGTGATCTGACGGGACAGGTCCCGGCGCGGCACCGGGATGTGAACGACCCGATCCGGCTGGCGATGGATCAAGCCCCCTACCCGGTCTGGCTGCTGGATGCCGAGAACACTGTCAGCTGGTGCAATGCGGCCTATGTCGCCTTGGTTCGCAAGGTCGGCGGCCCGGATGCCGATTTGACCGAACCTTTGTTTCCGGCACAGGTGGACGATACGATACTGAGCCGCAAAACTCGCGTTTCGATCACGGTAAGGAATAGCGAAACGCGCCTTTGGTTCGACCTGACGCGGGTGATCCGCGATGAAGGACAGCTTTGCTATGCCGTTGATATAAACGCCATTGTCGAGGCGGAAACCGCCCAGCGCAAATTTGTCCAGACCATGACCAAAACCTTCGCTCAGCTGTCGATCGGTCTGGCGATCTTTGATCGCAACAGGCAACTGGCCCTGTTCAACCCGGCGCTGATAGACCTGACCACTCTGCCGCCTGATTTCCTAAGTTGCCGCCCCAGCCTGTCCAGCTTCTTCGACCGGCTGCGGGATCAGCACATGATGCCTGAACCAAAGAACTACCTGAGCTGGCGCCGGCAGATGAACGACCTGATCGAAGCGGCGGAAGACGGGAATTATCAGGAAACCTGGTCCTTACCTTCAGGTTCAGTCTATTCGGTCAGCGGTCGTCCGCATCCCGACGGCGCGGTGGCATTTCTGTTCGAAGACATCACGGCCGAGATCACTCTGACCCGGCGCTTCCGATCCGAGATGGACTTGATGCAATCCATTCTCGACAAGCTCGCCGATGCTATCGCGGTGTTTGCCGATGATGGTACGCTGGCCTTGACCAACTACGCCTATCAGGAACTTTGGGGGGATACAGGCGAAATCGGACTGGATCAGGCCACCGTTCTGGACGTGACCCGCCAATGGCAGGACCGCTGTACCGCCACCCCGGTTCTGGGTGAGATCCGGGATTTTGTGAACTCGCGCGAAAACCGGGTCGAGTGGTCGGCCGAGCTGATCCTGAAAACCGGACCCAGAATGACATGCATGGTCAATCCCATGCAGAACGGGGCAACAATCGTGCGATTCACCTCGGCCGATCTGACCGAAAACAAAACAGAGCCGGAAAAGATCAGCGCCTGAACCGGGTTGCAGCCGACCGGGCACGGGTTCATTGTGGCGCCATGATTGCGCCACTGAAAATGACCATGAATTCCCCCGAAGAAACTGCCTCGTTTGCTGCCCGTTTGGCGCGCAAGTTGCAGCAGGGGGATACCATCTTGCTGGACGGCGCGATCGGTACTGGAAAGACCCATTTCGCTCGCGCTTTGATACAATCCGTTCTGGCGGTGCCCGAGGACGTTCCCTCGCCCACTTTCACGCTCGTGCAGGTTTATGACACCCAGATTGGCGAGGTCTGGCATTCCGATCTCTATCGTCTTTCCTCGGTCGAAGAGATCGAAGAGCTGGGCTTGCTGGAAGCATTTGATACCAGTATCTGCCTGATCGAGTGGCCAGAAAAGCTGGACTCACTGCAACCGGACACGGCCCTGATGATCCGCTTTTCAACGGACCCCGACATGCAGGATGCAAGACAGCTCGCGCTGAGCTGGACAGACCCGAAATGGGCAACCAGACTGGAGACAATGCCATGACCAATCGGGCGATTTTGGCCGAAGCTCTGGTTGCTCGGACTCAATGGCGTGGCGCACAACATGCACCGCTGGCCGGTGATGCGTCGAACCGCCGGTATGAACGCCTGACAGATCCCGCCACCGGCCGCACTGCGGTTTTGATGGACGCCCCGCCCGACAAGGGCGAGGACGTCAAACCCTTTGTGCGCATGGCCAACCACCTGCGGTCTCTGGGGCTGAGCGCACCGGAAATCTACGCCGAAGACTCCGAATACGGGTTCTTGTTACTCGAAGATCTGGGTGATGCGCTGTTTGCCCGCGTCTTACGCGATGATCCGTCGCTTGAACGCACACTCTATGCGGCGGCCACGGATGTTCTGGTGCATTTGCATGCAGGCCCGACCTTGACACTGGACAGCTATGACCCGGCCCTGATGACCGAATACGCAGCGCTGTCCTTTACCAAATACGCCCACGGTATTCTCGGATCGCATGACGCCGAGGTCCGTACCCGTTTCGAACAGCGGTTTGCCGATATACTTCACCGCGAAACTGGTGGTACGCGCGTGGTCGTTCAGCGCGACTATCACGCCGAGAATCTGATCTGGCTGCCCGAACGGGACGGGCTGGCCCGCGTCGGCCTGCTGGATTTTCAAAGCGCGATGCTGGGCCATCCCGCCTATGATCTGATGTCGCTACTGCAAGATGTGCGCCGCACCGTGCCCGCAGGCATCGAGATGCGGATGATCGACCGCTATATCTCGGCGACCGGCGTTGATGGTCATGATTTCCGGACCGCCTATGCGGTGCTGGGTGCCCAACGTAGCCTGCGTATTCTAGGCGGGTTCGCGCGGTTGGCGACCGACTACGGTAAACCGCATTACATCGATCTGATCCCGGCGACATGGGCCCATCTGATGCGCGATCTGGAACACCCGGCGCTGGTTTCGGTGGCCGACCTGCTGCGCGAGGCACTGCCCCCGCCCAACCCCGAAAACCTTGCAAAGCTGAGGCCGCAATGACCGAAATGCCGCAAGCTGCGATGCTGTTTGCCGCCGGGTTCGGCACGCGTATGGGTGCGCTGACCAAGGACCGGCCCAAACCGCTGATCGAGGTGGCCGGGCGGCCCCTGATCGACCACGCGCTTGACCTGTTCGCGCCGCTACAGCAGGTGCGCGTGGTGGCCAACACCCACTATCACGCCGATCAGATGGCCCGCCACCTGACCCCGAAAGGCGTGCTGCTGTCACATGAGGCCCCGCAGATTCTGGAAACCGGCGGCGGACTGCGGGCTGCGCTGCCGATGCTGGGGCCGGGTCCGGTGTTCACCCTGAACAGCGATGCAATCTGGGCCGGGCCCAACCCGCTGCAAATGCTGAAGGACCATTGGGACCCAACCCGGATGGACGCGCTGCTGATGTGCATTCCCACCGGCCAGACGATTGGCCACACCGGTGCCGGAGACTTCACCCAGGACGCAGCCGGGCGGATCACCCGTGGTAAAGATCTGATCTATGGCGGCGCGCAGATCCTGAAGACCGATGGTTTGCGCGATATTGCCGAGGATGCTTTCTCGCTGAACCTCCTGTGGGACCGGATGCTGCAGGATCGCCGCCTGTTTGCGCTGTCCTACCCCGGTCGTTGGTGCGATGTCGGCCGCCCCGAGGGAATCGCGCTGGCCGAAGGTCTGCTTGCCGATGTTTGAGCCCGGCACCCTGCCCCGGGTCTTTGCCGTCCCACCCGGCGCGGACTTCCCGCGCGTTCTGGTCGACGGGCTGCGCAACCGGTTCGCATCACACCCGCCCGAGGCGCTGGCCCGGGTTCAACTGGTGGTCAACACCCGCCGCATGGCCCGGCGCGTGCGCGAGCTGTTCGATCAGGGGCCGCCCTGTTTGCTGCCGCGGTTGTCTCTGGTCACCGATCTGGGCGACGGCGCTGATCTGGCGCATGTACCGCCCGCAATTCCGCCGCTGCGGCGACGGCTGGAGCTGACGCAGCTGATCGCGAAACTGCTGGATCAGCAACCCGATCTGGCCGCGCGGTCGTCGCTATTTGATCTGTCCGACAGTCTGGCGGCGCTGATCGATGAGATGCAGGGGGAAGGCGTCTCTCCCGATACGATCCGGGCGCTGGATGTCAGCGATATGTCCGGCCACTGGGCCCGGGCGCAGGCCTTTATCGGGATCGCCGATCATTTCATGCAGACCGGACCTGACGCGCTGGACCCGCAGGCGCGGCAAAGGCGCGTTGTGGAAGGTTTGATCGCGCGTTGGCATGAAACCCCGCCGCAGCATCCGATCATCCTCGCCGGGTCCACTGGATCACGCGGAACGACGATGCTGCTGATGCAAGCCATCGCGCGCCTACCGCAGGGCGCGCTGGTGTTGCCGGGCTATGATTTCGATCAGCCTGCGCAGGTCTGGAACAGCCTCGATGACGCGCTAACCTCGGAAGATCACCCGCAATACCGCTTTCGTAAACTGATGCGCGATCTTGATCTGACGCCCGACCAGATTCAGCCCTGGGTCAAGGTGCAGCCGCCCTCACCCGCACGTAACAAATTGATTTCACTTGCCTTGCGCCCTGCCCCGGTCACCGATGCGTGGATGGCCGAGGGGCCGTCCCTGACCGACCTGCAGGGCGCAACGCAGGACGTGACGCTGATCGAGGCCGCCTCACCCCGGGCCGAGGCTTTGGCGATTGCGCTGCGTCTGCGTCAGGCGGCCGAGATCGGTCAGACCGCCGCGTTGATCACCCCCGACCGGATGCTGACCCGTCAGGTCAGCGCCGCGCTGGATCGCTGGAACATCCTGCCCGATGACAGCGCGGGCCTGCCGCTTCAACTGTCACCACCGGGCCGGTTCCTGCGCCATGTGGCGGGGCTGTTTGCCCACCGTCTGGATGGTGAGGCGCTGCTGACCCTGCTCAAACACCCGCTCTGCCACGATGGCGCAGAGCGCGGCGCGCACCTGCTGCACACCCGCGATCTTGAGCTTGACCTGCGTCGCCACGGCCCGCCCTTCCCCGACAGCGCCAGCCTGACCGCCTTTGCCATCCGCGCCGAAGCACCCGACGATTGGACTCGCTGGGTGATCCAATCCTTCTGCGATCAATACAGCCCGGTTGAGCGCCCGCTGGCCGATTGGGTGGCACGGCTGCGAGGGCTGGCCGAAGCAATTTCTGCCGGGTCAACGGACGCACCCGGCACGCTTTGGGACAAGAACGCCGGTCAAAAAGCGCTGACGGTCATGACCACGCTGGAAGCCGAGGCGCAGCACGGCGGAGCAATGACCGCACATGATTTCGCCGACCTTCTAGGCGCGCTACTTGCCGGAGAGGAAGTGCGCGACCGCGACGCCCCACATCCGCATCTGATGATCTGGGGCACGCTCGAAGCGCGGGTTCAGGGGGCCGATCTGCTGATCCTCGGCGGGCTGAACGAGGGCAGCTGGCCCGAGGCCCCGGCGCCCGACCCGTGGCTGAACCGGCAGATGCGCAACGCCGCCGGGTTGTTGCTGCCCGAACGCCGCATCGGCCTGTCCGCTCATGATTTTCAGCAGGCGGTCGGCGCGCCCGAGGTGGTTTTGTCGCGCGCCACCCGCTCAGACGACGCGGAAACCGTGCCGTCGCGCTGGCTGAACCGGATGACCAACCTGTTGCAGGGCCTATCCGAACAAGGCGGCGCGGATGCTTTGGCCGCGATGCGCGCACGGGGGCGGCAATGGCTGGGCTGGGCCGAAGCACTGGAACAAGCCCCCCGGATCAACGCCGCGCATCGCCCTTCACCCCGGCCCCCGGTTGCTGCCCGACCCCGGCGTCTGTCGGTCACCGAAATCAAGCGCCTGATCCGCGACCCTTATGCCATCTACGCCCGCCACGTTCTGCGCCTGAAACCGCTGGACCCGCTGGTCCGCGCGCCCGACGCCCTGCTGCGCGGGATCGTGATCCACGAGGTTCTGGAACAATTCGTCCGCGACAGCGTGCTGGACCCGGCCCTGCTGACCCGCGAGAATTTCCTGAAACGTGCCGAAGCGTTGCTGAGCGAGCAAGTCGCGTGGCCCACGGCGCAAAAACTGTGGCTGGCGCGGCTGGACCGGATCACTGACAGTTTTCTATCCGCCGAAATCCAGCGTCGCGGTGACGGTGGGCCTGTGGCCTTTGAGGTCGCCATGAATCTGGCGCTGGAGCCGTTGGATTTCACCATCGCAGGACGCGCCGACCGGATCGATCTGAACAGCCGCGGCGCGATGCGGATCATCGACTACAAAACCGGCGTGCCGCCGACCGAGAGCCAACAGGCCAAGTTTGACAAACAGCTTCTGATCGAAGCCGCGATTGCCGAACAGGGCGGGATCGAGGGGTTCGATCCGCTGCCCGTGGCGCAGGCCGTCTTCATCGGCATGGGCGGCACCTATAAAGAGGTCGACGCGCCGCTGGAGAAAGAGCCGGCTGACAAGGTTCTGGCCGACCTCAAACAGCTCATTTCGGCCTATTTAGAGTCTGATCAGGGCTTTTCCTCGCGCCGAATGCTGCACAAAGACACCGATATCGGCGACTACGATCATCTCGCCCGGTTCGGTGAATGGGACCGGTCCACCGAGACCAAGCCAGAGGACCTGAGATGAGCGCGCGCAATGATGCCACCGAACGCCAGGTGCAAGCCGCGCGCCCGGATGCCTCGACATGGCTGGCGGCAAATGCGGGTTCGGGAAAGACGCGCGTTCTGACCGACCGCGTGGCGCGGCTGCTGCTGGACGGGGTGCAGCCGCAACATATCCTGTGCCTGACCTACACCAAGGCCGCCGCCAGCGAGATGCAGAACCGGTTGTTCAAACGACTGGGCGAATGGGCGATGCTGGGCGACACGCTGCTGCTGGCACAACTCACTGATCTGGGTGTTGAAGGTGCGATCAGCGGCGACCGGTTGGCGCAGGCCCGCACCCTGTTCGCCCGCGCCATCGAGACGCCGGGCGGGCTGAAAATCCAGACGATCCACTCGTTCTGCGCCTCACTGCTGCGGCGGTTTCCGCTGGAGGCCGGGGTCAGCCCTCAATTTGTCGAGATGGAGGACCGCGCCGCCGCCCTGTTGCGCGAAGAGATTGTTGAGGATTTTGCCGAGGGCCCGCAGGCTGCGCTGATCGAGGACGTGGCCCGGTTTGTCACCGATACGGGTTTTGACAAGCTGACCGCCGCCATCGCGCAGAAACGCAGCCAATTTGCGCATCCGCTTGCTTGGCCCGACCTGCTGCGACGCTTTGATCTGCCATCAGATTTCGACGAAGAGACCCTACTGGACCTCGTTTACATGGGCGGAGAGGTTGAACTGATCCAGTCCCTGATGCCCCCGCTGACCGATAGCGGCGGCAACAATGCCAAAGCCGCGGTCAAGCTGGCGGGTTTCACCGAACCAACGCTCGGGAATTTGCCGCTGTTGGAAGGCGTTCTTTTGACCGGCAAATCCGCAAAGGAACCCTTCACTGCCAAAATCAACAGCTTTCCCACCAAAGCGCTGCGCGAGGGTGCGCTGGCCGACCGGATGCCACAGCTTGAGGCGCTGATGCTGCGGGTCGAGGCGGCACGGGAACAGCGGCTCGCACTGGTGGCGGCCCGAAAAACCCATGTATTACATCGCTTTGCTGCTGCTTTCCTACCGGAATACGAACGCCGCAAGCAACTGCGCGGCTGGCTCGATTTCGACGATCTGATCCTGCGCGCGCGGCAGGTTCTGAACGACCCCGCGGTCGCGGAATGGGTTCTGTATCGGCTCGACGGTGGCATCGATCATATTCTGGTGGACGAAGCGCAAGATACCAGCCCGGACCAATGGGACGTGATCGAGAAACTGGCGCAGGAGTTCACCAGCGGGGAAGGGGCCCGGTCCGGGGTTGAGCGCACGATCTTTGTGGTCGGTGACAAGAAACAGTCGATCTATTCCTTCCAGGGCGCTGACCCGCAAGCCTTTGATCGGATGCAGGTTGAGTTCGGACGGAAACTGCAGGAATCAGGCTCTAATCTGTGGGATTCGACGTTGGAATATTCGTTCCGATCCTCCAGCGCGATCCTTGGATTGGTTGATATTCTGTTTGAAAACCGCACTGAGGCCGGGTTTCACAAGGACGCGTTGCACCGCGCGTTTAAAGCTGATCTTCCCGGTCGCGTCGATCTTTGGCCCGTGGTCGAGAAGGTCGAAGAAGACGACGAAGGCGACTGGACCGACCCCGTCGACCGGCCCGGCGCGCGGCACCATACCGTTGTTCTGGCCGAGCAGGTGGCGCGGTCGATCAAGGACATGATCGCACGCGGCGAGACCATCCCCGAAGACAGCGACGCGCCCGGCAGCTTTGTGCGGCGCAAGGTGCAGCCGGGGGATTTTCTGATCCTCGTCCAGCGCCGCTCGGACCTGTTCGCCGAGATCATTCGTGCCTGCAAGGCTGCGGATCTGACCATCGCAGGCGCGGACCGTCTGAAGGTGGGTGCTGAACTTGCGGTCAAGGACCTCGCCGCGTTGCTGAATTTTCTGGCCACGCCCGAAGACAACCTGTCGCTGGCAACGGTGTTGAAATCGCCTCTGTTCGGCTGGTCGGAACAGCAGCTGTTCGATCTGGCGCATCGGCGCGACGAGAGCTTTTTGTGGGCCGCGTTGCGCAAGCGTGCTGAAGACTTCCCCGAGACGCTTGAAACTCTCAATGACCTGCGCGGGCAAACTGACTTTTTGCGTCCCTACGACCTGATCGAGCGCATCCTGACGCGGCATGACGGGCGGCGGAAGCTGCTGGGCCGGCTGGGGGCCGAGGCCGAGGACGGGATCAACGCGCTGCTGTCGCAGGCGCTGGCCTATGAACGCACCGATATACCCAGCCTGACCGGATTTCTGGTCTGGATGCAGACCGACGATCTGGAAATCAAGCGGCAGATGAGCGGTGTCGGCAACATGATCCGGGTGATGACGGTGCATGGCTCCAAGGGCTTGGAAGCGCCGATTGTGATCCTGCCGGATACGGGCAAACGGCAGCCTCCGCGCGATGCTGAGATCATGATGGCCGGAGAGACTCCGCTGTGGAAAGTGCCCGCCGACGCATCGCCCGCGCTGGTCGCCACCGCACGGGACGAGGCGCGCAAGCGGGAAGAGAATGAGCGGTTGAGGCTGCTCTATGTGGCTCTAACACGGGCTGAAAAGTGGTTGATCGTGGCTGCGGCGGGCGATTTGGGCCGCGATGGAACCAGTTGGTACCAGATGGTCGAGGCCGCAATGGCCCGCGCCGGGGCGACGCAATTGCCCGGAACGCAGACGCAGCGGCTGGCGCATGGCGATTGGGATGCGCTGCCCTTGATCGACCACCACGCGGACACGTCGCGGCAACAGGACCTGCCTGAGATGTTTCGGCAGACGGCAAAGGAACCGCCCGCGCCGGCGGACATCATCAGCCCATCGGATCTGGGCGGGGCCAAGGCGCTGCCGGGGGATGCCGGGCAGGATGAAGAAGCCGCCAAACTGCGCGGCACCCGGCTGCATCTGCTGCTGGAACATTTGCCCGCCACCAGCAGGGACCGATGGCCCCAGCTATGCGCCCGTTTGCTGCCAGATATGCACGACCCCGACAGGCAAGAGCTGCTGCACGAGGCCGAAGCGGTGCTGACCGCAGATCACCTGAAGCCGATTTTTGCCCCCGAGGCGCTGGCCGAGGTCCCCGTCTCTGCCGATCTGAACGGCACCCGGATGCACGGCGCCATCGACCGGCTGATCGTCACAGATACCGAGGTGCATGTGATTGATTTCAAGTCAAATGCCACCGTCCCAGACACACCTGAAACCTGCCCAGTCGGGTTGCTGCGGCAGATGGGAGCCTATGCGCACGCACTGGCGCAGATCTATCCTGATCATCAAATCCGAACGGCAATCCTCTGGACGCGCACGGCACAGTTGATGTGGCTGCCACACGATCTTGTGACAGATAGCCTGACCACCCACCCGATATCTTGACCTCCCACGATGCGGCACCTAGGTTCTGTGCCCAAGCATTCCCCATTCAGGAGACAGAATATGTCGACCGTTGCCGTTACCGACGATACCTTTGATGCCGAGGTCAAGAACTCGGACGTTCCCGTTGTTGTGGATTTCTGGGCCGAGTGGTGCGGGCCCTGTAAACAGATCGGCCCCGCGCTGGAAGAACTGGCCAATGAATACGGCGGCAAGGTGAAAATCGCCAAGGTGGACGTGGACAGCAACCCGAACTCGGCCGCAGCCATGGGCGTGCGCGGCATTCCGGCGCTGTTCATCTTCAAGGACGGTCAGGTTGTGTCGAACCGCGCAGGCGCGGCCCCCAAAGCGGCGCTGCAAAGCTGGATTGACGAGTCGATCTGATCCCGCTTCAGAATCTGGGAAAAGGGCGCCTCGTTCGGGGCGCCTTTTTTCGTGGGCTTTTGCCTTGTCCCAAAAAGAAAAGCCGCCTGAGGATCAGACGGCCATCTTGCTTTGATCAGTAAGTCGAGCTTAGAACTTGGCGATATCGCCGCGGCTCAGACCGATGTCGTCCAGTTGGGCGTCGGTCAAAAGAGACAACTCTTTGCGGGTTTTCCGCGACAGATGCCATTCGACAACGCTTTCAAAGCGATGGAGGATTGCGTCCACTACGTGCAGAATGGTGACTGCTCCGAGCGGCGCGTGGGTTTTTGCGATTGCGTTAGCCATGTGCGCGTTCCTTCAAACAGAAACAGCCGACCCGTTGTCGGTTGTGAGGACCGTTTAGACCTAAGCCCCGAGTCCCACAAATGCTGACTCGACAGCCCCGGTCTGCGTCTGTTGCATATCTTTTAGGCAGTTTAAGAACGGTTGCACCGCCCACGCCCTCGGCCCATATAGAACGCCAGAGAAAACGGAGGCTTCAATGGCAGAGAGCGATTTTCCCGGTTGGCACGGCACAACGATCATTGGCGTCAAGAAAGACGGCAAGGTGGTGATAGCCGGGGACGGGCAGGTCAGCTTGGGCCAGACCGTGATCAAGGGCACCGCCCGCAAGGTCCGCCGCCTTTCTCCGGGCGGGTTTGAGGTGGTCGCCGGGTTCGCCGGATCCACAGCGGATGCCTTCACGCTGCTGGAACGACTGGAAGCCAAGCTTGAAGCGACGCCGGGCCAACTGGCCCGCGCCTCGGTCGAGCTGGCCAAGGACTGGCGCACGGACAAGTATCTGCAAAAGCTTGAGGCGATGCTGATCGTCACCGACGGCAAGGACCTGCTGGTGATCACCGGGGCAGGGGACGTGCTGGAGCCCGAGCATAACGTGGCCGCCATCGGATCGGGTGGCAACTTTGCGTTGGCCGCCGCGCGCGCGATGATGGATAGCGACAAACCAGCCGAAACGGTTGCGCGTGAGGCTATGGCAATTGCCGCCGATATTTGTGTCTATACCAACGGCAATCTGACGGTTGAGACGATCTAAGACGTTCTGCGTTTAGCCGAGGAAAATACATCGAAATGCGCGTTCGACCGAAGGGAGAGGCAGCGTATTTCGATTCAAATAAAACGCAAACGACATCAAGCTAACAACGCCTTGATTTCTTTACCCTTCCAGCGCCGGTGCATGCCGATCAGGCCGAATATCGCGGCAATGATCACGATGTAGTAGGGCACGCGGATATCGATGCTCATCAGTCCACCGCCGATCAGGGACATGATACCTCCGGCCAGACAGAAGACAGCCGTGGTCACCCCCATGACCCAACCTTGATCGGCTTCGCTGACGGCGGATGAAAACAGGCCCAGCATCGTCGGATAGGCCACGCCGAACAGAAAATAGAACAGGAACACGGGGACATAGATCAGAATCCTGTTTGGAATGAAGGCAAACGCCACGCCGCAGATCACCATCACGATCAGCGCGGTATAGATGATCTGATGCTTGCTGAACCTTTCTTGCGCGGGTTTCACAAGGAAGGTGCTGGAGAACGCAAGCGCAAAGCCGATGACAACCATCGCGACGCTGCCGCCGATCACCCCGTAGCCGAATTTGCTGGTAAGGAAGTTATCGACGAACACATAAAAGGTGACATTGGCGATCATGAACAATGAATAGACCGGCAGGATTTTCAAAACCATCGGATGGCCGCGCACTGCGATCAGACTGTCGGTGATGTCGCGGGGGCGGAAAACAAAGGGTGCCCGCTCGGTCCGTGTATCCTTGAAGAATGTGGCCACCATGAAAATGGCGATCAGGACCAGAACAAAGGCACCGTAGAACGGGGTTTTCAGCGTCGCCGCGCTGCCAAGCAAGGCCGAGTCGGACAGGACTGCCCCGATGATGGGCCCTCCGACCAGACCAAAGCTGACGCCGGTGACGATATAACCCATGTTGCGGTCCCGGTCGGCCGCATCGGTGCTGCCATCGATCATCGCCGCCTGCGCGATGGGCTGGTTGCCAGCGGTGAATCCGGTGATCGAGCGCCCGATGATCAGCATCAGCAGGCTGTTCATGTAAAGCGCGGCGATGGTCAGCGCATAGCCCACCAGCGCCCCGCCCAGACAGATCAGCAGGGCATTCTTGCGCCCGATGGAATCCGAGACCTTGGACACATAGACCACCCCCAGAAACCACGACAAGAAGAAGCATCCGATCACCAGCCCGTAATAGAAATGCCGCCGTCCCATGGGTGTATTTTCCGGCAGGAAGCCCGATTTCGTCTCCATGATCAAAGAGTTGATGATGGGAAAGACAAGCCCCTGTCCGATCAGGTCCACAAACACCACAAACAGCAGGGTGATCTTGGCAATTTTCGTCATCTGCGCGCTCCGGACCCTCAACACCTTGAAATCACTGTATCAGAGGGCGCGCCGAACACCTAAGGAAAGCATTTGCAAAGCGGAAAGGGCATTGCTAAGCAACGCCGCCGATGTTGTTTTCGCCTGTGCGGTGACTACGTAAGCCAAACCGCTGATCGAAAGGACTGCCCCCGTGACCGACCTGACCCCGCGCGAGATTGTCTCGGAACTGGATCGTTTTATCATCGGGCAGAAGGATGCCAAACGCGCCGTGGCCGTGGCGCTGCGCAACCGCTGGCGGCGCAAGCAGTTGGCGGATGATATCCGGGACGAGGTTTATCCCAAGAACATCCTGATGATCGGCCCCACCGGCGTCGGCAAAACCGAGATCAGCCGCCGCTTAGCGAAACTCGCCCGCGCGCCCTTCATCAAGGTCGAGGCCACCAAGTTCACCGAGGTTGGTTACGTGGGCCGCGACGTCGAACAGATTGTGCGCGATCTGGCAGATGCGGCGATCCTCCAGACCCGTGAATACATGCGCGAGGATGTAAAGGCCCGCGCCTATCAGGCCGCCGAGGATCGCGTGATCGAAGCCATCGCGGGAACGGACGCCCGCGAAGCCACGCGCGAGATGTTCCGCAAAAAGCTGAAAGCTGGGGAACTGGACGATACCGAAATCGAACTGGAACTGTCCGACAGCTCAAACCCGATGCCGATGTTCGACATTCCCGGCCAGCCCGGCGGGCAGATGGGGATGATGAATCTGGGCGATATCTTCGGCAAGGCCTTTGGCGGGCGCACCGTCAAGAAACGCATGACCGTCGCCGACAGCTATGACGCACTGATCGGGGAAGAGGCCGACAAGCTGCTGGATGATGAAACCGTCAACCGCGTGGCCTTGGAGTCGGTGGAACAGAACGGCATCGTGTTTCTCGACGAGATCGACAAAGTCTGCGCCCGCGCAGAAGCGCGCGGCGGCGATGTCAGCCGGGAAGGGGTGCAGCGCGACCTGCTGCCCCTGATCGAAGGCACCACCGTTTCCACGAAGCACGGCCCGGTGAAAACCGACCATATCCTGTTCATCGCCTCTGGTGCGTTCCACATCGCCAAACCCTCGGACCTGTTGCCGGAATTGCAGGGACGTCTGCCGATCCGCGTGGAACTGCGCGCGCTCACCGAAGAAGATTTCGTGCGCATCCTGACCGAAACCGACAACGCTCTGACCCGCCAATACACCGCGCTGATGGGCACCGAAGAGGTTACCGTCAGCTTTACCGATGACGGCATTGCCGCGCTGGCCAAGATCGCGGCGGATGTGAACCAGAGTGTCGAAAACATCGGCGCGCGGCGGCTATATACAGTGATGGAGCGCGTTTTCGAGGAACTCTCGTTCACCGCGCCCGATCAGGCCGGGGCCGAGATCACCGTGAATGCGCAGTTTGTCGAGGATAATCTGGGCGAGTTGACCAAATCCACCGATCTCAGCCGTTACGTTCTGTAACACGGACAGGCCGGTTTTTGCCGCTGTTGCGACCCTGCGCCGCTGGACGTCGGGTCAGGATTTATTAGCATTGGGCACAATCTAGCTGAGGGCCGCCTTGTGCTTCGTTACATCTTGATTGCATCCGTCGCGGTGACTCTGACCGCATGTGTTGATCGCACCATTTCGGAAGTCGTGCCTTCAGCGCTGAACGTCGGCACGCCGGAAACCATCTATGCCACGACAACCCGCGCACGCGAGCCCGATGGCTCTTACGGGTTTCGGCGGGCTGACAAGTTGCAGTTCCTTGAGATGACCGTCTCGATCCCGCCAAGCCATACGCCGGGAACACTGGATTTTTCATATGCCAACCCCAACCCCAACAAGCAGTTCGTCATGGCCGGGGTGGAAGAACTGCAGGGTCCCACGGACCTGAAATCCAGACTGCGCGGCGTGGATGAGGTGTCAATCTTTGTCCATGGCTACAACACGACACAATCGGAAACCGCCTTTCGTGCCGCGCAGCTGCGCCACGACCTTGAAATTCCCGGCGCCACGATGGTCTATTCCTGGCCCAGCCAGGCAACGGGCTATGGCTACGCCTATGATCTGGACAGCATGTTGTTTGCCCGCGACGGGTTAGAGCAGACCATTCGCCAACTGAAATCCATGGGGGTTCGGCGCGTTCTTCTGGTCGCACATTCGATGGGCACCGCTTTGACAATGGAAATGATGCGACAGGCCGAATTGCGCGAACCCGGTTGGTCAAACCGCAATCTTGAGGGCGTTATTCTGATTGCACCCGATCTGGATATCGACCTGTTCCGCTCGCAAATGGATACCATCAAAACACCACCGGATCCGTTCATCGTGATGGTTTCGCAGAAAGACAAATTGCTAAACATTTCGGCGCGTTTGCGGGGCACGACAAGGGGCGAGCGGCTGGGCAATATCAGTTCGGCCGAAGCGTTGTCCGAGTATAAGATCAATATCATCGACACGACAGCGTTCAACAGCGATGCGGAATCTTCGCACTTCATCGCTGCGACCTCTCCGGCTTTGCTTGCCATCATCGGGTCAGCCCGGCGGGTCAGTAACACTTTCGGAACCGAGCAACGCGGATTTGATGTCATAGCGCCTGCGAGCGTTCGAAATCCAACCGGTGCGACCGAGATCGTTCTGACCGAAACCGGGCAGGCCCGGGTGACGTCACCCTAGCCCCTCAGCGTACACGCCTGAGATAGACGTAATAGGCCCCGTCGCCCCCGTGGCTGATATGGGCCGGGGTAACCTGCAGCACCGCCTGCGCCAGCGGCGGAATCGACAACCAATGCGGCACCTGATTTCGCAGCACACCGCGCGGCGTCGGGATCGGGCCGGGTTCATCACGGTCTTTGCCCTTGCCCGTGACCACCAGCACCAGCCGCTTTCCCTGCGCCTGCGCGGTCAGGACAAACCGGATCAGCGCCGGATGAGCCGTAGCCATCCGCATCCCGTGCAGGTCCAGCTTGCCCTCGGGCTTCAGCTTGCCGCGCTTCATGCGGCCAAAAGCTTTGGTGTCCATCTGCACGGGCGCGGCGCGCAGCCCTTCGGTCACCGAGGGTTTCAGACTGTGCCGCGCAGGTTTCGACGGCGCGGTCTGGCCCAGCTCAAACGCATCAATTCGCGGCTTGGGCGTCTTAGTCGGCTTCGGCTTGGGTAGAGTGGTCGGGTGCACGGTCTGCGGCAGTTCGGGGTGCAATCTTTCGGCCTGTTTGGCGACCTTGCGCCACAGCTCGATCTCATCCGAGGTCAGTTTGCGCCGTGTCATCAGAACTCATCCGGCAGCAGGGCATAGGCCCGCTGGATCGGCAGCAGCAGCACCATCCGGCCGGGGTCTTTCAAACGGCCCGCAGCCTGACCGGCGTCATCGCCGGTGCCAAAGAAGATATCGGCCCGCTGCGCGCCCTTGATGGCCGACCCGGTATCCTGTGCGATCATCAAGCGTCGCAAGGGGTTTTTGCCGTCCTTCTCAACCCAGACCGGCGCGCCCAGCGGCGTATAGGCCGGGTCAGCGGCAATACTGCGCATGGCGGTGACCGAACGGTTCATCGCGCCCAGCGGTCCAAACTCGGGCGCAACGCGCGTGACTTCGCGGAAGAACACATAAGATGGGTTGTGAAACAGCAGCTCCGCCCCGGCTTCGGGGTTTTTGCGCACCCAGGCGCGGATCATCTGGGCGCTGACTTGATGGGCGCCCAGCGCACCACGTCGGACCAGCTCGGCCCCGATTGAGCGGTAGGGGTGCCCATTCGCGCCACCATAGCCGACCCGCATCGCACTGCCGTCCGGCAGGCGTATCCGGCCCGAGCCCTGAATTTGCAGAAAGAACAGCTCAACCGGGTCATCGACCCACGCGATCTCAAGCCCTCGACCCGACATCACATCGCCGGTCAGCAGATCGCGACGGCTGAGCCATTGGTCCGCGCCGCGCGCCTCGGGCGGCATGCGATACAGCGGATAGCGGTATTTGTCCGTGCGCGTTTTCGACCCGTCCAGTTCGGGCTCGAAATAGCCGGTGAACAGGGCGTCGTCACCGTCTTCCACCAGAACAGGACGAAAGAACAATTCAAAAAAGGCCCGCGCGGCGTCGGGCTCATAGGTCTGCGCCACGCCGCACAGCGCCTGCCAGTCCGGATCATCCAAATCGCCGCATGTGTTCAGGAAAACCGACAGGGCCGCCCCGTGATCATCGGCGGCCCAGCCATCAAGGTCATCGAAGGACAGGATCGACCGCGTCGCCTCGGCGCTGGCCGAGGTGGTCATGAGGCCCACCAGAACAAGCGACCGAAGCGCGGCAATCATGCGTCCGTGGCAACAAGCAGCCAGTTCGGATCGTCCGAGCCCATCACACGGGCAAAGGTCCAGCTGTCCTTTTGACGTTTCACGGTGTTGGGGTTGCCTTCGATGATGTCGCCACCGCGATCGCGCACGACCGAGGTCAGCTCACCCACAAAGCGCATGGTGATTTCGGCCTCATTGGTGTCCTTGTCGAATTTCGCATCGGCCAGCGTGGTCTCGCGCACGCCGATAAACTCGGCCTCGATGGTCAATCCCTTGTCTTCGCGATCGGCAACCACGGATACGAAGGTGTCGAAAACCTCTTCGGACAGGAAAGGCTGAATCTCATCCAGATTGCCCTTTTCGAACCCCATCACGATCATCTCGTATGCGCCGCGTGCGCCCTGCACGAATTCGCTGACCGAGAAGCTGGGCTCAATCCGTTTCATTGCGGTCAGGGTCTGCGCCTGTTCGCTGTCTTCCGCCACATGGTCGGTGATGTCATGATCCGGCCCGCCTTCAATCACCTCAAAGTCGCGACGCGCACCATTGGTATCAGGTTGCTGCTGAACAGGCGGTTTCTCAAAACCTTCCCGCGTCCCCAGAACGCTTTTCAAACGCAGGATCAGGAAAACGGCAATTCCGGCCAGCACCAGAAGCTGGATCAGGGGTGAGTTCATTTCGTCCTCATTTCAGAACCCGGGCTTTGTATACGCAGCCCTCTGCCACTATGTAGGTGACTGTCGGGGCCAAGTCCACAGCCCGGCACATGCTAAAGGATACCGCAAATGTACTTGTTCCTGGCTTTTTTATTGGTTCCGATCATCGAGATCGCCCTGTTCATTCAGGTTGGCGGCCTGATCGGCCTGTGGCCAACGCTTGCGATTGTGGTTCTGACAGCGGTGCTGGGCACTGTTCTGGTGCGGACACAAGGCCGCATGGCGCTGGCCAATCTGCAGCGGTCCTTTGCCGAATTGGACGATCCGACTGAACCTTTGGCCCATGGGGCGATGATCCTGCTGTCGGGCGTTTTGTTGCTGACTCCGGGGTTTTTCACCGATGCGGTTGGTTTTGCTCTGCTTGTTCCGGGGATCCGCGTGGCGGTATTCCGCTATCTCAGGTCCAAGGCCACTATCACCCATTTCCAGATGGGCACCGGCGCTCAGTTCCGATCCGGCGCGAACCCGTTTGAACAAGACGATGTGATTGACGGAGAGTTTACCGAGGTGCGACCCCGTCAGGACCCTGCAAAGCCCTCGAAATGGGTGGAAGGCCCCCACCAGCATTGAGCTACCCGGCCCAACTTGTTAAGCAGTGGCGAATTTTAGTTTCGGAGTAGATCGATGGCCGACGAAGACGCCACAGAAAACACCGCGGCTCAGGCCGCCCCGCAAATCCAGATGCGTGTTCTGGGACAGTTCATTCGCGACATGTCCTTTGAAAACGTGATGGCGCAGAAAGGCGTCTCGGGCGATGTACAGCCCGAGATTTCGGTTCAGGTCAATCTGGACGCCAAAAAACGCCCGGCGGACCACCAGTTTGAGGTTTCCATCAAGCTGAAACTGACCTCGAAGGCGAAAGGCATGGAGGACGTTCTGTTCCTGTGCGAGCTTGACTATTGCGGTCTGTTCCACGTCGAAGGCGTGCCCGAGGATCAGCTGCACCCGTTCCTGATGATCGAATGCCCACGGATGCTGTTCCCGTTCCTGCGCCGCATCGTCAGCGACATCACCCGCGACGGGGGTTATCCGCCGGTCAATTTGGACAACATTGATTTTGTCGCCCTGTATCGCAATGAACTGGCGCGCCGTCAGGCCGCGGCACAGGCGCAGCAGACCGACGCCTAAACATCCTGACCCGCGCCATGGCTTGGGTCAGGCGCGGGTCCACAGGGCGTTATCGCCCAGTTTTTCGACAAATTCCTCATGCGCGGCGCGTTCATCCTCGGTGATCCGGGATGGCAAAGCGGTCGGGCGCGCAGTGGGCCGCCATGCATCGGCCCCACCCGCAGCATTCGAAGTGGCGGTGGACAAGCCGAAATCCGGCTGCCGTCCACCAATCAGTTCCAAATATACCTCAGCCAGAATTTCCGAGTCGAGCAGAGCGCCATGCAGCACACGGTTCGAGTTGTCGATACCAAACCGCCGACAGAGCGCATCCAGCGAGGCGGGCGAGCCTGGAAACCGTTTGCGCGCGATGGCCAGTGTATCGATGGCCTGATCCATTGGGATCAGCGACGCACCCATCCATTTGAGTTCCGCATTCAGGAACTTCATATCGAACGAGGCGTTGTGGATCACCAGCTTGGCGTCACCGACAAAGTCCCGAAACCCCTGACCGACTTTGGCAAAGACAGGTTTGTCCTTCAGCGTCACCTCGCCCTTTTCCGGCGGGCGCGGGTTTTCCAGCAGGTCGGGGCCGATGCCATGCACGCCGAACGCCTCATCCGGCATCCCGCGTTCGGGGTTTATGTAGACGTGATAAGTCTCGCCCGTGGCCACATGGTTCCACAGCTCGACCGCGCCGATCTCGACAATGCGGTCGCCGGTCTCGGGGTCAAAGCCCGTAGTTTCGGTGTCCAGTACAATCTCACGCATCTGCGATCCCCGCCCGTATCTGCCTGACCACATCCTGCACCTGCGCGCGGGCGTGGTCCAGCGTATCTGTCACGATCACAAAATCCGACCGCGCACATTTCTCGTCATTCGGCATCTGCTTGGCGCGGATCTGTTCGAACTGCGCCTCGGTCATAGTACCGCGTTCCATCACCCGGCGTTTTTGTTCGTCCGCCGGGATCGAAACACATGCGACAGCATCCATTGCTGCGTCACCTCCGGTTTCGAACAGCAGCGGAATATCAAAAACCAGAATATCGGCATCAGAACTGGCCCGAAAGGCCGCCCGATCCGCAGCAACAAGCGGATGCACAATCGCCTCAATCCGTTTCAGTGCCGAGGCGTCCGCAGCAATGATCCGCTTCAGCGCGTCGCGACTGACTGCACCTTCAATTATTGCGTCGGGGAAAACCTCTCGCATCGGCGCAACCGCTGCGCCGTCGGGCGCATACAGCCGATGCACCGCCGCATCCGCATCCCAGACAGCGCAGCCTTCGACTGCGAACAGCTGCGCCGTGGTGCTTTTGCCCATCCCGATCGAACCGGTCAGACCCAGCGCGAAACTCATGCCAGGACTGCCGCGCGTAGGTGATCATCCACCTCGGGACGAATACCAAACCAGCGCTCAAAACCGGGCACCGCTTGATGCAGCAACATACCGAGGCCATCGACCGTGGTGCATCCGGCCTCTTCCGCCGTTTGCAGCAGCCGGGTTCTTAACGGCGCGTAGACCAGATCGGTGACAACTGCGCCCGGTTGCAGCCCGTCCAAAGGCACGCGCAGTTCCGGCTGGCCCTGCATGCCCAACGAGGTTGTGTTCACCACAAGTTCAGCGTTTTCGATCACGTTCCCGGCCTGTACCCAGTCGACCACTGTGATCCGCTGGCCGAATTCCTCTTTCAAGTGTTCCGCACGGGCGCGCGTCCGGTTGGTCAGCAATATTTCTGGCACACCTGCTTCGGCCAAAGCCTGCAGCACCGCGCGCGCAGCGCCACCAGCTCCGAACACAACCGCAGGGCCGTCACCCGGAACCCAATCAGGCGCACCGCCGCGCAGGTTTTGCATGAAGCCATAGCCATCGGTGTTGTCCGCATGGATCGATCCATCCTCGCGGAACACCAGCGTGTTCGCTGCGCCAATCACTGATGCCCGGTCCGAGACGTGATCCGCCAACCTCAGCGCGGCCTCTTTATGCGGTACGGTGATATTGGCCCCGACAAAACCCGCCTTTGGCAACGTGCGCAGGACCTGTTCCAGATCCGCCGGTGCCACATCCATCGGAATATAATGCCCGGCCAGCCCATAAGACTTTAGCCAATGCCCATGCAAGGTCGGAGACTTGGAATGCGCAATAGGGTGTCCGATCACCCCGGCCAGAGGAATTCGGGTCTTGGTCATTGATCAATCACACCTTTGATGGCCAGAAAATTCAGCAGCTCAAGCAGAGGCATACCCAAGACGTTAAAATAGTCTCCGTCAATGGTGGCAAACAAACGCACGCCTTCTTCCTCAAGCTTATACGCGCCGACCGCGTGGCGAATACTGTCCCAGTTCCGGTCGATATAGTCGCGCAGGTAAGCGTCCGAGCTCATCCGCATGCGCAATCTGACCTGCCCGACATGCCGCCAGATCGGCTCGGACCCCTGATAGATCACCGCCGCCGACAACAGCATATGCCGCTTGCCCCGCATCGCCTTGAGCTGCGCCAGCGCATCCTCGGGGCTTTGCGGTTTCGACAAAAGCTGACCGTCGAAATCCAGCACCTGATCACAGCCCAGCACCATCGCGCCGGGGTTCTTGTCGCTGACCTTGCGCGCCTTCATCTCGGCCAGCGTATCGGCGATATCGCGCGGTGCCGCTCCCTCGGCCGACAGCGCCCTCTTGGCGGTTTCTTCATCCACGCGCGCGGTCTGCACATCGAAAGGGACCCCGGCGTTGCGCAGCATTTGCGCCCGAATGGACGACCCCGAGGCCAGCAGTATGGGGACAGACATGTGGAAAACCCCCTGTGTAAATCGTTGAGTGTTCCTGAATGGTTTGTATGGTTTTCCGGTTGACACGCAAGCCCGGGATTTTGGCGCGAAACTTCCCCGAGTCGTTCGAACGCCATCCAATCTGGGTAAGGATAACTGGGGCACACAGGATAACTGGAATATCCTGATTTACCCTGAGAGTTATCCCCATACGCGATGACGTTAATAGAACTCAAGTATTTGATAAATATAGATTTATATCTTTCACCAACAGAATCATTGCCGGCCTTTGGAATTCCATCCACCTGGGGAAAACCCATGGGCAAAAAAGTAATCCACGGATTTTACGCTCCCTACAAAACCATCATCCTTTTTCTTTTCTTATTTTTTTATTAGGGAGGATCCCGAACAACGCTCGGAGCCGGCGATGACCGATCTTCTTTTCACGATATACCCGTGGGTGAAGTCACTGCATATCATGGCCGTGATTTCGTGGATGGCCGGTCTGTTCTATTTGCCCAGACTATTTGTCTATCACGTCGAAAAGGCACAAGTCGTCGACGGCGCAGAACAGATTTTCTTTGAAATGGAAGAAAAGCTGCTGCGCGTTATCATGCGTCCTGCGATGATCGTATCATGGGGTTGCGGCCTGATTATGGTCTTCACACCGGGTATTGTCGGCTGGGACTGGAGCTGGCCCTGGATCAAAGGTGCGGCGGTGATTGCCATGACCTGGTTCCATCATTGGCTGATGGCGCGGCGCAAGGATTTCCTTGAAGGGCGAAATACGCTCACTGGGCGGCAATACCGCATGATGAACGAGGTTCCGACCCTTTTGATGGTTGCCATCGTTCTGGCCGTCGTTGTGAAGTTCTGAGGCGCCATTTGACTCCGCCCGTCGGGACACATATGTAGAGTTCAACACGCCCGTCCGGGCGGCGTATCTTCCGTGCTGAAATTTCAATCCGTGCCGCGAACTCAAGCGGTGAAGGTATCTATCATGACAACTGAATCCCTGAATCTGGCCGATCTGAAAGCCAAAAGCCCCAAAGACCTTCTGGCGATGGCCGAAGAGCTGGAGATCGAAAACGCCTCGACCATGCGGAAGGGCGAGATGATGTTCCAGATCCTGCGCGAACGCGCGGATGAGGGCTGGACCGTCGGCGGCGATGGCGTACTTGAGGTTCTGCAGGATGGCTTCGGCTTTCTGCGCTCGCCTGAGGCGAACTATCTGCCGGGTCCGGATGACATCTATGTCTCGCCCGACATGATCCGCCTGCATTCGTTGCGTACCGGAGACACGGTTGAAGGTGAGATCAAAGCGCCGGATGACAATGAGCGTTATTTTGCGTTGACCAAGGTCACCAAGATCAACTTTGAAGACCCCGAAAAGGCCAAGCATAAAATCCTGTTCGACAACCTGACGCCTCTGTACCCGGATGAACGTCTGAAGATGGAGATCGAGGACCCGACCATCAAGGACAAGTCGGCCCGTGTGATCGACCTGGTCTCGCCCATCGGTAAAGGACAGCGGTCGCTGATCGTGGCGCCGCCGCGGACCGGTAAAACCGTGATCCTGCAGAACATCGCGCATTCGATCGAACAGAACCACCCCGAATGCTACCTGATCGTCCTGCTGATCGACGAACGCCCAGAAGAGGTGACCGACATGCAGCGTTCGGTGAAGGGTGAGGTTGTGTCCTCGACCTTCGACGAACCGGCAACGCGCCATGTGGCCGTGTCGGAGATGGTGATCGAAAAAGCTAAGCGTTTGGTCGAACACAAACGAGATGTTGTTATTCTTCTCGATTCGATCACAAGACTTGGTAGGGCGTTTAACACCGTTGTCCCATCCTCGGGTAAGGTTCTGACCGGTGGTGTGGATGCGAATGCGCTGCAACGGCCCAAGCGGTTCTTTGGTGCGGCGCGGAACATTGAAGAGGGTGGCTCGCTGACCATCATCGCCACCGCGCTGATCGATACCGGCAGCCGGATGGACGAGGTGATTTTTGAGGAATTCAAAGGCACTGGCAACTCGGAGATTGTTCTGGATCGTAAGATCGCAGACAAGCGCGTGTTCCCGGCCATCGACATCCTCAAGTCCGGCACCCGGAAAGAGGACCTGCTGGTCGACAAGGGCGATCTGGCCAAGACTTTCGTTCTGCGCCGTATCCTCAACCCGATGGGCACGACTGACGCGATCGAGTTCCTGTTGTCCAAGTTGAAACAGACCAAAACCAACGGCGAGTTCTTCGATTCGATGAACACCTGAGGCCGAACCGGCACTGTCGCGGGGGCTATCCATGGATACGATATTCGCCCTGGCCAGCGCCCAGGGCAAAGCGGGCGTCGCGGTCATCCGTCTTTCTGGGCCACAAGCCCACAAGACGGCGAACGCACTGGCAGGGGGTGGCCTTCCGCCGCGTGGGATGCATCTGCGCACGCTCCGCACGCCTGATGGTGCTCGGCTGGATGATGGTCTTGTGCTGAGTTTTCAGGCCCCCGCCAGCTTTACGGGCGAGGATGTGGCCGAGTTGCAAATCCACGGCAGCACCGCCTCGGTCAATGCAGTTTTGCGTTGCCTGTCGGACATGGAAGACCTGCGTCTGGCCGAGCCCGGAGAGTTCACGCGTCGTGCGCTGGAGAATGGCAAGATGGATCTGGCGCAAGTCGAAGGTCTTGCCGATCTGATCGATGCCGAAACCGAAGCACAACGCAAACAGGCGCAGACCATACTGGCTGGGGCGTTGGGAACACTAGCTGAAGGTTGGCGGCGTGATCTGATCCGAGCCGCGTCTTTGCTTGAGGCCGTGATTGATTTCGCGGACGAGGAAGTTCCGACCGATGTTACACCTGAGGTTCGCACGCTGATCTCTGGTGTGAAAAACGATCTGACGCGTGAAGCCAGCGGTGTTCAGATCGCTGAACGCATACGGTCTGGCTTTGAGGTGGCGATTGTCGGCCTTCCGAACGCTGGAAAGTCCACACTGTTGAATGCGCTTGCTGGTCGCGAGGCGGCGATTACATCCGAATACGCGGGCACCACGCGTGACGTGATAGAAGTGCGGATGGATCTGGCTGGCCTGCCGGTCACTCTGCTGGATACGGCCGGTTTGCGGGAAACCGAGGATCACGTCGAAAACCTTGGCATTGAATTGGCACGTCACCGAGCTGAAACGGCCGACCTGCGTGTATTTCTAACCGATACGCCGAAGGCCTTGGGCATAGCCATGCAAGCCGGTGATATTCATGTTCTGCCGAAATCTGACCTTCGCCAAGAACCCTCGTCTGGAATTTCAGGCAAAACGGGTCAGGGTATTGATCAGTTAATTGACAAGATATCGCGTGAGCTTAGTGGTCGAACTACTAGCTATGGTATCGCAACACGAGAAAGGCACCGGGTCGCTATGCTGCGGGCAAGTGAGGCACTGACAGCCGCACAGGAGGTTCTGGAATCAGGCCCCGATATGTATGATATAGCGGCAGAAGAGCTGCGCACCGCCATCCGTGCGCTTGAATCTCTGGTAGGCAGAATAGATGTTGAGACACTTCTGGACGAGATTTTCGCCAGCTTCTGTCTGGGTAAGTAAGGAGTGTTTCACGTGAAACATCCAGATTTTGATGTTGTCGTCATAGGTGCAGGTCACGCAGGCGCCGAAGCCGCCCATGCAGCGGCCCGAATGGGTGCGTCTGTTGCTTTGGTAACGCTTTCCGATAAAGACCTTGGCGTAATGTCCTGTAATCCCGCGATCGGAGGGCTTGGCAAGGGTCACCTTGTCAGAGAGATTGACGCCCTGGATGGAGTAATGGGGCGAGTGGCAGACCAGGCTGGTATCCAGTTTCGTTTGCTGAATCGTCGCAAGGGCCCAGCAGTTCAAGGACCGCGGGCGCAGGCTGATCGGTCCTTGTATCGCGCTGCAATGGTCCGGGAGACGCAGAAGCAACAGAATCTGACAATTGTCACAGGTGAGGTGACTGATTTCCGAATGGACGGAGATCGCATCACCGGTGTTGTCCTGGCGGATGGCTCAGAGATCGTGTCAACAACAACGATCCTGACCTCGGGTACGTTTCTGCGCGGTGTGATTCATATTGGCGATGTCTCCAAACCTGGGGGGCGGATGGGTGACCGACCGTCCGTCAGACTTGCGCAACGTTTGGATGGGTTTTCGCTTCCGATGGCGCGTCTCAAAACCGGTACGCCACCGCGGCTGGATGGACGAACGATCAACTGGGATTGCCTCGAACGGCAAGATGGCGATGAGGAGCCGTCCCTGTTCTCGTTTTTGTCCCGCGCGACGGTCGCGCCTCAAATTGCGTGTGGTATCACGCACACGAACGCTCAAACACATGACATCATTCAACGAAATCTCTCAAAATCGGCTATGTATGGTGGCCGCATAGATGGCGTCGGCCCACGCTATTGCCCATCGATCGAAGACAAAATCGTGAGATTCGCTGACAAGGACTCGCATCAGATATTCCTTGAGCCAGAGGGCATTCAAGACCACACCGTGTATCCCAATGGCATCTCGACATCGCTTCCGCAGGATGTGCAGGTTGACTATGTAAGATCGATCAAA
This sequence comes from Ruegeria sp. G10, assembly GCF_056533645.1. Lineage (NCBI taxonomy): Bacteria > Pseudomonadati > Pseudomonadota > Alphaproteobacteria > Rhodobacterales > Roseobacteraceae > Ruegeria > Ruegeria sp. G10. Next base: position 171,273 of record NZ_JBQFOQ010000007.1, on the reverse strand, counting down.
GGTCTTGAGCACGCTGAAATACTGCAACCGGGTTACGCAATAGAATATGACTATGTGGACCCAAGGGCATTGAACGCTTCTTTGTCTCTTCCGGAGGCTCCGGGGTTATATCTTGCGGGTCAAATAAATGGCACCACCGGATATGAAGAGGCCGCCGCGCAGGGTTTGGTCGCTGGCCTGAACGCAGCCAGAGAGGTGCGAGGCTTGCCACCGGTGCAATTTACCCGTTCGGATAGTTATATCGGGGTGATGATCGATGATCTCACAACACGCGGAGTCGCCGAGCCTTATCGCATGTTTACGTCTCGTGCCGAATTCCGCCTTTCTTTACGTGCCGACAACGCGGATCAACGTCTGACACCGCTTGGCATAGAGTTGGGGTGCGTAGGAGAACCGCGTCGTGCTGCTTTCTCGAAGAAAGTGGATAAGTTAAATGCGGTGAAATCTAAACTGACTGATCGAACCTACACACCGAAGGAAATCAAAGCCTCAGGCATACATGTCAATCAGGATGGAAACCGGCGGGATGGAATGGCCGTTTTGGCGTTTCCAGATGTTTCTTTCGAAGATCTATTCAACCTTGAACCAACGCTGAGCGATACCGACATCGAGACGCGCCGTCAGATTGAGAGGGATGCGTTATACGCAAACTATATTCTGCGACAGCAGCGCGATGTCGAAGCCATGAAGCGGGATGAATCCCATGTAATTCCAAATGGTTTTGACTACTTCGCGCTTGATGGTCTGTCGGCCGAGATGAAGCAGAAACTTTCTCAGGCGAAACCAGCCAATATTGCTCAGGCGGGGCGCGTAGAAGGGGTCACGCCAGCCGCTTTGACCTTGGTACTGGCCAAGCTCCGGCGCGACATGAAAGTGCGCAAGGCATGAGTCTGGCGCAGAGCGCGGTCCCAGGTGACTTGGATGTTTCACGTGAAACATTGGATCGGTTGCGTAAATATGTTGATCTGGTAGAGCGCTGGAATCCCAGGATCAATCTGGTCTCGAAGAACAGCCTTAAGGATATCTGGATTCGGCACATTCAAGATTCTGTCCAGGTTTTCCGAAGCGCTGACGCAGCGACTCATTGGGTCGATCTGGGAAGCGGAGGGGGCTTCCCCGGCATGGTTTGCGCGATCATGGCGATTGAGAATGCTCCGAATACGCGGTTCACATTGGTCGAGAGTGACCAGCGGAAATCGGCGTTTTTGCGCAATGTGGCACGTGAATGCGAAGCCAATTGCAAGGTCATTTCAAAGCGAATCGAAAGTGTGGAACCGTTGTCTGCCGACGTGCTCTCCGCTCGGGCGCTCGCGGACCTGCGCAGCCTCTTGTCCTTTTGTGATCGACATTTAAGCCCCCGTGGCACTGCTCTGTTGCCAAAGGGCGCAAGCTGGAAAAAAGAACTGGAAGATGCGCGCAAGGAATGGAGTTTCGACGCCACGCCGATTACAAGTTTAACCGAACCTCAAGCTGTTATCCTGAAGATCAAAGGAGTCACTCGTGATTGATCTGTCTCGCCCGGACGGCCCCCGGATTATCGCGGTCGCCAACCAAAAGGGCGGGGTGGGAAAGACAACGACGGCGATTAACCTTGCTGCAGGACTGGCAGAGGCAGGTTGTAAGGTCCTTGTCGTGGATCTAGATCCGCAAGGGAATGCGTCGACAGGTTTGGGTGTCGAGGATCGAGACTGGACCACATATGATCTTATTCTGGACGACGCACCCCTAGAGGCCGTGGTGCAGGAGACCGAGATTGACAATCTTTACGTGGTCCCGGCGACCGTCGACCTTAGCTCAGCGGATATTGAGCTGATTTCGAACGAAAAACGCAGCTACCTGCTGCATGATGCGCTGCGCCAGACTGCGATTGATGCTTTTGATCTGGATTTCGTGCTGATCGACTGCCCGCCATCGCTGAACTTGCTGACCGTTAACGCTATGGTTGCGGCGCATTCGGTGCTTGTGCCGTTGCAAAGCGAATTCTTTGCCCTTGAAGGTCTGTCGCAGCTCATGCTGACCATTCGAGAGGTTCGTCAGACCGCGAATCCGGACCTCAGAATCGAAGGTGTTGTGTTGACCATGTATGACAACCGCAACAACTTGTCCCGTCAGGTTGAAAAGGATGCACGTGACAATTTGGGCGAGATGGTATTTAAAACCAAGATACCCCGGAATGTAAGGGTGAGCGAAGCGCCATCATATGCGCTGCCTGTGCTGCAATATGATTCCGGGTCTCTCGGTGCCATGGCTTATCGGCATCTGGCCCGAGAGATCATGCACAAGAACAACAAGGTCGCTGCCTAAACGACCGCGAGGAGGGCAACTATGAGCGTCAAGAAAAGCAAATCCCGAGGGCTGGGCCGTGGTTTGTCGGCCTTGATGGCCGATGTGACCCCCGAAGCGGATGGCCGGATCACAGCCGAGCCGCGCCGCCCGGACCTGAAGGTTCCGATTGAAAAGCTGCAGGCAAACCCGGATCAGCCGCGCCGACGATTTGCGCAAGAGCAGTTGGATGAGCTTGCGGCGTCGGTCAAGGAAAAGGGAATCATTCAGCCTTTGATCGTCCGCAGTATCGCGGGTGGGCAGTATGAAATCGTCGCGGGCGAACGTCGCTGGCGTGCGGCCCAAATGGCGCAACTACATGAAATTCCAGTGATTGTTCGTGAATTCGATGATACCGAAGTGCTTGAGGTTGCGATCATCGAGAATATTCAGCGCGCAGATCTGAATGCGGTGGAAGAGGCGGCCGGGTTCAAACAACTGATGGATCGTTTTGGCCATACGCAGGAAAAACTGGCCGAGGCTTTGGGTAAAAGCCGCAGCCACATTGCCAACCTGCTGCGTCTGCTGTCGTTGCCGATGGATGTACAGACGCTGGTGATCGAAGGCAAACTGTCAGCGGGTCATGCCCGCGCGTTGATCACCGCTGAAAACCCCTCGGACCTGGCAAAACAGGTGGTGCGATCCGGGCTGTCGGTGCGTGCGACCGAGGCGTTGGTCAAGAAACAGCAGGCAGGCCCGGACGCGCCCGCCCCGCGGTCCAGAAACCTGAATGCTGGGAAGGACGCCGACACCCGTGCACTTGAAAAGGACCTTTCGGCCATTCTGGCGATGAAGGTGACAATCAACCACAAGGCCGGTTCTGAGACGGGGCAGGTTGTGTTGACTTATGAGAATCTGGATCAGCTTGACGATCTTTGCGCCAAGCTCAGCCGTTAGGGCGGGTCCAGATAAAGGTCAATACGCCGCCCAGGGTTATGGCCTGGATGATCAGCACGTAGACGGGCACCGATATCACAACAGACAGGCCAAACACGGCGGCGATCGATAGGGTGGCCGCCCTTTTTGCAGCGGGACGAATTGCGCCCGAGCTTTGCCAATCCATGATCAGGGGCCCGAAGGTTCGGTGCCCAAGCAACCAATCATGCAGCCGCGAAGATGAGCGGGCAAAGAAGAACGCGGCGAGCAGTAGAAACGGGACAGTCGGCAGCAGCGGCAGGGCGATGCCGATCATCGCAAGTGCAACGCAGAGCAAACCCAGACCGGCCCAGAGATACTGCATCATCTACTCCAACAGATCCCGGATCACGGCGTTCAGCACCGCACGTCCGTCAGGGGTTGCGCGGAGCCGGTTTTCATCAACCGCAACCATCCCCAGATCGGCCAGCGCAGCAAGGCGATCTTCAGGCAGTACACAGCCTGCCAGTTTCTGATACCTGTCAATATCTAGTCCTTCCGATAGCCGGAGACACATCATAAGGTATTCAAAAGCCTGATCTTGCGGGCTGAGTTCGGTCCGCATGCTCTCACCCCGTCCGGCCTCGGCTGCTGACAGCCATTTGGCCGGTGACAGAAAGGTCTCGGTTGCGAATTTGCGTTCGTTCAGGGTGATCCGCCCATGCGCGCCGGGGCCAATACCGACATAGTCGCCGTAGCGCCAATAGATCAGATTATGCTGCGATTCCGTGCCGGGGCGGGCGTGGTTCGAGACCTCATAGGCGGGCAGGCCGTGTGCTTCGCAGATCTCTTGCGTGGCCAGATACATATCGGCGGCGTGATCGTCTTCGGGCAGGCCGCGCAGTTTGCCCACCGCATAGCGGTCGCCAAAGGCGGTGCCCTCTTCGATGGTCAGTTGGTAGAGCGACAGGTGATCGACGGCCATCGACAGCGCTTCGGTCAGCTCAGCCCGCCAATCCTCCAGCGTCTGGTGCTGGCGGGCATAGATCAGATCAAAGCTGACGCGATCGAAGCAGGTCCGCGCGATGTCAAAGGCGGCGCGGGCCTCGGCGACGGTGTGGATACGGCCCAATCGGCGCAGGTCATCATCGTTCAGTGCCTGAACGCCCATCGAAATACGGTTCACACCCGCATCACGATAGGCGGCGAAGCGCCCGGCCTCGACCGAACCAGGGTTTGCTTCGAGCGTAATTTCCATATCGTTGGCGGGACGCCAGAGTGCGCGCGCTTCGTCAATCGCGGCAGCAATGGTTTCCGGGTCCATCAACGAGGGGGTGCCACCGCCGAAAAAGATCGTGTTCAGCACCCGGTCAGGTGTTTCGGTCGCAGAGCGGCGCAGCTCACTCAGATACGCTTCAAGCCATTGTTTTTGATTAATATTACGGGAAACATGGCTGTTGAAATCGCAATAGGGGCACTTGGCCTCGCAAAAGGGCCAATGCACATACAGGCCAAAGCCTCCGTTGCGCCAATCATCCGCCAAAGCAGCCTTTCACGAACATCTCCACCGCGCGGCCGCGATGGCTGATCTTGTTCTTTTCCCAGCGGTCCATCTCGGCAAAGGTAATGTCGTGGCCATCGGGGACAAACATTGGGTCATAGCCGAAACCATCTTTGCCACGGATCGGCCATGTCAGATGACCTGGGGCCACACCCTCGAACACTTCGTCATGGCCGTCGGGCCAGGCCAGAACCAGCGTGCAACGGAATTGCGCGGTGCGGGGATGGGGGGCGTTCTTCGCCTCTAGCGCATCATGCGCGCGGGTCATCGCCATCAGGAAATCACGGCCATTGCCGGTTTCGGCCCAGTCGGCGGTATAGACGCCGGGTGCGCCGTCCAGCGCGTCGATGGTGATCCCGGAATCGTCCGACAGGGCAGGCAGGCCGGTCGCCTTGGCTGCAGCATGGGCCTTGATCCGGGCATTGCCGACAAAGGTATCCTCGGTTTCCTCAGGCTCGGGCAGGTTCATCTCATCTGCGCCAACGACGGTCACGCCGAAGGGTTCCAGCAGGTGCGCGACCTCTTCCAGTTTGCCCTTGTTGTGGGTGGCGACCAGCAGCCGGTCGCCCTCAAACTTGCGGGTCATGCGGTGGCCGCTTTCTGTGCGGCGGCCAGTTCGCTAACGCCTTTCTCAGCCAGGTCCATCAGTTGATCCATCTGCGCACGGCTGAAGACCGAGCCTTCGGCGCTCATCTGTACTTCGATCAGCTTGCCCGAGCCGGTCATGATGAAGTTGCCATCAACACCGGCCTCGCTGTCTTCTGGGTAGTCGAGGTCCAGCACGGGCTGACCCGCGTAGATGCCGCAAGACACAGCCGCCACCGGATCAACCAGCGGATCGCTGATTACATCACCGGCTTTCATAAGTTTGTTCACCGCCAGACGCAGCGCGACCCAACCACCGGTGATCGACGCGCAGCGGGTGCCGCCGTCGGCCTGAATGACATCGCAATCGACGGTGATCTGACGCTCGCCCAAGGCAACCCGATCCACGCCCGCGCGCAGGGCACGACCGATCAGGCGTTGGATCTCCACGGTACGACCACCTTGTTTGCCGCTGGCAGCCTCGCGCCGCATCCGCGTGTTGGTTGCGCGGGGCAGCATGCCGTATTCGGCAGTGACCCAACCCAAGCCCGAACCCTTGATGAAGGGCGGCACGCGGTCTTCGATCGTGGCGGTACACAGCACATGGGTGTCGCCCATCTTGATCAGGCAGGACCCTTCGGCATGTTTGGTGAAGCCTGTCTCGATGGAAACAGCGCGCATTTCGTCTAGATTACGTCCTGAGGGTCGCATGGGCATTCCTTTATCTGTTGGGTTTGGGATACCGCCCTGCAGCGTTACGATGCAACCCCGATTGACCTTTCATTTGCCTGCGATTTAATGACAATCCAGCAGGGGGCCGCTGATGAGCGAAGCGAGCAAAATTCTGAATGAGATGAACGACCGGTCGCGCGAGGTGTTCCGGCTGATCGTTGAAAGCTATCTTGAAAGCGGTGAGCCCGTCGGCAGCCGCACATTGACACGCACGCTGTCGGAAAAAGTCAGTGCAGCCACGGTGCGCAATGTGATGCAGGATCTGGAATTTCTGGGTCTTCTGGACAGTCCGCATGTCAGCGCCGGACGGATTCCGACCCAGCAGGGGTTGCGGATGTTCGTGGATGGATTGCTGGAGGTTGGCGATCTGGGCGCAGCTGATCGGCAGAAGCTTGATGAGACATTAGGCTCTAACGCAGGCGATGTTGGTGGAATGCTAGACCGTGTGGGGTCGGCCTTGTCGCATGTGACGCAAGGGGCGTCGCTGGTTTTGACGCCCAAACATGAGGCCGAGATCAAGCATATCGAGTTTGTCTCGTTGGGCCATGACCGGGCTTTGGTGGTTTTGGTGTTTTCGGACGGGCACGTGGAAAACCGGCTGTTCACACCCCCGCCCGGACAGACCCCCAGTTCGATGCGGGAGGCTGCGAATTTTCTGAACGCACTGATCGAGGGGCAGACGCTGAGCGAGGTACGGCGTCAGATGTTGTCGCAGATTGATGCGCGAAAACAGGAAATCGACAATCTGGCCCGCGAGATGGTGGAAAGCGGAATCGCAGCCTGGGAGGGCAGTGGTAGCGACTCGGAGCGCTTGATCGTGCGCGGGCGGGCGAATCTGCTGGGCGATCCGGGTCAGGCCGAAGAGCTGGACCGAATCCGGACGCTGTTTGATGATCTGGAACGTAAACGTGATATCGCGGAATTCCTGGAATTGACCGAAGATGGCGAGGGTGTGCGCATTTTTATCGGCTCTGAGAACAAACTTTTCTCACTTTCGGGTTCCTCTTTGGTGGTGTCTCCATATATGAACGCTGATCGAAAGATAATCGGTGCGGTCGGGGTCATTGGACCCACGCGTTTGAACTATGGACGGATCGTGCCGATCGTGGATTATACGGCGCAACTGGTCGGCAAGTTGATATCCGACCGGAGCTAGAGGGTAAGAGATGGCAGAGCCCAAGAACGAAGATTTTCTGGACGACATCATGTCCGCCGAGGCGGAAGAATTTGCCGAAGATTTTGCTGAGATCAGCGAAGAGGCGCTTGAAGTCGATCAACTGCGCGCTGAGCGTGATGATTACAAAGACAAATTCATGCGCGCGCTGGCGGATGCCGAGAACGCACGTAAGCGCGGCGACAAGGCGCGTCGGGATGCGGAACAATATGGCGGGTCGAAGCTGGCGCGCGATATGCTGCCGGTTTACGACAACATGAAACGCGCGCTTGAGGCCGCAACCGATGAGCAGAAAGAGGTTGCTGCTGGTCTGCTGGAAGGTGTCGAGTTGACCATGCGGGCGCTGAAAGACGTGTTCCAGAAGCATGGGATTGAGGTGATTACGCCCGAAGTTGGCGATCGGTTCGATCCGAATGTGCATGAGGCGATGTTTGAGGCACCGGTGCCGGGGACACGCGCAGGGGATATTATTCAGGTCTCTGCGGAAGGGTTCATGCTGCACGACCGGTTGCTGCGTCCGGCGCAGGTTGGGGTGTCGTCCACGCCTGCGAGTTGATTGGCCTCTGCGAGGTCAAGCCTTCGGCGAGAGTATTTTTGAAAAGATGAAGAGGCGGTCAGGGTTTGGCCGCCTCTTTCAGTTTGTAGATCAGGTCGAGCGCTTCGCGGGGGCTGAGTTCGTCGGGGAGGATGTCGTTCAACATATCCGTGACGGGCGAGGCCTTGGGCGTGGGTGGAGGTGGTGGCGCGGCTGAGAACAGGGGCAAGTCGTCGATCAGAGCTTTTTGCTTGCCGCCTTCACGTTCGGTTTTTTCCAGTTGTTCAAGGACGGTGCGGGCGCGGTCGACCACCGCTGTGGGTAGGCCGGCAAGTTGCGCGACCTGAACGCCGTAGGATCGGTCGGCGGCACCTTTGTGGACTTCGTGCAGGAAAATGACCTCACCTTCCCATTCTTTGACGGCGACGGTGGCGTTGTCGACGCCTTCGAGTTTTCCGGCCAAGGCGGTGAGTTCGTGGTAGTGCGTGGCGAACAGAGCACGGCATTGGTTGGCTGCGTGCAGGTGCTCCAGCGTGGCCCAGGCGATGGAGAGACCGTCATAGGTGGCGGTGCCGCGGCCGATTTCATCCAGGATCACCAGCGCGCGGTCGTCCGCTTGGTTGAGGATAGCGGCGGTTTCGACCATTTCAACCATGAAGGTTGAGCGGCCTCTGGCAAGGTCGTCAGAGGCTCCGACCCGACTGAAAAGCTGGCTGATGACGCCGATATGGGCCTGTTCTGCCGGAACGTAGCTGCCCATTTGGGCCAGCAGAGCAATCAGCGCATTTTGGCGCAGGAAAGTGGATTTACCAGCCATGTTGGGACCGGTCAGCAGCCAGATGGCGGCTCCGTCTTCGGCGCTCAGCTCACAATCATTGGCGATGAACGCGTCGCCGCTTTGTTGGCGCAGGGCGTGTTCGACCACGGGATGACGACCCGCTTGGATGTCGAAGGCGCGGGAGGTGTTGACTTGAGGGCGGCACCAGTTTTCGCCGCGTGCCAGATCGGCCAATGCAGTGGTCAGATCCAGTTCGGCCAGCCCTCGGGCGGCCTGGTTCAAACGGGCGGCTTGGGTCAGTATTTCGCCAGAAAGTCTTTGATAGAGTCTTTTTTCAATGTCCAGAGCCAGATTTCCCGCGTTTAGAATGCGGGTTTCGATCTCGGACAATTCGACGGTGGTGAACCGCACTTGGTTGGCGGTGGTCTGGCGGTGTATATAGGTTTCCGAGAATGGCGGGTTCAGCATCTTCTCCGCATGCGTCGCCGTGGTTTCGATGAAATACCCCAGCACGTTGTTGTGCTTGATTTTCAACGAGGTGATGCCGGTGTGCTCTGCGTATTTCTGCTGGAACCCGGCGATGACAGATCGGCCTTCGTCACGCAGGGTGCGGGCTTCGTCCAGTTCGGCGTCGAAGCCGGGCGCGATGAATCCTCCGTCGCGTGCTAGCAGAGGTGGTTCCGCCACAAGCGCTTCGTCTAGCAGGGTCAGTAGGTCATCAAAGCCGACAAGGTTCTTAACTGCGGTTGCCAGCAATCCCGGCAAGTCATGAGTGTCGCACAACTCGGCAATGATTGCAGCTTGCGCCAGCCCGTTGCGGATGGCGGCCAGATCGCGGGGGCCGCCGCGTTCCAGAGACAGGCGCGACAGGGCGCGGTCCAGATCAGGGGTTTTGCGCAAGGCTTCGCGTAGATCCGATGCGATCAGGCCGTCCTCAACCGCGAAACTGACCGCGTCCAGCCGAGCGTGGATCACGTCCAGATTGCGCGATGGGCTGGACAGGCGTTGTTCCAGCAGCCGCGCACCGCCCGGCGTCACGGTCCGATCCACCACGGACAGAAGTGAGCCTGCACGTCCACCCGACAAGGATCGCGTCAGTTCCAGGTTGCGGCGCGTGGCGGCGTCGATCTGCACCACGCGGTCTTCGGATTCCTTCAAAGGCGTTTGCAGCAGGGGCAGTTTGCCCTTTTGTGTGATCTCCAGATAGTCGATCAGTGCGCCCATCGCCGAAACCTCGGCGCGGGTGAACGCGCCGAAGGCGTCCAGTGCGCCCACGTTGAATAGCGCGCAGATACGTTTTTCCGCCGCGGTGCTGTCGAAACTGGCGCGGGCTATTGGGGTCAGTGAGATACCCAGATCGCGCGCCGCTTCCTGCAGGTCCTGCTCAGATCCATCGGCCACGATCAGTTCGGACGGGGCCAGCCGCGCGAGTTCCGGGCTGAGCCGCGCGCCGGTCAGTGGCATGACGTGAAACGCACCCGTCGAGATATCGGCCCAGGCCAGTGCGGCCTCGTCCCGAACTGGCGAGTAGGTGGCCAGAAAGTTGTGACGGCGGGCTTCCAGCAGGGCGTCTTCGGTGAGTGTGCCGGGCGTCACCAGACGGACGACATCTCGCCGAACCACTGATTTAGAGCCTCTTTTCTTCGCCTCAGCCGGGCTTTCCATCTGTTCACACACGGCGACGCGAAACCCTTTTCGGATCAGGGTCAGCAAATAGCCTTCGGCGGCGTGAACAGGAACGCCGCACATGGGAATGTCCGAGCCATTGTGCTTGCCACGCTTGGTCAGGGCGATGTCCAGCGCCTCGGCGGCATTCACCGCATCCTCAAAAAACATCTCGTAGAAATCGCCCATGCGGTAGAACAGCAGGGCGTCGGCATGGGCCTCTTTGATTTCGAGATATTGCGCCATCATTGGCGTGACTGTGGACAAGGCTGTTCCCTTCTGGCGTGCTCCGGGCGACCTTACAAACCCGGCTCGTGCGACGAAAGGCGAAATCTATTGCCGTTGAGGCCCGCGCGCGCCTGCGTTATGACGCATCAGCCCTGAAGTCATGGAAACGACCCTTAAAATGCCCAAAACGAAGATTACAAAAGAAGAGGCGCTGGCCTTTCACCTGGACCCGACCCCCGGCAAGTGGGAGGTGCAGGCCACCGTTCCCATGACCACCCAGCGCGATCTGTCGCTGGCCTATAGCCCCGGCGTCGCTGTTCCATGTGAAGCCATCGCCGAAGCGCCCGAGACAGCCTATGACTATACCAACAAGGGCAATTTGGTCGCCGTGATTTCGAACGGAACTGCTGTTCTGGGCCTCGGCAACCTGGGCGCGCTGGGCGGGAAGCCGGTGATGGAGGGTAAGGCGGTTCTGTTCAAGCGCTTCGCCGATGTGAACTCGATCGATATCGAGTTGGACACGGAAGACCCGGATGAGTTTTGCCGCGCTGTTCGTCTGATGGGGCCGACCTTTGGTGGCATCAACCTTGAGGATATCAAAGCGCCTGAGTGTTTCATCATCGAACAGCGCCTGAAGGAAGAGATGGATATCCCGGTCTTTCACGATGACCAGCACGGGACTGCGGTGATCTGTGCGGCGGGGCTGCTGAACGCGCTGCATATCTCGGGCAAGAAGATCGAGGATGTGAAGATCGTTTTAAACGGCGCGGGCGCGGCGGGGATTGCCTGTATCGAACTGCTCAAGTCGATGGGTGCGCGGCATGAAAATTGCATCGTCTGTGACACCAAAGGTGTGATCTATCAGGGCCGGACCGAGGGGATGAACCAGTGGAAATCAGCCCATGCGATTTCGACGGAATTGCGCACGCTTGAGGAGGCGATGAAAGGCGCGGACGTGTTCCTTGGCGTGTCGGTGAAAGGCGCGGTGACGCAAGATATGGTCGCCAGCATGGCCGATAATCCGGTGATCTTTGCGATGGCAAATCCTGATCCCGAGATCACTCCGGAAGAGGCGCATGAGGTCCGCGTGGACGCAATTGTTGCCACCGGGCGTAGCGATTATCCCAATCAGGTCAATAACGTGCTGGGTTTCCCATACCTGTTCCGCGGTGCTTTGGACATCCATGCGCGGGCCATCAATGACGAGATGAAGATCGCCTGCGCCCATGCGTTGGCCAATCTCGCGCGCGAGGATGTGCCTGATGAGGTCGCCATGGCCTATGGCAAATCGCTGACCTTTGGCCGTGATTACATCATCCCCACCCCGTTTGATCCGCGCCTGATCCACCGCATCCCGCCCGCCGTTGCCAAGGCCGGGATGGATACCGGCGCGGCGCGGCGTCCGATCATCGATATGGACGCTTATGAGCTAAGCCTGAAATCCCGTATGGACCCGACGGCGAGCATCCTGCGTGGCCTGAACGCCCGAGCGCGTCAGGCTCAAAGCCGGATGATCTTTGCCGAGGGCGACGACCCGCGCGTGTTGCGTGCGGCGGTGACCTATCAGCGCTCGGGCTTTGGCAAGGCGCTGGTGGTTGGCCGTGCCGATGAGGTCAAGCAAAAGCTGGAAGAGGCCGGCCTGGGCGATGCTGTGCGCGAGTTGGAGGTGGTGAACGCCGCCAATACCACCCATCTGGATGCCTATAAGGACTTTCTGTACCAGCGCCTGCAGCGCAAAGGCTTTGACCGTAAGGACATCCACCGTCTGGCCGCGCGCGACCGGCATGTGTTCTCATCCCTGATGCTGGCACATGGCCATGGCGATGGTCTGGTAACCGGGGCCACGCGCAAATCGGCGCACGTGCTGGACCGGATCAACCATGTGTTTGACGCCGATGCCGCAAATGGAGCGGCAGGCGTGACCGCGCTGCTGCATAAAGGTCGGATTGTTCTGATCGGTGATACGCTGGTGCATGAATGGCCGGATGAAAACGATCTGGCCAATATCGCCGAACGCTCGGCCGCCGTGGCCCGCCATATGGGTCTGGAGCCCCGCGTGGCCTTTGTCAGCTTTTCGACCTTCGGGTATCCGGTCTCAGAACGGGCCGAGAAAATGCACCGTGCCCCTGCGGTTCTGGATCAGCGTGGCGTGAATTTCGAATATGAAGGCGAGATGACAGTGGACGTTGCCCTGAACGTCGATCAGCAGGCCGGTTACCCGTTTCAGCGGCTCACCGGACCGGCCAATATCCTGATCGTTCCGGCGCGGCATTCGGCTTCTATTTCCACCAAACTGATGCAGGAGATGGGCGGAGCCACCGTGATCGGGCCGATCCTGTCCGGGATCGACAAGCCGATTCAGATCTGCTCGACCGTTTCGACGGCGAATGACATCCTGAACATGGCCATTCTGGCCTCTTGCGATATTGGATAGGCCATGACGATCTGGAACCTGGGCTCGATCAATGCGGATATGGTCTATGCCCTGCCGCATCTACCGAAGGCTGGCGAAACCCTTGCGGCAGGTAGGCTTGACCGGTTTCTGGGCGGCAAGGGGGCCAATATGTCTGTCGCCGCGGCCCGTGCGGGGGCGCGGGTGGCGCATATCGGGGCCGTCGGGCCGGATGGGCGCTGGGCGCGTGACCGTCTGACCGAATATGGGATCGATACCCGCTGTATTGCTGAGGTCGACACGCCCACTGGTCACGCGATCATTGCGGTGGATGCCGAAGGCGAAAACCTGATCATCCTCTACCCCGGGGCCAACCACGCGCTGGAGGTTCAGCAGCTGCAACAGGCCTTGGGCGAGGCCATCACCGGGGACGTTCTGGTGATGCAGAACGAAACCAACGCGCAGGTCGAGGCCGCACGTCTGGGCCGCGACCTTGGCCTGACCGTTTGCTACGCCGCGGCCCCGTTTCAGGCGGATGCAGTTCAGGCTGTCCTGCCGTTTCTCGATTTCCTGATCCTCAACGAGATCGAGGCCGAGCAGCTGCAGGCCGCATCAAGCCTCGCGCCCTCGGACCTGCCGGTCGAGCATGTGATTGTGACGTTGGGGGCGAAGGGCGCACGGTACTACCAGCGCGGTCATGATCCGCTGGATTTCGCCGCCCACAAAGTTGACGCCGTCGACACCACGGGCGCAGGGGATACGTTCACCGGATATGTGCTGGCAGGGATGGACCGGGGGATGCCGATGGGGCAGGCGATCGCTCAAGCGATGCGTGCCGCGGCCCTTATGGTCACGCGGCACGGTACAGCAGATGTTATTCCGGATTTGAAAGAGGTGCGCGCGGCGCAGCTCGATTAAGATCCGACGAATGGTGCGTCGCTGCCCCACAGTTGCTTGACGCGGGCGTCGCGGCCGCAAGCGTTGCGGTAGGCCTTATAGGCGTTCTTCTGACGCTTGGGTCCAAAGCGGGTAAGAACCAGCTTGTCCCCCTTGTAGTAGTCCTGATGGTATTCCTCTGCCGGATAGAACGCGCCTTCCTGCAATATCGGCGTCACAACAGTTTGTCCCAAAGCCCGCTGAGCATCGGCTTTGGCCTGTTGGGCAAGCGCCTTTTCGCCAGCGTTAGAGACGAATATTGCCGTGCGATAGCTGTTCCCGCGGTCGCAAAACTGGCCGCCCGCGTCGGTGGGGTCGACAGAACGGAAGAACATATTCAACAGCGTTTCACGTGACACGCGGGCTGGGTCGAAGGTGATTTGAACCGCCTCGTAATGACCGGTGCCACCTTTGGACACCTGATCATAGGTCGGGTTCGCCGCTTTACCGCCGGTAAAGCCCGAAATGGCCTCGATCACGCCGGGAACGGATTCAAAATCTGATTCGACGCACCAGAAACACCCTCCTGCAACCGTCAGCGTCTCGGTTCCCGCCGCAGGCGCAGGCAGAGCGCGGAGCATGGCCGTCAGCAGGATCAGTGCAAACAACAATGAGGGTTTGAAGTATTCAAGGTAAACGGTCCGGGTCATGGCAGGTCTCCTTCCGAGACCAAGCTGCCCTCAGTTTCGCGCGCTTGCAATGCACTGACATGGTTTGTCACGGGCTGGTGAGACGAGTTTATCCGTGATCACCCGTTACCCCAGCAACTGCCCCAGCTTCATCGCCACACCCATATTGCCCGAGATTTTCAGCTTACCGAGCGCCACGCCGGTCATCGGATTCAGCTTTCTGGTCAGAAGTTTGGTCAGATTCTCGCGCGAGATGCGGATGGTGCAATCGGTATCGCGATCCTGCGTCGAGGCGGTGTTATCGGCCAGAACGATCACGCCATCCTCACCGCAGTCGAATTTCAACGACCCGTCAAAGCCCTTCCCATTCAGACCTTTCTGAATTCCGTCGGCGATATCCTGCAGCATAGCCCGTCCTTTCCTGAGTTGACGTATGCGTAGAGAAAAATCGCCACGTCGGGCAAGCCTGACCCAACGGGAAGCGCGCAAAGAAAAACCCCGGTGCCCATTGGGGCACCGGGGCTGGTCTTCGGATTGAAAGCTCTTACTTGCCCAGCCGCTTGTCGCGCGCTGCCAGCAGTTTCAGGCGCAGCGCATTCAGTTGGATGAAGCCTGCCGCGTCTTTCTGGTCATAGGCACCGGCGTCTTCCTCGAAGGTCACATGCGCCTCGGAATACAGCGAGTGATCCGACCAACGACCAACGGTCGAAGCCAGACCTTTGTACAGTTTCACGCGGACGGTGCCGGTGACGTGTTCCTGCGAGCGGTCGATGGCGGCCTGCAACATCTCGCGTTCGGGCGAGTACCAGAAGCCGTTATAAATCAGCTCGGCATATTGCGGCATCAGCTGATCTTTCAGGTGCATCGCGCCACGGTCCATGGTGATGGACTCGATACCGCGGTGTGCTTCCAGCAGGATTGTGCCGCCCGGGGTTTCGTAGATGCCGCGCGATTTCATACCGACAAAGCGACCTTCGACCAGATCGAGACGGCCAATGCCGTGCTTGCCGCCATATTCGTTCAGCTTGGTCAGGATGGTGGCCGGGCTCATCGCCTCGCCATTGATGCTGACCGCGTCGCCTTTTTCAAAGCCGATCTCGATGAACTCGGGCTCATTCGGCGCGTCCTCGGGGTGGACGGTGCGCTGGTAGACATAGTCGGGCGCCATATCGGCGGGGTCTTCCAGAACCTTACCCTCGGACGAGGTGTGCAGCAGGTTGGCATCGACCGAGAACGGCGCCTCACCACGTTTGTCCTTGGCAATCGGGATCTGGTTCTGTTCGGCGAACTCCAGCAGCTTGGTGCGGCTGGTCAGGTCCCATTCGCGCCACGGAGCAATGACCTTGATATCGGGGTTCAGCGCGTAAGCCGCCAGTTCGAACCGCACCTGATCGTTGCCCTTGCCGGTCGCGCCGTGGGCCACGGCATCCGCACCGGTGGCTTCGGCAATCTCAACCAGGCGTTTCGAGATCAGCGGGCGCGCGATCGAAGTCCCCAGCAGGTACAGCCCCTCATACTGCGCATTTGCACGGAACATGGGGAAGACGAAATCGCGGACGAATTCCTCGCGGATGTCCTCGATATAGATGTTCTCGGGCTTGATCCCCAGCAGCTCGGCCTTTTGGCGGGCGGGCTCCAGTTCCTCACCCTGACCCAGATCGGCGGTGAAGGTCACGACCTCACACCCATACTCGGTCTGCAGCCATTTCAGGATGATCGAGGTATCAAGGCCACCGGAATAGGCCAGAACAACTTTCTTGGGCGCGGACATCTGACTTCCCCTTATACGTAAGACGCTTGGCCCCTAGCGGGTTTTGAAACCGGGGGCAAGTTATCTGCGTTGACGCTGGGCGGGAATTAGGGTGAAACGGGCGGATAGAGAACAAGGATTGGTTGAGAGAGCGGTTTTCAGGATGTTGGGGCTCGAGATATTTGTGCATTCGATCAAGATGGTGTTGAGAAACCTCAAACCGGCGCTTCAGATTTCACTGGTACCCGCACTGGTCGCGGGCGTATTGGCTATTGCGTTGTTTCTGATCTTCGACGTGCCGCTGGAAGAGTTCGACAGCGCAACCGGCGATCCCGATGAATCGGCCCTGATGTCGATTCTGGGTTTTGTCTTCAGCCTGATGATCGTCGTGTTCGGAACCATCCTCTGGATTGTCGTCTCGTGGCACCGATTTGTTTTGCTTGAGGAATATCCAACCGGCTTCTTGCCAAAGTTCAGATTTGACCGGGTGCTTGCCTATTTCGGGCGTCTTTTGATGTTGTTAATCCTTGGTGCAATCGTGCTTGTGCCGGTCTCTTTTGTTGTGGGGGTCGCTGTGCAGGCCTCGGTCGCGGCAGGTGTGGCGGTCTGGCTTGTGGTTATCGCGTTGATGACGGTTGGGTTCTATCGCCTGTCGCCGATCCTGCCGGGTGCCGCGATTGGCCGGTCGATCGCGATCTCCGAGGCGTGGAATGCGACGGCAGGGTTCTCGGGCGCTCTCCTGGTACTTGTGGTGCTTTCGGTGTTGTTTCAGGTGTTGTTGCAAAGTCTGTCGTCACTGTTGCTGCTGGTTCCGGTCATTGGCGTATTGGTTGTCGTGTTCGCGGGTATGTTGATCGTGCCTTTGATCAACGTGAGCATCCTGACCACACTCTACGGCGTCTTCATCGAAAAACGCGAACTCTCCTGACGGCCCGTACACATATGTATTCCTTGCCCTATCGCTCAGGATAGGCCACTGACGCGTCCATGACCGATTTCATGACCCGCGCCCGCGCCGCCGAACAGGCGATGCGCTCTGTCTTCCCAGTGACGCCGTTGCAGCGCAATGCCCATTTGTCCGAGCGGTATGGGGCAGATATCTGGCTCAAGCGCGAAGACCTCAGCCCGGTGCGGTCGTATAAAATCCGTGGCGCGTTCAATGCGATGCGCAAGCAGCAAGGTCAGGATCTGTTTGTTTGCGCCAGCGCCGGCAACCACGCGCAAGGCGTGGCCTATATGTGCAAACACCTCAACGTGCGCGGCGTGATTTTTATGCCGGTGACGACGCCGCAGCAGAAAATCCAAAAAACCCGCATCTTTGGTGGCGACAATGTCGAAATCCACCTGACCGGTGACTACTTCGACGACACCTTGGCCGCCGCGCAAGCCTGGTGCGCACAGCAGGGCGGGCATTTCCTGTCACCCTTCGACGATGAGGACGTGATTGAAGGCCAGGCCTCGCTGGCGGTTGAAATTGAAGAGCAACTGGGCGGCCTTCCGGACCACGTTCTGCTGCCCGTCGGTGGCGGCGGCATGTCGGCAGGTGTAGCAAGCTGGTTCGGCGACCGCAGCCATTGCGTGTTTGTAGAACCGGCGGGCGGGGCGTGCCTGCGTGCTGCGCTGGCGGCGGGTCATCCGGTGGCGTTGGACCACGTGGATACTTTTGTTGACGGTGCAGCGGTAGGTCGGATCGGCGAGAAACCTTTTGCGCTGTTGAAGTCGCGCCACTTGTCTGATGTGCTCACGCTCTCCGAGGATCGTATTTGCACCACGATGATTGAGATGCTGAATGTCGAAGGCATCGTGCTGGAACCGGCTGGTGCTTTGGCAATCGAGGCGCTGGGCGATATCCAGAGTTTCATACGGGGTAAAACCGTGGTGTGCGTGACGTCCGGAGGGAACTTTGACTTTGAACGTTTGCCCGAGGTCAAAGAACGGGCACAGCGCTATTCTGGCGTGAAAAAGTACTTCATCCTGCGCCTGCCGCAACGCCCCGGAGCTTTGAAGGAGTTTCTGAACATCCTCGGCCCCGAGGACGATATCGCCCGGTTCGAATACATGAAGAAATCGGCGCGCAATTTCGGCTCGGTCCTGATTGGGATCGAAACGCGCCGACCTGAGAACTTCATGCGCCTGTTTGCCCATCTGGACGAGGCCGGGTTCACCTATACCGACATCACCGAAGACGAGACGCTGGCGCAGTTCGTGATCTAACGCAGATTTTGCGGTAACCCGTCCTGAAATGCGGTCTTCGATTCATCGTATGCGGCGAAAATTGCGGCCAAATCGACCCGGCTGCTGTCACCTGCAGCGGCCCGCCGCTCACCATCCTGACAGAGCTTGGAAAAGCTGTCGAAACCAAGACTGAGCGCGCTGCCTTTCAGGAAATGCAGGTTCTGCTCCATCTCGGCGCGTTTGGTGTCTGCACGTAGCTTTGTGATCACCTCCTGCACCTCTTCCAGAAAAATCTCGACCACCTCATCGAACTCATCTGCGCCAACCTCGTCGCGCAATTGCCGAACTCTGGACCACTGAATCATGCCACCCTCTTGCGGTTGGGTCTTGGATAACGCGTAAGCGGTAAAAAAGCGGTTAAGGCGCATTCCGTTGATCTTTCACGAGATGTTAAGTCCGACCCCTTAGCGTCACGCCAATTGGTATGTTGAACGAACGCAGGGACTCTATGGTGCCGGACGTCAGTCAGTCAGACAGCCGGGTCGAGCTGGACTTTGGCGCGATCCGAAAGGTTCTGGTGGTGGATGACAGCCGATTGCAGCGCCGGATTCTGGTCGCTTCGCTTAAGAAATGGGGATTTGAGGTGCTTGAGGCCGAAACAGGCGAGGCCGCGATAGGACTGTGCCGCGATGAACTTCCCGATCTGGTGCTCAGCGATTGGGTAATGCCAGGGATGAGCGGGCTGGATTTTTGCCGCGCGTTCCGCGGTCTGGCGACCGAGCAGTACAGCTATTTCATCCTTCTGACTTCAAAAAGCGAAAAGCAGGAGGTCGCCAAAGGGCTGGATGCAGGTGCAGATGATTTTCTGATAAAGCCGCTTGAGGCCGATGAGCTGCGCGCGCGTATTTCAGCGGGAGCACGTATTCTGGATATGCAGCGTGAGCTGTCCGAGAAGAACCGCCTGATTGAAAACGCGCTGAACGAACTCAAGCTGGCTCATGACGCTATCGACAAGGATCTGATTCAGGCGCGCAAGATACAGGAATCGCTGGTGCCCGAGCTGACCGGGCAGTTCGGAGCATCCCGCGTCAGTCTTTTGTTGAAACCTTGCGGCCATATCGGTGGTGATCTGGTTGGGATGTTCTCGCCGGGTGTGAACAGGCTGGGCTTTTACAGTATCGATGTCTCGGGCCATGGGATCACCTCGGCCATGATGACCGCTCGGCTGGGCGGGTATCTGTCTAGCAAACACTTCGATCAGAACGTCGCGATGGAGCGGCGGTTCAACAAGTTCTTTGCGCTCTTGCCGCCGGAAGAGGTCGCGGAGGTGTTGAATTCACGTTTGATTGCCGACGCCGGAGTCGAAGAGTACTTCACGATGGTCTACGCCATTGTTGACCTGCGCAACGGTCACGTGAAGATGGTGCAGGCCGGGCATCCACATCCTCTGCTGTTGCGCGCTGATGGCCAGGCAGAGTTTCTGGGCGACGGGGGTTTGCCTATTGGTTTGTTACCAGATGTCAGCTTTCAGCAGACCGAAACCTACATGCAACCCGGTGACAAGTTGCTGCTTTATTCAGACGGGTTCACTGAATGCAGACTCAGGGATGGAAGTTTTCTGGACGAGCATGGCTTGCAGAAAATGACCGCCGAATGCCTGACCGAGAATGTCGGCTCGGAATTTCTGGACGATATGTTCTGGCGGCTGACGCAGGTCATGTCCTCCGAATATGGGCTTGAGGATGACGTCTCGGCCGTGTTCTTCGAGTATAACGGGCCCTAAAGCCCCAGCAGGTGGCGCTGGGCGAAATGGGCGTCGCCTTCGTTGCCCAGCAAATGAACGGCGTCTGCTGTTTCCATCCACAAGGCCTCGTGAAACGGTTCGGTCGGGGGGCCGATGCGGCGCACGGGGCGGGCGCGGTAGATCAGGCAGATTTTCTCGGCCCACAGATCGTATTCGGGCATATAGGTGAACCGGCGGAACGCGCCGACGCGACGGGGATCGGCGATCAGCCAGCCGGTTTCCTCAAACACCTCGCGGTGTAGAGCGATGATCGGGGATTCGCCCGGATCGATGCCGCCGCCGGGCAGTTGCAGATCGGGGCCGGGTTCCAGCTGACAGGTCAGCAGCAGGCGGTTGCCCTGTGGCAGCAGGGAATAGACGCCCACGCGCCGCGTATATCTGCGCCCGGCTTCGGGGCTTTCACCGAACCGTCTGATCATGTATGGCCCCTTTCAACACAATTTGTTCGACCTATATGGTGGCGGTATGCCAACCTGTGGCGTGTAAGGAAACCCTCATGTCTCTTGGAACCAAAATCGCGTGGGACGATACCGTCCTGCCCTTTCAACTTGATGTACCCGACATGCGTGGCCGCGTGGCCCGGCTGGACGGTGTGTTGGGCGGCATCCTGAAACAGCACGACTATCCGCAAGTGGTCGAGGCGCTGGTGGCCGAGATGGCCTTGCTGACCGCATTGATCGGGCAGACGGTCTCGCTGCGCTGGAAACTGTCCCTGCAGGTGCAGTCCAAAGGTGCGGTGCGGATGATCGCAACCGATTACTACGCGCCGCAGGTCGAGGGTGAACCAGCGCAGATCCGCGCCTATGCCAGCTTTGACCGAGACCGGCTGACTGACGCCGCGCCGTTCGATCAGGTGGGCGAAGGCTATTTCGCCATCATGATTGATCAGGGCGAGGGCACACAGCCCTATCAGGGCATCACTCCGCTGGCCGGAGGTTCGCTGAGCGCCTGCGCCGAGGCTTACTTTGCGCAGTCCGAACAGCTGCCCACCCGGTTCTCGCTGAGCTTTGGCAAATCGACTGAACCGGGCGTTGGTGAGCATTGGCGCGCGGGCGGAATTATGTTGCAGCATATGCCCAAGGCCTCGCCCTTCGCCGCGTCCGGTGAAGGCAGCGGAGAGATTCTGACTGCCGCCGATCTGGTGGGCGGGGAAGAGGGTGAGAACTGGGGCCGTGTCAACATCCTGCTGGACACGGTGGACGATCTGGAACTGATCGGCCCGTCGATTGCGCCGACCGACCTGCTGGTGCGATTATTCCACGAGGAACAGCCCCGCGTCTATGACGCCCAGCAGGTGCAGTTCGGTTGTACCTGTTCCGAAGATCGCGTGCGTCAAAGCCTGTCGATCTATTCGGCGCAGGACATCGAGAAGATGACGACCGACGAAGGCACAGTCACCGCCGATTGCCAGTTTTGCGGCGCACATTACGTGCTGGACCCGACCACCGTCGGGTTCGAGGCCGAAGGTCCGGATGGCGCGTGATCTGATCAGTGATCTGGCGGCGGCGCTGGGCCGGGACGGCACGGGGTCCAGCGATTTTGACCTGAACCCCGACACAGTGTTACCTGCGGGGCGCAAACTGCGCCCTGCAGGTGTATTAGTGCCTGTTTCGTTGGCCTATAACGTGCCCCGATTGATCCTGACAAAGCGGTCATCGGCGCTGAAACATCATCCCGGTCAGATCGCTTTTCCCGGCGGCAAACAGGATGACGGCGACATGGATGTCACCGCCACCGCATTGCGCGAGGCGCAGGAAGAGATTGGTTTGCCGACCGACCTTCCGCGCATTCTGGGTCACCTGCCGACGCATGAAACGGTCACGTCGTTCTCGGTCACGCCCGTGGTCGCTGTGCTAGAAACCGGCTTTGACACCGTCCCTGAACCCGGCGAGGTGGACGAGGTTTTTTCGGTCCCGCTTGCGCATGTACTCAACCCCGAGAATTATGTCGTCGAGTCGCGCCGTTGGCGCGGCCAAAGACGGTATTACTATGCTGTGCCCTATGGTCCCTATTACATCTGGGGCGCGACGGCGCGGATGCTGCGCGGGTTGGCAGCACGGATGAGCGAATGATGCAGATCACCGAAGACTGGATTTCTGACCCCGCAACGCAGGCGGTGTGTGCCGCATTGACCAAAGGCGGCGCGCAGGCGTTGTTTGTGGGGGGCTGTGTGCGCAACGCGCTGTTGGATGCGCCGGTCTCGGATATCGACATTGCCACCGATGCGCGGCCCGAACGGGTGATGGAGTTGGCGCAGCAGGTCGGGTTGAAACCGATCCCCACGGGGATCGATCATGGCACGATCACGGTCGTCAGTGGTGGCATCCCGCACGAGGTCACCACTTTTCGCCGCGATGTCGAAACCGATGGTCGCCGCGCGGTCGTGGCCTTCTCGGATAGGGTGGGAGAAGACGCTGCGCGCCGCGACTTCACCATGAACGCGCTTTATGCCCGTCCCGATGGCACGATCCTCGACCCGCTGGACGGTTTGCCAGACCTGCAGGCGCGGCGGGTGCGGTTTATCGGCGACGCGCAGGATCGTATCCGCGAGGATTATCTGCGGTCGCTGCGCTATTTCCGGTTTCATGCGTGGTACGGCGATGCCGAGGCCGGGTTCGATCCTGATGCACTGGCCGCGATTGCGGCAAATCTTGACGGTTTAGAGACACTTTCCCGCGAACGCGTCGGGGCCGAGATGTTGAAATTGCTGGCCGCGCCCGACCCCGCACCCTCGGTTGCCGCCATGCGCAGCACCGGTGTGCTGGCGCGGCTGCTACCAGGTGCAGATGACCGGGCGCTGGCCGTTCTGATCCAGCTGGAACAGGATGCCCATGCCGCACCCGAGGCGATTCGTCGCCTGGCCGCGATCGCGCCGCCGGAGGCCGCGACAACCCTGCGCCTCAGCCGCGCACAACTGCAGCGTTTGACCCGAATGCGGGACGAGGCCATGGCAACCACCAGTGTCGCGGAACTCGGCTATCGCTATGGGTCCGAAGGCGGCTTGCACGAAACACTGCTGCGGTGTGCGTTTCTGGAACAGCCATGGTCAAACGACCTTGCCGCCGCTCTGGAACAAGGGGCTGCGGCCAGTTTTCCGATCAAGGCTGCTGATCTGATCCCCGCCTTCTCGGGTCCCGCGCTGGGCGCAAAACTGGCCGAGCTTGAGGCGCGCTGGATCGCTTCGGGCTTTACGCTCAATCGCGAAGACTTGCTGGCGGACTAAAGCGAAGTCTCAAAAGGGGATGACAAACCCGATTTGATTTGGCAGGGTGCGCAGGACTCATATGGAGGGAGGACTGCGAATGTATTACGGGATCTGGTTCGGCTAAAGCCCGGAACACTTAGACCCGTAGGGGTGGTGTTCTGGCGCCATCTTTCTTCGCATGACCTGCTATTTGCTCAATCGGAGCACTCTCCATGTTTCGCTATTTCGAAAACCTCATTGATCCTTTTGTTGCCTATGAACAGGTGGACAGACCGCCCACGCGGCTCTGGCCTTTTATGCTGGGCTATTCGCAACCTTTCAAACGTGTCTTTGTGCTGGCGGCATTGATGTCCGTGATCGTCGCGGCCGTCGAGGTCGGGCTGATCTTCTATATGGGCCGCGTTGTCGATCTGTTGGGCAGCTCACCGGCTGAGTTCTGGCAGACGCACGGGACCGAGTTGATTGTGGTTGCTGCGCTGATCCTGTTCATTCGTCCGATCCTGCAGCTGGTCGATGTCTTGCTGTTGAACAACACGATTCTGCCGAACTTTGGTACGCTGATCCGCTGGCGGGCCCATAAGCATGTCCTGCGTCAGTCGGTAGGCTGGTTCGAGAACGACTTTGCAGGGCGCATCGCCAACCGGGTCGTGCAAACGCCGCCCGCTGCAGGTGAAGTGGTGTTTCAGGTTTTTGACGCGATCTCGTTCTCGATCGCCTACATGATCGGTGCGGCCATATTGCTGATGGCGGCTGATCCGCGTCTGTTGCTGCCATTGCTGATCTGGCTGGTCTTTTACGGTGCGCTCGTGCGCTGGACCGTCAAACGGGTTGGTCCGGCGTCACAGGCTGCGTCGGATGCACGCTCGACCGTGACGGGGCGGGTGGTGGATAGCTATACCAACATCCACTCGATCAAGATGTTCGCCCATGACACGCAAGAACTGGACTATGCGCGTGAAGCGATTGCAGAGACCCGCCGCACGTTCCAGATCGAGATGCGGATTTTCACCATCATGGACGCAGCGCTTGTTGCATTGAACGGGGTCCTGATTGTGGGCGTCGTCGGTTGGGCCATCCTGCTGTGGGCGCAGGGCAGCGCCTCGGTTGGGGTGGTGGCTGCAGCCACCGCACTGACGCTGCGGCTGAATGCTATGACCGGTTGGATCATGTGGGCGCTGACCAGCTTTTTTCGGGAACTGGGCATCGTTGCCGAGGGTATGCAAACCATTGCGCAACCCATCGATCTTCTGGATGAACCCGATGCAAAAGCCTTGCAGCTGGGCAGCGGTCAAATCGAAATCCGCGACCTGTCGCACCACTATGGGCGCGAGACCGGCGGGCTGGATCATGTCAGTCTGACGATTCAGCCCGGCGAAAAGATCGGCCTGATCGGGCGGTCCGGTGCGGGAAAATCGACCCTGGTAAAGCTGCTTCTGCGGTTCTACGACGTCGAACAGGGCGCGATTCTGATCGATGGCCAGGACATCTCGAAGGTCACGCAGGACAGTCTGCGCAGCCATATCGGGATGGTGCAGCAGGATAGTGCGCTACTGCATCGATCGGTCCGTGCAAACATTCTGTACGGCCGCCCTGATGCGTCCGAGAACCAGATGATCGCCGCTGCCAAACAGGCCGAAGCGCATGAGTTCATACTTGATTTGCAAGACCCAGAGGGGCGCACTGGTTATGATGCTCATGTGGGCGAACGTGGTGTGAAGCTGTCCGGCGGTCAGCGTCAGCGTGTGACGCTAGCGCGTGTGATCCTGAAAGACGCGCCGATTTTGCTGTTGGACGAGGCGACATCCGCGCTAGATTCCGAGGTCGAAGCTTCGATACAGGAAACGCTCTACGGTATGATGCAGGGGAAAACCGTGATCGCCATTGCCCACCGGCTTAGCACCATCGCGCAGATGGACCGTATTCTGGTCATGGATGGCGGCCGCATCGTGGAAGAGGGCGCGCATGCCGACCTGTTGGCGCAGGGCGGGCTTTACGCCCAGTTCTGGGCGCGGCAATCTGGCGGCTTCCTGAACCCGGAGGCCGCTGAATGAGGATCGCGGATCTCATACAACCGTTCAACGCCACCCGGACGCCCCCGCCGCAAACGCTGGGGGCGTTTATCCGTTGGGCATTGTCTGGGGCGTGGCCGATGTTGTTTGTCGCCGCCCTGTTCTCGGCGACCGCAGGCGCGATGGAGGCTGGGACGGCGTGGATTCTGGGCCGCGTCATCGATGTAGCAACAACCGGCGGGCCAGACGCCTTCCTAACCGGTAGCAATCTGTGGATGATCTTGGGGGCAGTGGCGTTTTTCATGCTACTGCGCCCCGTCTTTTTTGGCCTGTCGGCATTTTCGAACAATTACGTTGTGATGCCCAATATACCGCCGCTGGTTCTGGCCAAACTGAACCATTGGACGCTGGGCCAGTCGGTCACTTATTTCGATGATGACTTTGCAGGCCGGATTGCGCAGAAGCAGGTCCAGACCGCAACGGCGCTGACCTCGGTCGTTTCGGAAACGATCAGTGCGATTGTATTTGCGTTGGCCTCACTAGTGGGTTCTTTGCTTTTGTTAGGGTCTATTCATCCGCTGGTGATGTTGCCTTTTGTGTTGTGGTTGATCGTCTACTTCCTGCTGGTGCGCTGGTATCTGCCGCGTATCCGCAAACGCTCGGGCGCGCGGGCGGGCGCGCGGGCGATGGTGTCCGGGCAGATTGTGGATACGATCACCAATATCAAGACGGTCAAGCTGTTTGCCCATGCCAGGCACGAGGATGAAGCGGCGCGCAACTCGATGATTGACCTGCGCGAGCGGTCGTTGGACTTTGGTCGGCTGTCTGCCAGCTTCCGGCTTATTCTGATGACCTTGGCGGGCGTGTTGCCGGTGATGCTGATCGGGGCCACGCTGTGGCTATGGCAGGCTGGCACTGCAACCACCGGGGACATCGTCGCGGCGGGTGCCGTTTCGGTTCGCATCTCGCAAATGACAGGCTGGGTCAGCTTCACGCTGATGGGGCTTTATGCCAATGTCGGCGAGATCGAGAATGGTATGCACACGCTGACCAAGCGTGACCGGGTCGAAGATGTGCCAAATGCGCCCGATCTGAATGTCACGGAAGGAGAGATTGCGTTTGATCATGTAAGTTTCGCCTATGGTCGCGATATCGGCGGGGTGTCCGATCTTCATTTCACCGCCGCGCGGGGCGAGAAGTTGGGCATTGTCGGTGCGTCCGGGGCCGGTAAATCCACCTTGGTTTCGCTTTTACTCAGGCTCTATGACGGGGAAAAAGGTGCCATTCGTATCGATGGTCAGGATGTGTCTGAAGTAACGCAAGACAGCCTGCGCCGTCAGATCGGGATGGTCACGCAGGAAACCGCGATGTTCAACCGTTCCGCGCGTGAGAACATTCTTTATGGCCGCCTGGGCGCCACTGAGGCCGAAATGATCGACGCCGCAACCAAGGCCGAAGCGCATGACTTCATCCTTGGCCTTGAAGACGCGCAGGGGCGCAAGGGATATGACGCACATCTGGGCGAACGCGGGGTTAAACTGAGTGGTGGGCAGCGGCAGAGGATCGCTCTGGCCCGCGCCATTCTGAAGGATGCGCCGATTCTGGTGTTGGATGAGGCCACATCGGCGCTGGATTCCGAGGTCGAGGCGTCGATTCAGGCCGCGTTGCATCGAGTGATGCAGGGCAAGACTGTTCTGGCCATTGCGCACCGTCTGTCGACGCTGAGCGAGATGGACCGGATCATTGTTCTGGATCACGGCCATATTGTCGAAAGCGGCACGCACGAGGCGTTGCTCGAGCGCGGCGGGCTTTACGCCCGGTTCTGGCACCGCCAATCGGGCGGGTTCATTCAGGCTGAGGCTGCAGAATAAGGGGTTTTGTCGCGCCCAAAGCCCGGTTATCACGCGCGCATGACACAGCAATACACCATAACCCGCCTTGGTCATCAGGGTGACGGGATAGCGGATGGGCCGATCTATGCCCCCAGAACCTTGCCGGGTGAAGTGGTCAGCGGCGCGTTACAAGGCCAGGTTCTAAGCGATATCCGGGTCGAGGCACCCTCGGACCAGCGGGTGAAGCCGCCCTGTCGCCACTACAAGTCCTGCGGCGGGTGTCAGTTGCAGCACGCGGCGGATGATTTTGTGGCAGGCTGGAAGATTGAGGTGGTGCGCAAAGCGCTGGCCGCGCAGGGGCTCGATGCCCCGATGCGGCCCATTCATACCTCACCCGAACGCACACGCCGCCGTGCCACCATCGCCGTGCGCCGCACTAAAAAGGGGACGTTGGCGGGTTTTCACGGTCGCGCCTCGGACACGATCACCGAGATTCCCGACTGTCACTTGCTGCACGCTGAGTTGATCGCGGCCATTCCGGTCGCCGAAGCGATGGCCGTTCTGGGTGGCAGCCGCAAAGCCGTGCTGGCCGTCACACTGACCCTGTCCGAGGGCGGTCTGGACGTGGCGGTGAAAGGCGGCAAGCCGTTGGATGGACCACTGGAGCTGGCGCTGGCGCAAGCGACCGAGCATCACGGCCTTGCGCGCCTCAGCTGGGAGGGCGAGGTCATTGCCATGCGCACCGCACCCACACAGCGCTTTGGCGCCGCTGATGTTGTCCCACCGCCGGGCGCTTTCTTGCAAGCCACCAAGGACGGAGAACAGGCTCTAACACAGGCGGTTTCCGAGGCTACACTGGGGGCCAAGCGGGTTGCAGATCTGTTTGCGGGCTGCGGCACCTTCTCTTTACCCCTTGCGCGCACCGCCGAGGTTCATGCCGTCGAAGGTGAGGCAGAGATGACGGGGGCGCTGGATCAGGGCTGGCGCAAGACCCAAGGCCTCAAACACGTCACGACTGAGACACGCGACCTGTTCCGCAGGCCCCTCATGCCAGACGAACTCAAGAAATTCGACGCCATTGTGCTTGATCCGCCGCGCGCGGGGGCCGAGGCGCAAGTGACCGAACTGGCACGGGCGCAGCGCCCGGTGATCGCCTACGTTTCGTGCAACCCGGTCACCTTTGCCCGCGACGCAAAGACGCTGGTTAACGCCGGATACACCCTTGAATGGGTACAGGTGGTTGACCAATTTCGATGGTCGTCACACACCGAACTTGCCGCCCGGTTCACTCTGAACCCATAAATCTGAGACAAGGACCACTCGCATGGGGATTGCCCAACGCCTGCTGCCTATCATCGAAGCCCCGGCTTTCGGGAAATTCATCACCGGTGTGATCCTTTTCAATGCGGTGCTGCTGGGGATGGAGACGTCGCCCACGCTGATGGAGATTGCAGGGCCTCTGATCGTCACGCTCGACAAGCTGTGTCTTGCCATTTTCGTGGCCGAGATCGCCATGAAGCTGATCGCGACGGGGCGCAGGTTCTTTACCAGCGGCTGGAACATCTTTGATTTCATCATCGTGGGCATCGCGCTTGTGCCCAGTGCCGGGGCGCTTTCGGTACTGCGCGCGCTGCGAATCCTGCGGGTTCTGCGTGTCATCTCGGTCGCGCCCCGCCTGCGGCGCGTGGTTGAGGGGTTCATTTCAGCCCTGCCCGGCATGGCCAGCGTGTTCCTTTTGATGGCGATCTTGTTCTATATCGGGGCGGTGATCTCGACCAAGCTGTTCTCGAGCAGTTTTCCCGACTGGTTCGGTGATCTGGGCCTGTCGGCCTATACGCTGTTTCAGATCATGACGCTGGAAAGCTGGTCCATGGGCATCGTCCGTCCCGTGATGGAGGTTTATCCCTATGCGTGGCTGTTCTTTGTCCCGTTCATCATGGTGACCACCTTCGCGGTCGTGAACCTTCTGGTCGGTCTTATCGTGAACTCGATGCAGGATGCGCATCACGCCGAGGATGAGGTTAAGACCGACGCCTATCGCGACGAGGTGCTTGAGCGGCTGGAATCCATCGAACGCCGCCTGAGCGACCAGGCGCAAAGCAAAAAGTGATTTCTGTTACCCGCAGTTTTGACGTAATAATTGCAAAAAAAGAGCAGTAGGCAGTGAAACTCATGGATCGTCGAGTATTTGGACTGGGGGCGATGGCAACGCTGAGCCTTTCGGCATGCGCCTCAGCCAGCCCAAGATTTCTGGCATATGACGGGCCCGAGGTGACTTCGTTGGTCATCAATAAGGGTGCGCGCAAGCTTTATCTTCTGCACAACGAGCAGATTCTGAAAGAATATGAAGTCGATCTGGGGTTTGCGCCAACCGGCACCAAGACCAAGAAGGGCGATGGGCGCACGCCAGAGGGCACTTATCTCATCGACCGCCGCAATCCCCGCAGCCGGTATCACCTGTCGTTGGGAATCTCGTATCCGAATTCAGCCGATCGGGCGCAGGCCGAGGCTGCAGGGGTGGATCCGGGCGGCGATATCTTCATCCACGGCCAGCCAAATCTGCGGTCGGAATTGCGACGCGCCAGAAAAACGCCGGATTGGACGGCAGGCTGCATCGCGGTCTCTAACGAAGAGATCGAAGAGATTTATGCGATGGTGAATGAAGGTACGGTTATCACCTTGCGCCCCTGATCACAGCGGCGCCCAGTTTTTGAAACCGAACATCACATAGTCACGCTGGTAGGCCTCGGACGCCAGCGTTTCCAGTTCTGCGTCGTAGATCTGTTCCAGTGAAAAAGGCGTTTCAGCCTGCGCGTGTTTTGGCGCGGGCGGGTTCGGATGGCCCAGTTTGGCCGCGATCACTGGCAGCGCCTCTGACATCTCGTCTTCGCGCAAGATCAGATCTGGCATGGCAAAGCTGGCCATGCCCTCAAGCGTTTGTGCCTGACCGCACCATTCGCCATCGACACGCACGACGGTTTGACCGGCCAGTATTCGTTGCAGCAGTACCAGAAAGGCGGCGAACGCTGTGCGATGCTGGTCCAGGGTGTAGGTGTCGGGATCAAGTGTTTCAGGGATCGGCAGTTCATACCTTCGGCGCATCATGTTGCGGATTTTCCGATAGGTTCCGGGCCGGGTGCCCAGGATGCGGGCACAGAAAACCTCGTGCGCGCGTGACAGCGGGTGTCGCAGAATGGTGAATTTACGATGACCGGGGTGGTTCTGCATCCAGGCGCGGATTTGCTTTTGGTTGCGTCCGGTCAGCAGATCCTCGACCGCTACACCATCCAGGTCTGCCATCCACTGTATCGTCTCAGCCTCGGGCCCGCCACGCACCGGCAGATACAGCAAAGGCGTTTGCGCCGCCGCCACATACCGCGAGACGGCAGGCCCACGGCGCGGCTCAAAATTTGGGATGTGGTGCAGGTTAAAGCGATCCTGATGCGCCAGCGCCTGTGTCATTTCCTCTGGGTTGGTCACCTTGGACAGGGCAGGTGCAGGGTTTTGACGTCTCAGATGTTCGTCAAGCGTGTCGCGCCGGGTGTCGACCCCCAGCCAGGCGACGAGGCCGTTGAGAACCTCAAGATCATTGAGGTCCTCGTAATCGATATAAAAGGGCGTCTGACCGGTTTTCTGAAGATGATTCAAAACGGTTTGCTGGAAGGCCTGCCTTTGTTCCAGCTGTTGGGCGAATTCATCGGCTTCGAAGGTCACCTGAGCATCGCGCCTTTGCTTGATATTCACCAGCTTCCACTGTTTTGTCGCGCGGGCGATTTTCCATGACAGGTAGCTGTCCAGCGCATTGCGCGTCAGGATGATCTTGGCACAGCGCGGGTCATCCAGCGTCGTCTCAAGCCCGCGCGGGTCATGGTCGCTGAAAAAGCGAAACCCGTTGATTGATCCCGGCGCATTGCGGATTGCGTCGATCAGGCCGTTCGGATTCGCGTCGCGATCTTCCAGAGTAAAGCCCAGCAAATGATCCAGCTTCGGCAGGCCGACAAAGTACGGATTGAAAGCCTCACCGTGACAGGTGATCCCGTCGAATGCGTTCAAATGCTGTTCCAGAAGGTTCGAGCCGGTGCGCATATCGGCCAGCACGATGAAAGTGTCGAAGGCGCGAGTCATTCCGGGTTACTGCACCAGATAAGGTTTCTTGAAGGCTTTGGGCTGGTTTCCAAATACATCATCGACCGGGAAATCCCCCATCAGATAAGGGTGCATTCCCTGATTCTTAAGGTTTTGCAAGAATTTGCCGAACCCGGTCAGATCAACCATCGTCGGGGCCTCGGTCAGGTGATTGGGTTGCGGTGCGCCCATGGTTTCCAGAATGGTTTGCAGCGGATCCATCGGCGATTCAACAAACTCTGCCATGGTCCAGATTCGAATACGCGCTTTGGCGCGGGCCGTATCCAGCAGTTTAAGTTGTTTGGTTTCCACCTGTTGCAAGCGCGCGGCCTCGGACCTGATATCGGCGAAGTTCATGTTGGAGCGAAACAGCGGCAATGCCCATGCACCGGTGACAATCGAAATCTGGGCGTTCTTATCGCGCACAAGGAAATCGTTGATCTTTTGCGTGTCAGAGGGGCAGAGCTGGAAGCACTGCCGTTCGCCCCGCGTGTTCCAGATCAGGTTCGACAAAAACGCCTGCGGATTATAATCGCGCAGGTTTGCGCAATCGCTGAGGCTGCCGTTGATCATGGCCTCTTGGTTTGCGAACTGCGCATGACCGGGGTGGAACAGGCGGCCATGTACCCGCGCGCCTGTGGTCTCGGCCAGCCATGACTCGAAATCTTCGAATACCTCGGTGAAGCCCTGAAACACCGAGTAAGGGAACGCGGTCAGGTTCAGCCCTGTGCTGTTACGGGGGAACCTGCTTTGCATATAAAGCCCGTCACGGCCGCGCACCCGACGCTCGACTGCCTTCGAGAACAGCCGATCGATCTTGCCCGGATTGGGTTCGGCCGGGGCGATGGCGCTGCTCTGGTCGGTCAGAAAGGTCTGATACAATCGGTCTGCCTTGGGCCAGACCTTGCGGGCCACAAAGCAGTCGGACCGGCGCAGCAACTGCAGATGATCGTCATAGAACATATGCGGCCGACCCTGATAGTCGAACTTGGACAAGGTCAGTGACCGGCTTTCGATATGCGTAGAATAAAGCCGTGCCAGGGTCTGAAAATAGCTTTCGTCAGGTATCCAGACGCGCCGGAAATAGCGGTCGTACTCATTGCGTTTCGGATCCTGCAGGATCGCCGAAAGGGTCTGGCGGGTCAGGCACCACCATTGGCTGCCCATATGCGGTACCAGCCCGTCGGGTATGGTCCGGCGCAGGCCCAGCGAACGCTGCAGGCGCACATATGCATCAAACAATCTGCGCTGTGTGCGCCACGAAAAGGGAAAGCGCAGTGTAAATCTCTCAAGATCCAGACCACCCATCGTCCAGTTCACATCGCGTGTCGTGGCGCTTTCGATGAAATCCACACGCGGTCGGTCGGCCAGATAGTCGATCAGCTCTGCCACCGGGCGCAACGGCAAACAGGCGCCTGACGACAGATAGACATGACGTACATCCGGGAACCGCTCAAGCATGAGTGCAGCGGCAGATTGCGAGGCCGCAACGATCCCCCAACTGCCCCACTCACAGATGTGACGATCCGAGAACAGGATCAAGGGGTTTCCTGCGCAGGCCGCAACAAGATCTGAATAGGCTTCTGCGCCGACTTTGCGATCCACGTGGATGACGATAGGGCAACCAGAGGCCGTCCAGTGCCGGGCAACCTGTTCAACCCGATCCAGCGCCGTGTGGACCAGCATAACGATGCCCAGGCTGCTCATGCCCAGTTTCCCTTTGACATCAGGCCCAAAATCTCAAGCTGTCGCCAGTTGATGTATTTTTCCGACCACGTGTTCCAGAATACCGGCTGGTCCTCCAGTTGCGCGGCATAGGCCTTGTATTCGCCAGAGCCGCGATAGTGTTGGCCGCGCCGCACCTCTTCGCGCGCCTTGTCGCCGAGCGTGTTGATCAGCTTCGCATGCAGCAGCGCGCCACTGGTTTTCTCTCCGCCTTTCTCCTCATAGACTTGGTTCAGCCCGCGCGGCAGCAGCGCGTGGGTCGAACTGACATAGGCATAGCGGCGGTGCCATTTCACCAGCGGGATCTTGTTTAACGCCGGTGCTTTTTTGGGGGCATCCTGAAAAAACACCCGCGCCCGCGCTCCGCCTTGTATCCAGAGGTTCCCATAGGTCGGGTTGCGGGTGATCATGTAGTTCCCGGAGTCAAACCAGGGCGCCAGCTCGAACGGGTTTTGCCCTTCTTGATAGGGCGCATCTTCGATCACGCCTTCGGGATACATGTCGATCAGCATGGTCCCGAAACTGCGCACGCCGGTATCGTCCAGCCAGTCAGTCAATGCGCCGATCGGGCGCGTGTCGCAGAATGGATAGATCAGGAATTCATCCGGATCGACCGTCAGGACCCAATGACCATGCCCGTAGGTGCGCATCAGGTAGTTCGACCAATCGACGCCATAGGTTGACCCTTTGTAACTGGCGTCTGTCCACCAGAGCGACACATCCGGTTGGTCTTGCAGAAACTCTGACGTGCCATCATCGCTGTTGTTGTCAACGAACAGGAAATGACTCACGCCAAGCTTACGGTAGTAGTCCAGAAAATAGGGAAGGCGAATTTTCTCGTTCCGCACGACGCTCATCAACAGAACGTCATCAGGGCGGATTTGCGCGGTTTGGTTGTGAACAGCCCGGAGCTCGCGCCGTTTGCGCAGGCATCGCAAAAGGCGGCGCTTGCGCCGTAGTCTCATGCGATAGGAATCCAAAAGGCTCACGCGGCTGCCCAACCTTTTTGATATGCGCGTCTGCCCGGGGCCGCCTGTGGCCTGAGTGGTGCCGGACTATTACCGTTTTATGACATTTTCGCACCTTGTCAGGCAACGGGTTTAAATCCGGTTTACCTCCCCTCTGTGGCTGGGAAACCGCCCGCGTTCATCAAGCCCAGGTCCTGTAGCTGCCGCCATCCCTGCAGTTGTGCCGATTGCGCGATCCACAGATCAGGGCCGTTGATAATGCCGTCATAGTAAAGGCCGAACTGATCGGGGTCGTGGAAATGCTGCCGCCGCAGTTTCTCGGATCGGGATTTTTGGATGATCTCGGGCAGGAACTTGGTGTGTAGCAGAACGCCCGAGGGGGCCTGACCCTGTGGCCCGTCGTAGCCGTAGTTCAGCCTTGGCGGCAGGGCGGAATGGCACGAATTGACGTACGCATAACGTCGCGACCAACGCACCAGCGGGATTTTGTTCAGCGTTGGGGATTTTTGTGGCTGATCGGCAAAGAACGCCCGTTCGCGCACCCCGCCCTGCACCCAAAGATTGCCCATCGGGCTTTGGCGCTGGGCGCGATACGGGGCGGGGTCGAAGCCGGTCAGGGTTTCGGTCGGATCGGTTTGGGGGTCGTAGTGTTGCGCGCCCAAAGGGCCCTTGGGGTAGAGGTCCAGCATCAATGCGCCAAACACCTCTTGTCCTCGTGCGTCCAGCCATTTGGTCAGATCGCGCAGGGTATGCGTGTCGTGATGGGCGTAGATCAGCAGTTCATCGGCGTCCACCATCAACGTCCAATGCCCGTGGCCATATCGCATCTGCAGCCATGTGAGCCAGTCCAGCCCGAACCGCGCTGCGCGATAGCTGGCATCGGTCTGCCACAGGGACACGTCCGACTGGTCCAGCAGATACGGCACGGACCCGTCGTCGCTGCCATTGTCCACCATCAGAAAGTGATCGACGCCCAGCGCGCGGTAATGGCGGAAGAACCACGGCAGCCGGTTGATTTCATTGCGCAGGGTGGTGAAGGCCAGAATGTCGCCCGGCCTGATCCGCGGGGTGCGATCCGACAGCGCGGTCAGTTGATGTCGGCTGCGAAAAGACCGCCACAGCAGACGCCGACGCTTGAGGCGCAGCCTGTAGCGTTGCAACCAACCGAGGCTCAGAGCCTGCGCACTCACGCCCGCCGCTTACCCGTGTGGCCGCTCATTCCAGCCCCATCGCGGCCATCATCTCTTCGATCTTGGCGACGTCCTGCGGGTTGTTCAGCTCCCAGAACTGGCGCCCTTTGGCTTCGACCTCGACGCACAGAACCTTGCGGCCGTTTTCCATGAACCGCAGCTGTTCCAAGCCTTCCAGCGTCTCCAGCGGTCCGCCGTCCCAGCCGGGATAGGCCGCCAGCGCATCGGGGCGATAGGCATAGACGCCGACATGGTGGAACACCGGGGTCGGGTCGGTGCTGGCATAGGTCTCGGCAGTGTACGGGATCACCTCTTTTGAGAAGTAGAGCGCGCTGTGATCGTTCCCGAACACCGCAGTTGTGCCACCGACGCGCCCATGTTTGCGGTCGTTCAGCAATCCGTTCAGCGCATCGCCATCGCAGCGCAGGACCGGCGTAGCCACGCCAGCGTCGGGCGCGGCACGCAAACCGTTGATCAGGTCTTCGACGAACCAATGCGGCGTCAGCGGCGCATCGCCCTGCAGGTTGACCACGATGTCATATTCACTGCCCAACGCCGCATGCGCCTCGGCGCAGCGTTCGGTGCCGTTGCGGCAGGTGTCCGAGGTCATCACCACCTCGGCCCCGAACCCTTCCGAGACCTCACGAATGCGATCATCATCGGTGGCTACAACCACCCGGTCCACGCCCGAGACGGAAATTGCCGCGCGCCAGGATCGTTCGATCAGCGTCATGCTGGTGCCATTGGCACCGGTCAGCGGCACCAGAGGTTTGCCCGGATACCGGGTCGAGGCATAACGGGCGGGGATGGCGATCAGAACAGACATCAGGCTTCCTTCAGGTCGACGCCCGGAGCATAGGCGATGAAAAACGGATTGGCATAGCCGTCTTTGCCGTAGGTCAGCGGCGTATGGTCGTCAAAACGCACCACTTTGCCGCCTGCACCGGCCAATACGGCGTGGCCGGCGGCGGTATCCCACTCCATCGTGCGGCCCACACGGGGGTAAAGGTCGGCCTCACCGGTCGCCACCAGACAGAACTTCAGAGACGACCCGGCGCTTTTGCTGTCGCGCACCTGATACTTGTTGATGTAATCCTCGGTCGCCTGATCGCGGTGCGATTTCGAGGCGACGATCATCAACGCCGAGTTGTCAGGGTTAGAGACTGAAATTGGCGTGACCGCACCCGGCTGATCCTTGTCCAGCGCGCCGGTTTCCTCGACCGTCTGCCCGTCTGCCTGAGTGTAGAACATGCGGCCACGCGCAGGTGCGTACACAACACCGCGCGTCGGTACGCCGTTCTCGACCAACGCTATGTTCACCGTGAAATCACCGCGCCGGTTGATGAATTCCTTGGTGCCGTCCAGAGGATCGACGATCAGAAACGTATCGCCTTTTTCCGTATGCGAGGCCGCCTGTTCCTCGGTCACCAGCAGGATATCGGGGAAGGCGTCGCGC
This sequence comes from Ruegeria sp. G10, assembly GCF_056533645.1. NCBI lineage: Bacteria > Pseudomonadati > Pseudomonadota > Alphaproteobacteria > Rhodobacterales > Roseobacteraceae > Ruegeria > Ruegeria sp. G10. Next base: position 134,642 of record NZ_JBQFOQ010000007.1, on the reverse strand, counting down.
AGCCCGGCTGAGATCAGAGCGTCTGCTGCCTCATCCGCCTCGGTCACGGGGCTGGAATCAGATTTGACTTTGACGTCGAAATCATCCGCCGCATAGATCTGCATGATCTTGTCCCCGGCCTGCAGGGCCAGCCGCCGGATGACGGGAATAAGGGCGTCGTAGGTCACAAGAAAGCTCCGTTCGCGTGTTTATTGATCCGAATTGCTGCCGGACTTATGATGCGGCGGATACGGAACAGCAAGAATTTCGTGCCACAGTCGCAGGTAAGGCAGCAGAAAAGAGCGATCGAGTGTTCAAGTACCAACGAAATCAGTCCTTGCTGGGCGGGGCCTTTACCTCGGCCGAGCTGATTTTTCATGCGGTGGTGCGCAACATCCGTAACCAGCATTCCAATGCGGTTCTCGCGATTGTCGTCAACATTTTGCAAGTCGTTGTGGTCGTAACCGCGTTTTACTTCATTCTCTCCTTCATGGGCGCGCGGGTCGCCAAGATCCGTGGAGAGTTCATTTTATACCTGCTTTCAGGCGTGTTCCTATTCATAACGCATATCAAATCCGTCGGGTCCATTTTTGGTGTCGGAGACGGCAATAACCCGATGACCCTGCATTCGCCGATGACCATGATGGTGATGCTGGCGGCGGCGGCTTTCGGGACATTCTACACGCAGCTGGTATCCATTTTGGTGATCCTGTTTGTTTACAGCGTCACCGTTTCTCCGCTTGAGATTCAAGAGCCCGGCGGGGCTTTTGCGATGCTGGTTTTGGCATGGTTTACGGGATGCGCGGTGGGGTTGGTTTTTCTGTCCCTCAAGCCTTGGTTTCCAAGGACGACCGGCATTCTCAGCACAATCTATCGGCGCATGAACATGGTGTTTTCAGGAAAGATGTTCGTTGCGAACGCGCTGGGTGGCTTTATGTTGACCATGTTCGCGTGGAACCCGCTATTTCACATCATTGACCAGTGTCGGGGCTTTGTGTTCCGCAACTATTTCCCTCGCAACACCAACTGGGAATATGCGCTTTGGGTCGGCATTGTTCTGACCATGATCGGCTTGCTGGCTGAGTTCTACACGCGCAAACAGGTCTCAAAAAGCTGGGATGCGCGTCGCTAGGTGGCGACCCGCAGCGTCAGATTGATCCGCCCGCCCTTGGGCAGCAGTCGTGACGAGCCGAACCGGATGCGATCCACCCCGTGATAGGTCAGGCGTGCGGGGCCGCCCATGATCACCACATCGCCAGAACTCAGCCAGACCGACTCGGTCTTGCCGCCGCGGGTGGTGTTGCCGATGCGGAACAGCGCGTCATCACCCAACGAGATCGACAGGACCGGCCACGAGAAATCAGCCTCGTCCTTATCCTGATGCAGGCCCATTTTCGTGCCTTCGCCGTAATAGTTGATCAGGCAGCAATCGGGCTGACGATCCGCGCCCGTCAGCTCTTGCCAGATCGTAAGTATCTCATCGGGGATTGCGGGCCATGTCATGCCTTTTGGATGGGTGTCCTGATACCGATACCCGGCGCGATCCGTGACCCAGCCCAACGCCCCGGCCGAGGTCATGCGAACCGACATTTCCTTACCTGACGGCGTGATGGGCCGATAAAGCGGTGCGGCTTTCAGAATCGGCCGCAGCAGATCAACCAAGCCCGCCTGAGCCGCCGCATCCAAATAGCCCTTGCGGATGTCAAATCCCCGCAAAACCAGTCGCGCCATTCAAGAATCCCCAAACCTTGCCAAAACCTTGCCAAAAAAGGCCACAGAATCCCGAAAACCTGCGTTTCTGAACGCTTGCAGGCCCCAGATTGCGCCCTTATATACGCCTCGACGCGCGATGGTGTAGTGCTGTCGCGCACCTAAATCGGGGGCAGGATGCCGCAACGGGTCCGACCCTCGGGACATCGCCTTAAGTTGAAAGGGATTAAACTATGGGAAAAGTAATCGGGATTGACCTCGGGACCACAAACTCGTGTGTGGCCATCATGGACGGCTCGCAGCCGAAGGTCATCGAAAACGCCGAAGGGGCGCGGACCACGCCCTCGATCGTTGCCTTCACCGAAGATGAGCGACTGGTCGGTCAACCTGCAAAACGCCAGGCGGTCACCAACCCCGACAACACGATCTTTGGCGTCAAGCGCCTGATCGGCCGTCGTGTGGATGATGCAGAAGTCGAAAAAGACAAGAAAATGGTGCCGTACGCCATCGTCGATGGCGGCAATGGCGACGCGTGGGTGGAAGCCCGCGGTGAAAAGTACTCCCCAAGCCAGATCTCGGCCTTCACTCTGGGCAAGATGAAGGAAACCGCAGAAAGCTATCTGGGTGAGGAAGTCACGCAGGCGGTTATCACCGTTCCGGCATATTTCAACGACGCTCAGCGTCAGGCCACCAAAGACGCCGGTAAAATCGCCGGTCTGGAAGTGCTGCGGATCATCAACGAACCGACAGCGGCGGCTCTGGCCTATGGTCTGGACAAGGAAGAAACCCAAACCATCGCGGTTTATGACCTTGGTGGCGGTACCTTCGACGTGACCATTCTGGAAATCGACGACGGGTTGTTCGAGGTCAAATCGACCAATGGTGACACCTTCCTGGGTGGTGAAGACTTTGACATGCGCATCGTCAACTACCTGGCGGATGAGTTCAAAAAGGAACACGGTGTCGATCTGTCTGCTGACAAGATGGCCCTGCAGCGTCTGAAAGAAGCTGCAGAGAAAGCCAAGATCGAACTCAGCTCGACCTCGCAGACCGAAATCAACCAGCCGTTCATCTCGATGGGGTCGAACGGTCAGCCGCTGCACATGGTCATGAAACTGACCCGTGCCAAGCTGGAATCGCTGGTTGGCGACCTGATCAAGAAGTCGATGAAGCCCTGTCAGGCGGCTTTGAAAGACGCCGGTCTGTCGGCTGGCGACGTGGATGAGGTTGTTCTGGTCGGTGGTATGACCCGGATGCCGAAAGTGATCGAAGAGGTCACCAAGTTCTTCGGTAAAGAGCCGCACAAGGGTGTGAACCCGGACGAAGTCGTTGCCATGGGCGCCGCCATTCAGGCTGGTGTTCTGCAGGGCGACGTTAAGGATGTGGTTCTGCTGGACGTGACCCCGCTGTCGCTGGGCATCGAGACGCTGGGTGGCGTGTTCACCCGTCTGATCGACCGCAACACCACGATCCCGACCAAGAAGTCTCAGGTCTTCTCGACCGCCGAGGACAACCAGAACGCCGTGACCATCCGCTGTTTCCAGGGTGAACGCGAAATGGCTGCGGACAACAAGATCCTGGGTCAGTTCAATCTGGAAGAGATCCCGCCCGCACCGCGCGGCATGCCTCAGATCGAGGTGACCTTCGACATCGACGCCAACGGCATTGTCTCGGTTTCGGCCAAGGACAAAGGCACCGGCAAAGAGCAGAAGATCACCATTCAGGCCTCGGGCGGTCTGTCGGACGAAGATATCGACAAGATGGTCAAGGATGCCGAGGAAAACGCCGAGGCAGACAAGGCCCGCAAAGAGCTGGTCGAAGCCAAAAACCAGGCCGAAAGCCTTGTTCACGCGACCGAGAAATCGATCGAGGAACATGGCGACAAGGTCGACCCATCGACCGTCGAAGCGATCGAACTGGCCGTTGCCGCGCTCAAGGATGAGCTGGAAACGGACAATGCCGACAAGATCAAGGCAGGCATTCAGAACGTGACCGAAGCGGCGATGAAGCTGGGCGAAGCCATCTACAAAGCGCAAGCGGAAGAGGCCGAGGATGAGCCTGCCGCTGCCGATTCTGCGCCGGGTGAGGATGACATCGTCGACGCCGAGTTCGAAGATCTGGACGGCGACAAACGTAACTAACGGGTAACCGGGCCAATATGGGCCGGTCCGGTTGCCGGGCCGGCCCAATTACGTTGAGGCAGAAGGAAGAACTGATGTCCAAACGCGACTATTACGAAGTGCTCGGCGTGTCCAAAGGCGCTTCTGCGGATGAGATCAAAAAGGGTTTCCGCCGGAAGGCCAAGGAACTGCATCCCGATCGCAACAAGGACAACCCGGACGCTGAGGCACAGTTCAAAGAAGCCAACGAGGCTTATGACGTCCTGCGCGATGCCGACAAGAAAGCAGCCTATGACCGATTTGGCCACGCTGCCTTTGAAAACGGTATGGGCGGCGGCGGAGGCCGTCCGGGTGGCGGATTCGGTCAGGGCGATTTCTCCAGCGCTTTCTCGGATGTTTTTGACGACCTGTTCGGCGACTTCATGGGCGGCCAGCGCGGAGGTGGTGGCGGACGCCGTGCCGCACGTGGTTCGGACCTGCGCTATAATCTGCGTGTGTCTCTGGAAGAGGCCTATGCGGGCCTGCAGAAAACCATCAATGTGCCAACTGCGGTGGCCTGCTCTTCCTGCGAGGGAACCGGCGCCGAAGGCGGCGTTGAACCGACGGCTTGTCCGACCTGTTCCGGCATGGGCAAAGTCCGCGCCCAACAGGGATTCTTCACCGTCGAACGCACCTGCCCGACCTGTTCCGGTCTGGGTCAGATCATCAAGAACCCTTGTAAATCCTGTCAGGGTGCAGGCCGGGTCGAAAAAGAGCGTGCCCTCTCCGTCAACATCCCCGCAGGTGTTGAAACCGGCACCCGCATCCGTCTTGCCGGCGAAGGTGAGGCCGGAATGCGCGGCGGTCCGCCGGGTGATCTCTATATCTTCGTGGAAGTGTCCGAGCACAAACTGTTCGAACGCGACAGCGTAAACCTCTATTGCCGGGTCCCGGTCAGCATGGCCAAGGCCGCACTTGGCGGTTCGATCGAAGTGCCCACAATTGATGGCGGCCGCGGCCGCGTGCAGATCCCCGCAGGCAGCCAGTCCGGCCGCCAGATGCGCCTGCGCGGCAAGGGCATGCCCGCCCTGCGCGGTGGTGGTATCGGGGATATGTTCATCGAGTTGGCGGTGGAAACTCCGGTCAACCTCACCAGCCGCCAGAAAGAACTGCTGCGCGAGTTTGATGATCTTGGTGAGGATAACCATCCGGAATCAAAAAGCTTCTTTTCGTCGGTAAAATCGTTCTGGGACGGAATGAAAGGTTCAGCGGGTTAATTGGGGGCTCTGCCCCCGCCGCGGCAAGCCGCGACTCCCCCGGGATATTTAGAGCCAGATGAAGCAGGGGATCCGCACTTCATCTGGCCAAAAATATCCCGGAGCGCGAGGCAGAGCCTCGCAAAAATCCCTTGATTCTTTGTGCTGCGCCTGAGATGTTCCGCATCAACCGTTGGGGTGCCCTTCTATAGGGGCTGAGAGGTGCAGCTGCATCAACCCATCGAACCTGATCCGGGCAATTCCGGCGGAGGGAACGGTCTTAACACGTCAGACGTTTTCCACGCCCGCGTTGCCCTAAAGCTGATGGAGCAAGCGGATGACGCCCATTGCGTTGACAATCGCCGGGTCGGACAGCGGCGGCGGAGCCGGAATTCAAGCCGATTTGAAGGCAATGTCGGCTCTGGGTGTTTATGGGGCCAGTGTCATTACTGCCGTGACCGCGCAAAATACGCAGGCCGTGACAGCAGTGCATGGTATCCCGCTAGGCGTGATCACCGCCCAGATTGATGCAGTTCTTGGTGATCTGGACGTGCGCGCCGTCAAGATCGGCATGCTAGCGACGCCTGAGATCATTCACGCCGTCGCGGGTGCGATCTTGGAATTCGAGGGGCCCATTGTGCTGGACCCGGTGATGATCGCGAAATCAGGGGACGCGCTGCTGGCCGATGAAGCAGTGCAGACTCTGCGCGAGGTCCTGCTGCCCCGTGCAACCGTGCTGACCCCGAACCTCCCCGAGGCGGCGCGCCTGCTGGATCAACCTTCTGCCGAGACGCCGGACGATATGATTGCGCAAGGCCTAGCGTTGTGTGGGCTGGGGGCGACATCCGTTCTGATGAAAGGCGGGCATGGGGCCGGGGACGTCTGCCATGATCTTTTGATAGATGGCTCGGGCGTGGTGGGTGAGTTCCGGGCACCGCGGCAGGACACAAAGAACACCCACGGGACGGGTTGCACCTTGTCCTCGTCGGTTGCGGCGGGGTTAGCCCAAGGTCTCCCCCTGACCGACGCGGTCGCGCAGGCGCATCACTATCTGCAAGGCGCGATTTCCGCGGCGGACGATCTGAGGATTGGGCAGGGGCACGGCCCTGTGCATCACTTCCATCGGATTTGGCCCGCGTGACCGTCTGGTCCGTCATAGGCGCGGGTGTTGCCGGATTGGCCGTCGCCAGCGAGTTCGTCTCGCGCGGGGCGGCGGTGCAGGTGTTCGATCCCGGTGGTCCTCCGGGCCCGCACGGATGTTCGTGGTGGGCCGGGGGTATGTTAGCTCCGTGGTGTGAATTTGAGAACGCGGAAGAGCCAGTGTTGCGGTTGGGTCAGCAGGCCATCGGTTGGTGGTCGACGCGTACCAAGCTCGATCGCAAGGGTACGTTGGTTGTAGCCAATGTGCGGGATCTACCCGACCTACGCCGTTTTGCTCGAAGGACTCATGGCTTTCAGGATGTAGATCGCGCAAAAATATCTGAGTTAGAGCCTGATCTGCACGGCTTCGGCAAAGGTCTTCACTTCACCGACGAAGCGCATCTGGACCCGCGCCAGGCATTGCAGGACCTGTATCGCGACCTGACAGACAAGGGCGCCACGTTTCACCGGAAACTCGCCCCCGCCCGACTGGATCATGCCATCGATTGCCGAGGCCTGCATGCCCGTGAGGTGCTGCATGATTTGCGCGGCGTGAAGGGTGAGATGCTGGTGATCCGCTGCCCGGATGTGACCCTGACTCGGCCCGTGCGGCTGCTGCACCCTCGGATGCCGCTCTATATCGTGCCGCGGGGGGATGGCATCTATATGCTCGGTGCCACGATGATCGAAGCCGAAGATAGCAGCCGGATCACCGCGCGCTCGATGCTGGAACTGCTCAGCGCGGCCTATGCGCTGAACCCCGCGTTTGGCGAGGCCGAGGTGCTGGAGATTGGCGTCGATCTGCGCCCGGCTTTCCCGGACAACCTGCCGCGTATCCGGCGGCTTGGGCGGACGATCTATGCCAACGGGCTGTACCGTCACGGGTACCTGCTGGCCCCTGCGCTGGCGCAGGGCGTGGCTGATCTGGCGCTTGAGAACAAATATTCGGAGATGGTCGATGAAGATCGTGCTTAACGGTGAAGCGCGCGAGGTACGGGCCGGGACGCTGGCAGAGTTGCTGGAGGAATGCGGCTTTTCGGGCCGCGTTGCGACGGCGGTGAACGAAAGCTTTGTGCCCTCAAGCCTGCGCATCGCCCATCAACTGGCCGATGGTGATCGCGTCGAAGTGGTCGCACCGATGCAAGGGGGCTGACGGATGAAACGGTTTTACGGCACCGAACTGCCCAACCCGCTGATGCTGGGCACCGCGCAATATCCCAGCCCTGCGATTCTGGAACAGGCGTTCCGCGACAGCGGCGCGGGGGTGGCCACGGTGTCTCTGCGGCGTGAATCCGGGGCTGGGCAGACCTTTTGGCAGATGATTCAGGACCTTGGCGTGTTGATCCTGCCCAACACCGCCGGGTGCCATACGGTGAAAGAGGCGGTGACCACCGCGCAGATGGCGCGCGAGGTGTTCGGCACCAACTGGATCAAGCTGGAACTGATCGGTCATACCGACAGCCTGCAACCGGATGTGTTCCAACTGGTCGAGGCCGCGCGCATCCTGACCGAGGACGGGTTTCAGGTCTTCCCCTATACCACCGACGATCTGATCGTGGGCGAGCGTCTGCTGGCCGCCGGGTGTGAGGTGCTGATGCCCTGGGGGGCGCCGATTGGCTCGGGGCGGGGGCTGAACAACGAATATGCCCTGCGCGCGATGCGGGCGGAGTTTACCGATGTGCCGCTGGTGATCGACGCAGGTATCGGCCTGCCCAGCCATGCCGCGCACGCGATGGAGCTGGGCTATGACGCCGTGCTGCTGAACACCGCCGTCGCCCGCGCCGGAGATCCCGCGATGATGGCCCGCGCCATGATGCGCGCGATCGAGGCCGGGCAACTGGCCCACCGCGCCGACCCGATCGAGGCGCGCGATATGGCCGAACCTTCGACTCCTGTAATCGGAAAGGCCTTTCTGTCATGACGCTGGATCGTTTCTATCCGATCTTCGATCACTCGGACTGGTTGCGCCGGATGCTGCCTTTGGGTGTCAAGCTGGTGCAGTTGCGCGTCAAGGATCAGCCCGAGGATGTGGTGCGCAATCAGATCGCCACCGCGCGCGATCTGTGCCGAGATCACGGCGCGGTGCTGGTGGTGAATGATTATTGGCAGGCAGCGATTGATCTGGGCTGCGACTGGATTCACTTGGGGCAAGAGGATCTGGATGACGCCGATCTGAACGCCATCCGCAAGGCGGGCCTCAAGCTGGGCGTCTCCACCCATGACGATGATGAGCTTGAGCGGGTGCTGGCCATGGACCCGGATTATGTCGCTCTGGGTCCGGTCTATCCGACCATCCTGAAAAAGATGAAATGGCATCAGCAGGGCCTACCGCGTGTCACCGAATGGAAGGCGCGCGTGGGTGATATCCCTCTGGTTGGCATCGGCGGGATGAGCGTAGAACGCGCGCCGGGTGTGCTTGAGGCGGGGGCGGATATTGTTTCGGTCGTCACGGATATTACCCTGAACGACGACCCCGAGGCGCGGGTGCGCCAATGGATCGAGGTCACCAGATGAGCCGCTACGCTCGCCAGACTCTCCTGCCTGAGGTTGGGGCCGAGGGGCAAGCGCGCCTATCCTCGGCCCGGGTCCTGGTGCTGGGGGCCGGAGGGCTAGCTGCGCCGGTTTTACCTCTGTTGGCCGGGGCTGGCGTCGGGCGGATCACGATTGTGGATGGCGACGCAGTCGACCTGTCGAACCTGCATCGCCAGACCTTGTTTACCGAGGCGGATTACGGGCGACCCAAAGCCGAAATCGCTGCGGATCGGTGCCGCGCTTTGAATGGCGAGATTGCTGTCACTGGCCAAAAACAGGCTCTAACAAGCGAGAATGCAGCCACCTTAGTGGCGCAGGCAGATATGATCCTCGATTGCGCCGATAGCTATGCCGCCAGCTATATCCTGTCGGATACCTGTCTGGCGCAGGGCAAACCGCTGATCAGCGCCTCGGTGCTGGGCCTGTCGGGTTATGTCGGTGGCTTCTGTGGCGGTGCGCCATCGTTGCGGGCGTTGTTCCCCGATGCGCCCGACAGCGGTGCTAGTTGCGCGACCGCTGGCGTTCTGGGACCGGTGGTTGGAACCATTGGCGCGATGCAGGCGCAGATGGTACTGAACTTGATTTTGGGCATTGATCCGTCACCTCTGGGGCAGATGGTCCAATATGATGGCCGCACCTTACGCAGCAGCGGGTTCCGCTTTGATGATGCCCCCGAGCCGAGCAGCTGTTTCCGCTTTCTCTCGGCCAGTCAACTGACGGCTGAGGACCAGATTGTCGAACTGCGCGCCCTCGACGAAGCACCGACCCCTGTGCACCCCAGCGCCGCGCGGGTCTCACCCGACAGATTGCATGAAATAGAGCCTAACAAAGGCAAAAGACTGGCCCTGTGTTGCGCAACCGGCCTGCGTGCATGGCGCGCAGCCGAACAGATTCAACCGGATTGGCCGGGCGAGATTGTCCTCGTCGCGGCCTCAACCTCGTGAGAAAAGGAAACGCGAGACATGAAGAAACTGATCGCTGCAATCGCCCTGCTGGCTGCCCCGGCCGCTTGGGCTGAGGACAAGATGACCGTCTTGCTTGACTGGTTCATCAACCCCGACCACGGCCCCATCATCGTGGCGCAGGAAAACGGCTATTTCGCCGAGCAGGGGCTTGAGGTCGAGATCGTGCCCCCCGCCGATCCCTCTGCTCCGCCGCGTCTGGTGGCCGCTGGTCAGGCCGATCTGGCCGTGTCCTATCAGCCGCAATTGCACCTGCAAATCCACGAAGGCCTGCCGCTGAAACGCGTCGGCACGCTGGTCGCGACTCCGCTGAACTGTCTGCTGGTGCTGCAGGACGGCCCGATCAAATCGCCCGCAGACCTCAAGGGCAAGAAGATCGGCTTTTCCGTCGCAGGCGTGGAAGAGGCCGTTCTGGGCACCGTTCTGGGCAAATACGGCGTGACGCTGGACGAGGTCGAGATGATCAACGTGAACTTCTCGCTCTCGCCCTCGCTGATGTCCGGTCAGGTGGATGCGGTGATCGGTGCCTACCGGAACTTTGAGCTGAACCAGATGGATATCGAAGGCGTCCCCGGCACCTGTTTCTATATCGAGGAAGAAGGCGTGCCGCCCTATGATGAGCTGATCTACGTCGCCAACCCCGAGACGATGGATGTCGACAAGGTCGCCCGCTTCCTAGCCGCGACCGAGAAGGCCACGCAGTATATCGTCAACAACCCGGAAAAAAGCTGGGAGATTTTCGCCGCGACCTCGACCGAGCTGCAGGACGAACTGAACGCCCGCGCCTGGGTCGACACGCTGCCGCGCTTTGCTCTGCGTCCGGCGGGTCTCGAGGCCGGTCGCTATGCGCGGTTCGAGCAATTCCTGAAAGACAGCGGTATGATCGACAGCATCAATCCGGTCAGCGACATCGCCATCGACGTGACCGCGCAATGAGCGGGTATGGCAAAGCCTTCACCCTGATGCGGGATGCCGCGCAGGGCCCGTGGCGGGACTATACCCGCCACGCGTTTGTCGAGGGCCTGAAGGACGGAACGCTGCCGCGCGCGGCGTTCCTGCATTACTTGCGGCAGGATTATGTGTTCCTGATCCACTTTTCCCGCGCCTGGGCGCTGGCGGTGGTGAAATCGGAAACGCATTCGGAAATGCTGACCGCCGTGGGCACCGTGAACGCACTGGTTGCCGAGGAAATGCAGCTGCATATCGGCATTTGCGAGGCGGCTGGGATCTCGCAAGAGGACCTGTTTGCAACCCCCGAACGGGCGGAGAATCTGGCCTATACGCGGTTCGTGTTGGAGGCCGGATACAGCGGCGATCTGCTCGACCTGCTGGCGGCGCTTGCGCCCTGCGTGATGGGCTATGGCGAGATCGGCGCGCGGTTGGCATCCGAAGCGACTTCGGACACCTATCGCGACTGGATCAACACCTATGCCGGTGAGGACTACCAAGGCGCGTGTCAGGCGGTCGGAGAATTGCTTGATCAGGCTCTAACGCGGCGCATCGGGACGGATTTCGACGCTTCTCCGCGCTGGGATCGCCTGTGCCAAACCTTCCGCACCGCCACCGAGCTTGAGGTCAATTTCTGGCAAATGGGCCTGACCCCATGACCCCAGCGCCCGATCTGACCATCAGCGGCACGGCCACTATCGACGGCGCGACCTTGTTCGCGCCGTTGACCCTGACCCTCGGGTCCGGGGCGTGGACCTGCCTGCTGGGCGGATCGGGCGTTGGTAAAACCACCGTTCTGCGACTGATTGCGGGGCTGGAAACCGGGGCCGAATTCAGTGGCCAGATCACCGCGAGCGATGGAAAGCCAGTACCCGAGCGCGTGGCGTATATGGCGCAGGACGATCTGTTGTTGCCTTGGGCGACAGTCGCACAAAACGTCTCGTTAGGTGCGCGCTTGCGAGGTGAAACCGTTGATTTGGACCGCCGGGATCGGCTGATCGAGCGGATGCGCCTGCAGGACCACCTGACCAAGAAACCGGCTGAGCTTTCGGGCGGCCAACGTCAACGCGTGGCCCTCGCCCGCACGCTGATGGAGGATCGTCCAATCGTTCTGCTGGATGAGCCCTTTTCAGCCCTCGACGCCCGCACCCGTGCCGACATGCAGGATCTGGCGGCTGAGGTATTGCAGGGTCGCACCGTCCTGCTGGTCACCCATGACCCGGCCGAGGCCGCGCGTCTGGGCCAGTCCATCATGGTGATGACGCAGCACGGCTTGACGCCCTGTGATCCGCCCGCAGCCCCCGCGCCGCGCCATGTGGACGATCTTGAGACGCTGGAAACACAAGGCGCGCTGCTCAAGCTGCTGCGGGAAGCGGCATGAAAGTCCTCTCGGCCCTTGCAGCAACCGTCTTTGCTCTGGCCGTCTGGCAGGCGATTGTCAGCCTGACCGGGTTGCCGAAATTCATCCTGCCCGGCCCCGCGCTGGTGGCCGAGACATGGTGGCAGAACCGCTGGCTGATCGCCGAGCACACATGGATTACAGCGGTTGAGGTGGTCATCGGTCTGGCCGTCGGAACCGTGTTGGGCGTGGTGACAGCGCTGCAATTGGCCAACTCGCGGGCCGCGCGGGTTTTGGTGCAGCCGATGCTGGTGTTCACGCAGGCGCTGCCGGTCTTTGCGCTGGCGCCGCTGCTGACGCTGTGGCTGGGCTATGGGCTTTGGTCCAAGGTCGCGATGGCGGTTCTGATCATCTATTTCCCGATCACCTCGTCCTTTTTCGACGGGCTGATGCGGACCCCTGCGGGCTATCTGGACCTTGCCCGCACGATGCAGGCGAGCCCGCGCAGCGTACTGTGGCATATCCGCATTCCCGCCGCCTTGCCCTCGCTGGCATCGGGGATGCGGCTGGCAGCGGTTTATGCGCCGATTGGGGCGGTGATTGGGGAATGGGTGGGCTCGTCGCAGGGGTTGGGCTATCTGATGCTGCTGGCCAATGGCCGCGCCAAGACCGATTTGATGTTTGCGGCGATGCTGACGCTGGGCGTGTTTTCGATTGTGCTGCATATGATCATCCGCCGCGCCACCGCGCGCATGGCGGGTGAGACACGTTAACCACTTGGAAACTGATTCTGCGTCAGGGTAGGTCCATGACACAGGACGCCTTTGCCGAAGCCCCCATGCTGTTCGATACGGACGAAGCGCCCGCGCAGCCGCTGCCCGTTGGTCGGTTACCCTCCTACATCAAAGACCACCGCAAGCGGCTGCGCGAACGGTTCATGTCCGGGGGCGCAACGGCGATGCCGGATTACGAGCTGTTGGAATTGGTCCTGTTCCGTTCCATCCCCCGGCAAGACGTGAAACCGCTGGCGCGGGCGCTGATGGACACGTTCGGCGATTTCAACCGCGTCCTGACCGCGCCCGAAGAACGGCTGCGCCAGATCAAAGGCGTGGGCGATACGGTGATCACCGATTTGAAAATCCTTGAAGCTTGCGCCCATCGCATGGCCCGCGCGCGGGTGATGCAGCGGCATGTGATCTCTGGCTGGGACGCGCTGGTGGACTATTGCCACACGACAATGGCCCATCGTGAGACCGAGCAGTTCCGGGTGTTCTATCTGGATCGCAAGAACGTGCTGATCGCGGATGAGGAACAAGCCAAGGGCACCGTGGATCACGTCCCGGTCTATCCGCGCGAGGTGGCGAAACGGGCGTTGGAGCTAAACGCCTCGGCGCTGATCCTGGTGCACAACCACCCGTCGGGTGACCCGACGCCGTCACAATCGGATATCGACATGACCAACCGGATTCAGGATGCCTGCTCGGCGCTGGGGCTGACTCTGCACGACCACCTGATCATTGGTAAATCGACCGAGCTGAGCTTTCGCTCGCACGGATATCTCTAACGGTTATTGCACCCAGACCTCGACCCGGCGATTGATCTTGCGGCCCCATTCGGTGTCATCGCAGGCCATAGGCATGGCCTCACCGAATCCCTCGGCAGTGATCACGATGCTGTCCGGGATGCTGGTTTCGACTGCGGCCAGAACCGAATTGCGAACGGTCTGTGCGCGGCGCAGTGCGATCCGGGTGTTGGCATCGGCACCACCCACCCCGTCGCTGAATCCGATAAAGCTTAACTTGCGCAAATCCAGCGCGCCGCTTTCCAACGCTTGCGCCAGTTGTACGATGTTCGACCGCGACTGAGCGTCCGGACGGGATGATCCGGGCTCAAACCGAAACGAGAGCGATAGTCGCGTCATCGGTCGCAAAGTTTCGATCATGTCTTGCAGCGCGTCGAGGCCGACCTCGGCGCCGCCGGTCGCAATCGCATTGGCCAGCCGGTCGCCTTGCAGACCAAGGCGGATCCTCTCGGGCGATTGGTCGACAAACCCCGCTTGTCGGATCACGCTCTGGGCGGCCGGGCTTTGTGTATACGCCAGAAACTGGCGTGCTATCCGGGGCAGGCGACGTTGCGGTAAATAGATGAACAATGGTGCGGTCAGAGGGTAATCCTCGGTCTTTACCGACTGACGGGTCGCGATGATCGCATGGCCGCACCCGCCAGCCAGTGGAAGACTGCGCGCGGCACCGGTTTCAGCAAGGCTGGTGATGCCAATGGCGAATGGGTCGCTGGAAACTGCGCGGACCAGATCGCTGGCGCGTGCATGGCGGCGGATGTTTTCGGCCAGAACCGCGCTTGCCGGCTTCATCAGGAGATCGTCAACCGCCTGCGCCAGACCCGAACCCGGCCCGGTCAAATTCAGGGCGATCGGAGCGTCGGGGCCACCCAGTTCATTCCAGTTGAGGATCTCACCAGCAAAGACCTTTGCCAGATCAGAGGCGGCGATCTGGCGCACCGGATTATCCGCGGCAACAACGGGCACCATCGCGTCCAGGGCCAGAACCCGGGATCTGCGCGGGTGGGTCAGGTCGCCCAAACCCGCCTCGGATGCCATTTCCTGCTCGGCTGCACGAATTTCGCGCTGGGCCAGCACGATGTCGGCTGTGTTCCGGGCGAGGTCAGAAAACCCCTGACCCGTATCGTTGGCGCGCAGGATCAATCGGGCCAACGGGGCCTTTCGATCTGACTGGTGCAGGGCGTACGAGGTATCGTCTGGTTGATCGACCGTCAGACCCTGTTCTGCGGCAAAACCCCGAACCAGCGCAGGTATCAGAGTTTCGGCCATGACAGAGGCGCCGGACAGTCGGATCTCGGCCACAAAATCGGTCAGGTTCGGGCAGGCGGGTCCGTCACAGGATACGCCCGAACCGTCCACCGTCAGCTCTCCGAATTGCGTATCGACGCGATAGAACTCGCCGTCATAGCCCAGCAGAGTGCCAACAACCTCGACCTTGCCGTCATGTGAGGTCAGGGTGATATCCTGTGCAAAGACCTTGGTGGCGAGAGTCAGCGCAACAAGCGCGGTCAATGCCGCACGTAAAAATGTCATGAGGAAGTGTCGACCTGCCTGCTGTTTATTTTGCAGCGATTGTCAGGTCTGAGAACAGATTATTCAACACCAGAAAATCACCGGTTGCGTCACAAGTCGGCATCTCGAGTGTCAGATCGCGCGAACGCAGGCGTTGATCCGAGCGCCACTCAAGCGCCTGGACGTGAAGACCGGTGTTGCAGTTGTACTCGGTCACTTCGGCTTCGATTGACAATGCAATCGATCCGCTCTGTGTCGCGGCGTTTGCGGGAAACGAGTAGACCTCGATGTTGCGCGCATCGGCCGAGTCGCCCTGACCAAGATGGACAACAGATCCCGTGCCGATGCTGTCGCTGCCGGACCACACATGGCCTGCCTCGCCATAGCTGGCACCGAATTCCAGCGCGTGCAACTGCAGGTCGGTCTGACCCTGCCATTGCAGGGCGATCCGGTTGTAGTTTCTGATTTCCGGCACATGGGTTGTGGCGACCGTTCCATTCTGATCCGCCATGGAAATCAGGAAGATAGCGTATTCGGCCAGAGCCGGCACAGTCAAATCCAGCCGTCCCAAAGCGTCTGTTCGGGTCGAAAAGACCAGACCGCTGTGGTGGATCTCGATCATTTGATCCATATGGCAAGGCGCTTTTACGCTGAGCCTTGCCTTGGCACCCGGTACAGCCATGGCGCGCGCGCTCAGGTCGCAATTTGACGGAAACCGGGGCTGCGCGCGCAAGGTCGGCGACGCATCCGGCGATGTATTTCTCGCGGTTTCAGTGGGAGAGGACGATGTCAATACGACGGCTTCGAGCCCCGGCAGGCCCGCCGATTGCGCCGCAACAGATGCCACACGTTCCGAACCCGCATCAGGCACGGATTGCTGTGCAGAGCCGCTCTGCATCAGGTAACCAATCGCAAGGGCGCAGGCAACGGTCCCGCCCGTGGTTACGTAATTCTTAATTACAAACAAGACACCCTCCCCAGTTGAAGGAGCGAGTCGTAAATTGGCCGCCAATCGCGGCCAATTTGTGGCCGCGAGACGGACTCATTGTGAAAGGGTTAACGATTACGTTAGGTCAGTCTGCCGTGGCAGTGTTTGAATTTCTTGCCGGATCCGCAGGGGCAGGTGTCATTGCGTGACGGATTTCCCCACGTGGATGGATCGTCCTCAACAAAACCCGGACGCCGGTCGCCTGATGCTTCGGCCTCGGCCACCGCCTCGGCCTGACCGGCAGCTTCATCAACCAACTGTTGCGCCTGCGCTTGCTGGGCCTGCATCTGAGCCAGCATCTCTTTCTGTTCTTCTTCGGTCAGCGGTCGAACACGCGACAATTGCTGCGTTACGGTTTCGCGCAGGCTGTCAAGCATACCCTCGAACAGTTGGAAGCTTTCGCTTTTGTATTCGTTCAGCGGGTCACGCTGGGCATAACCACGAAAACCTACGACCGAGCGCAGATGCTCTAGCGTCAGCAGGTGTTCGCGCCATTTACCATCGATGGTCTGCAGCAGCACCTGCTTTTCGATGTTGCGCATGTTCTCAGGACCGAAGGCGACCGCCTTCTGCGCCATCATCTCGTCAGCGGCCTTGATCAGACGTTCTCGGATTTGTTCGTCATCCACGCCTTCTTCGGCGGCCCAGTCCTGAACCGGGGCATCGATGGTCAGCTTGTCTTTCACCGCCTCATGCAGGCCGTCGGTATCCCATTGATCTGCATAGGATTTTGGCGGCATGTATTCGTCGATCAGATCATCGATCACCTGTTCGCGCATGTCCGAAACCACTTCGGACAGATCGTCCGAAGACATGATCTCGCGCCGCTGGCTGAACACCACTTTGCGCTGGTCATTCATGACGTCATCGAATTTAAGAACGTTTTTGCGCATGTCGAAGTTACGGCCTTCGACTTTGGATTGCGCACGCTCCAGCGATTTGTTGACCCAGGGGTGGATGATCGCCTCACCCTCTTTCATGCCCAGCGTGGTCAGTACTTTGTCCAGCCGCTCTGAGCCGAAGATGCGCATCAGGTCATCTTCGAGGCTAAGGTAGAACACGGTGCGGCCCGGGTCGCCCTGACGGCCTGAACGGCCCCGCAGCTGGTTGTCGATGCGGCGACTTTCGTGGCGTTCTGAGGCCATGACGTAAAGGCCACCGGCCTCAAGGACCTTGATCTTTTCTTCTGCGTGCTTTGCCTCTTCCGCGGCGCGCAGCGCGGCGGGGTCGGCGTCGGGGTTGTCGGCGATGGCTTGCAGCACCTTCATCTCGACATTGCCGCCCAACTGGATGTCGGTGCCCCTGCCCGCCATGTTGGTGGCGATGGTTACTGCGCCCAGACGCCCCGCATCGGCCACGATCTGCGCCTCTTGCTCGTGCTGGCGGGCGTTCAGGACGTTGTGTTCAATGCCTTCCTTGGTCAGCATCTGGCTGAGCAGTTCGGATTTCTCGATCGACGTCGTGCCCAGAAGGACCGGTTGGCCTTTGCTCTGCGCTTCCTTGGTTTCCTTGATCATTGCGCCGTATTTCTCGACGGCGGTGCGATAGACCTGATCGTCCTCGTCCAGACGGGCAATCGGCTTGTTGGTTGGAACCTCGACCACGCCCAGCCCGTAGATTTCCTGAAATTCTTCGGCCTCGGTCAGCGCGGTCCCGGTCATGCCGCCCAGCTTGTCATAGAGGCGGAAGTAGTTCTGGAAGGTCACGCTGGCCAGCGTGACGTTTTCGGGCTGGATCTGAACGCCTTCCTTCGCCTCGATGGCCTGATGCAGGCCCTCCGACAGGCGGCGACCGGGCATCATCCGGCCGGTGAATTCATCGATCAGAACCACATTGCCATCGCGCACGATGTAATCCTTGTCGCGCTGAAACAGCTTGTGCGCGCGCAGGCCCTGATTGACATGATGCACCACGGTGGTGCTCTCGGGGTCATACAGGGAATGACCCTCGGGGATCAGCCCTGCTGCCAGCAATTGCTGTTCCAGAAACTCGTTGCCTTCGTCGGTGAAGGTCACGTTTCGCGATTTCTCATCAAGCGTGAAATGGTCATCGCTGAGTGACGGGATCAAACCGTCAATGGCGGTATACAGGTCCGATCGATCCTGTGCCGGGCCCGAGATGATCAGCGGCGTCCGCGCCTCATCAATCAGGATCGAGTCCACCTCGTCCACGATCGCGAAATTGTGGTGCTTTTGATAGACCTGCTCCAGATCGGCCTTCATGTTGTCGCGCAGGTAATCGAACCCAAGCTCGTTATTGGTGGCATAGGTGATGTCGCAGGAATAGGCGGCCATCTTCTCGGCATCGGGCTGACCCGACCAGATCACGCCGGTGGTCATGCCCACAGCGGCAAACACTTTGCCCATCCACTCCGAGTCGCGCTTGGCCAGGTATTCGTTCACCGTGACCACATGCACGCCCTTGCCGGTCAGCGCGTTCAGATAGGCCGGGAAAGTGGCGACCAGCGTCTTGCCCTCACCGGTTTTCATCTCCGAGATATTGCCCTGATGCAGGAACGCGCCGCCCATCAGCTGCACGTCAAAGGCGCGCAGTCCCAGCGCGCGCTTGGCGCCTTCGCGCACGTTGGCAAAAGCCTCGGGCAGCAGGTCATCCAGCGCCTCGCCATCCAGCGCGCGTTTGCGCAGCTCGGCGGTCTTTTCGATCAGACCCTCATCGGACAGTTTCTCGAACTCGGGTTCCAGCGCGTTGATCTTGTCGATCAGGGGGCGGGTCGCCTTGATCTTGCGGTCGTTCGGTGTTCCGAACACCTTTTTGGCGAGCGTTCCGAGTCCCAGCATGTTCACTCCAGCGGATCTGTTCTTATCGTGGTTGCGACAGGCTTGCCCACCTTGCGCGCAACCCATAGATACGGGGGGTGAAAGGCGGCCCTGTCCAAGGCTTCAAGGCGATGTAAGCGGCAGGTTCCACAGTGTCAACGCTGCGCCCTGTCGCGGCAAAGAAATAGGATGAATCCATGCCCAAAGGCCTCACTTTTCTGCCATCGCTGGCCCTGACCGCCGTGATGGCCCTGCCGCTGGCCGCCCAGACCGCGCCCGATGCATCGACCGTCGTGGCCCGCGTGAACGGGGATGAGATCACATTGGGTCACGTCATCGCGACCGCATCCGCCCTGCCCGCGCAGTATCAAGAGCTGGAAGATGAGGTGCTGTATGACTTCATCCTCGAACAGCTGGTCCAGCAGCACCTGCTGAGTCAGGAGCAGGACGAACTGAACCCCCTGAACGCGCTGCGGCTGGAAAACGAAACCCGATCCCTGCGCGCGGTGCAAACGGTCGAGGCGATCACCGCCGCCACCGTCACCGAAGAGGCCATTCAGGCCGCCTATAACGCCCAGTTCGCCGATTTCGAAGGCGAGGATGAATTCAACGCCAGCCACATCCTTGTCGAGACCGAGGAAGAGGCCAACGCCATCAAGGCACAACTGGATGACGGCGCCGATTTCGCCGAACTGGCAAAAGAGAAATCCACCGGCCCCTCGGGTCCCAATGGCGGCGCGCTGGGCTGGTTCGGCACCGGCCAGATGGTGCCCGAATTCGAAGGCGCGGTGATCGCATTGGAAAAGGGTCAGGTCTCGGATCCGGTGCAAACGCAGTTTGGCTGGCACGTCGTCACGTTGAACGACAAGCGCAAGTCGCAGGCCCCCGCGCTTGAGGCTGTGCGGGGCGATCTGTCCCAGACCATCCGGCAAGAGGCGATTCAGGCCAAGATTGACGAACTGACCCAAAGCGCACAGATCGAACGCCCCGCGCTGGAAGGGGCTGGCCCCGAAATCCTGCGCCAGATCGAACTGATTCAGGAGTAATCCCCGTGGCCACGATCACAAAGGTTTCCCCGCTGGCCCCGGCGGGCTTTCCCGAACTGCCCGCCATCGACGGCGTACGTTTCGCCACCGTCGAAGCGGGCGTGCGGTATCAGGGCCGCACCGACGTGATGCTGGCCGTCCTTGACCCCGGCACTTCGGTCGCCGGGGTGTTCACCCGCTCGGCCACCCGCGCGGCCCCGGTGCTGGATTGCCAGGACAAAATCGGCGGACCCAGCGACGGGCCTGCGGCAATCCTTGTGAACTCGGGCAATGCCAACGCCTTTACGGGCCACTATGGCCAAACTTCGGTGGCCGAGGTTACGCAGGCCGTCGCCACAGCCACCGGCGTGCCGGTCGAGCGTGTCTTTACCTCATCGACCGGCGTGATCGGCGAACCACTGCCGCACGACCGTATCGTGACCCAGCTTGAGGCGCTGAAATCAGGCCTCAGCCGCCACGCCATCGAAGACGCCGCGCGCGCCATCATGACCACGGATACCTTCCCCAAAGGGGCCTCGGCACAGGTACAGATTGACGGCAAAACAGTCTCTATTGCAGGGATTGCCAAGGGCTCGGGCATGATCGCGCCAGATATGGCGACGATGCTGGTTTACATCTTCACCGATGCGCAAGTCGAACAATCGGCGCTGCAGTCGATGCTGAGCGCCCAGACCGACCGCACCTTCAACTGCATCACCGTGGACAGCGATACCTCGACGTCAGACACGCTGCTGCTCTGTGCCACCGGGGCGTCGGGCGTCGATGCCACCGGCAACGCCGCCTTTGCCGACGCTTTGGAAACGGTGATGCTAGACCTCGCGCAGCAGGTGGTGCGCGACGGTGAAGGGGCCACGAAATTCGTAGAAATTCGTGTGACCGGAGCCGCCACGGATGCCGACGCCAAAACCCACGGGCTGGCCATCGCCAACTCGCCTCTGGTCAAAACCGCCATCGCGGGCGAAGACCCCAACTGGGGCCGCATCGTCATGGCCATCGGCAAATCCGGAGCCGCCGCCGATCGCGACCTGCTAAGCATCTCTTTCGGGGACATCCTTGTCGCCGAAAAAGGCTGGGTTAGTCCCGAATACAAGGAAGAAGATGCCGCCGCCTATATGAAGGGTCAGGATCTGGTAATCGCGGTTGATCTGGGCTTGGGCGAGGGCAAATCCACCGTCTGGACCTGCGACCTGACCCACGGCTATATCGAGATCAACGCGGATTATCGCTCGTGAAAACAGTCCTCGTCTCCGCCGTCGCCCTGATCGACATCGAGGGGCGCGTCCTGCTGGCCCAACGCCCCGAGGGCAAATCCATGGCCGGTCTCTGGGAATTCCCCGGCGGCAAAATCGAGCCCGGCGAAACCCCCGAAGCCGCCCTGATCCGCGAATTGCACGAGGAACTGGGCATCGACACCTGGGCCTCGTGCCTCGCGCCCCTGACCTTCGCCAGCCACAGCTATGACGATTTCCACCTGCTGATGCCGCTGTTCGCCTGCCGCAAGTGGGAGGGCATCCCGCAGTCAAAAGAAGGTCAGGCCCTGAAATGGGTGCGCGCGAACAACCTGCGCAACTATCCAATGCCCGCGGCGGATGTTCCGTTGATTCCAATTTTGCGGGACTGGTTGTAGGGCGGAGCGCCCAAAAAAATCGGATGGATATAGTTTGGCAGGGTCAATTCCAGTTGCTTAAGAGAATTACAATTGTTTCAGGTCTCGTGCTCGTCGCTCTGTTCGGTTATTTGCCTTTCGAACTCGCGGCGTGCGACAAGATGATGAAAGAACATGGATCGGTCTTCATCTGCCTGCCGCTCACCTTTGTTGCTATCCCAGTGTTGGCCACAGTCTTTCTCGCGTCGCTTGTCGTCCTCGTGATAGCGAGAGTGAGAAGGTAAAGGTGCAATTTGGCCTTTTTGCCGACTTTTGTACATTTCGTACAAAACGAAACATCCACCTTCCCGCCCTGTTACAATTCGTAAGAATTGAGAAAACATCAGGCAAAACTTGACGCTGATCGTGCTGGTGCTCCTAATCGGGGCATTGGCGTTCGGGCCTGACCCGGACCCGCCATTTCCGGCTTTGAGGAGAGCCGGGTGGGGAGGAGAGAAAGATTGGCTCAGACGCAGTCGGGCGCTGAAGGGATGCAGTCCCTTCCGGCGCTGCTACACCGCAATGTGGCTCAGTTCGGGGATGCCCCGGCTTATCGGGAAAAGGAATTCGGGATCTGGCAATGCTGGTCCTGGGCGGAGACCGCCAAGGAAATCCGCGCGATTGCGCTTGGGTTTCTGGAGCTGGGCGTTGAGAAGGGTGACCACATCGCCGTCATAGGCCGCAACCGTCCGGCGCATTACTGGTCGATGGTGGCCGCGCAGATGGTGGGCGCGGTTCCGGTGCCTCTGTATCAGGACTCGGTTGCCGAAGAGATGGCCTATGTGCTTGAACATTGCGGCGCGAAATACGTGGTCTGCGGTGATCAGGAGCAGGTCGACAAGGTCATCGAGATTCAGGAAAACCTGCATCAGGTCAAACATATCCTCTATACGGATAAGCGCGGGATGCGGAAATACGACCATTCCCAGATGAACGCGCTTGAGGACATCATGGCCGAAGGCAGCGCCGGGCACGCGAGGTTCGATGCCGAGCTGGATAAGCGCATTGCCGCGATCACCTATGACGATACATGCGTGATGCTTTACACTTCGGGGACCACAGGCAAACCCAAGGGCGTGGTCCTGTCGAACCGGAATGTCATTGAAAGCGCCAAGAACTCGGCCGAGTTCGATCATCTGACCCGGAACGAAGACATTCTGTCCTACCTGCCGATGGCTTGGGTGGGCGATTTCATCTTCTCCATCGGTCAGGCCTATTGGTGTGGCTTCTGCGTGAACTGCCCCGAGAGCGCCGACACGATGATGACCGACCTGCGTGAGATCGGGCCGACCTATTTCTTCGCCCCGCCGCGCGTGTTTGAAAGCCAGCTGACCAATGTGATGATCCGGATGGAGGATGCGGGCAAGCTGAAGCAACGCATGTTCCGTCACTTCATGGATCATGCCAAGAAAGTCGGTGGTCTGTTGCTGGACGGCAAGCCGGTGGGCTTTGGCGATAAGCTGAAATATGCGCTGGGCAACCTGCTGGTTTACGGACCGCTCAAGGATACGCTGGGTTATGGCCGGTTCCGCGTGGGCTATACCGCGGGTGAGGCGATTGGGCCGGAAATCTTTGATTTCTATCGCTCTTTGGGCATCAACCTGAAGCAGCTTTACGGTCAGACCGAGGCGACCGTGTTCATCACCGTGCAGCCCGATGGCGAAGTGCGTGCGGATACGGTTGGTGTTCCTGCGCCGGATGTCGAGTTGAAGATCGATGACAAGGGCGAGATTCACTACCGCTCACCCGGGGTGTTCGTCGAGTACTACAACAACCCGGACTCGACGGCTTCGACCAAGGATGCTGAGGGTTGGGTGGCCACCGGGGATGCGGGGTTTATCGAGGAAGGCTCGGGCCATTTGCGGATCATCGACCGCGCCAAGGATGTAGGCAAAATGGCTGACGGGTCGATGTTCGCGCCGAAATATGTCGAGAACAAGCTGAAATTCTATCCTGACATTCTAGAGGTTGTGCTGTTCGGGAATGGCAAGGATCGCTGCGTGGCCTTCATCAATATCGACCTGACGGCGGTCGGAAACTGGGCGGAGCGCAACAACGTGGCTTACGCGTCCTATCAGGAACTGGCGGGCCATCCGCGTGTGTTAGAGACGATTAAGGCCCACGTGGAAGAGGTGAACAAGTCGGTTGCGGCGGATGAGATGTTGTCGGGCTGTCAGGTGCATCGCTTTGTGGTTCTGCACAAGGAACTGGATGCCGATGATGGCGAGATGACCCGGACACGCAAGGTGCGGCGTGGCTTTGTCGAGGACAAATTCCACGACATTATCGCCGCACTTTATGATGGGTCCTCAAGCGTTTCGACGACGACCGAAGTGACCTATGAGGATGGGCGCAAGGGGTCGATTTCCGCAACGCTTGAGATCGTTGATGCGCCAGTTGTGTCGGTCGCGCAGCACAAGGTTGCGGCGGAATGATGGGCCGTTCGAGCGCCGCTCGACCTGCGGTCATCGCCCCGCCCGCCGTCCCGTTTTTGCGTAAGTCTGGGAGAGGCTGATGCTGGATAATTCCGAAGGATATGTCACCGAAGACGGCCGCAAGATCGGCGGAGTGGTGATGGAGATGAAGAACATCACCCTGCGATTTGGCGGCGTGGTGGCGATCAAGGATATCTCGTTTGATATTCGCGAGGGCGAAATCCGCGCCATTATCGGGCCGAACGGGGCGGGCAAGTCCTCAATGCTGAATGTGATCTCGGGGTTTTATGTCCCTCAGGAGGGGGAGGTTTGGTTCCACGGCTCCAAGCGCCCTCCGATGCGGCCGTTTGAAGTGGCACAGCAGGGGATTGCGCGGACCTTCCAGAACATCGCCCTGTTCGAAGGCATGAGCGTTCTGGACAACGTCATGACCGGACGCCTGAGCTTTATGAAGACAAATATTCTTCAGCAGGCGTGGTGGAAGGGGAAGGCCGAGGCGGAAGAGACCGAGAATCGTGAGGCGGTCGAGAAGATCATAGACTTCCTTGAGATTCAGCACATCCGGAAAACGCCTGTGTCGCGCCTGCCTTACGGTTTGAAAAAGCGGGTCGAACTGGCGCGCGCTCTGGCGGCGGAGCCGAAGCTGCTGCTACTGGATGAACCGATGGCGGGCATGAACGTCGAAGAGAAAGAGGACATGAGCCGCTTTATCCTCGATGTGAATGACGAATTTGGCACCACGATTGCTCTGATCGAGCACGACATGGGCGTGGTGATGGATCTGAGCGACCGGGTCGTCGTGATGGATTACGGCAAGAAAATTGGTGATGGCACGCCGGATGAGGTGCGCAACAACCAAGAGGTCATCGACGCCTATCTGGGAGTCAGCCATGACTGATCGCCAAATGGAAATCTGGGGAGGCACCAATGCCTGAACAACTCGTATTTGCGATGGAGGTCATCCTCAACGGTCTCATGGCCGGGGTGCTTTATGCGCTGGTCGCGCTAGGCTTTGTGCTGATCTACAAGGCCTCGGGGATTTTCAATTATGCCCAAGGGGTTATGGCGCTTTTTGCGGCGATGACGCTGGTCGGGATCATGAACGGGCAGGTGCCTTTTGCGCATCTGATCAACGCGATATTCGGGACGCATGTCCATTACTTCGGTTGGAACATACCTGCGGTCTTTGCGATCATTTTAACCATGGTCGTCATGGTGTTTCTGGCCTGGGCGGTGCAACGGTTCGTGATGCGCCATCTGGTGGGCCAAGAACCGATCATCCTGTTCATGGCCACCATTGGTCTGGCTTACTTCCTTGAAGGCGTGGCCGACCTGATGTGGGGATCCGAGATCAAGACGCTGGATGTGGGTCTGCCGCAGGGGATCAACCTATGGATCGACGAGACCACCTTTAACATCTTCGACTACGGCTTCTTCATCGACAATCTGGATATCGTCGCCACGGTCATCGCGGCGCTTCTGGTGGCCGCGCTGGTGGCATTCAGCCAGTACACCAAACAGGGTCGGGCGATGCGCGCGGTGGCGGATGACCATCAGGCGGCGCTGTCGGTGGGGATTTCGCTGAACTTCATCTGGGTCATGGTCTGGTCGGTCGCGGGGTTCGTGGCCTTGGTCGCGGGGATCATGTGGGGCACCAAGTCGGGCGTCCAGTTCTCGCTGAGCCTGATCGCGCTGAAGGCGCTGCCGGTGCTGATGCTGGGTGGATTTACCTCGATCCCCGGGGCGATTGTCGGCGGGCTGATCATCGGCGTGGGTGAGAAACTGTTCGAGTTTGCCCTGGGCCCCGCGCTGGGTGGCGCGACCGAGAACTGGTTCGCCTATGTGCTGGCACTGATCTTTCTTGTGTTCCGGCCGCAAGGCCTGTTCGGCGAAAAGATCATCGAGAGGGTGTAGCGTGGTGTTGGTCTATCAGAACAGATCGCCGATCCAGTCCAGCAGCCATAGTACCGGCAGGATGAAGACTGCGCAGATCAGTATTGGCACAGCCAGTGCTAAAGGCAGCAGCAGATACGCTATCGCCGCCAACCCGGCCAGCCCGGCGAGGGACAGCATGAGATTGGCGAAGACGCCCGCAATGATCCAGCCGAACAATCCACGGTTGGGGTCGCCCGCGCGAGGACGAGCCTCGGAGGTTGCCGACGCCCGGCTCAGCAAAGCCTGTTTTGCAAGCTTCGCATCATCGTCACTGATGGTCCCTGCAGCGCGGCGGGTTTCCAGATCTTCAAGCTCTTTGGCAAGTGTATTCATCGCAAGCTCCTGTCCGAATGGTCGGATCATACCGCGAAAAGGGGCAGAATATCGCCAATTCTGCGGCGTTTCGCAGAGGCGTGCTCTGCCAGTCACAGGGTGTACGGCATGACCAAACTCATCGCGATTATCAACGTTATTGCATGGGCGGGATTCTGGGCCTTTGGCTATATCGCGCTTACTTCGGATGACCTGAGCGAGGGCCAGCTGGTGATCGCCGCGATCCTGGCTTTTGCCGGGCTGATCATGGGTATCCTTGCCTACATGAAATTGGTGCGCGCCTCTGAGGCCACCGGATACGCCAAAGGGTCCAATCAGCTGGATGCCGCAGCCCGCAACCGGGCGCAGGAAGAATGGGGAAAGTAAGACATGTTCTATCGTGAGGCCGGGGATTTCAAAACCTCGTACATAGCTGACAGCCAGACTTTCCCGATCAAGTTCGACCGGTATCGATACTATGTTGTGCTGGCGGTGGCGTTTGGGATCATCCCGTTCATCATCAACGACTACTGGGCCAACGCGCTGCTGCTGCCCTTTCTGATCTACGCCATCGCGGCGATCGGGCTGAACATTCTGGTGGGCTATTGCGGGCAGGTCTCGCTGGGCACCGGTGGGTTCATGGCCGTAGGCGCATATGCTTGCTACAAACTGATGACCGCCTTCCCGGATGTCAGCATGTTCATCCACGTCCTGCTTGCGGGGGGCATTACGGCGCTGGTGGGTGTGATCTTTGGCCTGCCAAGCCTCAGGATCAAGGGCTTCTATCTGGCTGTTGCTACACTGGCGGCGCAGTTCTTTCTTGTTTGGCTCTTCAATCGGGTATCGTGGTTCTACAATTATTCCGCCTCCGGTCAGATCAACGCGCCGGAACGGGATGTGTTTGGAATTATCATCACCGGCCCGAATGCTCCGGCGTGGGCGGCCTATCTGTTCTGCCTCGTCTTTCTGACCCTCAGCGCAATCATCGCGCGCAATCTGACGCGCGGCACCACAGGCCGGACCTGGATGGCGATCCGCGATATGGACATCGCGGCCGAGATCATCGGGGTGAACCCGTTGAAGGCGAAACTGACTGCCTTCGCCGTCAGCTCGTTCTTCGTGGGCATCGCTGGCGCGCTGTTCTTCGCGGTCTATCTGGGTGCCGTCGAGGTGGGTGAGGTCTTTGGCATCCAGAAATCATTCCTGGTATTGTTCATGGTCATTATCGGCGGGTTAGGGTCTATATTCGGATCCTTTGCAGGGGCCGCTTTCCTTGTGCTGTTGCCTGTCGTGCTGAAACTGATCGGCGTGGACCTGCTGGGCTGGCCGACGGATATCGTGGCGCACCTGAACCTCGTGATCGTGGGGGCGCTGATCATCATGTTCCTGATCCTCGAACCGCACGGGCTGGCGCAGCTGTGGCGTGTGGCAAAAGAGAAACTCAGACTGTGGCCGTTCCCGCACTAAGGGGCTGGTCCAAGCACAAGGCGGGCGGAAAGCCCGAAATCACCATCGGATCAATCAAGGGAGGAGACACCCGATGAACAAGAAACTGGCAACCCTGGCGCTGGGCGCCGTGATGGCCGCAGGTCCGGTCATGGCGGACCTCGTGTTCCCGTCGCTCAGCTACCGGACGGGCCCCTACGCGGCAGGCGGAATTCCGTTTGCAGACGGTTACGCCGACTACTTTACCCTTTTGAATGAACGGGATGGTGGCATCGGCGGTGTTCCGGCGCGCGTGATCGAATGTGAAACCGGCTACAATACGGAAAAAGGGGTGGAATGCTATGAATCGACCAAGGGCGAAGGCGCTCTGGTCTATCAGCCGCTGTCGACCGGGATCACCTATCAGTTGATCCCCAAAGTGACCGCAGATGGCATCCCGCTGCACACAATGGGCTATGGCCGGACTTCGGCCGCGAACGGCAAAGTGTTCAGCCACGTGTTCAACTATCCGGCCAATTACTGGAACGGCGCGTCGGGCGCGATCAACTATCTGCTGGATCAAAATGGTGGAGATCTGGGCGGCAAGAAGATCGCACTGGTCTATCACAACTCGGCCTACGGCAAAGAGCCGATCCGGACTTTGGAAACGCTGGCTGAGAAACACGGCTATGATCTGACTTTGCTGCCTGTTGACCATCCCGGTCAGGAGCAGAAATCGCAATGGCTGCAAATCCGCCGCGAAAAGCCTGACTATGTGATCATGTGGGGCTGGGGTGTGATGAACCAGGTCGCGGTGCAGGAGGCGGCCAACATCCGCTTCCCCATGGAGAACTTCATCGGGGTCTGGTGGTCCGGCGCTGAGTTCGACGTTGAGCCTGCTGGTGAAAAAGCCACCGGCTACAAGGCGCTGACCTTCACGGGTCTCGGCAAAGACTACCCGGTCTATGACGATCTGCAGAAATACGTTGTGGATGCAGGCAAGGCCGCAGGTGCAGGTGACCAGCTGGGTTCGGTTCAGTACAACCGCGGGCTCTATGCCGCGATGCTGGCGGCCGAGGCGGTGAAAACCGCGCAGGAGATGCATGGCACAGCCGAAATCGACGCGTCGATGATGCGCGATGGCATGGAAGCGCTTGAGATCACCAACGCAAAGATGGAAGGGCTGGGCATGGCTGGCTTCGGACCCGAATTCTCGGTTTCCTGTGAGAACCACGGCGGTCCGGGCCTTGTTGGCGTTGTCCAATGGGATGCCGCTGCGGGCACCTGGAATCCGGTGCAGGATTTCAAACCGACCGATGCGGAAGTGATCAATGCACTGATCGAAGAAGACTCGGGCGCTTACGCGGCTGAGAACAACATTTCTCAGCGCTGCGAGTAAGCAACCCCGGCGCCTCGGTTAACCGGGCGCCTCGACAACCGGAGCGGCGGTTCTGCTGCCGCTCCTCACGAATAGCCCCGGATGGGCAGGCATGAGGACACGCGCTGATGCTGGATGCGGCACAAACCACTGACGTGCAGGCGGAAACCCTGCTTGAAGTCAACAATATCGAGGTGATCTACAACCACGTGATCCTCGTGCTGAAAGGCGTCAGCCTGACCGTGCCCAAGGGCGGTATTACCGCCTTGCTGGGCGGCAATGGTGCGGGCAAGACGACGACGCTGAAGGCGGTGTCGAACCTGCTGCACTCGGAACGGGGTGAGGTCACCAAGGGCTCGATCAAGTATCGCGGTCAAAGCGTGCACGAAAGCGATCCTGCCGATCTGGTGGAAAAGGGCGTCATTCAGGTGATGGAGGGCCGCCACTGTTTCGAACACCTTACGGTCGAAGAAAACCTGCTCACCGGTGCCTACACCCGCAAGGATGGCAATGCCGCGATCCAAAGCGATCTGGAGCTGGTTTACAATTACTTCCCGCGTCTGAAAGAGCGCCGCAAAAGCCAGGCGGGCTATACCTCGGGTGGGGAACAGCAGATGGTGGCCATGGGCCGGGCGCTGATGTCGCGGCCTGAAACCATCCTGCTGGACGAACCCTCGATGGGTCTGGCCCCGCAGCTGGTCGAAGAGATTTTCGGCATCGTGAAGGACTTGAACGAGAAAGAAGGCGTATCCTTCCTGCTGGCCGAGCAGAACACAAATGTGGCTCTGAGATTTGCGCATTACGGCTATATTCTGGAATCGGGCCGTGTGGTGATGGATGGCCCCGCCGCCGAATTACGCGAGAACCCGGACGTTAAGGAATTTTACCTCGGCATGTCGGATGAAGGCCGCAAAAGCTTTCGCGATGTGCGCTCATACCGCCGCCGCAAGAGATGGCTGTAAGCGGATGGAGGATCTTTCGATGACCTATTTCGACAAGCTTGAAACCCGATCCGCAGACGAACGCGCCGCCGATCACGCGCGCGTCTTGCCGACCCAGATTGCCCGCGCGCAATCTGCCCCCGGCTATGCGAAGATCCTTGCGGGGATAGATGCGAGTGCGGTGACCAGCGCCGAGGCTTTGGCCAAATTGCCGGTGCTGCGCAAATCCGATCTGACGCAGGCACAGGGCACGCGGCCTCCATTCGGTGGGTTCACGGTCAAGCCTGCGCGGCATTTCCAGCATGTGTTCCAGTCGCCGGGCCCGATTTACGAACCGGGCAGCACCGATCACGACTGGTGGCGCATGGGGCGGTTCCTGAACGCCGCCGGAGTGGGCCCCGGCGATATCGTGCAGAACTGCTTTGGCTATCACCTGACCCCGGCGGGGATGATCTTTGAAAGCGGCGCGCAGGCCGTTGGCGCGGCTGTGCTGCCCGCAGGCACCGGCCAGACCGAGCTGCAGGTGACCGCCGCCCGCGATGTGGGCTGTTCCGCCTATGCGGGCACACCAGATTACCTGAAAATCATCCTCGACAAGGCGGATGAGATGGGCGTTGCCCTGCAATTCTCAAAGGCTGTGGTTGGCGGTGGTGCTCTGTTCCCGTCGCTGCGACAGGACTATGCGGATCGTGGCATATCGTGTCTGCAGTGTTACGCCACCGCCGATCTGGGCAACATCGCCTATGAAAGCCCCGCGATGGAAGGGATGATCCTCGACGAACACGTCATCGTCGAGATCGTCACCCCCGGCACTGGCACCCCCGTGGCCCCAGGAGAGGTGGGTGAGGTTGTGGTGACCACGCTCAACCCCGATTACCCGCTGATCCGCTTCGCCACCGGTGATCTGTCAGCGATCATGCCGGGCGAATCCCCCTGTGGTCGGACCAACACGCGCATCAAAGGCTGGATGGGTCGTGCTGATCAAACCACCAAGATCAAAGGCATGTTTGTCCGCCCCGAACAGGTGGCCGCGCTGGTCGACAAGCATGACGAGATCGTCAAGGCGCGCGTCATCGCCGCCCGACAGGGTGAGATGGACACAATGACCGTCCAGATCGAAAGCCCCGGCGGGAATGACGGGGCCTATGCCAAATCGGTGGTCGAGGTGTTGAAACTCAAAGGCGCGATCGAAGTCGTGGCGCCCGGCTCTCTGCCCAAGGACGGGTTGGTGATCGAGGATCAGCGCGTCTACGAATAACGATCTGCCGCAGAATTGTTGGCCCGCCCACTGGTGTTTCTTAGCATTTTGGTCGATTAAAGGCAGACCCTGCGGGATTCTCAGTCGGACGCCATGGCCGAAGTCGAATATTCAGAACACGGAACGCGTAATCGCGGTGCCCTGGGCACGCGATTGGTTGGTGGCATCGCCTATGCCGTGGCCGGTGCCTGCCTGCTGCCGATGGTGGCTGTTGTTCTGGCGGCGGTGACCGGTGGAACCGACACGATTTCCCATTTGTTAGAGACTGTTCTGCCCGGCTATGCGCTGACCACCGCAATCCTTGTGGTGTTGGTCGCCGCAGGGACGTTTTCGATCGGGGTGGGCGCGGCGTGGCTGGTCACGATGACCCGCTTCCCGGGCGTACGCGTGCTGGAAATCGCGTTGGTTCTGCCGCTGGCTTTCCCGGCCTATGTGCTGGCCTATGCCTATACGTTTATTCTGGATCACCCCGGCATCGTGCAAACCACGCTACGCGAGGTCACCGGTTGGGGGCCACGTGACTATTGGTTCCCCGAGATACGCTCGACCGAGGGCGCGGCGGTTATGCTGATCCTCGTGCTCTATCCATATGTCTATCTGCTGGCACGCGCGGCGTTCCTGCAACAAAGCGCCACTGCGTTTCTGGCCGCCCGGGCGCTGGGCAATGGTCCGTGGCACGCGTTCTGGCGCGTGTCGCTGCCCATGGCCCGCCCCGCAATTGCCGGAGGTGTCCTGCTGGCGGTGATGGAGACCATCGCTGATTTCGGCACTGTTGCCTATTTCGGTGTTCAGACCTTTGCCACCGGTATCTATACCAGCTGGTTTTCGATGGCCGACCGCGCAGCCGCTGCGCAGCTGGCCCTGTGTCTTCTAGGGTTCGCGCTGGTCATGGCGGTGACCGAACGCACGCAGCGCGGCAAGGCGAAATACTATCAGGCAGGCAAACGCCACGCGGTACTGCCAGCGGCGCAGTTGAAAGGATGGCAATCGCTTGCGGCGTTTCTGCTCTGCGCCATTCCGGTCCTGTTCGGGTTTCTGCTGCCCGTGGTGATCCTTGTGCAGATGGGGCTGGAATCCGAGCAAAACCTGCTGTCGCGCCGCTATATCGGGTTCATCCAGAATTCACTGACGCTGGCCGGGACGGCTGCGGTGATTACCGTCTGCGCAGCCGTTTCGGTCGGGTTTTTCCAGCGTTTGCGCCCCGGGCGCGGCTCGGCCTCAGCGGCCTATCTGGCGCGGCTGGGCTATGCGGTACCGGGTGGCGTGATCGCGGTGGGGCTGATCGTGCCCTTTGCCGGGTTCGACAATGCTCTGGACGCGTGGATGCGCCAGACCTTTGACATTTCAACCGGGCTGCTGGTCACCGGCTCGATCTGGTTGCTGATCGCGGCCTATATGGTGCGGTTTCTGGCCGCCGCGCTCAGCGCTTATGAGGGTGGACAAAGCACGGTGCACGCAAACATGGATGCCGCCGCGCGGTCGCTGGGGCAGACGCCCCTTGGCACGTTGCGTCGCGTGCATCTGCCGATCCTGACACCCTCGCTACTAACCGCGTTGCTGATCGTCTTTGTCGATGTGATGAAGGAACTGCCTGCGACGCTGATCATGCGGCCTTTCAATTTCGACACGCTGGCGGTGCAAGCCTATCGTCTGGCCTCGGACGAACGGCTTGAAGGTGCTGCGGTGCCATCGCTGGTCATTCTGGCCGTGGGGCTGCTGCCGGTGATCCTGATCTGTCGTCAGGTCGGGCGCCGGTAACTGCGCACGGCGCTTCAAAAATACCACACTGGGTTTGAGCCGGGCTTGATTCAGACGCGATTTCCGGCAAGGCTTGTTCCATGAACATGCAGCCTCCCAGCCGGTTCGGGTCCGGCTCTGCCCAGATGCCAGTCGCGTTTGACCGGCGCGAGATGTCTCATATCCTGTCAGTCTATGGCCGAATGGTCGCCGCCGGAGAGTGGCGTGATTACGGGATTTCGAACCTGCGCGACATGGCGGTGTTTTCGATCTTCCGCCGTACGGCGGAACACCCGATCTATCGCGTCGAGAAACACCCCCGCCTGCGGTTGCGTCAGGGGATGTATTCTGTGGTCGGGATGGATGGCCGGATCCTGAAACGCGGCCATGACCTGCGTGCTGTACTCAGGGTGCTGGAGCGCAAACTGATCCGCTCGGTCGACCTTGATTAGAGTCGTTTATGTGATGTGACCGGTCCATCGCCTTGCTGCGCGATACGGGCGATTGCCTGATCCATCGGCTCAAGCGCGACGGCCATGTGATAGGCGTTGGCGTGCAGCAGCAGGTTCTCGGCGGCGACCCAGGCGACATGGCCTTTCCAGAACAGCAGGTCCCCGCGTTGCGCCGGTGTGCCCGGCGCGACGAGTTCGCCGACCTCGCGTTCCTGATCGCCGCTGTCTCCGGGGCAGGGGATGCCACAGGCCAGCAGGGCAGCCTGCACCAGACCCGAGCAATCCAGCCCGAACCGGCTGTTGCCGCCCCACAGATAGGGCGTGCCCAGAAACAGCTGCGCCGCCGCGACCGGGTCGGTCAGGCGCGAATAGGCGGGCACCGCGTGGACCCCGGGGATAAAGCCCAGCGCAGTTTCCAGAAACCCCTCTTCTTCTGACAGCGCCCTGATTTTACTGCCGAAACTCAATGATATCTGATCGGCGCTTTTCATATCCGGCGCGGCATAGGCATGGGTTGAGGCGGCGACGATCCAATGGGTCTGCGGCTCGACCGGGCCCAGATGGTCCGAGACAACCCAGCCGGTGTAGCCGTCCTTGTCGGAGGTGATGCGACTCCACCCGTCTTGGTCTTCGGTGACCGTGACGGTGTCTCCGAACAGCAATTGCCGGTCACGCGGGCCGTCGGGCTGGCGCAGTAGATCGACGACCGGGCGGACAATCCGCGCTGCGCTCATAGGTTCAGTATCTCGGGCAGCGCGGCCAGCAGGGCGCGCGGGCCTTGGCCCAGACCGCCCTTGCTGCGCCCCGGTTCTTTGCTGCGCTGCCAGGCATAGATGTCGAAATGCATGTATCGGCTTTCACCGGCAAAACGACGCAGGAACAGCGCGGCGGTGATCGAACCCGCAAAACCACCCGCCGGCGCATTGTCCAGATCGGCAATCCCCGGTTCGATCAGCGCTTCATAGGGGTCATGAAACGGCATTCGCCAGACCGGATCAGCAACGGCGCGTCCCGCGCGGGTCAGAGCGTCGGCGGCCCCGTCATCATCGGTATAGAATGGCGCCAGATCAGCCCCGACAGCCACCCGCGCGGCACCCGTCAGCGTCGCCATCGAGATCACCAAGTCCGGTTCGCCCTCATCCGCAAGCGCCAGCGCATCAGCCAGCACCAAACGCCCTTCGGCATCGGTGTTGTTGATCTCGACCGTCAGACCGTTGCGGGCGGTCAGGATGTCTCCGGGCCGGAAGGCGTTGCCCGCCACCGCGTTTTCCACTGCCGGGATCAGCACGCGCAGTTGAACATTCAGGCCCAGCTTCATGATCATCTGCGCCAGCCCCAGTACATTTGCCGCGCCGCCCATGTCCTTTTTCATCAGACCCATCGACGCGCCGGGTTTCAGGTTCAGCCCGCCGGTGTCGAAACAGACGCCTTTGCCCACCAGCGTCAGCTTTGGCCCGCTGTTGTCCCAGTTCAGTTCGATCAGACGCGGTGCCTGAGCGGCGGCGCGTCCGACCGTGTGGATCATCGGAAAGTTCTGATCCAGCAGGGCGTCGCCCGTGGTCACGGAACAGCGCGCGCCGCATTCTTCGGCCAGAGATTCGGCGGCGATTTGCAATTGCTCGGGCCCCATATCCGCAGCCGGGGTGTTCACCAGATGCCGGATCAGTAACTCGGCATTGGCCAGCGTCTCGATCCGCGTCGCGTCGATGCCGTCGGGTGCGACCAGCCGCGCTTTGGCTGCATTGCCGGTGGCGTAACGATCGAAGACATAGCCTGTCATCAGCCATCCGAAACACTCGGCCTCAAGCATTTCGTCGGAAACGCCCGATGCGATGCGATAGGTGCCTGCGGGCAACGCTTCGGCGGCTGCGGCCAGCGGGAAGCGTTTGCGCGCGCGTTTGGCTGCGCTGCCAAAGCCCGCCAGTGCAAATTCCGGCGTGCCGTCGGCTTTGGGTATGACCAGGACCTGCCCTAAAGCAGCCGAGAATCCGCTGGTTGCGACCCAGTTTTGCACCCGCTCGGGCTGATCCGACAGCCAGTCGTCAAGCGCGGATTGCTCAAGAACATAAAGCGGCAGCGCAGGTGTTTCGGGCGGGGCGAAGGACAGGGTCATGGGCGTCTCGGGCTGGTTCTGATCGCACCCAGACTAGCCGCCTGCGACCCGCCCGCAACCCCCCTTCAGACCGAAAGATCCTGCTGATCCCAGACCGCCGTCAAAGAGCGTTCGCCGACCCGGATCAGACGCCCCAATGTCGCCCCGGTGGCCACCGCGTCGCCGCGATCGACCGCATGGGCCACATCGCTTGCCACCCGCGCCAGCACCGTCATCCCGATCTGATCTGCAATCGCCACCAGAGATCGCGCGCATTTGCGCAACCCCGACCAATCGCGTTGCCGCCAGAAGCGTTCGCAATTCGAAAGGCGCACCGCCAGCTCCTCGACCGTGCGGCACAGCACGTCCAGCGCATTGGTGTCCCCCAGCTGATGATACAGGCTGCTGAGCCGGTCCGGGTCCAGCCGCACGGATTCTTTCTGTTCAAGCGTGATAATCTTGTCCACCACATTCACCCTCGTGTTCATGCCCCCACGGCACGGGGTCACTCTGGCATCACATACCTTTGCAATTCCTTGCGCTGCATCGGGATAATGTCTCGAATTTTGCGCGAATTCAGGTTAGAGAGCGGATCAGTCAAGACCACAGGAACATCAGAATGAAATTTGCCAAACCTTTGCCGAGCTATCTGGTCAAACGGTATCATGGCTGGAAAGCGACGACTTACTCGGAAAATCAGGTTTGGTATCGAAGACTTGCAACCGAGGGCCAGCGTCCGCGTGCGATGGTGATCTCGTGCTGTGACAGCCGTGTGCATGTGACGTCGATGTTCGGGGCCGATCAGGGTGATTTCTTTATCCACCGTAACATTGCAAACCTTGTGCCGCCCTATCTGCCGGACGGCGATCACCATGGTACCAGCGCAGCCATCGAATACGCTGTCACCGCATTGAAGGTGGCGCATCTGATCGTTCTGGGTCATTCGCAGTGCGGCGGAGTACAGGGTTGTATCGATATGTGCAAAGGACAGGCCCCGCAGCTGGAAGCCAAAGAAAGCTTTGTCGGGCGCTGGATGGAGATCCTGAAGCCAAAATTCGATCTGGTTGCTGATATCGAAGACGGTGCCGATCAGGCACGTCAGTTTGAACGCTTTGCGGTGGTTGCCTCGATGGAAAACCTGATGACCTTCCCGTTTGTGTCTTCTGCTGTCGAGGAAGGGTCCCTTAGCCTGCATGGGCTATGGACTGATATCGGCGAAGGCGGGTTGGAGTGCTACGACCCGCACGAGAACAAATTCGTCACCGTTTGATCTGGCCCGCTGCCGCTTGGTCGGTATGCAATCCGTCTTAGGCGATCTGTGAACCGCATTTGTGCTGCCCTGATTGCCTTGGCCGGGTTGGGCGATCAGGTTACATATCCGTTGGCGACACCGCCCTTTGATAGAGGTGCCAGGTGGTGTGGCCAAGGATCGGCAGGGTGAAGATCAAGCCCAAAAACGCGGGTATCAACGACACAAGCATCGTG
This sequence comes from Ruegeria sp. G10, assembly GCF_056533645.1. Taxonomy (NCBI): domain Bacteria; kingdom Pseudomonadati; phylum Pseudomonadota; class Alphaproteobacteria; order Rhodobacterales; family Roseobacteraceae; genus Ruegeria; species Ruegeria sp. G10. The sequence continues at coordinate 97,680 of NZ_JBQFOQ010000007.1, read as the reverse complement.
ATCGAGATGATCGCCGCCCAGCTGAGCATAACGACCGGGTTTTCCGAAACTACGCGAAGGGATGTCAGCATGGCCGAGACAAAATTGGTTTCGCGATCGAGCAGCATGGGCATGGCAACGACCGTCACCGAAAACAGCACAGCCGACAGAAATGCGCCAATACAGGTACCGACTGCAAGAAAGGTCCAACCCTGCGGCGTGAAAAACACAACGTTCAGGAAACCGCCGAAATCCGAGAAAGAGGCGTTCTGCAGGATGATCGCCAGCCACAGGCGGACCTGATAGGTCCAGACCCAGAAAATGAACAGGGTGACAAAGGCCATCCAGCCCATCTCGCGTTTGCGTTGATTTGCCATCACGCCCAGAATGTCTGACCAGCCGAACGGTTCGTTATTTTGCAGCCGTCGCGAGATTTCATACAGCCCAGCCGCTGCGAAAGGTGCGACCAGAGGAAAACCGACGGCGGCTGGAATGATCATCCAGATCTTGCCCAGCCAAACCAGACACCAGACAAACAGAATCCCGAACAGCGCATAAAACAGGCCGAAAAAACCGCTCATGACGGGGCGTGCCAGAAAGTCTGCAAACCCGGCTTTCAGCGATGCGGTAATATCGTCAGCGGTCAGAGTGTTGATCTTGGGCATGGCCTGTGGTGTCAGATTGCCCGGCGGTGTGGGCCCTGCGGTCTTGGACGTCATTGCACGTTCCTCCCCAACCATGGAAAGGCGTTGTTGCGTCCGCCCATAGCTCGTGCTTTGAGACCGACATCCCTTCCCTGCACACAAGTTTGCACGAGGTCAGACACTGGGGCAAGTGGCGGGACCGTCCCCTGAATACAAGAAACCCCGCGGACAGTGTCGCGGGGTTTGCCTGATCCAGGGTTTCAAGGCGGGTACTAACCCTTTTTCAAAACCTCACGGCCCAGCAGTTCGGCGATCTGTACCGCGTTCAGGGCAGCACCCTTGCGCAGGTTGTCCGAAACACACCACAGGTTCAGGCCGTTCTCGATGGTCGAGTCCTGACGGATACGGCTGATGAAAGTCGCGAAATCGCCCGCGCATTCGATGGGCGAGACGTAGCCACCCGGTTCACGCTTGTCGATCACCATGATGCCCGGAGCCTCGCGCAGGATGTCGCGGGCCTCGTCCTCGTCCAGGAATTCCTCGAACTCGATATTCACGGCCTCGGAATGGCCGACGAAGACCGGTACGCGGACGCAGGTTGCGGTGACCTTGATCGACGGATCGACGATCTTTTTGGTCTCGACAACCATCTTCCACTCTTCCTTGGTCGAACCGTCTTCCATGAAGACGTCGATCTGCGGAATGACGTTGAAGGCGATCTGCTTCTGGAATTTCTTCGGCTCCACCTCGGTGGTGGGGTTGTAAACCGCTTTGGTCTGATCCCAAAGCTCATCCATGCCCTCTTTGCCAGCGCCCGAGACCGACTGATAGGTCGAGACAACCACACGCTTGATCTTGGCGCGGTCATGCAGCGGCTTCAGCGCGACAACCATCTGCGCGGTCGAGCAGTTGGGGTTGGCGATGATGTTCTTGTTCTTGTAGTCGTGGATCGTCTGCGGGTTACATTCCGGCACGATCAGCGGGATATCGGGGTCATAGCGATAGAGCGAGCTGTTATCGATCACCACACAACCCGCCGCGGCCGCCTTGGGCGCGTAGACCTTGGTTGCGTCCGAGCCGATGGCAAACAGCGCCATGTCCCAGCCGGTGAAGTCAAAGGTGTCGATGTCCTGGGTTGTCAGTGTCTTGTCGCCAAAGCTTACTTCGGTCCCCAGCGAACGACGGCTTGCCAGCACGGCAAGTTCATCAACCGGGAACTGGCGTTCCGCCAGAATGTTCAGCATTTCGCGGCCCACGTTACCCGTGGCGCCGGCGACAACGACGCGATAGCCCATTTCATGTCTCCAAAGTTAAGGACGCGCGTTCATAGCCGCGTTGCGGCCAAGAAAAAAGAGGGGTTTCGGCTTATTTGACCCCGTCACACCGATTTGACGCAGTTCGGCACCGTTCATGGTTGTTTCAGCAAGGATCGATAAACCTCAACGATCGCCTGGGCCTCGCCTTCGATTCGGAAATTCTGCTCGACATGGGTGCGGGCAGCCTGACCGGCAGTGGCCAGCGCGATGCGGTCCTGCAGCATATCCTCCAGCGCAGCGGCCAGCGCCGGGGCGTTGTCTTTTTCGACCAATCGCCCCGTCTCGCCATCCTTGATTTGCGCGCTGAACGCGCCGACCCCATGGCAGGCAATCGCAGGCACGCCCGAGGCCATCGCCTCAAGCGGGGTCAGGCCAAACCCTTCGTGCCGCGCGGGGGCTACGAACAGATCAAGCGCGCGGTAGGTCTCGACAATCTCGTCCCATGGTCGCTCGCCCAGAAAATGCACACGGTCACCAAGGCCTGCGTCTTGCAGCTTTTGCTCCTGCTCGGCCTGAAACGCCTCGAATTCCTTGGTGGCGCGCCCGGTGAAGATTACATGCGCGTCGGGGTGATGGGGCAGGACCTTTAGGGCGGCGTCGACCAGCAAATCGACGCCTTTCTGGGGGCGGATGCGGCCAAAGCAGCCGATCAGAAGGCCATCGGGCAGGCCAAGCTTCTGGCGCAGGATGTGCTTGTCCTCGGCGGGGTGGAACAGTTCGGTATTCACCCCATGCATGATGACGGTCGCGGGATGTTCCAGAAACGAGGCCGCCTGCGGGGTCGTTGCAATCAGCGCGTCCATCTTACGGATCAGCCCTTTGGTGAACCCGGAATGATCCCGTTGCGCGGCAGAGGTAAACAGAAGTTTGTAGTTGCGCCGAAACACCGTGCGCAGGATCAGCCCCATCAGCATCTCGGTATTACGCCGCGCATGCCAGACCCGTTTGCGATTGGGCAGAAACAGTAGCTTCCAGAGCCTAATATGGGGCAAATCACTTGGCAGGCCGGGGCCGGTGGCGCAGATGCCGATCATCTTTTCCTGTATCGGCAGCAGCCGGATCACCGTGGTTGTGACGCCCGACAGGGAATGCTTCAGATTGGGTGCGATGACCTCAATATCCTGCACGGGCTTCTCCAATCCCTCAGTCCACGCTGTCCCGACTGAATAGATAGATCACGCAACCAATGGCAAGGGTGGCAGCGAAAAAGCCGAAGATCGCGGTATAGGGCGCGGCGGGACTGATCCCGGCACTCGCCGCATGGATGCGTCCGGTGGCAAACTGCGCCAACCCAACGCCGCCGATACCGAAGAGGTTCAGCAGCGTGACCCCCCGGCCCACCAGATGCGCCGGAATGAACGCGCGCCCATGGGCCATGATGACCGGAAAGCTGGCCCCCAGAAATCCGATCACCGCCAGCAGCAGGACCGACACCCAGACGCCGCCGTCGATCCACAGACACAGCAGTCCCAACGCAGCGGCTCCCAGGGCATTGCCGCCGAAGATCACCCATTTGCGGGTTCCCAGAATGCGGTCCAAAGGCCCATACGAGAACGTGCCCGCGATCATCGCAGCCCCCATGATCAGTGTCGCCTGCCCGATCTGCGTGGTGCTAAGGTCAAAGACATCGCGCAGATACGGCCCGGCCCAAAGCCCCCGAAGCGCGGCCGAGGGCGCATAGGCCACCAGCATCAGCGGCAGAATCGCCCACAAGGCGGGTTCTTTCAGAAGATCCAGCACCGACCCCCTGTGTTCGGTTTCGACTCGTTTTGGGTCATGCACCGTCAGCCAGATCCCTGCCGCTACCACGCCCGAGATGATCGCAAGCCCCGCCAGCGTCGCGCGCCACCCCATCAGCTCGACCGCCAGCGCGGTGGGGTACGAGGCGACCAGATTGCCCACCGACCCCACACCCAGCATCACTGCGGCAAGTGTGGCGAATTTGGCAGGCGGGAACTCTCGGGCGAAAATATAGTAAGATGCCATCAGAACGGGCGAACAGCCGACCCCGATCAGCGCCATGGCCAATGCCACATGGAATGGCGTAGTGGCCAGCGCAAACAAAGCCGCCCCGCCCCCGCCGCCGATCAACAATAGCACGGCCGAGCTGCGCCGGGGCCCAACGCGGTCCAAAGCCCAGCCCACCGGGATTTGCATCGCGGCAAAGACCAGAAACCAAAGGCCCGAGGCAAAGGCGAGGTCTTCGGGCGTAGCCCCGATATCGCGGCCCAGATCGGTGGTCAGCACGGCCAGAAAGGCGCGGAAAAACTGGCTGAGAACATAGGCCAGACACAATACAACTAAACCTGCCTGCATCTTTTGTCCTTTTGCCCAATGCCGTGCTGCGATGCTTGGCACGTCAAGCAGGTCTACACAAGCGTGCGAGACAGTCCGATAAGGGCAGACATCGTTCAAATTCGGGCTATCATCTACTCAGTTTTAGGATTTTCAGAGAGCGTCATGACCCCCTCAGACTCTGTGTTTTATGACTCTGTTCCCATTTCAGACGATTTTCTGAAACTCAGCGACCCCGCGCAGTTCACAGCTTTGCCAGATGGCTGGGTTCTGGGGGTTGCGGATATCGTGGATTCGACGGCTGAGATCGCGCGCGGGCGCTACAAAACCGTCAATATGGTCGGCGCCGCGGTGATTTCGGGCATGATCAATGCGCTGAACGGCCGCGTCTTCCCGTATGTCTTCGGCGGGGACGGGGCCGGGTTCGCGGTGCCGGGCGGTGACGCCGATGCCGCGCGCCAGACTCTGGCAGCTTTGCAAAGCTGGGCCGAGGCCGAATTCGCCATCACGCTGCGTGCTGCTTTGGTCCCGGTCTCAGATATCCGCGACGCGGGGCGCGATCTGCGTGTTGCGCGCTATGCCCCCTCGACCGGTGTCGACTATGCGATGTTCTCGGGCGGTGGTCTGGCCTGGGCCGAAGCGCAGATGAAATCGGGACAATTCACCATTCAACCTGCCGGGCCGGATGCCATACCTGATCTGACCGGTCTTTCATGTCGCTGGTCCAACAGTCCGGCGCGGCATGGTCAGATCGTATCCTTGGTGATTCAGCCAGAAACAGAGTCTGATGAGGCGGATTTTGCCGCGCTGACCCAATCCGTGCTATCGGTCGCAGAACGGTTGGAACGCGCAGGTCATCCGGTGCCCCCAAAGGGACCACCGATGAGCTTCCCTCCGCCCGGCGTGGACATTGATGCGCATGTTTCACGCGGTACGCGCAATCTGCTGCTCCAGAAGATATGGCTGATGATCGGAAACATGATGATCGCGCTGCTGTTCAAAAGCGGGGCGCGGCTGGGGCAGTTCGAACCCAAACACTACAAGGAGATGGTCAGCCGCAACGCCGATTTCCGCAAATTCGATGACGGGCTGAAAATGACGCTGGATTGCGACCCGGCCACGCTGGAACAGATCACCCGGATGCTGGAAGAGGCGCGGGCGCAAGGCAAGATCCGCTATGGCCTGCACGCGCAGCAAGAGGCGATGATGACCTGCTTTGTTCCTTCGGCCACGCGTGATGATCATGTGCATTTTGTCGATGGGGCCTCGGGCGGCTATGCGCAGGCCGCTGCCGCGATGCGAACCTGACGCCCAGGCGCGATCACGCGGCTCAGAAACACGATCCGATCCGGACCCGTGCGCATCCTGTTTTTGGGTGTGTTCAGCCTATGAAAACCCGGCAAATCAACGGCCTATTGCGAAATAATCATCGTTGCGGCAAAATTCACCATGGCTGATAACTTACCCTTAACGTCCCGCTCTTTGCCGATTGCGCTGCTGCGCGCACGGGAAAAAGTGATGGGGCCGATACGTGGCGTACTGGCTGATGCAGGTGTGACCGAGCAGCAATGGCGCGTTTTGCGCGTGCTGCAGGAGGAAGGCCCGCAAGAGCCCACTCTGATCGCAGAGCGGGCGTGTTTGCTATTGCCCAGCCTGACGCGAATTCTGAAGAAACTGGAAGATAAGAGACTGATCGTCAGGCGGCAGGACCTGAGGGATCGCCGCCGTCAGATCGTTGAAATCAGCGATGATGGTCGCGCAATCATACAAGCCAACCTAACCGCAATCCTTGAGCAGGCCGTGCATACCCGATCTCGGTTGGGTGCAGAGCGGCATGAAATGCTGCTGAATCTTCTGGGTGAACTGTACGAACTTGATCCTTGATAGTGGAGCCCAAGATAGGCTCTGATAAAGGTATTTTTGCTTTATTTTGCCGCCCACAGTAGGTCACGCTTGCTTTCATAGCGGCCCTCGGCGTTGAAATCCGTTGCTCCAGCCGCTGTGGCGTCGTAGCTTGTGCATTATAGTACACAATCCGTTTGACAGACATGGACGCCTCCACGCCGCCGAATTCGTCGAAAGAGACAGACACGCAGGACCTGAGCGCCCGAGTTGGCGCGCGCGTTCGCCGCGCCCGCCAAATGCGGGGTATATCGCGCCGGGTTCTGTCCGAAAGCTCGGATGTTTCGCCGCGTTATCTGGCCCAGCTCGAAGCGGGTGCAGGCAATATCTCGATCGGGCTATTGCAACGTGTAGCTCAGGCGCTTGACTACAAGGTCGAGTGGCTGATCGGTGAGGATGACCCCTGGGACTCGGACGCCTTGCAGGTCGCGGAGCTTTACCGGCAAGCCAGCCGCGACGTCAAAGATGCGGTGCGAGCTGCGTTGCGACCGCCGTCAGGTCCTGATGAACGCGCGAAACGTATCTGCCTGATCGGACTGCGTGGGGCTGGAAAATCGACACTGGGTGCACTGCTTGGGGCGCGGCTTGATCTGCCATTCGTCGAGCTGACGGCGCATATCGAAGCGATGGCGGGCATGCCCTTGCCCGAAGTCATGGCCTTTTACGGTCAGGATGGATATCGCAACCTTGAAGCGCAGGCATTGGAGCGTGTCGTTGCCGCGCATGATCAACTGGTTCTGGCCGTTGCCGGTGGCATCGTGGCCGAACCGTCGACCTATGCCAATCTTCTGAACCGGTTTCACACCATCTGGTTGCGGGCGTCACCGTCAGAGCACATGGATCGTGTGCGTGCACAGGGGGATGAACGCCCCATGGCGGGCAATCCCGAGGCAATGGAGCAGCTCAAGAACATCCTGGCCAGCCGAGAGACGCTCTATAGCCGCGCGGACGCGCAGGTTGATACGTCTGGGCAGTCGGTAGAGGCCACGCTGACAACGCTGTTGGACGTGGTCGCGCAACAGCGGTTTCTGGCCTGATATCAGTCTCTATCTTGGGTCTTTTAGCCAATTGGCGGTGAATTCCACATCCTTGAGACCGGCGAACCGACACACCCGATCCAGTTCGGTCTGCAGGCGGCGCGTGCGTGCTTCTGACCAACGCACCTTGCGTTCAGGCCATACTGCCCGGACCTCCAGAACGTCGCGCTCGCGTTGTGCTTTCATGTCGATCCGACCGATCATCCGGTCACCTTCCAACAGCGGAAAAACGTAGTAACCATAAAGCCGTTTGGGCTCGGGGACAAAAACCTCGATCCGGTAATAAAATCCGAACAGTCGCTCGGCACGGTTCCGGTCGCGCAACATCGGATCAAATGGGCTGAGCACGCGAATCCGGCCAGGGGCGGGTCCCAGAGAAGCGGCCTCATTACGCAGATCGGGCCGGGCAAAGACCTTTCGGTCCCTGCCATCTGCGCAATGAATGATAATCTCCTCAATATCACCCTTTATTAGAGCCTGTTGGCACCAGTTTCGCGCCTCGGCAGCGCTGACTGTATCCCAGAAGGCCGCCAATTCGCCAGAGGTCGCAAACCCCAACCGATCCAGCGCGGCGTTGCACAGCCAGTCCACCGTCACCTCGGTATCGCAAGCGCCGCTGGGACACAGATGCGCGTCGATCACACGTTCAGTCAGGTCATAGCGTTTCTGAAACCCGTCGCGCCCGACAACCGCCAGCGCGCCCGACCGCCAGAGATATTCCAACGCCGTCTTGGACGGGTGCCAGTCCCACCACCCGCCCGAGCCCTTTTTTTCATCCTTGCCGACATCGGACGAACTCACCGGGCCGTGGTCGCGGATATGCTGCAGAACGGTTGTGAACTTCTGCTCAAACCCATCCCGCCGCCAGTTTTTCCAGCGCGCCTTCAGCATGTCGGCATCGCGCAGAAACCGCAGGTGCCAGTGGCGGTAGAACTCTATCGGGATCACCGCGGCGTCATGTGTCCAGTGCTCGAACAGCGCCCGGTCATGTTCATAAAGCCGTTTGAGGTTGCGCGCGCGATAGCTGGGTCTGCGCGCATAGAGGATCATGTCATGGGCGCGCGCGACGGTGTTGATACTATCGAGCTGGACAAAGCCCAGACGATGGATCAGCTGCAACAAATCCTTGCCCTTAGCGCCACCCACGGGTTGTTCCAACAATGCGTGCCGGTCCATGAACAGCGCGCGCGCCGCGCGGTTGTCCAGACGTTGCAGAGCCATCGCGCGTCAGCGCCGTTTCAGCGTATCGCCATAGCTGATCTTGGGGGTCAGTGTGACGCGGGTCTCAACATCTGAGTCCGGGTCGGCCAGTTGTGCGGCGATGATCTGCGCTGCGGTCTGTCCAATCTCGGTCCGACAGGCGTCCATCGTGGCCAGCTTGCGCGGCAACCCCTGCAGAAGTTCTACATTGTTGAATCCGGCCAGACCGATCTGACCTGGCACATCGATGCCCTGATCCAGCAAATACAGCAGACCACCTGCGCCGATCATATCATTGGAATAATACAGAAAATCAAGTTCAGGCGAGCGTTCCAGCATCGCCTGCGTCATCTCGCGCCCTTTGGCAAGCGCGGAGCCGCCCGAGTAAAATTCACGATCCTCGATCTCGACCCCGTGCTTGCCCAGCACCTCGGTGAAGCCTTCGAACCGTTTGCGCGCGCGGTGATCCAGCGGCATCTTGGTGCCCATGAACCCGATATGTTCATAACCGGCCTTCAGGATCGCCTGCGCCATCTCGCGCCCGGCGCGGCGGTGCGAGATGCCCACCATCGCGTCCACAGGTTTGCCGTCGGTATCCATGATCTCGACCACCGGAATACCGGCTGAATCCAGCATGGCGCGCGCCGCCTCGGTGTGTTCCAGCCCGGCAATGATCACACCCGAAGGCCGCCACGAGAGCATCTCGTACAGCACTTTCTCCTCTTTCTCGGGCAGATAGTCGGTGACGCCAACCACCGGCTGCAACTCGGTATCCTCAAGCACCTGATTGATACCGGTCAGCACCTCGGGGAAGACCATGTTTGACAGCGAAGGGATGATCACCGCCACAAGGTTCACCCGGCTGGACGCCAGCGCGCCGGCGATCTTGTTGGGTACATATCCCAGCTCTTTTGCGGCCGCCAGAACGCGGGTCCTGGTCGCGTCCGAGACATCACCGCGATTGCGCAGCACCCGGCTGACCGTCATTTCCGACACTCCGGACGCTTCTGACACATCACGAAGGGTAAGCGGGCGTTTAGTTTCTGTTGTCACCGGGGATACCTGCATAGTTTGTTTCCGCGATGGTAGCGTGAACAGGGCAATCTGTTCAACACCTGTGCAAAGCCGATGACAAGCCGAAAAATCCCGGCTAGAGAAGACGATGCGCGGCCCCGTGGCTCAACTGGATAGAGCAGCCCCCTCCTAAGGGGCAGGTTGCAGGTTCGAATCCTGCCGGGGTCGCCAGTGGTGTGGCGGGATTGCCAGAGATCAAATCATTGAATGTAGGCATAAGTTGAAGAGCCACCTGTTCCCGAATACAGAGCCGAGCATTGACGCGTCCCGACCTCAGGTTGTTTGGAGGCGATTTTTCTCTGAACCCAAAAGTTGAATTGACATGCTTCCATCAGTTCACAATGTGCCGCCGCGCTTTTTCTATTATGCCACGGCTATTCTCATCTGCGCGATTTGGGCGTGGTATCTAGTCGATCTTGGTGCCGGTCATATTTGGCGCTTTGATGAATTCTATACCTATGACCGCAGCACTGGATTTGCGCGCAACGGTGACTGGCTGGCGGTGTACTCCAACAATGAACCCAGCCTGAAGAAACCGCCGCTGCAATACTGGATGTCGGGTCTGCTGATCGAGGCTGGTGTTTCGGATATGCTGGCCTTGCGATTGCCGTCCATCGTCTTTGCGCTGGGCGCACTGATCGCTACAGCATGCCTTACGCGTGTCATGTTGCCGGAGTTGCCGCTGGCCATGCCGCTGTCGGTTCTGCTGCTGGCAAGTTCTCTGGAATTCTGGCGCTATGCCAGTTCGGCTATGCTGGACGCGGGGGCTGCGTTCTTTACCACGCTGGGATTTGCCGCGATGTTTGCGGCGTTCGAACGCCCCAGATACTGGCCTCTTTTTGGCATCGTGGCCGTGCTGGCGGCCTTGCAAAAAAGCCCGACACCACTGGCCTTTCTGGCGCTTGCGATGCTGGCGCTGGTCCTTACGCGTCAATGGCAGACTACGCCGCCAAAGGAGATCTGGCGTGACACACGATTCCGGAAAACGATACTGATCTCGCTTCTTTTGTCCTTTGCCTGGCCGATCGCGCAGGAGATACGGTTCGCGTTCGAAGGATCGCTGGATGGTAGCGTCAAGCGGCAGATGATTGACCGGTTTGCGCCCTCGATTTCGGCACGTGATCTCGCCGGAATGTCCGGTTTGATCTTCGGCAACGAGATTTGGCTACGCGCCGCCGGGTTTCTGGGCATCTGCGCGCTGCCGTTCATCCGGAAGCAACCGCGATTGTTCGCCGCCACGGGCATCGCTGTGTTCTTTGTAGTGATGATGTGGGCGGCGTCGGGGCGCGTTTATGCGCGCTATACACTGCTGATTCTTCCGCTTCTGATGGTCGGCGCTGCAGGTTTTGCCGCCTCACTTGGCCGTTTTCGGTGGATTGCGATTTGCGCTTTACTGGCATTGGCTTTTGTGTCCGGAGGCCCGTTCAAAGATCGTTCAAGAATCCAACCCGGAACAAGTAACTATCGCTTTGAAATGCCGATGTCCGATGTTCTGAAGCCGCTCGGTCATGCGCTGAAGCCGGACGAAGCGTTGGTTATATGCGGTCTCGACAAATCGCGGCCCAGGGTGCCGCCCGGAGCGGCCTCCGCCTATGCATCAAACGGGCAGCGATTTGTCTATCTGTCGCGGATGGAGCTCGCGTCAGAGCTGCGAAAAAGTGGACTTTCTGACCGTCCCTTGCGCGGGTTCTGCCATACCGAGGAATTGGCGCGGATTGCCCCAGAGCTGATCACGCTCAGAACGACCCCATCACCCGTGGCAGGTTTCGTGTATTGGACCGCTTCGGCACATCGAAGCGCCGGCAACTAAAGAGCGCTGTGCATGCTGCGCCCTGGGTCTAGTCTTCGGCCAGCCCCTCGGCTGTCCAGTATACGAATTCCGTGCCATCGACCGGTTGTCGTTCAACACCGGTCAGGTCGCTTGCGAACTGATTCAGTTCCTTAGCGCGGCAGACCCCACGCAGCGGGCCGTTTGTGTAGCCAAAGCGCTCAAGATAGCGGCGCAAATCGGAGCGCCGCATATAGACGAAGGGCCGGTCCGGTGAGGCATAGACCGACGCGGCACCCAAGGGCATGCGGCGTCGGTTGTCGAAGCCGCAGATCACCAGCGTTTCGTCAGGTTGAACCAGGGTTTGCAGGGGCACGAACAAGTCTTGCAGGTCAATGCCGAATTGTTCGACGGCTGTGGGATCGCTGTAGGCGGACGAACGCTTCAAAGGCCCTTCTTCTGACAGGCACAGAACGGCTACCAGCAATGCGCGCACCCAGAGCCGTTTCGAGATCAACATGATCGCGCCAGCAGCCCCGACCATCAGCATGGGCAGGATCAACAGCGTATACCGGTCATAGACGCTGCCCGAGGCCATCCACATTGCGAGAAAGAAAAACACCGCGATGCCGGTGGTTGCCAGCAGGCGGGGGCGCCCGAATTTGAATGGAATGAAGAACAAGCCAATCAAGCCGACCAGCCGCAATCCGGGTGCATTGCCCAGAATGATCTCGGAGAGTTTTTTCAGGCTGCGATCTGAAACGCTGGGCGCGAAACGGTCCAGCATTTCGGTGCGCACGCTGCCCTGAAACTCGGCCCCGAAGCCGAACCGCACGTACTGGAACAGGGGCCAGAGGAAGGCCAGCAGCACACAGGCGGCCATAGACCACAGGAATGTCCGGTTCTTCCAGATTTCGCTTGTGGGGCGGTCCTGCCAGCGTTGCGTCAGGATCAGCGTCAGCAACGCAAGCGCCAGAAAGACCAGTGGTGTGGGGCTTTTCTGCATTCCGGCCAGAAAAACGACTGCGGCAAACCAAGGCCATAGGCGGGGGCGTTCAAAGGCGGCCAGCATTGTCGCGACGCCCAAGGTGGAAAAGAACATCGCGCCATTGTCCAGCATCGCGGATGTGGCGTGGCTCCAGAAATTCTTGGAACTGGCGACCAGAAGGACCGCCGGCAGCATCAACCAGGGCTGATCCGGCAGCATGACGCGCGCCAGCCATGCGGTTGCGATCAGAGTGCCCAGAGCAAACAGCATCGAAGGCAGATGCAGGGCAGTCATATGTGACCAGCCCGTCTCGATCATGCCGGCCGTCATCCAGTATTGCAGGGGTGGTTTTTTCAGGCTGGGTTCGTTCTGAGAGAAAACGGTGAACCAGTCGTTGTTGCGTGCAAAGCCGAGGCTGCGGTCATAGGTGAAGAACTCGTCAATCTTGGACAACCCGTCTTGGCCCAGCCCGATCATGTACCAGCACCACAATATCGCGATGACGGTACCCGTCACAACGTAAGGCGCCAAAGGTTGGTTCAGAATACGATCTGATGCCGATTTGTCGCTCACCGGGGCAGCCTTTCGATTTGTTGCGCTGAAACCTGCTTTGCGGCGGACTGGCTACTTGAATTTAAGCGCCTGATCAATCACAAGCCGTGATGACTGAATCGAGATCATTTTTCCGTTATGCCAACTGAGACCCAGCCCCAATCCGATGACCGACCCGCCGTGTCGGTCGTGATCCCCATGCACAATGAGGAAGGTGCCGTCGCAGATTTGCTGCAGGGCATTTGTGATGCAGCAGCGGATCTGGCCGGGTTTGAGATTGTCGCGGTGGATGATGGATCGACCGATGGAACCTTTGCGGCGCTGCAGGCGTTTCAGCAGACTTGCCCGCAATTGCGCATCCTGCAGCATGCGCCCGCCGGGGGGCAAAGTGCTGCGGTGCATTCCGGGGTCCAGGCCGCGAAGGCCGATATCTGCTGTACGCTTGATGGGGATGGCCAGAACCCACCGGAAGAGCTGCCCAAGATCTGGGCACCGCTGTTGGCGGATGACAGTGGCGCGATCGGGCTTGTGGCCGGACAGCGGCTGGGACGCAAAGATACAATGTCCAAGAAACTGGCCTCGCGCGCGGCGAATGCGCTGCGTGGTTGGATGCTGAAGGACGGGACCCGCGATACGGGCTGCGGGTTCAAAGGGTTCCGCAGGCAAGCCTTTCTGAACCTGCCCTATTTCGATCATATGCACCGGTATCTGCCTGCCCTGTTCAAAGCTTATGGCTGGCAGATCGCGCTGGTTGACGTGGCACATCAGCAGCGCCTGTCGGGGCAATCCAAATACACCAATTTCGGCCGCGCGATGGTCGGCATCTGGGACCTGTTCGGCGTTGTCTGGCTGATGCGCCGTGCCAAATCCGTCTCGGCAAAAGAAGCGAGCCGCTCGTGATAGAAACGATTCTCAAAATCCTGCATGTGGACAGCCCGACCGAGGCCCTGTGGGTTTGCATCGGTCTGGGCGGCCAGCTGATGTTCAGCGCGCGTTTCATCGTGCAGTGGATCACTTCGGAACGAGCCAAGAAATCGGTTATCCCGATGGCATTCTGGTATCTGTCCATCGGCGGTGGGCTGATCCTGCTAAGCTATGCGATCTACCGCCGCGATCCGGTCTTTATCCTCGGGCAGTCGATGGGCTTGTCGATCTATCTGCGCAACATCTTCCTGATCCGCGCAGAAAAGCGATCCTGATGCGCGCGGACACCCCGGACGACGCGGCGTTGCTCAGCGGGTCTCGGCCTATCTGAATCCTTGTGTGAACAAGACGTTTCTTGTTTTCGAATCATTTGTGCTAGGATCGCGCGAATAGATTTTTACATTTGTATTCGGAGGCTTCGCCTTTGTCAGATCCTTCACCCCGGTTATTCCGGCTGCGCCCGTTGGAAAAAGCGGATCTTGAAACGGTTACGCACTGGTTTCAGGATGTGCGTGACCTTGCGCTGTTTGACCGAACCTCGCGTATTCCGCTGAATCTGCAGCAGACCGAGCAGATATGGGAGGACGCGCTGTGCACTTCGCGCGATTGCGGCAAATGCTGGTTCATCATCGAATCCGACGGTGGCGACTCTGTGGGCATGATCGGGCTCGAGGCGATGTCGCAAGTCAATCGCGATGCGGTAATCCCGGTGTTTATCGACAAATCGGTGCGCCGGCATGGGGTCGCGGTCCGTTCCATTGCGCTGTTGCTGGATTTTGCGTTTCGGCAGCTGGGGCTGAACCGGATCACCTCGTATTACCGCGCCGACAACCATAGCAGCCGGGATCTGATCAGCCAGGTCGGATGCCAGATCGAGGGCACGATGCGGCAGGCCTGGTTTGCGGACGGGCAGTTTCACGACATGGTGGTGGTTGGTATGTTACAGCAGGATTGGGCGACGCAGCGACAGGAACTGGCCCAAAAGCTTGGCCCGGATACAGTGGTCAGTTTTAACGCACCTGAATGGAGCTGGCCGCCTCCAAAAGATCACAAAGGCTGAATTCGCACGCATTTTGAGGTAGATTTTGCTACAACATCTCCGTCGGCTTCGACGAGACAACCCATTCGAGTATTATCAGTGAGCATACCCGGTTCGGACCCATCAATCAGACAAAGGCTTGGCGCTGTGCTGTTTGCCGATGTGGTCGGCTATGCTCGTTTGATGAGCGAGAACGAGATGGATACGTATAACGCGTTGAAATCTTTGCTGTCTCAGCTTGAGGTGATTTGCCAGAACTATCATGGGCGAGTTATCGAGGTGCGCGGCGACGGCATTCTGGCGCTTTTTGAAACGGCGACCAGTGCGGTTGAATTCAGTGTTGAACTGCATCGGATCGCAGCACAGCACAACCAAACCCGTTCGGCGCGCGATCAAATCAAGTTCCGCGCAGGTGTCCATATGGGTGAGGTGCTGCAGGATGAGCGCGGCATCCACGGCGATAACGTCAACATCGCGGCCCGCTTGCAGGAAATTGCGGAACCTGAACGCGTCTATGTCAGCGCGGCAGTCTACGAACAAATTCGAAATCGCCTGCGCTATGGCTACGAATTTCTCGGGCCCAAGCAGCTTAAGAACATCATGTCGCCGGTGGCGACTTATTGTGTGCGCAGCGAGGTCGAGGGCGCGACGATGGCTGCAACATTGCGCCCCGAGATGCAGCTTGAGGTTCTGGAACGACCCGACATCCCCTCGGTCGCGGTGTTGCCTTTTGTCAGTCAGGGCGGTGGCGAGGATGACAGTTGGGTCGCCGAAGGGCTGACCGATGACATCATCATGAACTTGTCCAAGTTTCGGAACTTGTTTGTCATCGCGCGTAACTCGTCCTTCTTTTTCAAGACGCAATCCATGTCTCCGCACGAGGCGGCCCGCCGGCTGAACGTGCGCTATGTGGCGCGCGGCAGCGTGCGCCGATCCTCAAGCCGCATTCGTGTCACCGCCGAACTGCTGGACGCCAATACCGAGCGCACCATCTGGGGCGAGCGGTTCGACCGCAAGCTGGATGATATCTTCGACATTCTGGATGATGTGACCGAATGCATCGTTGCGGCCATGGCAGTGATGATCGAGTCGCATGAAAAGCAGCGCATGGTGCAGACGGTACCATCTGACCTGCAGGCTTATGGCTCGGTGCTGCAGGGTCAGCATCACATCTTCAAATACACCCGCAATGACAATCGCAAGGCGCAGCATTGTTATGAATCGGCGCTGGAGCGGGATGGTGGTTATGCCCGCGCGGCGGCGGCGCTGTCGCGAACGCTCAATATCGACTGGCGTTATTCCTGGACCGAGGACCCGAACAGCGCGCTGGACAAGGCCCTGATGCTTGCGCTGCGCGCGGTTGAGCTGGACCCGACCGATGCCCGCGGGTTCGGAGAGCTGGGCTATGTTCAGCTGTACCGCAAAGAACATGATGCGGCCATTGAATCCTACAAGCGTGCGCTTCAGCTTAACCCCAATGATGCGGATATGCATTCGGACTATGCTGATGCGCTGGCCCATTCCGGTGACAATGAAACGGCGATCCAGCATCTGCAGCAGGCGATGCGGTTGAACCCGTATTTCCCGGATCAGTATCTGTGGCATCTGGGTGGGGCCTACTACAACCTCAAGCGCTATGATGATGTCATCAGCTCGGTCAACAAGATGAACAACCCGACCGAAGGGCAGCGTATGCTGGCCGCCAGCCACGCACAGTTGGGCAATATGGACATGGCCCGCCAGATTGCCGAAAAGCATCGCGCGGCGCATCCCAATTTCTCATTGTCGCGCTGGGCGAAGGTTCTGCCTGACCGGCTTGAGGATGACACCCAGCATTTTGTCGAAGGCCTCAAGAAAGCCGGGTTCTAAACGACAAAAAAGGGCGCGTGATCCCCGCGCCCCTTTTTGTTTGGTTCGATGCGAGGTTACTCGCCCCGCGCTTTGGCCCCAGAGACCTTTGCTCCGCTGACTTTGGCACCGCTGACCTTGGCGCCGCTGACTTTGGCTCCAGAGACTTTCGCACCGCTGACCTTGGCGCCGCTGACCTTGGCCCCCGACATCATCGGTGCGTCATATTCGAAATAAACGTCCAGAAGCACTTCTTCTATCTGACCTGCAGCGATGTCCATCCGGATGGTGTAATCGGCCTGATCGTAGTTCCAAACCCGAATATCATTGGCCATCTGGTAATCCGCAGCCGCAACACCCGAGACTGACGGGTTCATCGGTGCGCGTGCGGTCTGCCGAGTGGTATCAGGAAGCTTGTCTCCCGGATCTGCAGGCTCGGCTTGCAGATTGAATCCATAAGGCAGGTTGCCACCCGTAGCGCTGTCACCGGCCCCATGGACAAGGAAAATCGTGGGTTCCGGCATCTCGTAATAAGTGCCGTCATACGCGAAGCCATAAATTCGGGCCAGCCGGGCATCGCCTCCGAACTGGTCCCCGATGAAGTTGTTGACGCCACGACCCTTTCTGCGATCATCCTGTTCGATGAACAGCTGCTTGCTGTGGCTGTTCGCAGTCTGCTGCCAGAACGTGTGCTTGAAAACGCGGCCCCGACGCACGTAGACGTATGACTCAAACGAGACTTTCTTACGTTTGTCCAGTTTCAGTTTGTCGTCGTCATTTGCGTCTTTGACGATCTTGTAGATTCCGGATTTGTTGTTCGCGCTGTCGCCAACTTGCACAAGAATCCGATCATCTTCCCGGACGGCCACACCATCGATCTTGGTGACCTCTGCCGAGAAATCAAAATCTGTCGCCACCTCAATTGCCAGTCGAACCGATTTCTGTCGCAGTTTAAGATCGCTTAACTCTCGCCCAAACAATAATACCTCGGAAAAACTGAGTAAGGACTCAGACATATCACTTTCTCCCTATCGGGGGTTGGCAGGGCCTTTGACCTCGCCTGTCCCGGTTTGCGCGTTTAACCGCGCCTCGATTGTCAAAACTATCACCCCGTGCGCATAAGTTGCCATAAAACCGGGGCAAAAACAAAGACTTTAAGGTTCTTTAGGCTCGGGCGACAAGGTGCGGACGGATGCGGCGTGGCTGGACCCGCCCGGTTTTGTCAGGCGCGGGCCGGGTCGCGTCAATCCGATGTCGCGCATACGGAAGTTGCCTTCGATGATCTGGCGGAACGCACCGCCGGTGATTTCGTGGTCAACCATGACCAGTGCGCGCTCTACGCCGAAGTAACTCAGCATGTCGGGGTCGAGCTTTTCCCACGCATCAGCAAGATAAGAGCCCAGCAAATCCCGCGCCTCGATCAGCGCCACGCGGAAGCCTTCGGGATCGGCGGCGTAGGCTTCGTCGAACAGGTCCTGCATGATGGCGTTGTATTCATCGCTGCCTTCCAACTCGTCTGACAGCTCCTCCATTTCCGGATTGATGACGTCATGGGCGACCAGCCGTTCGTGGTAGATATCCACCAGAATATCGAACATCGCGCCGGTCAGGGGTTCTGACAGGGCATGTTCGCTGGACCAGCCATGTGAGAACTCCGAGAGCGTCCGGTCATTGGCGGCGATACGGATCTGCGCGTTCTGCGACAGTTCGGCAAAACGGCTGAGGCGGTTATAGGTGTAAAGATTGCCGCGGGTGTTCTTCAGCACCTCATCCACGACCGAGCCGAAATGCAGCGAGGCCAGCAGCGCCACCATATCCGCGGCAGATTCATGAAAGCCGTAATATTCACCCGTCGCATCCTCTTCGGACGGAAGGCCGATGACGCTGTAGATGATCGCATGTCCGATCTCATGCGCGACCACGTCAAAGTTCAGGCTATAGGGGCGGTATTCGTCCCCATGCTCACGGGTGCCGCCGGTTTCCAGAAAGCCCCAGCCAATATGCGCGTTGTCGAGACCGGGCAGCAGCGACAGTTCCAGCCGGTCGAAATCACGCGCGAAGTGCCAGGGGATCGAACGGCCGAAATACCCCTCCCACACATCCATGGTGAAATGCGCCGCGCCAAACAGATGGGCCGCTTCAAAGGCCGGATCGTCGGGATCGATATGGATGAAATTGCCGAACTCATCAGGTTCGGGCGGCGGCAGGATATAGCCATCCCAGGCGGGCAGATACATCTCGGGGCCGTCCTCGCCCTCGATCATCGCGCCATAAGGGATTGTCTTGTCGATCGGATACATCGCATACATGCGCGGCCCCGAAGGACCGGGCCCGATCGTACCCTGCGGGGCCGAGATCTCGACCAGTTCGGGCTTGGAATTCGGCTCTAAATAGGGTGATTGCGGATACAGCAGGAACCGCGTGCCCGGAGTTTCACTTTCCGAGTAGTCGGGCCAGATCGTCAATGTCCCCTCCCGTTATTGTCCCGGTTCACCTTCGGCGTGGCAAAACATGAATTCGGCTTCAATCAGATCAAGAAACGCGTCGCGCCCTGAAAGTCCCAGCGCGATTGCATGGGATTCAAGATCATCCGGTACCGCTTGGTCAAGACGTGTTTCAAAATACCAGATCAGCGACTGGGTTCTGTTTCCCCGATCCAGCCCGGCGATCTGGTCCGCTTTGCGCTGCGCCCGGTCGCGCAGTGCGCTGTAATGGCCGTCGTGGCGCAGTTCGGCCAGAAGGGCCGCATCCAGATCTTCCGCGCGCGCTGCGATCGCCGCTTCGGTATGGGCGCGGTCGACCAGCAGCGTCTCGTATTGCGCAAGGGTCAGGTCATTGTCCTGCAGCCATTCCATCAGATCAGCGTGGCGCGTCAGCCGGCCCCCGAGACGGTGTGCGGTCATGAGTTTTCGCAAGGTGTCGCGATCCGGCTGGTGATCCATCCGCTGCGCTTCATCGCGCGCCAACAGGTGCAGCGCTGCACGGTCGCGTAACCGGGTAAAAAGCTCGGGCTGCAGCCGCAACTCGTCTACCAATGCACGTGCGTCGGTATCGTGCGGGCTGGGTTCGGCATCGACCCGTGCCTGCAGGTCACGCCAGGCCAGGGTCCGTTCCACGCGCGGCGGTGCGGCGGCCCCAGTGTCGGCGGCCAGATATTGCGCCATCTGCCCAAGCATCTGTCGGGCGTCGTCACCCTTGGCATCGACCTGCCCGGCGGGCAGCCAATTTTGAAAATCTTCCAGACCCGTGGCGGTGTCTGCTGTTGCAATGACCGTGTCCCAAACGCGATCCCGATAGTGCAGCGCCTTCGCCGCATCCAGCAATGTCAGCGCATCCGTGTCTGATAGAACCTTGGCCGCCTGCGCCTTCGCCAGCGTCGCGCGGATCGAGACCATCGGCTCGCTCAGCGGCATGAAACCAAGTTCGGCGGGGCCATGCAGAACCGCCACTTCGTCATCATCTGTTATTGTGCCGTTCAGATAATCCTGAAACACCTGCCCGACGCCGATCATCCCGAAATCGGCCAGTTCTGCGGCGCGCAACGCACCCATGCTGGCGCTGCCAAATACCGGGATGCCTTGTTCGAGCGCCCACAGGATTTCCTTGTGCCAGACCGAGGGCACCCCGTCGAAATACCCATCGATGATCCCAATCGCCCGAGGCCCGTCGCGCGCCACGCGGTACACATCGCCTTGCTGGACCGGGGGCAGGATGGTGGCGTCCAGATGCTCTTGCACGGTCTCTGCCCGCAACGTGGGTCCGACGAAGACAACCACGCTCATCCCGTCACCGCCCGGGCCCGAGGGCCGGCAACATAGTCGGGGTCATCATGCGGGGCCTCCAGCCCCGGAATGACGGCGCGGATAACGGCAATGTCGATCTCGGGCCGGGACAGGTCGACCGTCACCACCTGATCCATCCCGGCCGCCGACAGCCGGGCCAGCAGCAGGTCGAGGTCTTCGGTGAATGACCCGGTGACATGCGACGGACAGTCGGTGAACCGCTGCGTCGCTGCCGCACCATCGATCAGCTCACGAATGTAGCGGCTGCGCCATGTGCGGGCCTCGTCCGAGAACTCCTCGGGGTCCAGATCATCGCGTGCGCCCGAGATATAGGTCAGTCTTGTTTGTGCCGCCTCGGTCAGCGCGCGCAGCAGCGCAATCGCGCGGTCGGGATGACAACCATCACCGATGCCGATATGGCCATTGGCCTCTCCGCCCTCGCAAATCACACAGCGAAAACTGGCGATCCCGATATCCGAAGTTGTATCCCAGATCCCCAGATCAAGCCCCGCTGCCGCGATCTGATCCATGGCCTGACGGCACCGCCGATCATCCACCGTGCCCGGATCAATGCGCGGGGTTGTACTCCGATGATGCCATAGTGTTGTCGCATCCCGCTCGATCAACTCGCAAATCGCGTGGCAACTGGCCTCAACCGCATCATTGCCCGAAGCAAGACCATTCGTCGTGCGCGGAAACGCCCGGTGCCCGGCAACCGGAGAGGTCGTATAATCCGTATCCACCATCTCATATGGCACCCAGCAGGCGGCGTCTGCGTTCAGATCACGGCCCTGCACCCAGAGCATCGCCCTATGCGGCTCAAACTGCCCACCCGTAACGCGGGGCAGGCGGTCGACATTCACCACGTGATCATGCGCCAGGTCGGAATAGCCGCAAAGCCGCAATGGCAGTTCGATCCGTTCGGCATGCCACGATTCGACGGCTTCCATCACGCCCGAGGCCCGCGCCGCGCTCAGCGACAGCCCCTTGCCCAGCGACACGGCAACCGAGCGCGAGTTGGGTCGCGTGACCATCACCGTCGGCAATCCAATACGATCCAATCCCGTCAGATTGGCGATCCGCGTGATCCCCATCTGTTTCAGGAAGGGTTCCACGATCGCAAGGGTCTGTTCCGGATCGCGCAGGCGATGGGTATCCAGCACATAGGTCTTCTGCGAAATCCCGGACATTCAAATGACCTTGTCAAATAACTGATAATCAAACTGAACCCGCAGGTTCTGCTGAGCTTTGGTGCAGGATGGTAGAGGAATGGCGAGCGGTCAACCATGGCCCCTTTGTGATCTGCCCCTTGCAAGGGTCGCAACCTGCGGCTAAACGGTCTGTCGCATGCCTCAATAGCTCAGCTGGTAGAGCAGGTCCTTCGTAAGGACAAGGTCGGGGGTTCGAGTCCCTCTTGAGGCACCACATAATCATCCAGTTGCGCCCGATCTAAGCCGATAGTAGCTCGGGGAATAAACCGATCACTCAAATATCGGCACGGGATACTCTGGCTCCGCTGCAGAAGATGTAGAAAAGGGGCGATCACGAAAGCGCTGTGCTGATGCGGTCTGCTGCCGGGGTGTCTTTCGCTATGCCATCGCACTGGGACTGGCGGACAATGATCCGACCTATGGTTTGCAGGATGCCCTGAACCGCTCTCAAGGTGCAGCGCCGTGCGGCAATCACTGACCCGGTGCAGGTCGGTGCTTTGCTCCGGGCCATCGATGGGTTACCGGCCAAAGCACTACGCGCCTCGCGTTGCAACTACTCGCATTGACTGCTCTGCGCCCCGGGGAATTACGAATGGCTGAGTGGGACGAGATTGATGAAGTCAAATTGGCGTGGACCGTCCCTGCGTATCGCGCCAAGATGCGGCGACCTCACACGATAACGCTGTCCCGCCAAACCTTCGATCACTTGAAGGAATTGCGCGACCTGATGGGTTGGGGCAAGTTACTCTTTCCATCGGTACGTTCATCCAAACGCTGCATGAGCGACAATACTTTGAATGCTGCACTGCGCCGCATGGGTTTTGAGAAGGACAAGATGACGGCACATGGCTTTCGGGCGATGTTTTCCACTCTGGCCAATGAATCCGGCCGCTGGCATCCGGGCGCTATTAAGCGAGCCCTTGCCCATGTGGAAAAGAACGAAATCCGCCGGGCATACGCACGCAGCGCACACTGGGATAAGCGAGTTGAGTTGGCACAATGGTGGGCAGATCAGCTTGATAAGATGAAGAAGGAAAAGCTGGGACATGATAGAATGTGAACAGGCCCCGGTACAACCTGCTGAACGACTGATGCAGGCCTGGATCTGTCAGAACAGTTGGTCTCTTGAAGAAGCCATCTTGTTGGCGCTGGGCATCTCGCCAGAAGATGCTGGAACCACACGGGTGCTGGATGACCATAGTGCGCTATTGACCAGAGCGAAGCGGTCAGGTGAACGATTTGGCGCACCCGAGTTCTGGCTTTGGTGGGCAGAGCGCAACAATAACCATTCCATACGGATTGGTGGCTTGCCGTCACGCCGGAAGGCCGGATCGCATTTGATGGCCAGCATTTTGCGCATCGCAGACGGGAAATGTTCTCCGTGAAGTACGCCAGACAGGAAAGACGTCTGATCGGGGAGTGGGCTAGAAAACCCTATTGGTCAGCCCGCGAGGCAATCGATTTGTCACTGAACTTCAAACCATTCACGACAGATGGCTGGCGCGGGAACGCCCCGGAAACCGGGGAGACGATCCGTGAGCGTGACGACAGGTTTCTGATTTTGGAAAGGGCGTTGGAGATTAAGGAGTTCCGTGAGAAGGCGCCTGCCAAGGACTATCTGCACTGGCTGGCGAAACGGGGGTATTATTTGTCCCCTGCATGGCGGCGTGCTGTGGGGATGCCGGGTCACAACAATCGGCGCCCGGATAAGGTGGTGGAGAATACAGAAACCGTCGCAGAGAACGAGAAACTTCGAGATATGCTGCGGGTAAAAGATGAGCGCCTGTCTGATCCGGAAGCAAAGCTGGAGGCCTCATCCCCTGCCGAAGAAAGCCGAGCTCAAAAGTCGGCGAAAACAACGCGGATCGCAACGCTTCAAAAGGCCCTCATTGCCTGCGCCGTGGATGGCCATAGCTATACGCCCATTAAAAAACGCTCTGATGTACCGAAACAGATTGCGGACAAAGCTGCTGAACTTGGTTGCGGAGTAGACCAGCAAACGGTTCGTAAGCTTCTAATGGAGGCCAGTGAATTGCACGTCAACAGTGACTATTGAAGTGGTTGAGCCCTTAAAAATATGAATCACATCGTGGATTCACGATCGAGTTTCGTGAATCCACACTGCATAAGATCGGACCTCGTCAGCCTAAAGCCACCTTTAACAAACATAGATGGCTTACGATGCGTTTTGACGATGTTCCCGACGACGCGCTGCTACGCGAAAAGCAGATTCTGCATCCCCACGGTCCCGTACCTGTTTCCCGTTCGACGTAGTGGGCGGGCGTCCGCGCTGGGCGCTTGTCCCAGCCAGTTCGCCTCGGGCCTCGTGCCACAGCTTGGCGCGTTGGTGACATCCGCGAACTCTTGCGGGAGGGCGGATGATGCACCAGTTCCTGAACTTTTCTTTTCCCCAAAACCGGGCATCTCAGAATGGAGGTGCCGATGGTTAAATACAGGCACGCTTCCGCAATGGGGGATCTGTTCGCAGCTCCCTCCACTGCCGTATCGCACCCGTCCGAACGTGTCACGGACAAGGGCGAGGCGCAGGTTCAGAATCAGTCGCAATCAAACCCGCCTGTTCTGACGTCAGTGCAGTTCGCTGCATTGGAAGCAAAAGAGGCTAAAAACCTCGGCGAAGACGAGCGCTATCTCAAAGACGTTGAAGTGGCCAAACGCTTCGGCATCGCCCGCCAAACGGTCTGGAAACACGTGGAGCTTGGTGTTCTGCCAGCACCGATCAAGCGCCCCGAGCAGCAGTCGCTGGCGCCTGTCCAGCCTGCTCGCGCTTGAGGAAAAACTGGCTGAAGCATCGCACCAAACCAAAAAGAAAAGTCGCAAATCGGGGCGCGTGATATGACGAAGGCCCACTACAAAGTGAAGGTCTGCCAGGACCAGGTCTATTCAGTGTAAGAGCTTTGCAAAACCTACAACGTTCGCCGCAATGCCATCACCGACTGGATGAAATCCGGACTGCGGAAATCGGACGATCAGCGCCCTTTTGTTTTTCGTGGGGCTGAGCTGCAACGCTACCACAGTGGCCAGAAACGCAAATCGCTGGCTAAACTGAAGCCAGGTGAGTTCAATTGCTTGAGCTGCGGCAGCGAAGGTTAACCTGCTCCTCAGTCGATCTCGGTCAGGACAACTTCCAGCAGTCGGTACATGGCAGTGGGTGTCTGCGGTGCCTGCGATGCCCGGGTAACAAAGCTACTGAAAGCGACATAATACGACAGCATGAAAAAATGCCTCATGTCAGGTACCAGCCTCGCCCTGATAGACGAAAGCAATTGCGAGATCCCAGTTGATACCGGGAACAAACCCGACTTTTGCGAGACGGTTTGGTACCTGACAAACGATCGGATCGTGCATGAGTGGCGAACCTATGCTGGACGCTATGAGGTTTCGACCATACGTGCCCATCTGCGCAGCATCCGCATGTTGGAGGATTGCACGGGTGGCAAAGCTTTCGATAAAGTCACGCCAAAAGGCGCCGCAGCTTTTCGTGATCATTTGGTGAAACTTGGCCAAACGCCCAAAGAGCATAGTGGATTGAGCAACTGCACCATCAGGCATCACGCGTCGCAGGTTCGCCAGTTCTTCGAATGGCTCCGCCTTCAGGAAGGCTACAAGCGATTGAGCCAGAACATCCTGCTTTGCCTCGAGCTTCCAAAGGCGGTACACACCAAAACCCTGCCTCGCGACTATCTGACGATTGAGCAGGCGGAAAAGATGCTGGAGAAGATGCCTGATCGCACGGTTGCAGAGCGCCGTGACCGCGCCATGGTGGCTTGTGCTTATACCAGTGGGTTACGCGCCGCTGCCCTCACGACATTGCAGCTGAAACACATTGATCTGGATAAAAAGGAACTGGTTCAGGACGCAACAGAAATGCGCGCGAAGAATGGAAAGAGCTTTCGCAGCGTCTTCTTCCCGCGCACTGAGGCCTTCCAAGAAATCCTCATCATCTGGCTTTCGGAGTTGGCTGCGTTGGGCTTCACTCAAGACGACGCCGTGTTCCCCGAGATCGTACATCTGAAACAACACGGTCCAGAGATCGGCGCGGTGCCCCGATGCAATCTTGCTCAGCCGTGAGCCGCGCGTTTGACTTTGCGACCTCGTTGATCGGCGCAAATACACACCACACTCCGTTCGCAATACGCTCAAGGTGCCGGGCGATGAGTTTTGCACCTCTCCAAAAGATCGCAAAGCCTGGTCCCTGAACCTTGGCCATACGGACGAAAAAATTTAGAAATCTGATATGGAAAAATGTCGGACCAGCAACGTCGTAGCATCGTCGAAGGGCTTTCTACTGGCAGCTTGCTAACCACCAAGGAAAACGCACTGGTGCTCGACTACTATGAAAGCCGTTTCGAGCGAGGTAGCGACGAGTACAACATGGCGAAACGGCTGGCCGAAAGGCGTGCAGCCGCACGGGATGGACATGAGGTGCTGGAACAGAGGACAATTTGGTAAATGCCTTCTTCGTTCGCGTTGGAAATATTCTGTCCTTTTATATCCGCAGATGATGATGGGTACCATGATCCGACTGGTCCAGACTGATTGTTAGTGATGGCGTGGATGCCCCGCCAAACGGCTTCGTAGTGTGCCAGAGTGATATTTTGTTGAATGTCACTTCGAAAGAGGGAGCGTCCGTGACAGAAGTCAGCACTGTTGGTGTCGACCTAGCAAAGAACGTGTTTCATATCCACGGTGCCCACACCGATGGGTCTATCGCCTTTCGGAAGAAAGTAAATCAAGCGCAGTTTCTCAGCTTTTTCTCCCAACAACTCGGTGTTTGGTCGCCAAGGAGGCCTGTCCTAGTGATCACCACCTGCCTAACGCCATCCACAGCTCCTCAAAACCGATATCAAACAACTTGGAAATGTCTTGGGCTACCTCTAAAGCGGGCTGGTAGCGACCGTGTTGCACGGGCGTATAGCTGTGCATGGCATTGTGATCAGGTTGCTGGCTTTTGGCAAGGTGGAGATTTGATAGACCTTCTCCCATGAATGTACTAAATCGACCCAGGCAAAGAACTAGGGGGCGAACGAATTTGAGAGGCGATATGAGATTTTCGCGCAATCTGGAGCAGCACATCGTGGTCGATACCGACCCCGTTCGCAAGGCTCTTGTAAAGATTAATCAAAACAAATCGCGCCAAGTGTTTGTCGTCACAGCATTGGGTATGTTGAAGGGGCTTTTGACAGACGGCGATTTTCGCCGCTGGATTGTCTCGCTACCCGAAATCTCCATAGATCGTCCCGTATTGGAGGTGATGAATAGTTCATGTGTCCGGGCTTCGGTTGGCGACAGCGCCTCCTATATTGAGAGCCTGTTCTCGCAAAAAATCACGTCAATCCCGCTAGTTGATAACAGCGGGCGCCTAGTTGCGATTGCCTGGAGCGACGTTGGCACGATGCGCATGGGCCAGCGCGATATCGGCGAGGGCTGCCCGGCGTTCGTGATCGCCGAGATTGGGAACAACCATAACGGTGATATGGATTTGGCCAAACATTTAGTGGATCTCGCCGTCCAAGCAGGGGCAGATTGTGCCAAATTCCAATTGCGGGATTTTACTTCACTTTATGGCGCGGCGGGGGCTAACAAGACTGGTGATCTCGGTGCCGAATACACTGACGATCTGCTGCGTAAATACCAGCTGGCACCTGATCAGATGTTCGAGCTCCTTGATTACTCGCGTGAGCAAGGCCTAATCCCACTTTGTACGCCTTGGGAGGAGGAAAGCCTGCGCCAACTCGACGACTACGGCGTACCAGGTTTCAAGATCTCTTCGGCGGATATGACCAACCATGCACTGCTGGCTGCGGCGGCGCAGACTGGTAAACCCTTGATCGTCTCCACCGGTATGTCATTTGAGCATGAGGTCAAGGATTCTGTCGGGCTGCTCAAGAGCAAGGGTGCGGAATTTGCCCTGCTGCATTGCAACTCAGCCTATCCAGCACCAATGCAAGATGTTAACCTGTCTTACCTGGCGCGCCTGAAGGAGATCAGTGGCGGAATCATCGGATATTCTGGTCATGAGCGTGGTTACGAGGCCTGTATTGCGGCGGTCGCCATGGGTGCAAAGATCATTGAAAAACACTTCACCGTTGACCGTACGTTGGAGGGCAATGACCACCGTGTGAGCCTTCTGCCGCAGGAATTTGCGGACATGGTTAAGGCCATTCGCAATGTTGAAGACGCCATAGGCAACAATGAGGCACGTAAGTTGTCTCAGGGTGAACGGCTCAATCGAGAGGTGCTCGCAAAATCCCTGATGGCAAAACGTAAGCTAAAGGCAGGCCACGTTATCACGCGAGCCGACATCGATGTTAAGAGTCCGGGACAAGGGCTTCAGCCTTCACGTCTCGAAGACCTGATTGGTGCCACTCTTGCGCGTGATGTTGAAACTGGTACGCCATTCTTTGAGACCGATATCGCGGGACAAGGAATCGCCCCAAGGGCCTACGCCTTTGACCGTCCCTGGGGTATTCCCGTGCGCTACCATGACCTTGCGGCACTGATTGCAGCCGCGCCTGTAGACTTCGTCGAAATCCACTTCAGCTACCGAGACCTTGATCTCGATATTAACGACTACGCCGCTGAACCGTTCGACTGCGGCCTCGCTGTGCATGCACCGGAACTTTTTGAAGGTGATCACATTATGGACTTGGCCTCTCCGGACGCGGCCTATCGTGCGCGCTCTATCGATGAATTGCGCCGCGTGGTTGATCAGACCCGCAAACTTAAACCGTTTTTTCCCAAGACTGAGCGCCCGGTGATCGTAATCAACGCCGGAGGTTTTAGCGCTGATACGTTCTTAACCAATGAGGACCGGCCTGAGATGTATTCGCGCGTGGCAAACGCGTTGGCTGCTGTCGACGCAGATGGTGTCGAAATCATTATCCAGACCATGCCACCGTACCCCTGGCACTTCGGTGGGCAGCGTTATCACAACCTCTTTGTACGCCCGGATGAGATTAAGGACTTTTGTGAGCGTTACGGCGTGCGGTTGTGCTACGATGTCTCGCATTCGAAATTGGCGTGTAATCAATTTCAACTGTCGCTTCAGGCTTTTACAGAAACAGTTGGACCCTACTCAGCACATCTGCACATCGTAGACGCGCGCGGGACCCGCGACGAGGGGTTGCAGATAGGGGAGGGCGAGATTGACTTTGTCGCGCTCGGACGTGCTCTCGCAGCAACCTGCCCAGAGGCCACATTCATTCCCGAGATATGGCAAGGCCATAAAAACGCGGGCAAAGGCTTTTGGATCGCGCTCGATCGCCTTGAAAAGGCCTTCGCGCTGTGAGCGAGACGACTGTGCCCTCCAATCGTGACATTCTCTGCGTGATCCCAGCGCGTGCGGGATCCAAGGGTATTCCGGGAAAGAACATCATAGAGTTTTCTGGCAAACCTCTCCTGGCTTGGACGATAGAGGCAGCTTTAGGAGCAGAGGCGGTCGGTCCCGTTATTGTATCGACTGAGAGCGAGGAAATTGCTGGTATAGCGAAAGAATGGGGCGCTGACGTACCGTTCTTGAGGCCGACGGAGCTTGCCCAGGACAATGTTCACGCTGTTCATACCGTGCTACATGCACTTAATTGGTATCAGGAGTCGAAGGGACATTTGCCGTTTGGGGTCATGATGCTGCTGCCAACGAGCCCGTTGCGTACCGTCCGGCATATCGAAGAAGCTGCGCAAATGTTCTTGACCCAGGATGCCCCAGCGGTGATTGGCGTTACGGAATTGGGTAAACATATGACCAACCTGCGCTACATGAATGGCCGTCTGCTGGAACGCATCGCTTCCGACGTATCGCCCAATCAGCAGCGTCAAGGCGTTGCATCGCTTTACGGAGTGACAGGCGCAATGTTTCTGGCGCGGAGCGACCTTTTGAAAGCTGAAGAAACCTTTCATTTACCCGGCGCTCTGGGTTTTCCCATGAGCGCGCTTAGTGCTATTGACGTCAACACGCCGGAAGACCTCGCACTCGCGCGCTGGGTCAAAAACGCTGGCTGGTCGGATCTGGTAATAATACCATCAGATTAGGACTGCGTTCCCAAGAGAGTAGAGATACATCATGCCAAGACTACTGCACATCGGCATTCACAACTCAAAGAACAAAAACGCGGGGGACACGGTGCTCTTCCCCGTCGTGCGTGCGTTGTTCGAAGATCGAGTGCCGGATTGCACTTGGGAATATCGCCAGCTTTGGGATCCTTTCACATCGAATGATGCTAAAGTGGCTAACGAAAACTATGACGGCATTGTTATCGGCGGCGGCGGGCTTTTGCTGCGAGATCAGGCTGGTAGCGACACTTCCAATAGTGGTTGGCAATGGAATAGCGAGATTGCTGCAGTCGAAGCGCTGCGTGTGCCGATCTATTTCTTTGCTGTGGGTTACAATCGGTTCCGCGGGCAGGAAGACTTTGATCCGGTTTTCGCCGAGCACATTGCGGCGACCCTGCGTGCGAGCAAGTTTTTCGGCTTGCGTAACCAAGGCTCGATCAACGCTGTCAAGTCTTATGTGCAGGCAGAGCTGGCGGAACGGATTTGCCTTCAGCAGTGTCCGACTACGGTGATCTGGCAATTGTATCCGGATGCCCGACAAATCGTTGAAACACGCCCCGCCAACACTAAGCCGATCTTGACCCTTAATACCGCCTTCGACCGCGAATCCCTGCGGTTTGGAAATACCAAAGTAGCCGCACTTGAGACTATCGCCCGGTCAATGAAAAGTGCCGAAGATAAAGGCTGGCAAATCCACCTGGTGGCACACAAGACCAAAGATCTCGAGGTCGCGCCTTACCTCGTTGATAAAGGTGTCACTTTTGACACATTTGACTTGACCGAAGCCGGCTACCGGGACGTGATCGACTACTATACCCAGCCTGACCTCGTGGTGGGTATGCGCGGCCATGCGCAGATGATCCCTTTTGGCATGCGCTGCCCGATCTTTTCGATCATCAGCCATAACAAGATGCGCTTTTTCCTGGATGATATTGGCCATCCGGAATGGGGTCACGATATCGGCGACCCTCAATTTTCCGAGACCCTCGATGCCTTTATCGATCAGGCGGCATGTAATCCGACGTCCTTGAGGCAGTCCGTAGCCGAAGCCCAGACTTTGTGTTGGGAGCGTTCCCTCGCAAATATGCAGACGATCGCCCGTTCTCTGGCGACTTAAATCGAAAGAGTCTCGACTATGAAACACCCTCTGATGGTGCAGTTGGAGCGCGGTAAATGTGTCTCGCAGGACAGATTGAAGCCGTTCTTCCCGCAAGTCCGCGACCACGATGACATCGCCGTTTTGATCGATCCCGTGACCCAAGTGATTGTTCTCTCGCGCTTCGATCACATCGATATCCAATACTACATTGACCGCAATGAGACCAATGGCACAATCGTACAGGACTTGGTTATCAAAACGCCGAAGATGGAGGACAATGCCCGCCGTAGTAAAGTCTTCAAACCCTATATCAAAGGCAAGCGCTGGCTCGATTTCGGCAGTGGACTAGGTGGCATGCTAGATGAGATGGCAGGTGCGGCTGAAAGTGCTGTTGGTCTTGAGCCCAACGAGGAACGCGCGCATTTTTGCCGTTCCAGGGGCCACGAAATCGTGGGAAGCATCGAAGACATCGCTGACAACTCGCTTGATTGCATCACGGTATTTCATACCTTCGAACATCTAACTGATCCAATTGGCACGGCTGAAGACCTTAGACGTAAGCTGCGCCCGGGTGGCACCCTTATCTGCGAAGTTCCGCACGCTCGTGACGTTCTGATCCATACCTATGATTGCGATGCGTTCAAGAAGTTCACTTTCTGGAGCGAGCATCTGGTACTGCATACGCGCCAGAGCCTTTCAAGCCTGCTGCGATGTGCAGGTTTCAGCAACATTGAAGTTAGTGGCCTGCAACGCTATCCGCTTGCCAATCATCTGTATTGGCTCGCAAAAGGCGCCCCCGGAGGTCAGGCGCACTGGAGTTTCTTAGTGTCCGAGACACTCGATCAAGAATACGAAGCCCAGCTTTCTAAAATAGACCGAACCGACACGATCTTTGCAGTTTGCCAAGCATAGTTCGCCAAAGTGAGCAGCATGTATGACTGCTGACGCTAAAGTATAACCCATTATGAAAAGCATATCGCTGACAGTTATCCTGTCAGTTCGCTTGAAGGCCAACGAACAACTAGGATACACATCCTCGCAAACCCGGACAAGAATTCGAGCATGACCACCTTAATCCACACTGGTACTTTTGACGTTGAAAACTACGGCGACTTGCTGTTTCCGGAAATCGTATTCCAACATTTTCCGCAAGCTAATATACGTCATGTCAGCCCAGCGGGATCACCTCAGATATGGGGAGACACGAGGCCGTGCCATGCGCTTATGGACATAGCTCGAGAGCCTGCGCATGCCGTGATAGTTGGCGGTGGTAATATCATCCATGCAAAGCGAACGCTTTTGTCGTCTTATCGCGCGGCAAACGCCGAACTGGTCGGTTACGCTGATCTGTGGGCGGTTGTTGCACTTGCAGCACCAGATGAAATGCCCGTGTTGTGGAACGCGCCCGGTGTTGCAGAACAATTCGCACCAGAAGTCTTGCCACTAGTACAGGAAGCCCTCCGTAAAACCCGGTATATTTCCGTTCGAGATGACGAGAGCCGCACCTATCTGTTGGAAGCAGTCCCCGAACTCGATGTCACTGTCGTGCCTGACAGTGCCTGGGATCTACCCTCCATTTTTAGTTCAGATCAGTTGGACAAGGCAAAGGTCGCGGCACTTACGCGGCTTGGTGCAAACCTAGAAGATCCTTATTTGGTGTTCCACCTAAACAAGCGTTACATTCGAAATATCCCGGTTACGCAGCTTTGTGAAGAAATAGACGGCCTGTGCGGGCATCTCTCACTTAGGCCTCTACTTATTGGGATTGGACCCTGTCACGACGATGACAAAACGGCAAACGAAATCGCGGCGCGATTGGCCACCAAACCAATTGTCATGGACCGCCCCAATAGTATTCGCGAAATCGCTGGTTTGATAGCAGGCTCAGAGGGCTATATCGGCTCCTCGATGCATGGCTATATCACCGCTGCGGCATTTGGTGTTCCTGCTTTGGTGATCGCATCAGGCAAACATAAGTTTCAGGGCGTGGTCCGATTAACTGGCGCTCCTGAGACTCTTCAAAACACGTGGACTGGCGCGCGTGAAAAATTTCTATCCTATGACACCGACGCTTTAAGCCAAAGGTTCAGAGAGGTTCAAGTCAAAGCGTCGCAAGAACTCTCCCAGCATTGGGCGACAATCAAAGCCATCGTGACTCAGGCGGAAAATCAAGCCTCTCCCACTGTGCTGAACTTAGAAAAGACATGGGAGGCGAGGGCCGGCGTTTTGTCGGCGCAACTGCGAGAAATAAATTCCCGCGCACCGAAATCTGGTAAGTCACCGAACGTCCCGACGCGTGTTTCACCTGATCACCTGCGTGACAAAAAGAAGCCTAAGAAGAAAAAACGCAAACCTGCCAAAAAGGGCTTCTTTGCTATGGCCAGATCCCTCTTCAAATGAGGGTTTTTAAAAGGACCGCGAGACGTTGAAAAAACGGATCTACCTTCCCATAGAAATTCAAAACCGAGAGCTCGATGTGCGGCTTGATCTAGCTGCAAAAATGCTCGCCAAAGACTGGGAAGTCATCCTAGGGCGGTTTAATGATGTTGTTAATCTTGCTCATCAGTTGGGAGGAGGAGTTATATTTTATAAAGCTCATAGCGACTCCGTTATCGAGAAAAAACTCATACCAGCAAAGAAGGTTGGGACGCGTCTCGTTTGCTTAGATGAAGAAGGTTTGATTTTCCCATCATCGCAGTGGTATTTGCGTCATCGCATCGGTACTGGTGAATTTCTTGACCAGATCGATGCAATCTTTACCTGGGGCCCGCTGCAACACAATATTCTTGCATCTACATTTCCCCAAATCTCGACCAAATTGCATATGACAGGCAATGCTCGCATCCACCCGTCGCCTCGCATCCAAGATCGAAAACGTGATGTTATTCTCATTAATACAAATTTCGGGCCCGCAAATTTGTCGAAGACCATTAGCGAGACCTATGTCGAAATGGTCGAGAAACAGAGAACGGAGACAGGGCTCGAAGATCGCCGTTTCCTCGAAAGCCGTCAGGAATACTATGGCGCTTTAATCGAGCAATACGTTGCCTTCATACGGGATTTGGCAACACAGAATAGTCAGCGCGGTAAACCATTTAAGATCGTTCTACGACCTCATCCGATCGAAGACATGCTGTTCTGGGAAGACGCTATGTTTGATTTTGATGTCAGGGTTGAAACTAAGCGACCCACGACAGCGTTTTTTCCATCCTGCCACTGCATGATCCATACGGGCTGCACCACTGCGATCGAAGGCTTCATGGCGGGCGTGCCCGTTTTGCGGTATAATCCAATTTATCCGCAGAACAACAATCAGGAATCTATTATCCCAAACGCCATTTCGCACGACATTACAAGTACTTCTCAAGTATTTGACGTCTGCCCAAACGAACCAGATGTAGCCGAAAGTCTTTCGGACTACATCTATTTTGGAGAAGACTCTCCCAATAAAATTCAGGCAGACATCATTGATGATCTAGATGTCACCATCGGAAAACCTGTGCCAAGCATGGGTTCAATTGATGCACTCTACGACCATCTGGATGTTTTGCAATCAAAGTGTATTGCCACCTATCCTCAGATGGCAAAGCGTTTCTTGGAATCCAAAACCTTCGCGAAACGGCGCGCGCAGCTTCACCGTTGGCCGTTATTGGCGAAACAAAATCTCAAGAATCGAACCCCTAGTCACTTGACTGTGAAGAAAGTAAAGCCTCAAGTCTTTCTTCTACAGAATTGATTTCCGTCCAGCTTGGTTTATCAGTCACTCAGTCGATGGAAGTGGAGTCTGCTCCGGTACGCTGGGCTTATTAGGCAACACAGGAAGGCTGACCATCCGTAAGCGTTGCGTGAAGCTTGAAGTTACCCATAAGTGGGTGGCGAATTGAATCAGACACAGACCTTGGTCTTGCCCGAATTGAGCTGGTCATGATTCGTCATGTGGCACCAAACGATTGAGGTGCGTGTATGGCGCGGAGTTGGGTAGAAACGGAAACG
Source organism: Ruegeria sp. G10 (assembly GCF_056533645.1). NCBI lineage: Bacteria > Pseudomonadati > Pseudomonadota > Alphaproteobacteria > Rhodobacterales > Roseobacteraceae > Ruegeria > Ruegeria sp. G10. The sequence goes on along the minus strand of NZ_JBQFOQ010000007.1, from coordinate 62,959 downwards.
TCCGGGTGTGATCTGGGTGTCGCTCGGCCGAACCGGCGACTGGGAGCAGTACACAAGAGCCGGAAAAATCCAGCTTCTGCTGGTCCAAAGGTGAGGAGCAGTGCACCCTCATTGGGATAGTTTAGTCTATTGGACGTTACTTATACCCTTGGCGACACCGAGACACCTGATAGAAAATCGTTCTTGAAAATTAGCGTAAATTGCAAGGACGAAGCTAAAAGCTATGAAACTGGTGCCTCTTGCCATCCCGGATATTCGGATGATCACGCCGCACGCATTGGCGATGAACGTGGTTTTTTTGAAGAGACTTAATAACCAGATCAACGTTGCCCGCCACGGTATTAAAACAGTGTTTTTACAAGACAATCACTCGGTTTCGAAGGCTGTCGGAACGGTGCGAGGCTTGCATTTTCAAACGCCCCCACGCGCTCAAGCCAAGTTGGTGCGCTGCGGACGCGGGCGGCTGTTTGATGTTGCCGTTGATATTCGCAAGGGCTCTCCCAGTTTTGGTCAGTGTGTTGGGGCAGAGTTGAGTTTTGAGAATGGCCGAATGCTGTTGGTTCCTGCTGGGTTCGCCCATGGGTTCGTAACGCTCGAGCCGGTTACCGAGCTCGTCTGTAAATGTTCCGAAACCTATGCGCCAGAAACGGAGGGTGCGGTTCGCTGTGATGATCCCGATATTGGAGTTGAATGGCCGCTGTATGGGGCTGAACCGGGCCTATCAAATAAGGATAAGGTGGCACCGCTTTTGCGCGACCTAGACACCCCTTTTGCATTTGGGGCTGCCCAATGAAAATCCTTGTAACGGGCGGAGCAGGATTTATCGGCTCTGCTGTCATTCGACGGGCAATCTCTGACGGGCATGAGGTCGTCAATGTTGACGCTCTTACCTACGCGGCCTGCCTAGACAATGTGGCCCCGGTCGCGAACGCGCCGGGTTACAGCTTTGAGCAGGCTGATATCCGTGACGCTGATGCGATGGCTGCCATTCTGAACCAGCACAGCCCTGACGCGATCATGCATCTGGCTGCCGAAAGCCATGTTGACCGCTCAATCGACGGGCCCGCAGCGTTTATCGACACTAATGTGACGGGAACCTATGTGCTGCTTGAGGCCACGCGCGCCTATTGGACTGGAGCAGGACGGCCGGGAACATTCCGCTTTCATCATATTTCGACCGACGAGGTTTTTGGCTCGCTCGGTGAGACCGGGCTGTTCACCGAAGACAGTCCGTATCAACCCAATTCACCCTACTCGGCATCCAAGGCTGGGTCTGATCATCTGGTTCGCGCTTGGCGCGAAACCTATGGCCTGCCGACTGTTTTGACCAATTGTTCGAACAATTACGGCCCCTATCAGTTTCCCGAAAAGCTGATCCCAGTGGTGATTCTGAACGCCCTGGCGGGCAAACCCATTCCGATCTATGGGGCAGGGGACAATATTCGTGACTGGTTGCATGTGGATGACCACGCCGAGGCCCTTCTGTTGGTTTTGCAGCATGGTGAAACCGGGCGCAGCTACAATATTGGCGGCGAGAATGAGATGACCAACCTGGATTTGGTCAAAATGATCTGCGCCATTCTAGACCGGCTGAAACCGGCAGCAGCACCATACTCCAATCAGGTTATATTTGTCACCGATCGACCAGGACATGATCGCCGGTATGCGATCGACCCGACGCGCATCCGGACCGAACTGAACTGGCGCCCTTCCTACACCCCAGAAACCGGGTTGGAGCAGACGGTGCAGTGGTATCTGGACAACGGCGACTGGCTGCATGCCTTGCAAACGCGTAGTGGAGTGGGCCAGCGCCTGGGGACCGCAGGATGAAGGCACTGGTCTTTGGCCGCAACGGTCAAGTGGCGACCGAACTGCGTCGGCGCGCCCGGAGCGATGGCCCGGGCCGCGGCTAAGCGCGGCTTGCCGTTTCTTCATATCTCAACCGATTACGTCTTTGATGGGTCCGGCACGCACCGGTGGACAACACTAGATCCGACGGCGCCCTTGGGTGCTTACGGCCGCTCCAAACTGAACGGCGAAGCTCAGGTGGCGGGGGCAGGGGGCTGGCATGCTATCTTGCGCACGAGTTGGGTTTTTTCCGCCCATGGTAAGAATTTCGTCAAGACTATCCTGCGGTTGGCTCAAAACCGCGACCACCTGAAAATCGTGGCCGATCAGATCGGCGGACCGACCCCGGCGGCCGATATTGCCGACGCCCTTCTGGTCATAGCCAAAGCCGGGATCACCAAAGAAGGCGGGCTATTCCACTACTCTGGAAGGCCCGATACGAGCTGGGCCGGTTTTGCGTGCGAAATTGTTCAACAGGCTGGTTTGGATGTTCAGATTCAGGACATCAAAACCAGTGACTATCCAACCCCGGCCCCCAGACCCTTGAATTCAAGATTGGATTGCACGCGGCTGGCTGATATTTTCGACATTCCGCAGCCTGATTGGAAAACGGGTTTGGACCATGTTCTGACCGAGCTTGCAGAAGGCGGCGGCTGAAATTCTGAGAGGAACCTTTATGCAGCGCAAAGGCATTATTATGGCCGGAGGGTCTGGAACCCGGCTTTATCCAATCACGATGGCGATCTCAAAGCAGTTGCTGCCGATATACGACAAGCCGATGATCTTTTACCCCTTAAGCGTTCTGATGTTGTCGAATATCCGTGAGATCGCGATCATCACGACGCCTCAGGATCAGGACCAGTTTCAAAGATTGCTGGGGGACGGTAGCCAATACGGCCTGTCGCTGACATGGATTACGCAAGAAACGCCCGATGGGCTGGCGCAAGCCTATACTTTGGCCGAGGATTTCCTGAGCGGTGCGCCGTCTGCCATGATTCTGGGTGATAACATCTTCTTCGGCCACGGCCTGCCCGGCATTTTGCGCGAGGCGGACGCGAAGAATATGGGAGGCACGGTCTTTGCCTATCGCGTTTCCGATCCCGAACGTTACGGTGTCGTGGATTTTGAGGGCAAAAAGGCGCGCGCTATCATCGAAAAACCCAAGGTTCCACCCTCACATTATGCGGTGACCGGACTGTATTTTCTGGATGGCGACGCCCCCGCTCGCTCCCGTCAGGTGCAACCCTCGGCGCGCGGTGAGTTGGAGATCACAACCCTATTGGAAATGTATCTGAAAGAAGAGTTGCTGGAAGTTGAGAAAATGGGTCGCGGTTTTGCTTGGCTGGATACAGGCACCCATGGGTCCTTGTTGGATGCTGGCAACTTTGTGCGCACTCTGACCGACCGGCAAGGTATGCAAACCGGGAGCCTAGATGAAATCGCCTGGGCGAACGGCTGGATCGACGACGAAGCTCTGGCCAAGCGGGCACAATTGTACGCAAAATCCTCATACGGTAAGTATCTCGAAATATTGCTGGATTAAGTTAGAATGCCCCTTTGCGGAAGTCCCGAGGTACCTAACTAATTACGGGGGTATAATGGGCCCGGATTAAATTTTCGTTGTCGACGTTTTGGGCAAGTGAGACGAGTGCAAGGCCCCAAAACTGCTCGCGTGCCCAGCACGCATCGAGCGGCTTTTGAGCTCCGAGCAATGCGTGGCGCCTGACGTTGTTACTATGTTTCCAGTGTGCTGATCGTCCAGGCTTTCTCTTGAAATACATCTCTGGCAATCGAGCGAATTTCAAGCAGTATTGGATTTCGTTGCGTTCCTCGCACAGCGTTCTTTATTCGTTTCTCGCCATACAACGCACGTAATTGTGCTTGACCATTCGCTGTGAGTTGCTTCCTTTGTTCGGAGGAATAGCTTTTTGTTTTGGCATGATAAACGAAACAGTCTGTCGCCACGGCGCACAAAAATCCTGCCTCTTGAGCGCGTAGATTTAGATCGTTTTCCTCACCGTACCCCTTAGGAAACCGAACCTCATCGAAGAGGCCCACAGTTTCCAAAACAGTCCTTTTGATTGCAAGGCAGAACCCGTTGATTTGCTCGACGACCGGATACGTGAATTGAGCAGATATCTCAGCGCAGAACTTGTTAATTGATTGCAGTGTCTCAGTGTCAGATTTGACTAGGTTTGGAGACGCATTCGGACCTGGCATGTCAGGAATGGATTGCCATCCACCCGCATTCGAGAGCGGTCCCGCGATTCCAATACGCGGGTGTGCGTGCAGACAATTGTGTATCTTATTGATCCAATCACCCACAACGATCGTGTCGCTGTTCAAGAGAATGATTGTATCACGATCACTCTGCCTCAAACCTTCATTGGCGGCCTTGCAGAACCCGCTACCTTTGTCACGGCGGATCAAAAGTACATGGTCTAAGTTGTTAGACGCGAAAACTTCACAGAACTCCTTTGTTTGTGCTCCCGACCCATCGTCGACAATAATTAGGCGATCTTCGGGCCCGAGTGTAGGCAAGACGGATTCGAGGCAAATTTTCACATCGTCAAAGCTGTTGTGAACACAAACGATAACATCTGCAGGGGTCCTGCTTGTCGGGGTGTGCATTATTTTTTGTCCGATTTTGCGTAGTGTTTCATTCGGAAGAATTCGGCAGAACAATCAATAGTCTCAGTCAGCGGCGTAAACTTGATCTCGGGAACTTCCGCCATAGCCAGCGGAAGAGACAATTGGTCTCGCTTAGATCCCTTCGACAGCAAACCCCACCACTTAGCAAACATTTTCTGTACTGCGGAAGATGACGGTCTCAGAACCATTGCCATTGTCTCATACAGGTTGTCGGTTTTTTTTCTAGAGGGGTAATCGATGCGCGCAAGATGTTCAGCGAGTTCTATCGCATTCTCCTTACCCAACCTGGCACATGCCGCAGCTTCTGAAATTATGCTGCCGCGAGAAGAGTGCCTGAAAGTTGCAAAGTCGAATGCGGTGTCGCTAATGCCTGCGATCACAGCTTCAGGATCTCGACAAAGTAGTACGTTTCCATCCACCCAAATAACCCATTCGAAATCATGGAAAAAAACTGGAAGGCATAGCTTTACGAAGCGCGCCCTACGACGAGGATCGACATGATGATACGGCGAATGAACCTGTTGCCAGCCAGAAAGTGAGTCGAATTTCCTTTCCGAGAATACGAAAAACTCAGACGCGCTCTTCCACGCTGGATCAAACGGCATCAGACCATCGTAGTCGCCGAAGATGGCAGTGACGACAGCGATTTTCTTTCCATTTGAATTTGTAATTTTGAAGGGGTCCAAGGCTTGGCTGTCATCGGGAGACAACGCATGTTCCCCGCGGCAACCGATTTTTATCCCGCACCGGACCAGGTATTCCAAACCCCAAGCGGAAAGTGACTTCCTGTCTTCCCCCGCAAGAGCGCCGTTGGGTGCGAATGCAAACTTTCGTCCTTCATCGCGATAGTGATCGAAACAAGACTGTGATTGACTAAGGTTATGGGTTCGCGCGTACCAAATGGGATCTAAATTTGCCGATATTGCATCTGCTTCAGTTCGAAAATGACCGCCGGACGAAAGCTCGTCTTCGTTCAGATAACGCCCGAACTTACTGTATTCGTACGCACGTCTTGTTTCTCGATCTGCAAAGATAATTTTCAAAGACGTCGAGATTGAATCACCCTCGACTATTTGCAAGCGCCGACGAATTGATTTCGACAGTCCCATAATGCCTCCAAGATTTACTCCATGGTCCTATCCTTCGGCTGGCACAACAATCAACCCGGAATCTGTTGCAAACTTTTGACCACTGAACTTCGTAGCTTTGGCGCCTGTGCGATGAGCGGCACTATGAGGTTTTGTGTGGATGCCCTCGGTTTTGCAAGGAGGTTCTGATCAGTTTGAGCGCGATTGATTGCGGTCGTGTGTCAGGCCTCGTTTTGCGGCTTTTTACGCGCCGCGGGCCAAGACGGTCAGTTCGCTGATCGGTTCCAATTCGACTCCGCGCGCTCTTATTGCGCCCGACCTCTGTCTGGCTCTCCAATCAGGACTTGTTCAATCGACGTCCATTCTTCACAGTGCATTCCTCACACTCTGGCACCTGGGTTGGCGCCCAGAATTCTATGCCGTTATTTCTCTAGGTTGATACTTCTCTTCTTCGCTGATCATCGCCCATATCTGACGTGCCATTTTGTTGGCTAGTGCGATTGCGGCAACCATTTTTGGTTTGCGATCCAGCTTGTCTTGTACGCATGGCTCTGCGCGACTGCTTTGTCTCGCATATCCGGCAATTCGGCTCATCGCGCCCGTGATCAACATACGTCGAATACCACGCTGACCCATCTTACTTGTCTGGCCAAGGCGGGTTTTCCCGCCCGACGAATGTTGCTTGGGCACAAAGCGTCTTCCGTGATTGACTCAGCATCATCCGCATCATTTTTGTTCCGTTTGACGAGAGGCTTAATACAAAATGGCGGAACTAAACATACATCATGACTAATAGCCTGCAACTCACGCGCCCAGTAATGTGATGTCGAACATGCCTCCATCTTCATCAGGCAATTGGGGTGCTCCTCGCAGGAAGCCTTGAACTGCGCACGGGACAGTTTCTTGCGAAACAAGACCCGACCGTCCTGTCGCGCCGTGCAGCTGAAACACATTCTTTGCCAGATCAACTCCGATAATGATATCTTCGCTCATGGGTGCTCTCTTTCTCTTTAGTGGTTGATACATATCCACCATGGCACATTGCGATGCCGTTTCTGGAGAGGGCATCCACCCCATCCATTCCGGCCGGGTGCAGAATAAGGTGTTAAGCTCAGATCAGGGTTCTGGAGTCGAGTTTAGGCTTCATTTTCGGTAAGATAGCGGTAGATGGTGGTCTTGGAGCGGTTGCATTCAACCATGAGTATCTTTGATCTGAGTTCCGCTCGCACGTATGTCGCACAGTTCTACGATCTGATCATCAGTGTAGATATGTACGTACCCGCGAGACACTTTCTTTAAGGTTCCTTCTTGAGGCACCATTCCTTCAGAACTGGCCCGCAGAACCCGGATCGATCCGGGGTGTGTTCCCAATAACTCGGCTGCGCTTCAGAGGTGGTACGGGCGGTGGGACTCGAACCCACACGGCACTAAGGCCTTCGGATTTTAAGTCCGATATGTCTACCATTCCATCACGCCCGCAGACCTGCGCGCGCGGCAGGCAAAGCCGCGGCCAACAGGGCTGGCACACACTTACAGCCAACCAAATGGATTGAAAAGACGCTCATTCAGATGTGTCGCCACAACCCGGAAAGCGGGACACGCTTGACAGGGCTTCCTCGTTCCGATCACGTCGGCCTATCAAGACAAGGAGCGCGTGATGGAGACGGTCAGAAACCCCTTTCGAAATGGGTCGAAGCTGGCGGATCAGGCACCCTATCCGTCGATCGATACATCCGGGCTTGGGCGGCATCGCCTGTTTTGCCCCGATTTCACCCAGACGCCGCTGACGGAGGCAACCGCTCTGGCGCCGGTGGCGCAGCTCTGGGTCAAGGATGAGCGGCCTCGGATGGGGCTGGGCTCGTTCAAGGCGTTGGGTGCGGCTTATGTCATTGCCTGTCAGGCCAGCGAAGCACCCGAAGGCGATCTCAAAGGGCACACATATGTCACTGCCAGCGCGGGTAACCACGGGATGAGCATGGCGGCAGGCGCGCGGGTTTTTGGTGCTGATGCCGTGGTCTACATCGCAAAAACCGTACCCGAGAGCTTTGCGGACAGGTTGCGGGCCCAGGGGGCGCAGGTTGTGCGAGAAGGGGTCGATTATGCCGCCAGCATGGGGGCCGCCGCGCAGGCGGCGCAGCAGAATGGCTGGACCTTGCTGTCGGACAGCTCTTGGGAGGGATATACCGATCTGCCTTATCTGCTGATGGAGGGGTATTTGCAGATGGCCGTTGAAGCGGCAGAGCAATGCCCCGAACAGCCCACCCACATCTTGTTGCAGGCCGGGGTCGGCGGCATGGCGGGCGCGGTCGCTGCCTATGCGCGCAAAATCTGGGGCGACGCGCCGCAGATTGTTGTCGTCGAACCCGATGCCGCCCCGGCGCTTCAGGCCAGCGTCAAAGCCGGGCACTGCGTCTTCGCCGATGGCCCGGACAGCATCATGGGGCGGCTGGATTGCAAAGAGCCTTCACTGATCGCCCTGAACGGCTTGGCGCGGGATGCCGATCTTTTTCTGACGCTCAGCGACGATGAGGTCTCCGCGCAGCTGCCACGCATGGCCGAGGCGGGGCTGGAGACCAGTGCCTCGGGCGGGGCGGGCGTTGCGGCGGTCATGAACGCCGAGGCGCGTGCGGCGATGGCGATAGACGCGCGGTCGCGGGTTCTGTGCATGCTGACCGAGCAGCCCGCATGACCGCTTTCGCGCCCGAGGAATTTCAGGCGCGACTGCACCGCGCGCAACAGCAGATGGCGCAGGCCGAGCTTTCGGCACTGTTGCTGACCACCGAGCCCGAGATACGTTATTTCACTGGGTATCTGACCCGCTTCTGGGAAAGCCCGACGCGACCCTGGTTCCTGATCGTGCCCGCCTCGGGCAAGCCGGTGGCGGTGATCCCGTCGATTGGCGCTGCCCTGATGGCGCAGACCTGGATTGACGATATCCGTACCTGGAGCGCGCCGGACCTCGAAGACGACGGCGTTACTCTGCTGGCGGACACGCTGGCCGAGTTGACGCCAATGGGCGCTACGATTGGCTGCCCGGATGGGCACGAAACCCATGTCCGGATGCCGCTGGCCGACCTGAAGCGCCTGCAGACCGGAATTGGCAGCCGCCACATCACCGGCGATCAGGGCATCCTGCGCGCCCTGCGCATGGTGAAATCCTACGCTGAGGTCGCCAAGATACGCGCCGCCTGTCAGATCGCTGCCCGCGCCTTTGCACGCGTGCCCGAGATCGCCGCGACCGGTGTGCCGCTGGATCAGGTTTTCCGACGCTTCCAGACGCTTTGCCTTGAGGAAGGGGCTGATTGGGTGCCCTATCTGGCCGGAGGCGCCGAACAGGGCGGTTATACCGACGTGATCTCGCCCGCTACCCGATCGCCGCTGAGGCCGGGCGATGTGCTGATGCTGGATACCGGCCTCGTGCGGGATGGGTATTTCTGTGATTACGACCGTAACTGGTCGGTTGGCCCGGCCAGCGCACTGGTGCGGGACGCGCATGCGCGGTTGATCGAGGCGTCGGATGCTGCCTTTGAACAGGCCCGCCCCGGTGCCACCGCCGCACAGCTGTTTCATACGATGAACGCGATCCTGACGGATGGTACGGGGGGCACTGATGCCGGGCGATTGGGTCACGGGCTGGGGATGTCGCTGACCGAATGGCCATCGTTGATCCCCGGTGATCACACCACGCTGGAACCCGGTATGGTCCTGACGCTTGAACCGGGTATTGCCGTGGGTGGTAAGATCCTTGTGCACGAAGAAAACATCCTGATCACCGAAGGCGCGCCCGAATTCCTCAGCCCGCGCATCGGGCCCGAGATACCGACGCTATGACGATACTGCCCTATACGCTTGACCCTGACGACGCTGCTGCGGCGCCTATGGGCCTTATTGTTCTGCAAACCGATGAGACGATCGAGCCCGAGTTTCGCAGCCTGTTCGCCGGTGACCCCAGCCCCCTCTACGTTAGCCGCATTCCCAGCGGGGCCGAGGTCAACACCGAGACTCTGGCGCGGATGGAGATCGATCTGCCCGCCGCCGCCGACCTGCTTCCGAAGGCGCGGCGTTACAAGGTGGTGGGTTATGGCTGCACATCGGCCAGCTCTGTGATCGGATCGGACCGGGTTGAACAAATGGTGCAGCAGACCTGCGACGTTGTGACCGTGACCAACCCGTTACGCGCCGCTGCGGCTTGTGCGGCTGATCGCGGCGTGTTGAAATTCGCCCTGCTCTCGCCCTACATCGAAGAGGTGAACACGCCGTTGCGGCAGGCCTTCGCACAGATGGGCATCACGATGGACGTGTTCGGTAGCTTTGGTGAGGCCGAAGAGGCCAAGGTTGTGCGTATATCAACCGAATCCGTTGTAAATGCGGCGGTGCGGCTGGGGTCCGACCCCTCTGTCGACGCCGTATTTCTGAGTTGTACGAACCTGCGCACGTTGGCCGCGATCCCCCGTATCGAGGCGCAGATCGGCAAGCCGGTGCTGTCCAGCAACCAGAGTCTGGCGTGGCATATGAAAGCGCTGAACGCCCTTTGATTGAGCAGAATTGTGTTCGCGTTATCGCTAAAATCACTATTCTGGGTTGCCAGTCCCGCTTGGCTGCGTTTTTAATGCGGGACATGATCAATGAAATCCGGACCAACCGGATAATCATTTGACGCAACAGGGGGTCTTGTGACCGACATAAATACCGACGCCGCGTTTGTTGAATTTCAACGCGTTCAAAAGTCTTATGATGGCGAGAATCTCGTTGTCAAAGATCTCAACCTGGCGATGCCAAAGGGCGAATTCCTGACCATGCTCGGGCCGTCCGGATCAGGCAAGACAACCTGCCTGATGATGCTTGCCGGATTCGAAACCGCCACCCATGGCGAGATTCTTCTGGATGGCAAACCCATCAACAACATCCCTCCGCACAAGCGCGGTATTGGGATGGTGTTCCAGAACTATGCCCTGTTTCCACATATGACGGTGGCCGAGAACCTCTCGTTCCCGCTGGAGGTGCGCAAGCTGGACAAGTCCACGCGCGAGGAAAAGGTCAAGCGCGCGCTGGACATGGTACAGATGGGCGATTTCGGCAATCGCCGCCCCGCGCAGCTTTCGGGGGGGCAGCAGCAGCGGATCGCCCTGGCCCGCGCGCTGGTGTTTGAACCGGAACTGGTGCTGATGGATGAACCGCTGGGCGCGCTGGACAAACAGCTGCGTGAGCATATGCAGTTCGAAATCACCCGCCTTGCGCATGAGCTGGGCATTACCACCGTTTACGTGACCCACGACCAGACCGAAGCGCTGACCATGTCGGACCGGGTCGCGGTGTTCGACGATGGCCGCATTCAGCAACTGGCCCCGCCGGATCAACTGTATGAAGAGCCCGACAACAGCTTCGTCGCGCAGTTCATCGGTGAAAACAACACGCTGGAAGGTGTGGTCAAATCGATCGACGGCGACAGCTGTGTGGTGCAGCTTGATGACGGATCAGAAATTGATGCGGTGCCGATCAATGTTCACAACCCGGGCGAGCGGACCAAGGTTTCGATCCGCCCGGAACGTGTGGAATTCAACAAGGACCGTCTGCATGCCGACGCGCATACGCTGAAGGCGACGGTCAAGGAATTCATCTATATGGGTGACGTGTTCCGCTTCCGCATGTCGGTTGCTGGCAATGACGAGTTCATCGTCAAGACACGGAACGCCCCCGATGCCATCCGCCTGAAACCCGGACAGGAGATCGAGATCGGCTGGCTGGCACAGGATTGTCGTGCGCTTGACGCATAGACCAAACCGCGCGGCACAAGCGCGGTTTCACTGAGGGACCGGCTGGCGAAAACCCGTGCGTCAGCTGACCATACAACAAACGGGAAGTACTGGGAGTAACACATGAAACCAACCAAAACACTGCTGACCGCAGCGGCTCTGGCGACGGCTGCCGGTGGCGTTTCCGCCGAAGAGATGACCATCGTCTCGTGGGGCGGCGCCTATTCCAAATCGCAGCTCAAGGCTTATCACGAGCCCTATTCGGAAAAGACTGGCGTCACCATCCTGAACGACGACAGCTCGGCCGAAGCGGTGGCCAAGCTGCGCGCGATGAACGAAGCCGGCAACATCACCTGGGACGTGGTTGACGTTGTTGCAGCGGATGCGATCCGCCTGTGCGACGAAGGTCTGGCGATGGAAATCGATCCCGACACCATGCTGGCTCCGGCACCTGATGGCACGCCCGCATCCGAAGATTTCGGTGATCTGCTGGTCAGCGACTGCTTTATCCCGCAGATCGTTTACTCGACCACATTCGGATATCGCACCGACCTGGTGGGTGATACGCCGCCGACAGACGTCTGTGCCGTGTTTGATCTGGAAACCTATCCGGGCAAACGCTCGCTGGAGAAGCGTCCGATCAACAACATGGAATGGGCCCTGATCTGCGACGGTGTTGCCAAGGACGACGTTTATGACGTGCTGGCTACTCCTGAAGGGCAGGATCAGGCTCTCGCCAAGCTCGACACCATCAAGGACAGCGTTGTCTGGTGGTCGGCTGGCGCGGATACACCGCAGCTGCTGGCCGATGGCGAGGTCATTATGGGTTCGACCTATAACGGTCGTCTGTTCAGCGTGATCGAAGAACAGAACCAGCCTGTTGCCATGCTCTGGGACGCGCAGGTATTCGATCTGGACGGCTGGATCATCCCCGCCGGTCTGAGCGAAGAGCGTCAGGCGCGCGCACTGGACTACATCATGTTCGCGACCGACACTCAGCGTCTGGCGGATCAGGCCAAGTGGATCTCGTACGGCCCGGCCCGTGCTTCGTCGGCTCCGCTGGTGGGTCAGCATGCCGAACTTGGCATCGACATGGCACCGCATATGCCGACCGACCCGGAAAACGCCAAGAACACGTTCCTGTACAACTACGAGTTCTGGGCCGACTACCGCGACGATATCGACGCCAAATTCCAGGCGTGGCTGGCGCAATAAGCGTCTGATTTCATGACAAAGTCGGGGGCGGTACTTCGCCCCTGACCCCAGAAAGGACCCAAGGGGCACCGATGACTGACGCCACCCAACAAAACTCCGGTCCGATGCTGGCCGCCGATGGAACGCCGCTTAAGCAATCGCTTGCGCGGTCATTAAGACGGCAAAAACTTCGGGCGCTGATGCTGGTGGCTCCTCTGCTGCTGTTCGTGCTGTTCTCGTTCATTGTGCCGATTGCGTCGATGCTGTTCCGGTCGGTGGAAAACAGCATTGTGCAGGAAACCCTGCCCCTGACGGTCGAAGCCCTGCAAAACTGGGACGAAACCAGTGGCGAACTGCCGGATGAGGCGGTCTACGACGCCTTTGTGCGCGACATGGTCGTGGCTGTCGATAACAAGACACATACCCGACTGGGCTCGCGCCTGAACTACGAAGAGACAGGCATGTCCTCGATGTTCCGCCGCTCGGGACGGAAAATGGGCAAGCTGGATCCTGAGACAGATGGTCCATTCAAGGATCAGGTGATCGAAATCCACGAAGGCTGGGGGGAACCGCAGACCTGGGCGGTGATCAAGACGCATTCTCCGGCGATTACAAATGGCTATTTCCTGAATGCGGTCGACATGCAGCGCACGCCCGAGGGCGCGCAATCGCAGCCCGAGGACAAGCAGATTCTGATCAAGCTGTTCGGGCGCACGCTGTTCATGTCGCTGGTGATCACCGCGTCGTGTATCCTGCTGGCCTATCCGGTCAGCTACCTGCTGGCGACCCTTCCGATGCGGGTGTCGAATCTGCTGATGATATTGGTGTTGTTACCGTTCTGGACGTCACTTCTGGTGCGAACCTCGGCGTGGAAGGTGATGTTGCAACAACAGGGTGTGATCAACGAAACGCTGGTTTGGCTTGGGTTGGTGGCCGATGACGCCCGACTTGTCATCATCAACAACCAGATCGGCACGATCATCGCGATGACGCATATCCTGCTGCCGTTCATGATCCTGCCGATGTATTCGGTGATGCAGACGATACCGCCATCCTACACCCGCGCCGCGAAATCGATGGGCGCAACCAACTGGACGACCTTCTGGCGCATCTATTTCCCGCAATCCATTCCGGGTATCGGCGCGGGGTCGATCCTGGTCTTCATTCTGGCGATTGGTTACTACATCACGCCCGAGATCGTGGGTGGCACCAAAGGTGTCTTCATCTCGAACCGGATTGCCTATCACATCTCGTCCTCGCTGAACTGGGGACTGGCGGCGGCGCTGGGTACGATTCTGTTGGGCGTCGTGCTGCTGCTCTACTGGTGTTACGACAAGATCGTCGGCATTGATAACGTGAAGCTGGGATAATCGACATGGCCGCACTTACTCCGATTTCCCGCAAACCTTTGTCCATGGTTCTGCCCAGCGTCGCGCTCGCAGGGGCCTTCGCCGGTATCTTTGTCGGCGCAGGCAATGGCGCGGTGTTTCTTGGCATCATTGGCGGCGCGGCTCTGATCGCGGCGCTGGCCTGGGTTTACATTACTGTCTTGAAGAACGAGCAAATGGCCCGCTGGATCACCATTTTGGGCTTCGGCATCGCCGGGTTTCTGTTTTCGGGTCCGATGGGCGGCGTTCTGGGTCTGCTGGGCGGCTGGTTCTTCGCATGGTTCATCTACTGGCTCTATGAGGGTCGTTATCGCCGCAAACTGCTGCCGTATCTGACCCCGAAACAGGTGTTCTATCACTACCTGTTCCGAGTGATCTGCGGCGCGATTTTCGTGTTCCTGATCACGCCGATCCTTGTGGTTCTTCCATTGTCGTTCAACGCGCAGGACTTCTTTACCTTCACGCCGGAAATGCTGCGACTGGACCCTGAGGGGTACTCGCTGAAGCATTACCGCGACTTCTTCACCAACAATGAATGGCAGCGCAGCTTCAAGAACTCGCTGATCATTGCGCCGATTGCGACGGTGATCTCTGTCTCGCTGGGTACTCTTGCAGCCATCGGCCTGAGCCAGAGCCACGTTCCCGGTCGCCGTGCCATCATGGGTATCCTGATCTCGCCGATGATCGTGCCACTAATCATCTCGGCCACCGGCATGTTCTTCTTCTACAGCGATATCGGCCGCTTCATGGAAGGCACGCTGGGCATGAACAAGAACTTCGTGGGCTATGTGAAGGTGATCCTTGCCCACGCCGTTCTGGGAATTCCCTTTGTCATCATCACCGTGACTGCGACGCTGGTGGGCTTTGACCGCTCGCTGACGCGGGCGGCAGCGAATATGGGTGCGGGGCCGGTGCGGACCTTCTTCAAGATCCAGATGCCGCTGATCCTGCCGGGCGTGATCTCGGGTGGTTTGTTTGCCTTCATCACCTCGTTCGACGAGGTGGTCGTGGTGCTGTTTGTCGGCTCGGCCAGCCAGAAGACGCTGCCATGGCAGATGTTCACTGGTCTACGCGAACAGATCAGCCCGACCATTCTGGCGGTGGCGACCATCCTCGTCGTGATCTCGATCGCGCTGCTGACCACGGTCGAATTGCTGCGCCGCCGGTCCGAGCGTCTGCGGGGCCTTTCCCCCGCTTGACGCAAGCGCACGGCTGATCTAACGATTTAACCGTTCATCCCAGCCGCGATGGCGTCGCGGACGCACTGGGATGATCGGCTCTCGGACCCCGAGACCGCCTGTCCTGAACGCCGGGACAAGTGGCCGGGTTTGCCGCCCGGCAAAGATGAGAGACCAGACCATGACAAATCGCCCCGAATTCTTCACCTGCCACAATGGCGACAAAGCACCCCTGCCTTTCAGCAAGGGCGAATATGACCGCCGCCTTGGCAAATTGCGTGCCATCATGGCGGCGCGGGATATTCCGGTGGTCCTGCTGACCTCGATGCAGAACATCGCCTATTATTCGGGCTTTCTGTATTGCGCCTTTGGCCGTCCCTATGGCTGCGTCGTCACACAGGACGCCTGCACGACCGTTTCGGCCAATATTGATGCTGGCCAGCCCTGGCGCCGCTCGGTCGAGGACAACGTGATCTATACCGATTGGAAACGCGACAATTATTGGCGCGCGGTGGCCAGCCTGATCGGTGGCGCGAAACGCATCGGTGTTGAGAATGATCACATGACACTGGCCGCCCGCGACACCGCGCTGGCGATGCTGGGTCAGCCTGAAATAGTTGACATCGCGCCCGACACCATGGCGGCCCGTATGGTGAAATCGGCGGAAGAGATCGAGCTGATCAAAGGCGGCGCACGCACCGCCGATGTCGGCGGAGCGGCCATCCACGCCGCCATCCGTGAAGGCGCAACCGAGATCGAGATCGCCATGGCCGGGCGCGACGCGATGGAGGCGGAGATCGCCCGCGCTTATCCCGACGCAGAATACCGCGACACATGGGTCTGGTTCCAGTCCGGCCTCAACACCGATGGCGCGCATAACCCGGTCACCAAACGGGCGCTGCAAAAGGGCGATATCCTGTCGCTGAACACCTTCCCAATGATCTCGGGCTATTACACCGCGCTGGAACGGACCCTATTTCTGGGCGAACCCGATGCCGAAAGCCTGCGCATCTGGAAGGCCAACGTCGCCGCGCATGAGCTTGGCCTGAGCCTGATCAAACCCGGCGCGACCTGTTCCGGCATCACCGCCGAGATCAACCGTTTCTTCGAAGATGAGGGCCTGCTGCAGTACCGCTCCTTCGGCTATGGCCATTCCTTCGGCGTCCTCAGCCACTATTACGGGCGCGAGGCCGGTCTGGAACTGCGCGAGGATATCGACACGGTTCTGGAACCCGGCATGGTCGTCTCGATCGAGCCGATGCTGTGGATCCCCGAAGGCCAACCCGGTGCGGGTGGCTACCGCGAGCACGATATCCTTGTGGTTGGCGACGACGGGGCCGAGAACATCACCGGCTTTCCCTATGGTCCCGGCCACAACATCAAAGGCGCTTGAGGAAACACATCAGCTTCAAGATCAGTCCTTTGCCGCAAGTGGTAAAGGTACGCGATATAAAAGCTCGGAGCGCATTGACCGCTCTGAGCCAAAATTGCTCTTTCGGTGGTGTGCGGAAAACGTCTTGCTTCGTCTGCATCATTGGCCCTTTGTCTTTTTGTAGATTTTCAAAGAAAATAAAGCCATACGATACTGCAAGCATTGTATACGCCAATTCATCAAGAGTTCACAAATGACTGATCCTTGGAAAGACCTTCTCGCGCCAAACGAAGAAATTCTTTGGCAGGGTGCTCCAAAAAGCCGTGTCCGGCTTGAATGGGAAAGCCCGTTCATTCCTTTCTTTTATGTCTTTTTTACCGGATTTTCTGTTTTCTGGATGGCTATGGCAAGCAAAGCCGGAGGTCTTTTTTGGACTTTTGGTCTCATATTCTTTTTCGTGGGTTCATATGGTCTTGTGGGCGTTCACTTCTGGAAGGCCTACACTCGCAAGCAACAGCATTATACGCTGACAAATCAACGTGCTATGATTGGCACGAAGATGTTTGGACGCAAAAAATTGCAAACCTATCCCATTACCAAGACTACAGAGATCGAGTTTGAGGACTCCGGGGCAACCGGCGATATCTATTTTGCGAAACACGAAAGCTTGGGAAAAAATGGTGCTAAGGTAACGAAGATTGGATTTGAACAAATCGAAAGTCCACGGCAGGTCTTATCCCAAATACGTAAAGTACAAGAAGAGCGTTAAACGAAAAGTAGACTTTGTTGTGATGTCCGCTTTGTCCCGCTTCCCAGACATACAATATCAAAAACCACCTAAACCCCATCACGAAACACAAAAGGCTAGGGCGACAAGTCGCCGCCTACAGCCGCGTACGTTCGTGAAAGATAAACCCCAGAAAGTTCAGCAGCAGCTGCGCCGCCAGAATCTGGGTGCTCTCGGTTGGGTCATACGAAGGCGCGACCTCGACCAGATCGATGCCCGCGACGTCCCCGCGCTTGGCCAGCCCCTGTAGTATTTCCAGCACATCGTAATAGAGAAACCCACCATGGCTGGGCGTGCCGGTTCCGGGCGCAATCGACGGGCAAAACGCGTCGATATCAATGGTCACATAGTACCGCGCTCCCTCCGGGATTCGGGCCAGCACGGCTTCGGGTCCCAGTTTGCGCACTTGTCGCACCGACAGGATATCCGACCCGCGCGCGCGGGCATCCTCGTACCCTTCCTTCGCGGTGGACGAGACATTGCGGATGCCCAGCTGCGTCATGCCCGAGACATAGTCTTTTTCAATCGCCCGCCGCATCGGGTTGCCGTGCCCGGCGGTCACGCCGTGGCGTTCATCGACGAAATCCAGATGCGCATCGATCTGAACCACGTGGATCAGACCGTTTTCTGCGCAATCCTCGGCAAAGGCGTTGATGCAGGGGATGTTGATCGAATGATCCCCGCCAATTGTGACAGGCAAAGCGCCTGCTTTCAGAATCTTGCCTACGCCATAAGCGATGTTGGCATGGCTCTGGTCGGTTTTGGTGTGGATGATATCCGCATCCCCCAGATCGACCATCCGCACCGAGCCATCAAGGTAAGTCGCGTCATCCTCGTGATCATAGGCCCCGGCATGGCCGAAGCTGAACAGGGTCGAGGCCTCGCGCACGGCGCGCGGTCCAAATCGTGCGCCGGGCCGCCATTGCGTGCCGAAATCAAACGGCGCACCCAAAATGGCGACATCGGCATCGATCTGATCCCAATCCGCGACATAAGGCGACTTTGCAAAGGTTGAAATCCCGACGAAAGGCAGGTTCAGCCGCCCTGACGCGTACCCGTGATCTTGCATGCACATCCCCGACATAGCCTGATACTTTGGTACATCATGGCCACCTCGCATCCGGTTGTCGAGCGATCACCTAGGCGCGCTTCTCGCCGATCGAGGTTACGCCCAAAACCGACAGCACCTTGGCCTCGATCTGTTCGGCATTCATGCCTGCGACCGCGTACATATCTGCGGGGCTGGCCTGGTCGATGAAGATATCCGGCAGCACCATCGAGCGGTATTTCAGCCCCGCATCAAAAACGCCTTCATCCGCCAAGAGCTGCGCAACATGGCTGCCAAAGCCGCCCACAGCGCCCTCTTCGATGGTGATCAGCGCCTCGTGGTTCGCGGCCAGATTAAGGATCAGGTCGCGGTCCAGCGGCTTGGCAAAGCGCGCATCGGCGATGGTCGGGGTGATGCCGCGTGCCGACAGAGCCTCGGCGGCCTTTTGCACCTCGGCCAGACGGGTGCCGAATGATAACAGCGCCACGCGGGCACCTTTCTGAATGATGCGTCCCTTGCCGATCTCCAGCACTTCACCGCGTTCCGGCAGGTCAATACCCACACCCTCTCCCCGTGGATAGCGGAACGCGATGGGGCCGTCATCATGGGCCACGGCTGTGGCGACCATATGCATCAGTTCTGCCTCATCGGCGGCGGCCATCACCACCATGCCCGGCAGATTGGCCAGATAGGCGATGTCGAACGAGCCCGCATGGGTTGCGCCGTCAGCCCCCACAAGCCCCGCGCGGTCGATGGCAAAACGTACTGGCAGACGCTGGATCGCCACATCATGCACCACCTGATCGTACCCACGCTGCAGGAAGGTCGAATACATCGCGCAGAACGGCTTCATCCCGCCTGCAGCAAGCGCCGCCGAGAAGGTCACCCCATGCTGTTCCGCAATCGCCACATCGAAACAGCGCGACGGGTAACGTTCGGCAAACAGGTTCAGCCCGGTGCCATCGGGCATCGCGGCGGTCACGGCTACGATCTTGTCATCCCGCGCAGCCTCTTCCACCAAAGTCTTGCCGAAAACCGAAGTATAGGACGGCGCGTTAGAGGGTGCCTTTTTCTGCTCACCCGTCACCACATCGAACTTGGCGGTCGCGTGGCCCTTATCGCGGGCCTGCTCGGCGGGGGCGTAGCCCTTGCCCTTCTTCGTCAGCACATGGATCAGGATCGGCCCGGTCGCCTTGGCCTTGACTGCCCGCAACACCGGCAGCAACTGGTCCAGATCATGCCCGTCGATGGGGCCGAGATAGGAAAAACCCAGTTCTTCAAACAGGGTGCCACCCATCGCCATGCCTTTCAGCATGTCCTTGGCACGCTTGGCCCCCTCGCGGAACGGTTCGGGCAGCAGCGACACCGCACCCTTGGCGGCAGCTTTCAGCTCGTGAAACGGTTCCTCGGCATAGATGCGCGACAGGTAGTTGGACAGCGCACCCACAGGTGGCGCAATGCTCATTTCATTGTCGTTGAGGATCACAATCAGGCGTTTCTTCAGGTGACCCGCATTGTTCATCGCCTCGAACGCCATGCCTGCGGACATCGATCCATCGCCGATCACCGCAATCGCATCACCAAGCCCCTCGGGCGTCACACCGCCCAGATCGCGCGCCACGGCAAACCCCAGCGCGGCGCTGATCGAGGTGCTGGAATGGGCCGCACCAAACGGATCATAAGGGCTCTCGCTGCGCTTGGTGAAACCGCTGAGGCCGTCTTTCATGCGCAGGGTGCGAATGCGGTCGCGGCGTTCCGTCAGGATTTTATGCGGATAACACTGGTGGCCCACATCCCAGATGATTTTGTCGCGGGGAGTGTCAAAGACCGCGTGCAGCGCCGTGGTCAGTTCCACCACGCCCAGACCCGCGCCCAGATGCCCGCCGGTCACGGACACGGCCGAGATCGTCTCGGCCCGCAATTCCTGTGCCACCTGATGCAACTGCGCGTCCGAGAACTGCCGCAGGTCCGCAGGGCGGTTCACAAGGTCCAGCAAAGGCGTATTCGGGCGGTCAGACATATGGCATTCCTGGCTTAGCTGTCCCGGGCAATAACGAAGCGGGCAGCCTGCTTCAAGGTTTCTGCCTTCGGCCCGTACCCATCAAGCGCCGCGCAAGCCTGTTCAACCAGCTCGGCTGCGCGGGACTTGGCGGCATCCAGACCCAGAAGCGAAACAAAGGTCGCCTTGCCCGCCTCAGCATCTTTCTGCAGCCGTTTTCCGGCCTTTTCGGCATCCCCCTCAACATCCAGAATGTCATCGGCGATCTGAAAGGCAAGGCCAAGGGCTTGGGCATATTGGCGCAAGGGGGTCGGGTCGGCCCGCGCCAGACGTGCGCCCGCACAGGCTGACCATTCGATCAGGGCTCCGGTCTTGCCCGCCTGTAAGCGCGTGATCTGATCCAATGTCAGCGGGTCTGACGTCTCCGCCGCGATGTCTCGGGCTTGACCTAATACCATCCCCTGCGCGCCGCTTGCTTTCGCCAGTGTTAGGGTCAAATCGGTGCGGATTTCGGCGTCGCCAACCTCGGGTCGCGCGCAAAGCTCAAAGGCCAGTGTCTGCAGCGCATCCCCAACCAGAACGGCAGTGCCTTCGTCCCATTTCACATGCACTGTGGGCCGACCGCGCCGCAGGTCATCATCGTCCATGCAGGGCAGATCGTCATGAACCAGCGAATAGGCGTGCAAAGCCTCAATCGCAGTGGCGGGCCAGATCGCACGTGTTTCACCGATCCCATGCAGTCGCGCACTTTCGAGCACCAGAAACCCACGCAGACGTTTACCGCCCTCAGTGGCGTAGGCCATGGCCCGGGTTACGTCCAGATCGTCCAGCCCCCCCAGAACCAGATCGAAATGGCCCTGAATCCGTGCCGCGTCCTGCGCCAGCCTGTCACGAAACATTTACTGACCTTCGACAGGCGTCGTCCCGGTGGGCTGACCATCCGCGTTCAGCGTGATCGCGGCCACTTTTTCTTCGGCGCGCTTCAACTCATCCTCACAGCGTTTCTTCAACGCCGCCCCGCGCTCATACAAAGCGATCGACTGATCCAAAGCCACATCCCCGCGTTCCAGCTGGCCGACCACGGCCTCAAGCTCTTTCATCGCCTGTTCAAAGGTCATCTGTTCGACTGGAGTATCGGTCATTTTGCTGCCTTTATCAGTTCTTCCACATGGGCGCGTGTCGCCTCGGCCAGTGCGTTCAGATCATACCCGCCTTCCAGAGTCGAGACGATACGGCCACCGCAGACCTCATCGGCAATCTTGCACAGCTCGGCGGTGATCCAGACGAAATCGCCGGTTGACCAGTTGAGATTGGCCAGTGGATCGTCCTGGTGCGCGTCAAACCCGGCGGAGATGATGATCAGTTCCGGCTTGAACGCGCGCAGACGGGGAAAAGCCTGCGCCTCGTAAGCCGCGCGCATCTCAGCCCCGCCCGTGCCCGGGGCCAGCGGCATGTTCACCACCGTCTCAAACGCGCCGGTCTCATCCGCGCGGCCAGTGCCGGGCCACAGCGGCATTTGCTGGCTGGTGATCACCAGCGCCCGCCGTTCGTCCCACAGCAGGTCCTGTGTGCCATTCCCATGATGCACATCGAAATCCACCACCGCGACGCGGCTCAGCCCGTGGTGGTCCAGCGCATGTTTGGCCGCCAGCGCCGCATTGCCGAACAGACAAAATCCCATCGCCGTCTCGGATTCCGCATGGTGTCCCGGCGGGCGAATTGCGCAGAACGCATTCCCAACCTCTCCGCCTAGGACCAGATCGACCGCCCGCACGGCAGCCCCCGCCGCGCGATAGGCCGCGTCGACCGATCCTGGTGACATAAACGTATCCCCATCGATCTGCGTGAAGCCGTCAACGGGTCTGCTGCGTCGAATCTCGTCGATATGGCTTTGCGGATGCACCCGCAGCAGATCGTCATCCGCCGCCATCGGAGCCGTCCGTCGATCCAACTCCAAAGGCTCTAACGCATGCAAAATGTGCTCCAACCGCGCCACCCGCTCAGGGTGCCCGTCCGGGGTCACATGCCCCAGACAATCGGCATGGGTCAAAAGCGCAGTCTTCATCGGGATCCCATCTTCATCTGGCTAAAAATATCCTCGCCGAAGGCAAAAATCGCCGCGTAGCGGCTAAATCAATCCGGCGCCAACATATACCCGGCCCCGCGCACGGTCTGCAAATACCGAGGCTGCTTGGGATCCTGCTCGATCTTACGCCTTAGCCGCGTGATCTGCACATCCACCGCCCGTTCTTGCGCCTGACCCTTGTCGCGGCCCAGATCTTCAACCAGCTTTGCCCGGCTGATCGGTTCGCCGGGTTGGGCCGAGAAAATCTTCATCAATTGGCTCTCGGTTGCAGTCAGACGTACAGGATCATCCCCCTGCCACATCTCGCCGCGTTCGATGTCGTAACGGATCGGCCCGAGGCTTAGTATCTTCGCCGCGCTCTCCTGTGCCGGGGTCTCGGGCATACGCCTTAGGATCGCGTTGATCCGCAACAGCAGCTCTTTAGGCTCGAACGGCTTGGCCAGATAGTCATCCGCCCCGGCTTCAAGACCGGCAATCCGGTGCTCGGTCTCACCTTTGGCGGTCAGCAACAGGATGGGGGTCGTATGGGTCTCGCGCAGGGCGCGCGTCAGGCTGACCCCGTCTTCGCCCGGCATCATCACGTCCATCACGATCAGATCAAAATCCAGCCCCGACAGCACCCGCCGCGCATGGGCGGCATCCCGCGCCGATGTCACCAGAAACCCGCTGCGCATCAAAAATTTCTTGAGCAGATCACGAATGCGCTCGTCATCGTCGACGATCAGAAGATGGGCGTCCATATCGCTCATGAAGTCGTATCCCGCAGTTTCGTATATGCACGACGCATATCAGCATCCATCATGGCTTCAAGCACTTTGCGAAAACCGGCTACCGCTTCGGGGCCTGCATCCTTGAAAGCCGCCCGCATCCGGGCCCGTTGGGCATCGGACAGTGTGGCCTCCAGTGCTTTTCCTTTATCTGTCAGAAATAGGTGGCGTTCGCGTTTGTCCACCTTGCCGACGCGGCTTTCGACCAGCCCGTCCTCGATAAGCGTACGCAGCACCCGGTTCAGCGACTGCTTGGTCACCCCCAGAATGGCCAGCAGGTTGTTCACGGTGGTTCCCGGCGCGCGGTTGACGAAGTGAATCGCCCGGTGATGGGCCCGGCCATAGGCCATCTCCGAGAGGATACGATCAGGATCGGCCGTAAAGCCGCGATAGGCAAAGAACATCGCTTCAATGCCTTGCCGCAACTGCTCATCCGTCAGAAATAACAGGCTTTCTCCGCCAAAGACCGGGGCGCGACGGATTTCCGACATCACAGACCTCATACGCAATACCATCCAAGTTTATGTCAGCCTTATTGACATTCCAAGGGCGCACAGGTATCGAATCGCAGTTTTTGCGCAATAATATGTCCGATGTGGACCTAAACGGCGCAATATTCGGAAATTCAACCCGGTTCAGGAGGTTTCGCATGGCGGGGTATGATGATCGTGATGGCACCATCTGGGTAGATGGCAAACTGGTCCCATGGCGTGAGGCGAATGTGCACATCCTGACCCACGCGATGCACTATGCCTCGTCGGTGTTCGAGGGTGAGCGCGCCTATAACGGCAAGATCTTCAAAAGCCGTGAGCATTCCGAACGTCTGATCGCCTCGGCCGAGGCTTTGGACATGCCTATGCCGTACACCGTGGACGACATCGAAGCCGCCAAGGAAGAGACGCTGAAAGCCAGCGGTCTGAAAGATGCCTATGTGCGGGTACTGGTCTGGCGCGGCTCGGGCGAGGATATGGGCGTGGCTTCGGCCAAGAACCCCGTGCGGATGGCCGTCGCCGTCTGGCCCTGGGGCGCGTACTACGGCGACGCGAAGATGCAAGGGGCCAAGCTGGACATTGCCGAATGGAAACGCCCCAGCCCCGAAACCATCCCGGTGCATGCAAAAGCCGCTGGCCTTTACATGATCTGCACCATCTCGAAGCATAAGGCCGAGGCCAAGGGATGTTCGGACGCACTGTTCATGGACTGGCGCGGTTATGTGGCCGAGGCGACCGGGGCCAACGTGTTCTTCGTCAAGGATGGTGAAGTGCACACTCCGCTCGCCGATTGCTTCCTGAATGGCATCACGCGCCAAACCGTCATCCAGATGCTGAAAGACAAAGGTATCACCGTCCACGAACGCCGCATCAACCCCGAGGAGATGGCTGATTTCGAACAATGCTGGCTCACCGGAACCGCCGCCGAGGTGACGCCGGTCGGTCAGATCGGGGAGTATACCTTTGAAGTTGGCGACCTGACGCGCGAGATTGCCGAGGACTACGAAAAGCTGGTCCGCGCATAATCAAAAGCCCTTGAAACCCTCGCCGCAGCGGGGGTTTTTGTTGCAGGACGTGCAATTCTTCGTGCAGATCGTCCCGCACCGTGGACTTGGATGATCTGCGCCGTATCTTTGGGTTATGTTGGACCTGCTCAGCGATATACTGACCCGCCTCTCGCTGCGGGGTACATTCTACTTCCGCACTTCGTTCACACCGCCCTTCGGCGTTCAGGTGCCGGGCTTCGAGAACGTTGCCCGGTTTCACTTTGTCCAGCGTGGTGAGCTGAAGGTGCACATTCCCGCAACGACCGAGACCTTGCGCCTGAAGCAGGGCGACCTGATTCTGATCCCGCATGGCGCCCCGCACGCGCTGCTGTGCAACGAGGTGACGCCCCTTGACGCATTGCCGCTGGAACAGGTCCTTGAGATCGCCGGCTATAAGGATGACGGCGTTCTGGTCTATGGCGGTGCGGATGAAGACCGCGACACGCAACTGATCTGCGGTCATTTCTCATTCACCGGTCCAGCGGGGCGCGGCGGTACCGGGCATATGCTGATCGACCGGTTACCGCATTACATCCTGATCCAGAATTACGGGGAAGAGGCCGGTTCGTGGATTGAGGCGACATTACGCATGATCGGGTCCGAAGTATCCGGCGCACGGATTGGCGGGGATCTGATTGCGTTGAAGCTGTCCGAGGTGCTGTTCGCACAGGCGATCCGCGCCTATCTGGAACATCAAAGCCCCGACGACGCGGCACTGGCGGGCTTTGCGGACCCGCGTATCTCGCGCGCGTTGACGGCATTCCACCAGTCTCCGGCGCAGGATTGGAGCGTGGCGACACTGGCGCGCGAGGCCGCGATGTCGCGCACTGCATTT
Source organism: Ruegeria sp. G10 (assembly GCF_056533645.1). NCBI lineage: Bacteria > Pseudomonadati > Pseudomonadota > Alphaproteobacteria > Rhodobacterales > Roseobacteraceae > Ruegeria > Ruegeria sp. G10. Next base: position 37,427 of record NZ_JBQFOQ010000007.1, on the reverse strand, counting down.
GCCCAGCTTTTTGCCGAGAAGATGGGCACCACACCGATGCAATACCTGACCGATTGGCGCATGCAGATTGCGTGCCATGGCTTGACTGAGGGCCAATGGAACGTAGCCGATGCAGCGGCCGAGGTCGGTTATGCGTCCGAGGCGGCATTCTCGCGCGTGTTCAAGAAACAGGTGGGCGTATCGCCTGCTGCGTATCGGGCGATGCACTGATCCGATCCAAATTCCGAACGATCTGCAAAGCATCGTAAACGATCTGAGCTGCTACGTTCGCAAGTCCGCACATATCCTATACTCATCACTGATTGAGGAAAGGAAGTTCTGATGTCCCTGCGTTTTGTTACCCGCTCGGTCCATGCTTATCTCGACTATCCGGTTGCCATCGCGCTGATGGTGTTGCCCTTTGCGCTTGGGCTGGGTCAGTCCAACCCGCTGGCGCTGTGGTTGTCTGTAGTTACCGGGGTAGCGGCCTTTGTGCTGACGGTTCTGACCGACCACCATCTTGGGATCTGGCGGGTGCTGCCCTACAAGTTTCATCTTGCCGTAGACCTGCTGGTCGGTGTCGCGTTTCTGGCAGCGCCCAGCCTGTTTGGATTTTCCGGTCTGGACGCGCTGTTCTATTGGCTGAACGGTGCAGCGGTGGTCGCGGTCATATCGCTCAGCGCGCCGGAAGAGGCTGTCGCCGCCTGAGCGTTGGACGCAAGGCGGTCACATTAACCAAGCGATATTCTTAAAACCCAGGGCCGCCGCTTTGCCAAGAAGGCGGCTCTGTCGTGGGTGCGCGGCGCTTGACCTGCGCCAGCATCCCAAACCACCAGCGCCCCTGCGCAACGGTACATGCGCCCCTTCGCGCGCCTCACCTTTTGGATTCATTTTGTCTTGAAAATTCCGACTAAAATAATCAGATAAGGGATGAAGCAAGATGACAGATCATTAAGCCCCGAATTTCGAGGCAGCTTGCGGGCAAAGCACGCCAAAGCGAGAGCGCGCCGCTGTCTCGGAAACGATGGACGTGCAACGCTAAGAGGGTGCGGAATGCAAGAAACGCTGGAAGAACTAATGGCGCGGCACGATGCCCTTGCGGCCTGCGGGGCCTGCTATTGCGGCGACGATTATTGTGCGTATCTTGATCAGGCGAATGCGCAGGATAAACGGCGCGACCACACGCGCCACCAGGGTACTACCGCAAAACGTCCGTCGGTCCGACACCAGTTCGAGCGTACACCACCGGAATGAAACCGGGTGTATGGAGCTGGGCTTAGAAATCCACGCCACGCTGCGCTTTGATCCCGGCCTGAAACGGGTGTTTCTCTTCGGTCATCTCGGTCACCAGATCGGCGTAATCGCGCAGTTCTTGCGGTGCATCGCGACCTGTCAGGAACACGCTGGTTTTGTCCGCACGGGCATTCAGACCCTCAATAACAGTGTCTACTGAAAGGTATTCATAACGCAGCGCGATATTGATCTCGTCCAAGACCACCAGATCATACGCGCCGCTGGCCATCAGGTCGCAAGCCTTGCCAAATGCTGCGGTAGCGGCCGCAATGTCACGCTCACGGTCTTGCGTGTCCCAGGTAAAACCTTCGCCCATGGTGTGCCATGTCACCAGATCGCGTTCCTCGAAGAAACGACGTTCGCCGGTTTTCCACTTGCCTTTGATGAATTGAACGACGGCGACTTTTTGTCCCCAACCCAACGCCCGGATCACCACGCCAAACGCTGCCGAGGATTTGCCCTTGCCTTTACCGGTGTTGATCAGCACCAGCCCGCGTCCCGGGTCGACGGCCTCGGAGACTTTCTTGCGGTGCTTGGCCTGCACCTTCTGCATCTTTTCCTTGTGATCCTGCGCGTCGCTCATCGGGGAACCTCTGTTTGATGTCGGGCTCAACCTAAGCGAAGTTTTGCAAAGGTAAAGTCAAGGTTTGTGATCCGAAAGCGCGCGCGCCTTGCCGCGTTCAAGCCCCAGCTGACGCTCGCGCCAGATGACGACGACATTGCCCGCGATGACCAGTGCCGCGCCGGCCAGCATCACCACTGTGGGCAGCTCATCGAACCAGACATAGCCGATGACAATGGCAAACAGCATGGTTGCGTAATCGTAAGGCGCCAGCATCGAGGCCTGCGCGAAGCGATAGGACGAGGTGACCAGAATCTGCGCGATACCACCGATCAGTCCGATCCCGATCAGCAGGGCGGCCTGTTCCCATGTGGGTATTTTCCAGCCCCAGAACGCGGTCAGTCCCGACATCAACGTGGCCGTCAGTGAGAAATAGAAAACGATTGCGGCAGGATGATCCACCTGAACCAGCTGGCGGATATGTATCTGCACAAAGGCCCGTGCCACGGTGGCGCTGAGCACGCATAGCGCACCCAAGGTCGCCGCCGTTTCCATGTTGCCGCTGCCAAGGCGCGGCCAGAGCATGATCAGAACCCCCAGCAGCCCGATGCCAACCGCGCCGATACGGATCATGCGGATACGCTCTCCCAGTATCACCGCCGCGAGAATCAGCGTGAAGATCGGGGTGGCGTAGCCGATCGCCGTGACCTCAGGCAGGGGAAGAAGGCTGAGGCCTGTAAAGGTCAAACCCATGGCTGACGTGCCCAGAACACCGCGCCAGAAATGGCCCATGGGTTTCTTGACGACAAAGCCTTCGGCCAGCTCTCCGCGCGCAATCAGCCAGATGAGGATCACGGGGATCGCAAAAAGGGAGCGGAAGAAGACCATCTCGCCGGGTGGGAAATCTTCGGACAACGCTTTGACCAGCGCCGACATCGAGGTGAACAACACCAGCGCACTTAGTTTCAGACCCACGGCAAGCATGGGTCGATGCGATGTTAAGGATTTGGCCATTGCGCATGTATCTGCGCCTTTGTGGCCCAAAGATCAACGACAGGATTGTACCAATCAGGTGCTCTTCCAGCCCTCAGGCAAGGGCGCGCCGATCTCTTCGCTCAGTTCTTCCAGATAGCGGATCATCCGTTTGATCCGGCGTGTCGCGAGCGCGCGACCTGCCTCGGTCAACATACCGTCGGGCAGGTTCAGAAGCTTTACTTTCCAATGGTCGATCGAGAATTGCAGGTCATCCAATGGCCGGTTCTCGGCAAACGGATCGGTCGGATCATAGAGCGTGCGGCCCAGTGCGCCGCCGACCAGAAAGGTGCGCGCGATCCCGACAGCCCCCAGTGCATCCAACCGATCCGCATCGCGAAGGATGCGGGCCTCGGGCGTTGCTGGCATCAGGCTGGCCGAGAAACTGTGTGCTTCGATGGCATGTTGGGTGGCAGTGATTTGGCCTGAGTAATAGCCCAATTCCAACAGTATAGACTCTGATTCAAGTGCTGACCTGCGCGAGGCAAGGTGCCGGTCGGGATCATTCTTGGGCAGGTTGATGAGATTGTGCAGATAGCATGCGGCCAGAAGGACAGGCATGTCGGTCCCGTCATCGGAGATCGAACAGGCATTGGACCAGACCCGATCCAGATGCGCCATGTCATGGGCGGGATCGGTCTGCATCCGCTGCGCGACGATGCCGCGCAGGCGCGCGCGCAGATCAGCCGATATGTCCACGATTCTCGCCGATTTGACCCCGGTGCAGCAGCAAGTGATCCAGGATCACGCAGGCCATCATGGCCTCACCTACCGGTACGGCGCGGATGCCGACGCATGGGTCGTGGCGGCCTTTGGTGATGATCTCGGTCTCTTCGCCGGATTTGGTGATGGTCTTGCGGGTGGTCAGGATCGACGAGGTCGGTTTGACCGCAAAACGCACCACGATATCCTGCCCGGTCGAGATGCCGCCCAGAATGCCGCCTGCGTGGTTTGAGCTGTATTGAGGTCCATTCTGACCCATGAAAATCTCGTCTGCATTGGCTTCACCAGTCAGTTCGGCGGCGGCCATCCCCTCGCCGATTTCGACGCCTTTGACGGCATTGATCGACATCATTGCGGCGGCCAGATCAGTGTCTAACTTGGCATATATGGGCGCGCCGATCCCGGCGGGAACGCCCCGGGCGACAACCTCGACCACCGCGCCGACCGAGTTGCCGGATTTGCGCAGGTCGTCCAGATAGGTCGCCCAGTCTTCGGCGGCCTGGGCGTCGGGTGTCCAGAACGGGTTCTGCTCGATTTGCGACCAGTCGAAATTGGCGCGGTCGATTTTGTGTGGGCCGATCTGGGTCATGTAGCCGGTGATTTGCACGTTGGGCGCGATCTGTTTGATCGCCTCGCGCGCCAGCCCCCCTGCGGCAACGCGGGATGCGGTTTCGCGGGCCGAGCTGCGCCCGCCGCCGCGATAGTCGCGGATGCCGTATTTCTGCCAATAGGTGATATCCGCGTGACCCGGGCGGAACTTGTCCATGATATCGCCGTAGTCTTTTGAGCGTTGATCGGTGTTCTCGATCATCAGCTGGACCGGGGTTCCGGTTGTCTGGCCTTCGAACACGCCGGACAGGATTTTCACCTGATCGGGTTCACGCCGCTGGGTGGTGAACTTGTTCTGCCCCGGTTTGCGCTTGTCCAGCCAGTGCTGAATCATGGCTTCGTCGATCTGTACGCCCGGCGGGCAGCCATCGACGGTCGCGCCCAAAGCCGGTCCGTGGCTTTCGCCCCAGGTGGTGACGCGGAAAAGGTGTCCGAAACTGTTCATCGACATGGGGCGTGCTCCTTTGAAAGTCGTGATTAGCGGGGAGTGCCCTTGGTCTCAAGCGGATTTGCGGCTGGATGGGTCGGGGGGCGCTGCCCGAGGGCAGCGCGATTGAGTATTTTTGAAAAGATGAAGATCAGGCGGTTGCGATCTTCGAGCGGGTTTTCGTGATGCTGAGTGCGGCTTGGGCGGCCTCGCGCCCCTTTTCGACGAAATGCGTACGGTAGATAGCGTTATGGTGGTCGGTTTCCTGATACTGGTGCGGGGTCAGTGATACCGACAGAATCGGGACGCCCGTGTCGAGGCCTGCGCGTATCAGGCCGTCGACCACCGCCTGAGCGACGAAATCGTGGCGGTAGATGCCGCCGTCCACTACGAAGGCGGCGCAAGCGATCGCCGCGTAGCGTCCGGTTTGGGCCAAATCGCGGGCCAATAGCGGCATCTCGAACGCGCCGGGGACGTCAAAGACGTCGATCTGGTCGCCGGGAATGAGCTGTTGAAACCCCTTCAGCGCGCGATCGACAATATCGGAATGCCAGTTGGCTTTGATGAAAGCGTAGCGGGTGTGTGTCATGGTGATCTCCTTTCGCAACAGACACGTCACCCAAGGCGATCACGGGCAGGCGCACCGGTTCGCGGCACGCTGCACGTTCTCTTTCATCCGGACTATGACCGTCGGCTCTGGCGTCTCACCAGATCTGCTGACACCCCGGAGAATCCGGGGCCGCTCGCGGGCTTACGGGTCGCAGCCCGCATACCGCCGGTGGGGAATTCCGCCCCGCCCTGAGAACGAGGCGGACCTTGCCAAGGGTGCGGCGCTTCTGCAAGAGAAATTGGCAGGAGGATCGTCATGCACCCCAATCCAGCCTTCCGGGCCGAGACCGCCGCGCGTCACATTGCCTTTGCCCGTGCGCGCGCGTTCGGTGTTCTTGCGGTGTCGACGGACGCTGCACCGCTTATGAGCCACGTGCCGTTTTTATTGAACGAGGATGCGTCGCAGGCCGAATTGCATCTGGTTCGGTCGAACCCGATTGTGCGGGCGCTGAAACAGCGCCAGCCCGCGCGGATTGCGGTGTCGGGACCGGATGGGTATGTCTCGCCCGATTGGTACGGGATCGAGGATCAGGTCCCGACGTGGAACTATGTGGCCGTGCATCTGACCGGCCAGCTTGAGCTGCGCCCGCCCGAGGAGCTGCGGGATATGCTGGACCGGCAAACGGCGTTTTTTGAGGATCGATTGCTGCCGAAGCCCCCTTGGCTGGCATCAAAGATGCCAGACGAGTTGATGGATCGGTTCCTGCGGATGATCGTGCCCTGTCGGTTGGAGATCAATGATATCGATGGGACCTGGAAGCTGAACCAGAACAAGCCAGATGACGCGCGGCAAACTGCGGCTGACCGCATTGCAGAAGACGGCTTTGGTTTGGAACTGCAGGCCCTGCGGTCGCTGATGCAGGGTGTAGGTGGGTCCTGACGGGTTTTGTTTTGGTTCGGCTTCTGTAGTCTGCGGAGCAGACAAGGAGACAGGACATGAAGCTTTATCATAGCCCCACCTCACCTTATGTGCGCAAAGTCATGGTGTTGCTGCACGAGACCGGCCAGCTTGCGGATGTCGCGCTGCAGACGGTTGCGAGCACGCCTGTCTCACCCGCGGAACCTCTGCTCGGCAAGGCGCCGTTGACCAAGGTTCCGGCGCTTGAACGGGCTGACGGTCCCACGCTGTTCGATAGCCGAGTGATATGCGCCTTTCTGGATGCGCGGGTCCAGGCCGGGCTCTATGCTGCCGGCGCGCGGCGCTGGGATGTGCTGACGCTTGAGGCGCTGGCCGATGGTATTCTGGATGCGGCGCTGTTGATGACCTATGAGGATCGCCTGCGGCCCGCCGACAAGCAATGGGATGATTGGGTCGACGCGCAATGGACCAAGATCGAGCGCGCCTGTGCGGCCTTGAACCAGCGCTGGATGGCGCATCTGGCGGGACCATTGGATATGGGACAGGTGGCCGTTGGATGCGCGCTGGGCTATCTCGACCTGCGCCACGATGCACGAGGGTGGCGCAAGGGCAATGAGGCGCTGGCGGATTGGTATGCCGCCTTTGGAGACAGACCCAGCATGGTCGCAACGCGACCGCCGGGCTGAGAGATCAGGGTGCGTTGAACGTGGCAAGATAGGCCGCGATGTCGGCGGCACCCTTCTTCAGCTTGACACTCATGTTGGGGCGGGCGGTCTCGTCGTCCAGATAATCGCGAATAAAGCGGATCGGGTCTTCGGAATAAGCGATGATGTTCTCTTCGGTCCAGACCAGCCCTTCTTGCCCGGCGCGGATCATGTCATCGGTGAACATGCCGACGGGCAGACGTTCGCTGCCGTTCAGGTAGTCGTTCTCGGTTCCTGCGACACGACCGACCACGCCATAGAGATTCGGCCCGGTGATACCGCCTTTGACCAGAACCTCGCCATCTTTGATGATCGCATGGCACGAGGAACAGCGATTATAGAGGGCTTCACCCTTTGCCGGATCACCGGATGCAAAAGCGGGGGCCGTGCCGAGAAGCGGGATGAGCGCCATCGTGAGGGTAAGTTTTGGCATGAGATATCTCCGGCTGAGGGGTGGGTTCTTCGGCCTTTGAGATATTCTCGCTCAGATTGCAATCGGTAATTCTTTTTTATCGGTTATCTTGAAATATCTATTTAAAATTAGTATTTTAACGCGCCACAATTCAACTTAAAATGGAAATATTTAAGGCTGACCTGTGGCGGAGTTCCGGCAAAAATGCGACGCCTGAGTGAACAGTCTATTCAACTCGGGTGTTACCTCTACCGTTTTGACTAGGTCGAATCGGAGGGAAAGCGATTCGGCTGCTTGCGGTGCACATGCGCCCGGATTGCCGGTCTGATCTTGAAAAATAGCCCTCTGAACATGAAATGAATGCCCAGATGCGGCGTATTGCGCGTTTAAGAGCGCTGGACGAACTCTATTCTCCCCGATAGATACCCCGTTTAAGACGCCGCAGTTCATGCGGTGCGCGAGCTTTATGCCCGTTCGCGGGCGCCAGACAATCGGAGAGAACCTCGTGTCCCACGCTGAAGACCACGAAGGCACCCGCAGAGACTTCCTGTACTACGTCGCTGGCGGCGCAGGTGTCGTGACAGCCGGTGCAGCCGTATGGCCCCTTGTCAATCAAATGAACCCATCGGCAGACGTTCAGGCGCTGTCCTCGATCCGCACTGACGTGAGCGGGGTAGAGCCGGGCACGCAGCTGACCGTGAAGTGGTTGGGCAAACCCGTCTTTATCCGTCACCGGACCGGTGCCGAGATCGCGGAAGCCCAACAACAGGACGAGGAAGCGGTTGGTAACCTGCCGGATCCGCTGGCCCGTAACTTCAACATCAACGCGGATGCTCCGGCAACGGACGCCAACCGTGTGATGCCCTCGCCCGAAGGCGAAGCGCCCGGTGCATGGATCGTTCAGATGGGTGTGTGTACCCACCTTGGCTGTGTGCCGCTGGGTGATGCTGGCGATTTTGGCGGCTGGTTCTGCCCCTGCCACGGGTCGCACTATGATCTGGCGGGTCGGATCCGCAAGGGTCCTGCGCCTGAGAACCTGCCTGTTCCGCCCGCAGAATGGGTCGACGCAACAACAATCAAGCTCGGCTAAGGGAGACCCAACTTATGTCCGGAATTCCCCACGATCATTATGAGCCGAAGACAAACGGCGAAAAGTGGCTGAACAGCCGCCTGCCCATCGTCGGCCTGTTGTATGACACCCTTATGATCCCCACCCCCAAGAACCTGAACTGGATGTGGATCTGGGGCATCGTTCTGACCTTCTGTCTGGCGCTGCAGATTGTCACCGGCATCGTTCTGGTGATGCACTATACCCCGCATGTCGATCTGGCCTTTGCCAGTGTCGAACACATCATGCGCAACGTGAATGGCGGCTATATGCTGCGCTATCTGCACCAGAATGGCGCATCGCTGTTCTTTGTCGCGGTCTACATCCACATCTTCCGTGGGCTGTTCTACGGCTCGTACAAAGCCCCGCGTGAGATCACGTGGATCATCGGGATGCTGATCTACCTGATGATGATGGGCACCGCCTTTATGGGTTACGTTCTGCCCTGGGGTCAGATGTCCTTCTGGGGTGCGACCGTGATCACCGGCCTGTTTGGCGCGATCCCGTTTGTGGGTGAGGCGATCCAGACCTGGCTGCTGGGCGGACCGGCGGTGGACAATGCCACGCTGAACCGGTTCTTCTCGCTGCACTACCTGCTGCCGTTTGTCATTGCGGCGCTGGTGATCGTGCATATCTGGGCCTTCCACACCACCGGTAACAACAACCCCACGGGTGTTGAAGTACGCCGCTCGTCGAAAGCTGAAGCCGAGAAAGACACGCTGCCCTTCTGGCCGTATTTCGTGATCAAGGATCTGTTCGCTCTGGCGGTTATCCTGGTCGTGTTCTGGGCCATCGTAGGCTACATGCCGAACTATCTGGGCCACCCCGATAACTACATCGAGGCCAACCCGCTGGTGACGCCTGCACACATCGTGCCCGAATGGTACTTCCTGCCGTTCTACGCGATCCTGCGCGCCTTCACCGGTGAGGTCTGGGTTGTTCAGTTCGCCAGCTTCATCACCGGCGGCATCATCGATGCCAAGTTCTTTGGTGTGATCGCGATGTTCGGTGCGATCCTGGCGATGGCGCTGGCGCCGTGGCTGGATACTTCGAGCGTTCGGTCGGGCAAGTATCGTCCGATGTTCAAATGGTGGTTCTACCTGCTGGTCATCGATTTCTTCGCCCTGATGTGGCTGGGTGCGATGCCCGCCGAGGAGCCCTATGCGACTTTCTCGCTTATCGCGTCTGCGTACTGGTTCGCCTATTTCTTCGTGATCCTGCCGATCCTTGGCGTAATCGAGAAGCCCGAGGCGCAGCCCGAGACCATCGAAGAAGACTTCAACGCGCATTATGGCAAGGCTGACGCCGACGCTACGCCGGCCGAGTAAGAAGAGGGACCGGAATCATGTTCAAGAAACTTGCAATCGGTGCCGCGTTTGCCATCGCCCTAACCCCTGCTGCGTCTTTCGCAGCAGGTGCTTACGACAGCCATGTCGAGGATTTCGACTTTTCGTTCGAAGGGCCGTTTGGCACGTGGGATCTGAATCAGCTGCAGCGCGGTCTTCAGGTCTATACCGAGGTCTGCGCAGCCTGCCATGGCCTGCAATACGTACCGCTGCGCGATCTCGAAGCTTTGGGATACTCGGAAGAAGAAGTGATCGCCTATTCTGCGGCGAATTTCGAAGTATTCGATCCCGAGCTGGATGATTTCCGTCCGGCGATCCCGACCGACCACTTCCCGGCCAACACCGGAGTGGGCGCACCCGACCTCAGCCTGATGGCCAAGGCGCGTGCGGGCTTCCACGGGCCTTATGGTCTGGGGATCAATCAGCTGGTCAAAGGTATGGGCGGCGCAGAGTATATTGCCTCGCTTCTGGATGGCTATACTGGTGAGGAAAAAGAAGAGGCGGGGACCATCCTTTACAAGAACACCGCCTTCCCGGGTGGCTGGATTTCGATGGCACCGCCGTTGTCGGAAGATCAGGTCGAATACGCCGATGGTCATCCCGCCACTGTTGAGGCCATGTCAGAAGACATCGCCGCCTTTCTGATGTGGACCGCTGAACCCAAGATGATGGAACGCAAGAATGCCGGGTTCGTGGGTGTTCTGTTCCTGTCCGTGCTGTCGGTTCTTCTGTACCTGGTGAACAAGCGTCTGTGGGCACCGGTGAAGGGCAAGCGACACGACTAAGCCTACGGGCAATCCAATCTGAAACCCCCGCACTGTTATGGTGCGGGGGTTTTTTGTTTTTGATGGTTTTGAAGGGGCCAGCCCCTTCTTGGCCTGCGGCCAATTCATCCCCGGGATATTTAGGGCCAGATGAAGGACGGATCAGGCCTGAAGCTGGGTTGCCGTGTGTCCCGTGATTGGGGCGTGGACAATTTGGCCTTCGGGTTGGGCGTTGGTGAACGTGACCTCGGCGAATTGTTCGGTGCGGCCCATATGGGGGTTTTCCATCAGGATGCGATGGGTCTTTCCCGTCTGGGCTACGAGGTGTTTGGCGATCTGCTTGTCGCCGGCGACGCGCAGGCGGGCGGCGCGGTCTTTGATGATGGTGCCGTTGATCTGCTGCGGGATTCGGGCGGCGGGGGTGCCTTCGCGTTTGGAATAGGGGAAGACGTGCAGCCAGGTCAGGTCGCAATCGGTGACGAGCTTTAGTGAGTTATCGAAATGCGCTTCGGTCTCGGTCGGGAAGCCTGCGATGATGTCGGCGCCGAAGGTCATGTCGGGGCGTAGTTTGCGGGCCTCTTCGGTAAAACGGATGGCATCGTCGCGCAGGTGGCGGCGTTTCATGCGTTTCAGGATCAGGTCGTCGCCATGCTGCAGGGAAAGATGCAGGTGCGGCATAAGGCGCGGTTCGGTCGCGATGGCCTGCATCAGGTTTTCATCCACTTCGATCGAGTCGATAGAACTGATCCGCACGCGCGGGAGGTCAGGCACCAGCCTGAGGATGCGCATCACCAGATCGCCCAGTTTGGGCTGCGCGGGCAGGTCTACCCCCCATGAGGTCAGGTCAACGCCCGTCAGGACGACCTCGTTATAGCCTCGGTCCACCAACCGCTTGATCTGATCCACCACCACGCCCGCAGGCACGCTGCGCGAGTTGCCGCGGCCATAGGGGATGATGCAGAAGGTACAGCGGTGGTCGCAGCCATTCTGGACCTGCACATAGGCGCGGGACCGGGTGCCGAAGCCGTCGATCAAGTGGCCTGCGGTTTCAGTGACGGACATGATGTCGTCGACCTGTACCGCCTCGGTCTGGCCGATGAAATCCGCCGCCATGCCTGTCCATGTTTCGGGCTGCATTTTTTCGGTATTGCCGATGACCGCGTCGACCTCGTCCATCGCGGCAAAGGTTTGGGGTTCGGTTTGAGCGGCACAGCCCGTGACGATCAAGCGGGCACCCGGGTTTTCGCGCCGCAGTTTGCGGATTTCCTGACGTGCCTTGCGGACAGCCTCGGCTGTGACGGCGCAGGTGTTGACGATCACGGCGTTTTCCAGCCCAGCCTGCCGCGACAGCTCTTTCATCGCCTCTGTTTCATAGGCGTTCAGGCGGCAGCCCAACGTTGTGAATTTGGGCGGGTTCATCCCAGAGACCTCAGGAATTCCGGCGTCAGGGTACCCGAGAAGACATGCGCGGTGGGTCCGGTCATCCAGACCCCGTCTTCGCGCCAGTCGATCCAGATGGTGCCGCCATCCAGATCGATCTGAACCTTGCGACCGGTCAGGCCGCGCCGCGCCGCCGCCACCGCCGTGGCGCATGAGGATGACCCAGAGGCGAGCGTTATCCCGACACCCCGTTCCCACACGCGCATACGGATGTGATCAGGGCCGATGATCTGCGCGACCTGCACGTTGGTACGTTCGGGATAAAGGGGGTGGTGTTCGTATCGCGCGCCGAACTCGGCCAGCTGGACGGTGTCGGCGTTGTCTACGAAGAACGTACAGTGCGGGTTACCCATGCCGGTAGCGGTGGGTTCGCCTTCTATGGGCAATCTCAGGGTATCAACTTCTTCGGCCAGGGGTATTTCGCGCCAGTCGATTTGCGGAGGGCCCATATTGACCGAGGTCATGCCATCCCCGACATCCCGCGCATAAAGCGTTCCCCTCCCGGTGGTCAGTGTAAGGTCGGATTTGCCGGTTTCGTCCATCAGAAACCTTGCGATGCAACGCGTCGCGTTCCCGCACGCGGCCGAGGTCGATCCGTCGGAATTGTAGAACACCAGATGCGCATCTGCTGCGCTGTTTTCGATCACAGCCAACTGATCGAATCCAACGCCGAATTGCCGATGTCCGATTCCCTTTGCCAGCGCCGGCGTAATGGCCTGAGGGTGCGCGCGTGCATCCACAATGACAAAGTCATTGCCCAGCCCGTGCATCTTCATGAAGGGCAATCCGGTGTCGTTTTCGGGTCGCATGCCGGGCATATAACCTTGGTCACCCGGCGAATCCACCCTGTCGCGCAGATTCCTGAAAAAAGGGCTTGACCCCCTTGCACCACCTGCCTAATTAGGCCGCCTATCGGGTCGTCGGATATACCTTCGGTATCGACGGAACGAGTTGCAAAATAAGGTCTTGAACCCGGTTGGGAAAATACCTTAGAGAGCGCTACGGACCACCAAGGTCCGAATACAAAAGTGGGCCGTTAGCTCAGTTGGTAGAGCAACTGACTTTTAATCAGTGGGTCGCAGGTTCGAATCCTGCACGGCTCACCACTGAACCTTCGGGGAAAAATAGAAAATGCCCCTTGGTCGGTTCTGGCGATTTTGATCTTTCAATGTGTCAATCCATAACGTGGCTTGCGGACGCGGCCTCGTTCAGCCGATGTCGGAAAATGCGCTCTCAGCTGGCCAGGAGATTGATTCTGTCCGTTCGTCGCTACATTGGGGAGCACGACGTCTCAGCCCAGTTTATGCCGAATGCCGCCATTGTCACCGCGGTAAGAACACGTGGCAGGCTAAACCGCCAAGGTTTATTGATGTCCCCAGTTTCAATCTGGCGCCGTAGGCGTTCAACAGGTCAACGGATATGGCCAAACCCAGGCCGGTGCCGCTGACAGATGTGTCCAGCCGACCTCCGGTTTGGATCGCTGCATCACGCGCCTCTTTCGGGATTCCGGGCCCATCATCTTCGATGCAAATCTCGATGCCACCGTCGACGCGTTTTGCGCCGATGTGAATCGTCGTTCGACACCATTTAAGAGCGTTATCGAGGAGGTTTCCAATCACTTCTTCGATGTCCTGAGTGTCCATCCGGATCTGGAGCCCATCTTCACAATCTGAGGTCAGCGATTTTCCTGCGCGTTCGGCCATAACCGAAAACAGTCTGGATAGTCTGGCGACCGAATTCGAAAGATCGGTGCGCGAATGCGCGAGTTCAGCGGTGTTTGACGCCCGCATGCGCGCAAGAGATCGCTTCAACTGGGCATCAATCCTGTTCAGCGCGTCGTCGGTCGGTTCCGTATCCACTCCTTTGTCGGACAAACTTGCCAATTCGTTCCTGAGTATTGCCGTCGGCGTCTTCAGAGCATGCGCTAGATCCGCCGCTTGCCGCCGAGAACTGGATACGATCTCGCGGTTTCTGTGCAGCAGTTGATTGAGGTCCTCGACAAGCGGCGATACCTCTTCCGGATAGTCTTCCGGGTTCAGATCGTCTCCGTTGTCCCATCGACGCGCGACGTCTGCGCGCAGTTTCCCGAGGGGGCCGACAATGGCAGACATCAATAACAAAGAACCGGCGACACCGATCAAGCCGACCAACCCAAATACAGGAAGCAAGTTGTTTTGCGCCGCCCGGCGTTCGCTGATCAGTTCGAGCCTGCTTTCCGCGACGGTCACGCCCCATTCGGTTCCATCTTCGAATGTGATTTTCTGATAGACACTGCGAACGGCCTCATTGTCCGGCCCTGATGCGTTCCAAATGATGAACCCGTCCGTTGCACGAGCAGGTTCGGGAATTGTTTCATCAAAGAGTGATGCTGATGTGTATGTCGCCCCGCTGCCATCGGTCACCTGCCAGTATCTGCCCGAGTACGGCGTTGCATAGGCAGGGTCGAACATAAGGTTTCTCAACGCCTCGGGGTCGTCCGTGGCCGCGCTCAGGCCAACGATAAGCTGTGTGTGCCGGTCTCGCAGGGTCTCGTCGAACTGTTCCAGGACACGCGTGTTGATGTAGGAAAAAACCACCAAAGTGCCAACGCCAACAGAAAGCGCGCCGGTGGCGAGACCGCCCAACAAAGCGCGTTGGCGCAGAGATAACATCAGGCAGAATCGATCATATAGCCGCGCCCCCGGACTGTCGTAATAAGATCCGGGCCAAGTTTTTTGCGCAGCCGTGTTATGAAAACAGCGATGGTGTTCGAGTCCCGATCACCATCGTATTCGTAGATGTGCTCTGACAACTCGGTGCGCGACACCATGCGTCCCATATTATGGGCAAGGTATGTCAAAACGGCAATTTCCTGCGCGGTCAGATCGACGGGAATTCCACCGACGCTGACACGCCCGTTGCGGGTATCCAGCGAGACATCCCCCATTTCGATCACCGGGTTCAACTGACCGCTTTGCCTGCGAAGGATTGCGCGCACGCGGGCTGCCAGCTCGGGCATGTGAAACGGCTTGGTCATGTAATCATCCGCGCCTGCATCAAGGCCGTCAACGCGCTCGCTCCACCCGTCGCGGGCCGTCAGGATCAACACGGGTGTCTTGACGCCTGCCCCGCGCCATTCACGCAGGACAGAAATACCGTCCCGCTCTGGCAACCCGATGTCGAGGATGATCATGTCGTACGGTTCAGTCGCACCGAGATGCAGGGCGTCCGTTCCATTGTGAGCCACATCTACCACGCGGCCCTCTGCACTCAGCAGTTTCTTAATCTGCTCGCATAGCTGCGGCTCGTCTTCGGCAAGAAGTACTCTCATATCCAAAAGCTACAGCCACAACGACTTTGGTTTAAGCCCTATTTTCTGCCTTTGCCGTTGCCGCCAGAATTGCCGCCACCATTACCGCCACCGTTTCCACCGCCATTGCCGCCGCCGTTTCCACCGCCATTACCGCCGCCGTTGCCGTTTCCACCGCCATTACCATTACCTCCAGCGTTGCCGCTGCCACCACCGTTACCGTTGTTTCTAGCGCTGGCAGAGGCACCGCGGTTGCCTTTGGTATCGCGATTCTGGTTGGCGCTGGCGGGGTTTGAACGCGCCGCTTTCGATATTTGACGACCAACATTGGATCGGTTTGGAACGACTGTTCCGTTCTGGGCATCCACGATGACACTGACAATTTTCCCATCGGGCTTTTTGACAAGGATGCGATAATAAATCTGGTCAGCCTGAAACGCGCGCGCATCTACCGGGGTGCCACCATAAGCTTTCTCGACACCTTTGATGACGCGGCTCAACCGGATGGTATCTCCGGTCAGGGTCGCTTTGCGCAACTCACCTTGCTTTAGCTCACGCGTCTGAGCAGTCGCCTGCCCAACGGGCAACGCGACAAGCAGGCTTGCGACCACCAAGAACACCTTTGCAAGCATGAAAGCCCTCAAAAACCGATCAGCCCGGAGATTACGCAGTTCGACATGAACCTAGGATGAACAAGCAATTCGCGCTGCGTTCAAGCGCTCTCAAGTTAACTGGCAACGAACTTAGAGGATTCGTATGCGAATCGAAACAATTGAGACAGTGGGTTGATTCGAAAGACAGATGCTTGCTGCCTTCCACTTAAGAGGTCGACATGAAAACTTTCACTTTGGGACTGTTAAAGGCAACTACCGTTGCGGTCGCGTTGCTGGGATCAACGGCCATCGTGGCGACTGTCGCGATGCCGGACGTCGCTTTTGCAAAAGAAGGCAAAGGGGGCGGAAAAGGTAACGGTGGAGGAAACGGCGGCGGCAATGGCGGTGGAAACGGTGGCGGCAATGGCGGCGGCAAGGGGGACAGCGGAGACCGCGGTTCTGCCAGCGAACGGGGTGGCGGCAAGGCTGCCGACTCGAACCGCGGCGGCCAGAAATCCGGAAAGTCCCATCAGAGCAAGGCCAAGTCGCAATCAGCGCGTTCATTCTCTGGCAAAAACAACGGGTTTTCTCTGAAAGATCTGTTCAATGGAAAAAGCAAAGCCAAGCGAGTGACGGCGGCCAAAGGTAGCAAGCAAACGCGCGGATCCTATCAAAAGCCATCGAAAACCGTCAGCGTTGAGACCTCCATTCGTCCTGCGGTGCGTACCAAGGGCAATCGAATTGCGGCGCTGCTTGGCGCACACCCCTCTGAGCTGGGTGCTTTGAATGCGGCTAACGCCAGCGCAACCGCTTTGGCGAATGCTTCACCCACGTCTCGGGTCGGTCGAATCGCGACCTACCGTGATACGGTTCTGGCCGGAGATCTTCTGCGCGAAGACCTCGCGACTACGCTGGAAGAACTCAGCAGCCTGGAGCAGCCCGAACGCAGCGTTTCAGAGATCGAAGCCGATCTGGAAACAGCGCTGTCTGATGTTCAGGACAATCAAACCGAAGTCGAACGGCTTGAGCAGGAGTTGGCAGATGCCGGCGGATCTTCTCCGGAAATTGAACAACAGCTTGAGGAAGCCCGCGCCGAGTTGAACCAGTCCGTGGACGAAGCACAGGCGTTGAACGAAGAACGGCAAGCTGCCGTGGAGTACGACGAAACGGCACAGGCTGCAGAAGACTTGGCTGATCAAGTCGCAGAGCAGGAACTGGCCGAGCGCGAGGCCCTGGAGGCGGCTGCGAACAAGCCCGTGACCGATGCGGTTGAAGCAGAGGTCAAATCACTTCTGGGTCTGTAATCGGAAGTTACCGAAACGTTCATTCGTCTCAACATCAGTGCGACTGCTCACGGAAGTACTGAAAGCTGGGCCAGCCAAATGTTTCACAGGGATGGGAAACGGCTGGCCCAGCTATTTGCGCATCAGCTTTGACGCCAATTGGTTGTCGAACAAAAGAAACCCCGCCCCTGGAAAGGGGCGGGGTTCAGTTTTCAATTCCTATATTTGGACAGATATCGGGAATTGTGTGGGGGTCTGCTGAACTACCTTCAGACGTTGTTTTGTGCCTCGGAAAGTCGCTTGTTTTTGATGATATCAGACAGTGCATTTTCAATAGGAGGGAAGCGACCGCTGCTCGAAGGGGTCGTCGTTGACACACGTTCTTCGGCGATTTTGCCGGAGGTTTGCATCACAGCTGTGGGGCTGGACTCTTTAGTCACAAAGGCAGGCTTGATCATGCGTTTCCCCTTGTTTGCAATTGAACGGCTGACCGCACGTTCGATCCAACATGATCACTATGACTCAGTTTGGTTGAACACTCTGAGAATACATTGTTCACGTTCGGTTAATGTTGTTCTTGAAACGAAGACAAACGGAAAAAAGGGCTGCTTCGCGGATCAAGATACTCTGCCTTGGTGCCGCAAGTGAGTTCAGAGCTGAGCGAAGCTGCACTCGGTTGGTGCGAAAGACCGGATAGCGTCTCATCCGAAATTGGACGCGCTGGCTCGAGTTTCTCCGGCTGCTCGCATAGGCGATTTTTTCCAAGGCGAAGGGGCTTTGTGACCGGTAAAATTAATCTCTCAGACACATTCCGAACATCTCAGGCAGATACCAAACACATGCGGCGCGTCTGGAAGATGTCTGACGATTTCTTGAGGGGGTACGAGTTTGGCGCGTCGTACCTTGCCCTCGTGCGCTTTGCGATTCCCTCAGGTGATGGCGACGACTGTTCCGTCTTTCAGTGATCTGTCTGCAGCGTCAGCCAGTATCTGTGCGCGCAACCCGTCGAGAATTCCGGGTGACAGGGATGCGGATCCGGTCAAAGCGGCCACGAAATGAGTCATCTCTGCCCGATAGGCCGCTTCATAGCGTTCGAGGAAGAAATGCTGGGCCGGGGCCTTGCGGAAGCCATCGGGGGTGGCGACTTCAACCGTGTTTTCCAGCATGTTTTCCGCCCGCAAAAGGCCCTTTGCCCCATGCACTTCGATGCGCTGATCATAGCCATAGCTGGCGCGGCGCGAGTTCGAGATCTGGCAGATCTTGCCGCTGGCGGTGGTCAGCGTGACGGCCGCGGTATCGACGTCTCCGGCCTTGCCGATTGCGGGATCGACCAGAGAAGAGCCGACGGCGTAGACCGTTACAGGTTCCTCACCCAGCAGGAAACGCGCCATATCCAGATCGTGGATCATCATATCGCGGAACAGACCGCCCGAGCTTTCGATATAGCTGATCGGCGGTGGTGAGGGATCGCGGGACAGGATGGTGACGATCTCGACCTCGCCGATTTCTCCGGCTGCGATGCGGGATTGGATGTTGGCAAAGCTGGGGTCAAAGCGGCGGTTGAAGGCGGTCATGAAGGGGACGCCGGTTTCTTGCACCACCTTGATGCAGTCGCGGATGCGGTCGGCGGACATATCAACAGGTTTTTCGCAGAAGATCGCCTTGCCCGCACGGGCCGCTTGGTGAATCAGGTCGTAGTGGGTGTCGGTTGGGGTTCCGATAACGACGGCATCGACATCCGCGCTTTCGATCAGGCTTTTTGCCGACAAGATCTGAGCACCGGTTTTGTCAGCCAGCGCCTCAGCCGGTTCCGAGAAGGCGTCTGCCACGGCTGTGATCCGTGCACCATCAATCTGCCCGACCGAGCGTGCATGCACCTGCCCGATCCGCCCGCAGCCCAGCAATCCGATATTCAGCATGTCATGCCCCCTTGAAGGCTTGAAGAACCCGGCGCGTCGCCTCGACCACCGGTTCATGTGTGTCTTTCAGGATAAG
The DNA here is from genome assembly GCF_056533645.1 of Ruegeria sp. G10. Lineage (NCBI taxonomy): Bacteria > Pseudomonadati > Pseudomonadota > Alphaproteobacteria > Rhodobacterales > Roseobacteraceae > Ruegeria > Ruegeria sp. G10. The sequence continues at coordinate 18,400 of NZ_JBQFOQ010000007.1, read as the reverse complement.
TACGCGGTCGAACCGGTCCGGGTCGGCATTCACTGCCGCGCGCAGGGCGTGGCCAAAGGCCATTCGCAACTCGGTTCCGATGTTGAACTTGCAGATTTTCGAACCCCGCGCCAGCGCCGTGCGCTGCGCCTCCGGCACGCCCGATCCGCCGTGGATCACCAAAGGCACCTCGGTGACGGCCTCGATCGCGCGGATGCGGGGCTCGTCCAGCCCGCCTTCCTTGTTCTGCTGCAGATGGACATTGCCAACCGAGATCGCCATTGCGTCCACACCCGTCTCGCGGGCGAATTGCGCGGCCTCGTCCGGGTTGGTGCCATCCGAGCCTTCGCCCCCGGAATAGCCGACAAAGCCGATTTCCCCTTCGCAGGAGACACCCGCCGCGTGAGCCATTTCGGCAATGGCTGCCGTTTCATCGATATTCTGGGCCAGAGGCTTGCGCGAGCCGTCAAACATGACCGACGTAAAGCCGCTGTCGATGGCAATACGGCAGTCCTCATGGCTGTACCCATGATCCAGATGGGCCACGACTGGAACGCTGGCCCCTTCGGCCAGATGCCGGAACATTTTGCCCAAGATTGGCAGCGGTGTGTGCTCGCGGCAGGACGGACCGGCTTGTAGGATGATCGGCACGTCTTCGGCCTCGGCTGCGGCCACATAGGCGCGCATGTCTTCCCAGCCCAACGTCACCAACCCGGCCACGGCATAGCCGTCACGCAGCGCGGGTTGGAGGACGTCCGATAATGTCACAAGGCTCATTTGAACTTGGCCACCATGTCCATGATGCCGGGAATGGTATGCAACTGATCCGCATGGGTCGGCTGGAAATACTGCTTGAGCGAGCGTTGGCTGAGGCCACCAAGGATGGTGAAATAATACATCTCATACCCCGGCAGAACCGCGCAGGGGTGATAGCCCTTGTCCAGCAGGATCGTTGAGCCGTCCATGATGTGATAGGCATCGCCCGGCTTGTTGTCCTCGCGCTGCAGCATCTGAACGCCCGAGCCATGGTTGGGCCGGAAGCGGAAATTGTAGGTCTCGTCATGGCGGGTCTCGATCATCTCGCCATCGTCACCTTTGCGGTCGGTGTCATGCTTGTGGCTGGGAAAGCCGGACCAGCCGCCCTGACCCACGGTATAAAGCTCGGACACCAGTAAGCGGCCCACCTTGTCGTGGTGGTTCGCGCCCAGAATGTGTTTGATCTTGCGGTGGGTCTTGGTGTCGTCCGAGCCGTATTGCACCAGATCCAGCTCGGGCACGCGGACGTCAAAAGGTTCCAACACGCGGTCGAATTTTGCGCCAGCGATGAAGGTCTCGGTTTCATCCGTCACGCAGGTGATACGCACCTTGGCTCCGACAGGCACATAGACGCCCTCGGGCTCGCCATCCCAGACGTCGATGGTGCGGTTGCCGAGGTTGGTATAGATCGCGCCGTCCACATCGACATCCACGGTGCCGGTGGCGGGCACGATGCAAGTCTCATAGCCCGGAACGGCATATTCGAACACCTCGCCCTTTTTCAGTTTGACGATGTTGAAATAGTTCAGTGGCACCAGGTCATGGTCGGCATCGACGATAGGTTTGTTCTGGTTGTCATGGGGCGCGATATGCATCTGCGTCTCCTTTCAGGTATCCGTGGGGCCCGGGTGCCGGGCCAGAAATTCATCCAGTTCGGGCGTGGTCGGCATGGCCCCGGCACAGCCGGGTTTCGACACGACAATGGAGGCGCAGGCCGAGCCGCGCAGAACCGCGTCGCGCAAGCCGTGCCCGGCGGCGATCGAGGCGAGGAGACCGGCCAGAAAACTGTCACCTGCGCCGTTGGGCTTTACGGCGGTAACGGGGTAGATGCCGGTGCGGACCTCTTGCGCGTCTGCCAGCGTGATGGCGCCTTCGTGGCCCATCTTGTAGATCACCATCTTGCCGATGGCCGCCAGTTCGCGGGCCTTGTCCAGGCCTTTTTCGATGCCGCCCGCCATGAATCCGAACTCTTCGTCATTGCCGACGATCAGATCGCTTTCGTTGCCCGCGCGGGTCAGAACCTCCGAGGCGACGTCCGGCGACGGCCAGCTATAGGGGCGGTAATCAATGTCGAAGATCACCGGCAGACCTGCAGCGCGCGCATTTTCGAACGCGCGGAACGTGGCTGAGCGGGAAGGCTCGGCCGCAAACACCGTGCCTGCCGTGATCAGGGCCGAGAACGCGGTGTAATCAACCGCGTCCATATCCGCCTCGGTCACCTGAAAATCAGCGGCGCCGTTGCGATAGATGACGTTCTGAAAATCCTCGATACAGCTTTCATATAGGGCCAACGATGTGCGCGCCTCACCCCCGACCGTGCGCACATAGCGGGTGTCGACGCCGTAGATCCGCAATCGGTTGACGCAGAACCGGCCCACAGCGTCGTCCGAGACCGACGTGATCAGCGCCGCCTGACTGCCCAGTTTGACCAGCCCGGCGCAGATATTGGCGCTGGAGCCGCCCAGATCGGCGCGGAAGGTGCTCGCGTCCACGCTTTTGGTGCCGACCGGGTCCGCAAACAGGTCCATCCCGGCCCGGCCAAACACGGCAAAGCGATTGCCTTTTATGCCTTCGATCAGAGTCACTTGCGCCCCTCGGTATTGCCTGCCCGCGCGGTGTCCAGCACCTCGGGGTAGGGATAGTCCAGACCCAGCAATTGCCGCATGTCAGGGCTGGCCTGATCGAGGAAATCCTGCGGCAGGGCGGCTGGCATATCCTCCATCGGTTTGACCCATTTGGGCAGGTATTGGATCAGGATCGCGCTGCGGTCGTGATCTGCCTTGTTCGGCATCGCGCAATGCCACGTGACACCATAGAACAGAGCCACATCGCCGGGCTCTCCAGTCATGCGTTCGCACTTGTCATAGAATCTGTCTTCAGGCGTTGGATAGCGCAGCTCTTTCTGCGATCCCGGCACATAGCCTGTCGCGCCGCTTTCCTCGGTGAACGGGTCCAGCAGGACCGAGACCTGTGCATTCATCGGAAAGGTTCCGTTCAGCCCAACTGGATGCGTTTCGGGGCTGTGAAAATCCCAATAGGGATAATCCACATGCGGTTCCTGCCCCGGTCCACCCGGCAGGATGCGATTGGCCGCGATCGAGCCCATGATGAATTCGGTGCCCAGAAACTTTCGCAGGATCTTCATCAGCACTGGATGCGCCGCCATGTGTGAGAACACGTCGCCCTTGGCCAACAGGTTCCACACCCGGCGTTGCAGGTTCAGCTTGCCGTCTTCTTCTGCAGCGCCTTGAAAATGGGTTACTTTCTCGGCAGCTGTCTCGGATTCGGCCATGATGATGGCGCGCGCCTCGGCGATTTCGTCGGATGTGAACAGGCCCGATATGGCAACCGCGCCGCCGCCGTTCAGCAACTCATCGACGATGATGTCAGGATCGGCTGTTTGAGCTGTGAACCGCCTCATCACACCCCCTTGCGCTGCTTTTCGCGCGTGGATTCCCATTCGACGTGCGCATCGCGGACCTTCTCATCCGCCGAGGTGTGGGGGGTTCCAACTTCCCACCAGGCATGGCCCTCGGTTGTCCAGCCTTCATAGGCATCCACGTCCATGACGATCACATAGGTCTTGTCGCTGGCCTTGGCGCGCTTGAACGCTTCGGCCAGTTCGGCCGGGTTCGCGACTTTTTCGCTGGTCGCCCCCATCGAGGCCGCATGGGCCGCGAAATCGACGCCGAAGGCTTCGGGGATGGTGGGGCAGTCTTCCAGCAGGTTGTTGAAGCTTTCGTTGCCTGTGTTGTTCTGCAGCTTGTTGATGACCGCAAATCCGCCATTGTCCAGCACCAAAACGATCATCTTCTTGCGGCTCAGAACCGAGGAATAGATGTCTGAATTCAGCATCAGGTAGGACCCGTCACCGCAGAAGGTGATGGTGTCATTGTCGGGTTCGCGCTCGGACTGGGCAATGCGTGCGCCCCATGCACCTGCGATTTCATAGCCCATGCAGGAGAAGCCGAATTCCACATCGACCGTGCCGATATCCAATGTGCGCCAGTTGGCGGTAACCTCCGCAGGCAGACCCCCGGCAGCGGCCACCACGCGGTCGCGCGTATCGCAAAGATCGTTCACCACGCCGATGGCCTGAGCGTAGGAATTCGGGCGGTTTCCGTATGAGACATTCTCGGCCACATAGGCATCCCACTTATGCCGCTCATCTTGCGCCAGCGATACCCAATCCTGTGGCGCTTTGTAGTCAACAGCCTGTGTCAGAGCCTGAATCGATAGCTTGGCATCCCCAACAATCGGCAGCGACATATGTTTGCCCGCATCATGCCGCGCGGCGTTGATCGAGATGAACTGAGCATCCTTGGCAAAAGCCGTCCATGATCCGGTCGTGAAATCCTGCAGGCGCGTTCCGATGGCGACGATCACATCGGCCTGCTCCGCAATGGTGTTGGCGCTGTCCGATCCGGTCACGCCAATCGGGCCGATATTCAGCGGATGGGTCGCCAGCATATTGGCGCGGCCTGCGATGGTTTCTACGACCGGAATCTGGTGCTTTTCGGCAAACTCGGTCAACTCGGCCACGGCTTGCGAATACTGCACGCCGCCACCTGCGATGATCATCGGGCGTTTCGCACCGGCCAGAGCGGCAGCTGCATCGGCAATCTCATCCGCATCGGGCGCTTGGCGGCGAATGCGATGCACCTTCTTCTCGAAGAATTTCACCGGGTAGTCATAGGTCCAGCCTTGCACATCCTGCGGCAGCCCGAGGAAGGCAGGCCCGCAATCACCCGGGTCCAGCATCGTCGCGATGGCAGCGGGCAGCGATTGAATAACCTGCGCCGGATGGGTGATACGGTCCCAGTACCGGCTGACTGGCTTGAACGCGTCGTTCAGGCCAAAGGTCGGATCGTTGAAATTTTCCATCTGCTGCAAAACCGGGTCCGGCAAGCGGGTGATAAACGTGTCTCCGCACAGCATCAGCATCGGCAGGCGGTTGGCATGGGCCAGACCCGCAGCCGTCAGCAGATTCGCAGTACCGGGCCCCGCGCTGGCGGTGCAGAACATGAATCGCTGACGCAGCCATTGTTTGGCATAGCCTGCGGCGGCGAATCCCATGCTCTGTTCGTTCTGCCCGCGATACAGCGGCAGCTCGTCCCGCACCGTGTTCAGCGCCTCGCCAAGGCAGGTCACATTGCCATGGCCAAAGATCCCGAAACCCCCGCCACATAACCGATATTCCTGCCCGTCGATCTCGATGAACTGGTTCGACAGCCAGCGAATGATCGCCTGCGCCGTTGTCAGGTAAACAGTGTCGTGTTGCGCGGACATGTCTGCGGGCTCCTCTAGGAAAATTGCGGTGCTGTGCCGAATGCAGCTTGCGAGAGTCCTATTCTCACGATACAAGTTTTGCAACCGGTTGCAAATGGTTTTCAAGAAAAAGCGGAGGAGGGCGTCGGAATGGCAGAGATCGGCATTGGCATTCTGGGCGGCGGATATATGGGCAAGGCCCATGCGGTTGCCATGACCTCGGTTGGTGCCGTGTTCAACACGGGCCTGCGCCCCCGGTTGGAGATGGTGTGTGCGTCCTCGCCCGAAAGCGCCGAGCGGTATCGTCAGGCCTACGGTTTCGCTCGCGCGACCGACGATTGGCAGGCGCTGGTGAACGATCCCAAGGTCGAGGCCATTGTGATCGCGACCCCTCAGGAAACGCACCGTCAGATCGCTCTGGCGGCTCTCGCACTGGGCAAGCCGGTTCTGTGCGAGAAACCTCTGGGCGCGTCGATGGAAGATGGCGATGCCATGGTGAAGGCAGCCGAGGCCTCGGGTGTCGCCAACATGGTCGGCTTCAACTATATCCGCACGCCCGCCAGCCAACATGCGCGCAGGCTGATTGCAGACGGAGAAATCGGTGACGTCACATGGTTCCGGGGTGAGCACACCGAGGACTTCTACGCCGACCCGCAGGCCCCCGCCACATGGCGCACTTCGGGAATGTCCAACGGCACGATGGGTGATCTTGCCCCGCATATGATCAACGCCGCGCTGGCATTGATCGGACCGATCAACCGCGTGATGGCCGAGGTCGAGACCGTGCACAAAACCCGTCCGGGCGGTGAGGTCGACAACGACGATCATGCCCAGATGATGGTACGTTTCGCTAATGGAGCGATGGGGTCGATGTATTTCAGCCGCATCGCGACCGGGCGCAAGATGGGCTACGCCTATGAGATCAGCGGCACCAAGGGTGCGATCCGCTTTGATCAGGAGGATCAGAATGCATTGTGGCTCTATCGCATGGACGGTCCCGAGGCTGAACGTGGCTTCCGCAAAATCCTGACCGGCCCCGCGCACCCCGACTATGAGCCGTTTTGCCAAGGGCCGGGCCATGGCACCGGCTATCAGGATCAGATCATTATCGAAGCGCGCGACTTCCTGCACGCGATCGAGACAGGTGAGCCGGTCTGGCCAACCTTCCGCGACGGGCATGAGGTCAACCGGATCGTCGCTGCGGCGCTGGCGTCGTCGACGGATGAAAGCTGGAAAAACATCGAAGATTTCTGAGCATCGGAGACAAGACAAGATGAGCATCAGAATTGGCAATGCGCCCTGTTCGTGGGGCGTGGAATTTGCGCAGGACCCGCGCAACCCGCATTGGAAATCCGTTCTCAGCGAATGTGCCGAGGCGGGGTATAAGGGCATCGAGCTGGGCCCGGTGGGTTTCATGCCCGAAGACCCTGCGATCCTGGCCGATGCGCTGGCCGAGCATGATCTGGAACTGATCGGCGGTGTGGTGTTCCGCAACTATCACGACCCCGACGCGTGGGAGGATGTGCTGTACGCCACCCACCGCACCGCGCGCGCGTTGAAGGCACATGGTGCGCAGCATCTGGTGCTGATCGACGCGATCTCACCCCGTCGCGCGCCGACCGCTGGCCGTGCGAATGAGGCCGAGCAGATGGACAAGGCCGAATGGACCGCTTTCCGGGATCGCCTTGCCGAAAGCGCGCGCATTGGCGCTGAGGAATACGGGCTGACCGTGGGCATGCACGCCCACGCGGCGGGTTTCATGGATTTTGAGCCCGAGCTGGAACGGCTGCTGGATGAGGTGGACGAAAGCCTGCTGAAAATCTGCTTCGACACGGGCCATCATTCCTATGCCGGGTTTGATCCCGTGAGCTTCATGCAGCGTTACGTTGACCGGATTTCGTACATGCACTTCAAGGATATCTCACCGACTGTAAAGGCAGATGTGATCGCCAACCGGACAGGCTTTTACGATGCCTGCGGGCAGGGAATTTTCTGCAATCTGGGTGAGGGCGACGTGGACTTTCCGACCGTCCGTCAAGTGCTGCTGGATGCAGGGTTCACCGGATGGTGCACGGTGGAACAGGACTGTGACCCGACGCTGGATCCCGACCCGGTCGGCGATGCTCGGAAGAACCGCGAATACCTTGAATCCATTGGTTTCAGCTAAGGAGGCCCAGAGCATGACCAAACTGAAATGGGGCATGATCGGTGGTGGCGAAGGCAGCCAGATCGGGCCGGCGCACCGGCTGGGCGCGCTGGCAGACGGGCATTTCGAATTCGCTGCTGGGGCGCTGGATCACCGGCCCGATATCGGGCGCGAATATGCGCAACGATTGGGCATCGCGGCAGACCGGGCCTATGGCGACTGGACCGAGATGCTGGAAGGTGAGCGCGGGCGGGACGACCGGATCGATCTGGTCACTGTGGCCACGCCGAACGCAACACATTTCGAGATCACCAAAGCCTTTCTCGAGGCCGGGTTTAATGTGCTGTGTGAAAAGCCCATGACCATGACCGTGGAAGAGGGCGAAGAGATCGTCAAGGTGGCCGAGAAAACCGGCAAGATCTGCGCGGTCAACTACTGCTATTCCGCCTATCCTATGGTGCGGCAGGCCCGCGCGATGGTCCGCGCAGGTGAGATCGGCAAGGTCCGTCTGGTCGTCACCAACTTCAGTCATGGCCATCACGGCGACGCCACCGATGCCGATAATCCGCGCGTCCGCTGGCGCTATGATCCGGCGATGGCGGGCGTGTCCGGCCAGTTCGCTGATTGCGGCATCCACGCGATGCATATGGCCGGGTTCATTGCCGATGATGAGGTTCAGACTTTGTCTGCCGATTTCGCCTCAACCATCGGCAGCCGCGAGTTGGAAGATGACGCCATGGTCAACTTCCGCACGGCCAAAGGCGCAGTTGGCCGCCTATGGACGTCCTCGGTGGCCATCGGTCGCCAGCACGGGTTCGACATTCAGGTGTTCGGGGAAACCGGTGGCCTGCGCTGGGCGTCCGAACAGCCGAACCAGTTGATCTATACGCCCGTCGGTGGGCGCTTGCAGATCATCGAAAAGGGTGAGGGCGGGTTGCATGAAGATGCGCAACGTCTCAGCCGCGTGGCGATTGCGCATCCCGAGGGGTTCCCGCTGGCGGTTGCGAATATCTACTGCGATCTGGCCGATGCGATTGCCGGAGAACTCCGCGACGGGTTGCCCAATGCAGCAGACGGAGTGCGGTCGATGGCTGCGGTGCACACTGCGGTTGCGTCTGCCAAGCAGGGCAGCGCGTGGATGGATGCCCGTCCGCCGATGTTCCGTTAACCTTCAGGCACGGGGCGCAATGTGCCCCGTTCCACCACCGAGCAGGGGAAGATACGTGCCTCGGGATACCGGTCGGGTTCCCGCAGGGTCGCCACCATAAGCTCAATCGACGAACTGACGATCTGTCTGATCGGCTGATGAATGGTGGTGAGGTCGATGTTCTCCCACCGGGCCATCTCCATATCGTTCAGACCGATGATGCCGATATCGTCAGGCACGTTCAGGCCGCTGTCCAAAACCGCCGACAGGACACCGATGGACAACACGTCGTCACCGCAGAAATAGGCCTCGGCCCGTTCAGATTTCAGCAGTCGCAGCATTTCCTGTCGGCCCGCGTCGAACGAGTAAGCCTCGGCGAAAGAGCAGGTCACGGTGATCTCAGGGTGCAGCGCCATTTCCGACATGAAACCCGCATGGCGATCCTGCGTCGATGTTGCGGCTTCGGGCCCGCCCAGAAAGGCCACCTTGCCATAGTCGCGCGCGACCAGTTCACGAGCGGCCATGCGCCCACATTCAACGTTGTCGATTCCAACCACATGCACCTGCGGCGACGATGATGACCGGCCAAAGCTGTGCACCACCGGCACGCCCGCATCGCGGAATGCCTTGGCAAAGCCCGGTGGCAGGGTCGAGGATGCCACGACAACGCCATCAACCGAATACTGACGCAGCATCCGAACCGAGTTCTCGGGCTCAACCTCATCGGTGAGGTTCACCAGCAAGGGGCGCAAGCCGCGATCCTGCAGCCCCCGGGTGAACAGATCGAAGACCTGCAGAAAGATCGGATTGTGAAAGTTGTTCGACACCAGTCCGATCAGCTTGGTGCGCCCTGTCGTCAGCGACGAGGCCAGCGCGTTGGGGCTGTATCCCAACTCCTGCGCGGCCTTCTCGACCTTGCGGCGCATCTTGTCGGATACCGAGGCCCCGTCGGTGAAAGTGCGCGACACAGCTGACCGGGATACACCCGCGCGCTCTGCAACCTCTTTCAATGTGACAGCCATGATCTGCCTGACCTTCCCGCGTTTGGTGATAGCCCTCTTACCCTTAATCTCGGGCAGATACAGTATGAAACAGGTTCAATATCTTTTGCAACCGGTTGCAAAATTTTGACGGATGTGCTCTAACACGACTCGGAGAGGTGCGAAGAACCGCCTCAATCCGCGATAACATGAGTTTTTGGGAGGACATCATGACATCACTGACGAAGAAGCTGGCGCTGGCGGCGGTGGTCGCTGCGACGCCGCTGATCGCAGCCACAAGCGTTGCGGCGGAGGGCGAGAAGTACATTCTGGTCAGCCACGCACCAGACAGCGACAGCTGGTGGAACACGATCAAGAACGGTATCGCGCTGGCGGGCGATCAGATGGGTGTTGAGGTTGAATATCGCAATCCGCCCACTGGTGACCTGGCCGACATGGCGCGGATCATCGATCAGGCGGCAGCTTCGGGCCCCAACGGGATCATCACCACGCTGGCGGATTATGATGTGCTGAGCGGCCCGATCAAATCGGCTGTCGACGCGGGTGTGGATGTGATCATCATGAACACCGGCACACCGGATCAGGCCCGTGAAGTGGGTGCACTGATGTATGTGGGTCAGCCCGAATATGACGCCGGTTTCGCGGCGGGCCAGCGGGCCAAGGGTGACGGCATCGGCTCGTTCCTGTGCGTGAACCACTATATCGTTCAGCCCTCGAGCCAGGAGCGCTGCCAGGGCTTTGCGGATGGTCTGGGCATCGAACTGGGCGATCAGATGATCGATGCCGGTCAGGACCCCGCCGAGATCAAGAACCGCGTGCTGGCCTATCTGTCGGCCAACCCGGACACCGAAGCGGTTCTGACGCTTGGCCCGACCTCGGCTGACCCGACCATTTTGGCGCTGGAAGAAAACGGTATGGCCGGTGACATCTATTTCGGCACCTTCGATCTGGGTGGTGAAATCGTCAAAGGCATCAAATCCGGCGTGATCCAGTGGGGTATCGACCAGCAGCCCTTCCTGCAGGCTTACCTGCCGGTTGTCGTGATGGCGAATTACCACCGTTACGGCGTTCTGCCCGGCAACAACATCAACTCGGGCCCCGGTTTCGTAACTGCGGATGGCCTGACCAAGATCGAAGAATTCGCTGGCGAGTACCGCTAATTCTTGCAACGCGGGTGCCCTGCAACCGGGGCGCCCGCTGACAGTTTTCTGACGCAAATCACTGTTTTTATCGGAGGAGCGCTCTCATGGGCGAGTCTGCTCAAAACACGACGTTAACCGACGAACGGATCAAAGAGATCTCGCCCTTGCGCAAGGCTCTGATCCGGCCTGAACTGGGCGGGATGGTCGGCACCGTCGCGGTCTTCACCTTCTTCCTGCTATTCGCCTTTGACAGCGGCATGTTCAACGCCCAGGGCATGATGAACTGGTCGGTTGTCTCGGCGCAGTTCATGATCATCGCGGTCGGCGCGTGCCTTCTGATGATCGCAGGTGAGTTCGACCTGTCCGTCGGATCAATGATCGGCTTTTCCGGCATGATGATTGCGATCTTCTCGGTCACGCTCAGCTGGCCGGTGTGGATGGCAATCATCGTCACCTTCGCCATGGCCGTCGCCATCGGAGCGCTGAATGGCTGGATCGTGGTCCGGACCGGGCTGCCCAGTTTCATCGTGACGCTGGCCTTCCTGTTCATCCTGCGCGGCTTCACCATCTTCCTGCCTCAGGTGATCGAGCGCAAAACCATCATCGGCGGTGTTAAGGACGCAGCCGAAGGCGATTGGCTGGCCCCGATCTTCGGCGGCAAAATCCTGCAAGGGCTGTTCCAGTGGCTGGGCGACGCCGGGATCATCGCCGTATTCGAGCGCGGTACCCGTGCAGGGCAGCCGGTTGTCGACGGTGTGCCCATGCTGATCGTCTGGGCCATCGGGTTGATCATCTTTGGTCACGTTCTGCTGACCAAGACACGGTTTGGTAACTGGATCTTTGCCTCGGGTGGGGATGCCGAGGCAGCACGCAACTCGGGTGTACCTGTGAACCGGGTCAAGATTCTGATGTTCATGTTCACCGCCTTCTGCGCCACCGTCTTCGCCGTCTGTCAGGTGATGGAGTTCGGCTCGGCGGGTGCCGACCGGGGTCTACTGAAAGAGTTCGAGGCGATCATTGCGGTGGTCATTGGCGGCGCGCTTCTGACCGGAGGCTACGGCTCAGTCCTCGGGGCGGCGCTGGGCGCGCTGATCTTTGGCGTGGTGCAGCAGGGTCTGTTCTTTGCGGGCGTCGAAAGCTCGTTGTTTAGGGTCTTCCTTGGCGTGATCCTGCTGGGGGCTGTGATCCTCAACACCTATATCCGCCGCATCATTACGGGAGAGCGTTGATATGAATCCCGAACATGCACCCATTATCCAGATGAAGAACATCGAAAAGCACTTTGGCAGTGTGATTGCGCTGGCGGGGGTCTCGGTGGATGTGTTCCCCGGTGAATGTCACTGTCTTCTGGGCGACAACGGCGCGGGAAAGTCGACCTTCATCAAAACCATGTCGGGCGTGCATCAGCCTACGCACGGAGAGATCCTGTTTGAAGGCAAGCCCATGCACTTCACCGATCCGCGCGATGCGATCGAGGCTGGGATCGCGACGGTGCACCAGCATCTGGCGATGATCCCTTTGATGTCCGTCTCGCGCAATTTCTTCATGGGGAATGAACCGGTTAAGAAGATTGGCCCGATCAATTTCTTCGATCATGATTATGCCAACACCGTCACGATGGAAGAAATGAAGAAGATGGGGATCAACCTGCGCGGTCCCGATCAGGCAGTCGGCACCTTGTCCGGCGGTGAACGCCAGACGGTAGCCATTGCGCGGGCGGTGCATTTCGGGGCCAAGGTTCTGATCCTGGACGAACCGACCTCGGCGCTTGGTGTACGTCAGACGGCCAACGTGCTGGCGACCATCGACAAGGTGCGCAAGCAGGGTATCGCCGTTGTCTTCATCACGCACAACGTCCGCCATGCGCTTGCTGTGGGGGATCGCTTTACCGTTCTCAACCGTGGTCAGACGCTGGGCACGGCACAGCGTGGCCAGATCACCCCCGAAGAGCTGCAGGACCTGATGGCCGGGGGTCAGGAAATGGTCGAGCTTGAGGGCAGCCTTGGCGGCACCGTTTGATCTTATCACACCCCGCCGGTTGCTTTGGTGGGGTGGCTATTTCTTTTCAAAGAACAGAATAACCTCGCCCAGGCGCACGCCAAAACGCGAGACATAGGCTCTGTTCAACAGACGATCATCGGACAAAAGCCACATCCAGTCATCGAAATCGACACGCATGGTGCCGTCTTTGACGGGTAGGTCTATCTTGTACTTCCAGTTGAACGTATCGCCCCGCTCGACACCGCTGGCGGTGCCCAGCACACCGGGGGCGGCGCCGGTCCAGCTGTCTTCGCCGGTCTTGGTCAGGGTCCAGATGCGTTGCTCGGTGGCCCCGTCATCATAGATAAAATCCTCGACCAGCGTCAGCGTTTCGCCATCCCATGTGCCGTCTATGTCGACCGTAAAGCGGCGCGGGACGTTGCCCAGCACATCCTGAAACTGTCCGTAAGCGACGGTCTTGCCCTCAAAGAATTCTTCAAGGTTCAATTGGCGATCTGACAGGAAGGTATTTGGGATGCGCGGTTTGGCCGAGCAGGCGGACAGCACGACAAGCCCTGCGAGCACGACAACCGCGAAAATGGTCCGGCGGGCAATCATTGCAGAGGCCTCAGTTCAGAGTCTGTATCGTGGCCGTTTGCACCATGCAGATGGGCCGATTTCACCTCGGGGGCCGGACGCATCGTAGCGACCAGTTCAGCGACCTTGATCCCGAATTTGCGCATCTCGGACCGGTTCATGATCGCGCCGTTTTCGGTCAGATACATCCAGTCGGTCACATCCAGCGTGTGCCCGCCCGCATCCTCGGGCAGGATGATGCGATAGGTCAGCTTCACGGCCGCGCCCGAGATCACGCCCTTGCCCTCGCCCACGATATCATCTGCCGTCGCGGTAAATGTGTTGCCGGTGCCCATTGTCAGGTACCATTTGCGGGTCATCTGCTTGCCGTTGGAATAGGTGAAATACTCGGACAGTGTCCCGGTATTGCCGTCCCAGTCGCCCACCATACGCGCGACAAAGCTGTTCGACATCTTGCCGTTGGGGCCATAGATCAGCCCTTCGGACAGGATTTCCCCGTTCAGGTTATCTTTCAGCGAGAATTCGGGCCCGGTGCCGCTATAGTCCGACGGTGATTGCGACCGGAAACTAAGGAACCGGTTCTTTACGGCAAACAGCGCAAAAACGGCGAGTAGACAGATCAGGAGCGTTTTCATTTGGCAGAGACCTCCGTCGGGAGCGTCAGGACCATGCCAAACGCTCCGAGTTTCAGAATGCAGGGCAGTACCGCATAGGCGAGGGTGAGCGTGTTCAACGCCTCAGCCGAATTGGCCTGCCCGGGCGTGAAACCGCTGCGTTCCAGCAGCGGCAGAGTGAAAAAGGCGGCCAGCGCCAGTCCCAGCTTGCCCGCAAAGGACCAGATGCCGAAAGCGGCGGACGCGTTCAGACCCGCGCGGGTCAGAACGACCGAGAACATGGCGGGCAGGACCACCATATCGGCGCCCAGAGCCGCCCCCGAGGCGAGGCAGATAAGGGCGAAACCCACCAGGTTTCCGGGGGCCAGAAGCGCAGCCCCGACAAAGCCAAGAATGGCCAGCGGCATCGCAATAATCAGAGTCTGTTTCGGGCCAATCCGGTTGCTGAGCCTGGCCCAGAACGGCACGCTTAGCCCCGCGCTGAGGAAGAACAGGATCAGAAGCGGTCCGGCTTTTCCGGGCAATTGCAGCCGGTCCTCGACAAAGAACAGAAACAGGGTCGAGGTGATCGCCACAGGCAGGCTGTTCACCAGTGCCAGAACGAGCAGTCGCAATGCCCCGGCTTGTCCCAGCCCTGAAAACGACAACGCTTGTCCGGTGACTGGACTGCGCCTCCACATCGGCAGGGTCACGACCAAGGTCACTACGGCCAAAATGCCAAGGAAAAGGCCGAAGGCCGGGTATCCCTGCGCGCCGGCACCCAGCGCCACGAACAATGCGGGTGCGGCTGCGGCAATGACAACACCGGTCAGTTGGCCGCCCTCACGGAAGGCGGCCAGCCGCATCAGCTCTTTTGGGGTGGACTGTTTGGCCAGCGTCGCGCTGCGGCCGTAAAGCAGGATGGTTCCAAGGCTGTAGGCAGAGAACAGAAGGATCAAAACAGACACTAATGCGGTAATATTGGCCCCTTCTGGCAGTCCAAAGAGCAAGGGAAACCCGATGGCCAAACCCAGCGCAGCGGCGGCGGCAAACAGGACCTGCGCCCCGGGCCAGCGGTCAATCGCCCAGCCGATCAGCGGGTCCTGCACCAGATCGATCAGCCGGATGACCAGCAGCACAGTGCCGATCACGCCCAAACCTATGCCAAGGTTTACCGCCGCAAAGCGCGGCAGGTGGATGTAAAGCGGGATGCCCGCCGCAGCCAGCATCAGCGCATACAGGCTGACCCGCGGATACAGCATCAATTCCCTCGCAACGCCTGCGTAAAGGCTGCGGACCGGGTGTTTTCGCCCAGAAAGATCGACATGAAGCTGCGTTTGATGCCCGGATAGGACATCGTGCACAGCTTTTGCCCGTTCAGCCAGAATTCAACCTTGTCAGGCCCTTGCGAGATCGCCAGATAGCGGTCGCCCTTGCGGACCGCGTTGAAACAGACCTCAAGCTGATCGCGCACAGGGGCGGCGCGTCCGATGCGCTTCATCTCGTCCAGGGTCGAGTTGATCAGCGCCTTCTTCGTCACATTGCGGCGATAGAGCAGCTCAAGGCCGAAATCGTCGCTCCACTTCAGGGGCGCACCGCCCTTGGTGAAGAGTTGCGCATCGTATAGCGGAAAGCCCAGATAACGATAAGTGGCGGTGCCGCGCAATTCAGCATCGTTGAGGACACCAAACACGGGCGACGCCGCCAACCCGCCGGGGGTCAGCAGCGCAAGCGACAGCAAAGCCGCGCCAAGGTTAAGCCGAGGCAGGAACGGCCGGTTCTTCGTCAGAAATGCCATTGTCAGCTCCGATGATTTGCGGGGTGCCGGTGATGCGTTCGACAACATACATCGCGCTGGCAATCCCGTCTTCGTGAAAGCCGTGCCTGTTATAGGCACCGGCAAACCAGGTTCGGTTCTGTCCCTGCATCTCGCGGATTTGCCCTTGTGCGCGCAGGGCGGCTTTGTCGAACACCGGATGGGCAAACTCGACCTGATCATAGATTTTATCCGCAGGAATCTCTGAGGCGGCGTTCAGCGTCACAAACAGCGGATCGCTGTCTGGAATGTTCTGAAGCCTGTTCATCCAATATGTGACCCCAACATTGCCTTTTTGCGACCGGTAGGTCCAGCTGGACCAGCAGGCGCGGCGGCGCGGCATCTGCCGGGGATCACAGTGAAGGATGGCTTTGTTCGGTTGATACTTGATCGCTCCAAGCGCGGCTTTCTCATCTTCGGTCGCCGTATCGCCAAGAATGGCGAGGGACTGATCGGAATGGGTGGCCAGAATGATTTCATCAAACAGATCGGCTTCGCCGCCGGCATGCACCGTGACACCCAGATCATGACGTTCGATCCGCTGAACGGGCGAGGCCAGACGAATGTCGGCCCCCCGGGTGCGCAACGCGGCCTCGATCCGGCGCACATATTCGATGCTGCCGCCTTTGACCGTGTACCACTGGTGCTGATTGGCACGTCCCGAAGCCAACAGCGCATGGTTGCGAAAGAACTGCACCAGCGAGCGGGCCGGGAACTGATCGACAAACTCGACCGGCGTTGACCAGATCGCGCCGCACATGGGCATCAGGTAATTGTGCCGGAACCAATGGCCGAGGCGCAGCTGATCCACCAGCTCTCCGATCGTGGTGTCATCGTCCTGGGCAGCTTCGGGCGCTTCTTTGCCGAAGCGCAGGATGTCGGCGATCATCTTGTAATAGGCAGGCCGTGCAAGGTTGCGCTTCTGCGCCGTCAGCGTGCGCAGGTTGTTCAGCCCGTATTCGATGCGGCCATTGTCGATGGTTGCGCCAAAGCTCATTTCGCTTTTCGTGACGGGCACGTTCAACTCATCGAACAGCCGGGTCAGGTATGGGTAGGTGGCATAGTTGAACACGATAAAGCCGGTATCGACCGGCTGATCACCATTGCGGCCTGCCATAACCGTGCGGGCGTGGCCGCCCAGTCGGGGCTCGGCCTCGAACACGGTGATATCGTGGTTTTCAGAAAGGTAATAAGCTGCGGAGAGACCTGAAATGCCTGCGCCAACTACTGCGATTTTCTTGCGTACGCCCCGGGTTTCGTCGAACATTCCATCCTCGTTATTCGGTATTTACAACAGGATACGCAGGATAGGGGGGGATGGATCAATTGGATTAGCAGTTTTTCGGTGCCGCACTATGTTGTGATGTCTGGTTACATGCAGCCCAAAACCAACCAGGCTTCGTGATCCAACCGTATTGTTGGGTCGTACATCCCTCAGCAAATCATGAATGGCCCGGGTATGAGCAGCTTTGACGGAAAAACCTACTGGATCATCGGTGCGAGCGAAGGCCTTGGCCGAACGCTGGCCGAAAAACTGAGCGGTGCAGGTGCGCATCTGATCCTGTCGGCCCGCAATCAGGATCGGC
This sequence comes from Ruegeria sp. G10, assembly GCF_056533645.1. Classification (NCBI taxonomy): domain Bacteria; kingdom Pseudomonadati; phylum Pseudomonadota; class Alphaproteobacteria; order Rhodobacterales; family Roseobacteraceae; genus Ruegeria; species Ruegeria sp. G10. The sequence continues at coordinate 1,109 of NZ_JBQFOQ010000007.1, read as the reverse complement.
TGACCGACATCTGCAACACCTTGCCCAATGCGCGCGCGCTACCGCTGGATGTAACGGACCTTGGCACTATCCGTGATGCTGTGGCTGCGGCTGGCGCCTTTGACGCGATTGTATACAACGCCGGTGCCTATGAGCCGATCACCACTGCGTCCTGGGATACCGAAGCCGCTTTGATGATCAGCGACGTCAACTATAACGGTGCGCTTCGGGTTTTGGGGGAAACGGTCCCGGATATTGTGCGCCGAGGTCGCGGGGACATCACTCTGATCGGGTCGCTGGCCGGGTATCACGGCCTACCCAACGCGATCTCTTACGGAGCCAGCAAAGCGGCGCTGATTTCTTTGGCCGAGACCATGCGCCATGATCTGGCGGGCACTGGCGTGACCGTGCGCATCGTCAATCCGGGCTTCATCAAGACCCGCCTGACCGACAAGAACAGTTTCAAGATGCCTATGCTGATGACGCCCGAGGACGCCGCCGACCGCGTTCTGCGCGCCATGTCCCGGCGCCGCTTCCGTACCGATTTCCCGGCCCCGTTTTCTTGGGTGGTTCGCCTGATCGACTATTTGCCCGATATTCTGGTCTATCGTGGCAAGTGACGTCAGCCGCAGCTGAGCCTTTGGATCACGCCCGCCCCATTCACGAACACGTTCAACCTGTCGATGCGGTAATCCTGCGTTGCGATGCCGTCTGGGCCCAATATGCGTGATCGCTCGGGCAATTGGGTCTGAATGTCCGAGAGTGGCTGGCCCACAGCATTGGCAAAGGGCTCTCCTTCGCAAAAGGCCAGATCAACAGGCGAAGTCGCGGGCCCGGGTGGCGTAGTCTCGGGTCCAGTGGTCTCGGCGCAGGCTGCCAACAGGCACAGGATTGGAATAAATCGGTGCATTGGCGTTCCTTTTTACGGCAATGTCGTTTCTGAAATATCAAAGCTTTAGCCAACCTGTCACGAAAGCGCAGTTGAAAACACCCTGTATTTGACGCAGGGTCGGGGCAAATAAGACAGGGAGACAAGCCATATGCGTACCCGTGCTGCCGTCGCCGTTCAGGCGGGCAAACCTTTGGAAGTGATGGAGGTGAACCTCGAAGGCCCCAAGGCGGGTGAGGTT
>NZ_JBQFOQ010000006.1:0-238870 GCF_056533645.1 Ruegeria sp. G10 | reverse complement strand
TCTCATCTCCACTCCTTGGCGGTTACGATGAGCCAGAAACCCTCTCTTATCAAATCGACTTAAACTGTCCCATTGGTGCTGACGTCAGACAGTGTTAAGTTCATCGCCATAGCGCAGTCCCTTACCATCCTCGAAGCGCCCTTCGTAGCCAGGAACGCTCGCGCTTCCCGGAACATTTGATACCTTGCCAGAACCACCTGCTGGATCTTCGCGAGGCGTATGCATATCAACGATTGCATCGTAGGCTAATCCACCAAACTTTTTTCCAGCTGGGCCGGTAATAAACCCAAACGCAGCTCCTCCTATCGCAGAAAGTGGCCCCCCGGCAACACCTCTCAAAGCGCCTGCCACCATCGATCCAACTACGCCGCCAACCGTCACTTCGCCTACCGTTTCAGCAACGTCTCGAGGAGTAAGACCGTCCGTCGATTGGGCTGCTAAAGAAGAGCCAAACTCTACTGCCCCCCCAATTATTCCGGGTCCTCTCGGCACGTTGCCAGCAGCGTCCATGCTTGCAATTCCAATTGTCGTATTTGCAATAGCACCGAGTTTATCGATACCATTGTGTTCACTATTGTCTTCGTTATCCACTTTTAATCTGAGCCTTTGTTTCTTTGTTTTCTCGAAAAATTATTTACTTCCCTAATGAAAGCCCAAAGTACCAATGGCGGCGCCAGCCAGACAAAGAGTGGTACGAAGTAGCTGGATTTGCTTTCTAGATAGAAAGCTGGTTTGAAAATAACGTATCCAACCAACACTAAATACCCGCATAGAACTAATGCATATGCACGTAGGAGTTTCCCACCACCGTTCTTCGCATCGACATATGCTCTAATTTCTTTCCAAGACGGTATCATTTTGCGCTCTTAAGCTTGCGAGGTTGAGTTGATGACATACCACTTCCTTTTTAGTGCGTTTATCTATAGCAATCTAAGGTTGCAATTGCGCAAGGCCACATATCATATAATACTATAATGGAAGTATTAGTTAGACCTCGATATACCTGAGTATGTTTGTAGCAACCAAGTCGCGCGTTAGATAGACAACGAGCTTCATCATTTGGATCATAGGTCAATTCCACTGTAACCAATTCTCCCTATTTGAAATCTTCGACTGCAAAGTAGGGGAATATTCTAATGTCTGCCCCGGACTGATCCTCGTCGTCTGCAGTCCGAAACGCGACCAGAGCCTCACCCGCTTCAACGGATTCTATCGGCTTCGAGATCGACCGGGAAACAACTAAAGCCTCATCAAACGAACTAGTCGCCCCCGAAACATCCCTATTCGCGTCCAACGACGCACAAACACCAGCATCAGAAACAGTGGCGGAAACATCGCCACTATCAAAATGCAGAGGCAAACCCGCAGGCCACAACAAAACCGGCGTACCAGATAAAAAACACTCGGGGTTAAAACTGTGGACTTTTTTTTCGTAGTAACCGGTTAATGAGGCATCACCGTAAATTAATAGACCCAGCTCACCCTGCAAGCTACCAACGATGTATATTCCATCTTCTCTTACAATAAAACCTGCCTTGGTCGTATCCACGGCACCTAAACCAATACCCAGAACCTCTGCGTGGGTACCGACTATCGACTGAACACCAGCGAAAACCTCCTGAAAGTCCAAATTGTTTAAGAAGCTCTCATCACCATCAGCATAAATATCAAAAGTCGCTTCGGCACCAATCATATTGTAAGAAAATGCAACTGATACGTCTCCAAGTTTAACTGCGCCCTCAGATAAATCCAGTTTTCCCTCAAATGCATTGACTACCTTGCCTGGGCTTCCAGTAAACGCAACAGAAGCGCCATGCACACCGTTTCCTATTTTTCCTTTTGCCGAAATATCAATGTCGCTTACGGAGCCATCGAACCAGTTCAAGAACTGCTCTATCGGGTTTGGAGTCTTATAATCTCCCGAAATTCTTACCGCGCTACTTCCATCAAGACCCTCGAAAAACCTAACACTGTAGCCAGAGTTCTTTGCTTCCACAAAATTCGTACGAAACGCGTTATTTGGTCCCATTGTTCCTCACCCATTTCTCAAAATACTTTTTGATTAAGATCATTGAAAATACCAACGCCACAAAACAAGCGGCCATTACAAGCTCTGGCCGAAAAACTCCTCTCAACAAAAATGGCAATCCAAAAAACGAAAGCGCTGATACTACAAAAAGAAGCACAGCCAACAGGACTCTAGCTACATCTGGGATTTTCATTTCAGCTAAACTCCAGTCCTTATCTTGCAGCTATGAATACTTTCGTTCTCAAACACACTCTGAGACGTCAACATTTCTTCAGTCATTGCACGATTTTCTTCCCATAGTTCCCCCCTAGCGTTGTCATCCCAAGCTTTCTGAAGAACCGATCCGTCTTTGGCAGAGTTTCCCCTGAGGTGACGTAAAACAAGACATAGTCTGCAGATTTGGACCGCGCCCATTTCTCAAGCTCTCGCACCAGTCGCAGAGCCGCTTTTCCGCCCAACACAGTCGAGCGCACATTCTTGTCGATGTTCAACATGGTCACACTTGCCACTCGGGCACCGTCGCCCACAAAGTAACCCCCAAGGCTGCAATGAAGAACACCCAGGATCTGATCACACAGTTGCGCCTTCAAACCGAGATGACGCTCGGGATTGCGCATGACCTCCTGAAACAGTTTATCAAACTTTCGCTCCGAAAACGGTATGTCCTTAAAGATGCTCTCGTTATGAGCCGCACGACAAAACTGCAGCACCTTGTCACGATCGCTCGCCTGTACATAGCTAAGGGACATCTGTTGACGACGCGTGGCGGGGAGTGTCATCGTCCTCACGTTTTAGCCTGCTGATTTCTATGGGATCTGATCAGAAGTTCACCCGCTGCAAACCTCTTCTCACGAATTAGGAGGTTGGCATCAAAACCCATCATTAAATCTCGAAAACCTATAATTTGCACACATCTTATGGAGATATGGCGCACTCGAATTTCACTTATAGGCTGCACAGATGATGTGAGAAATCAAGCCAGAGAAACATTAAACTTGCAAAGCAATACATGAAAACAACCAAAGCTCCGTTGTCAGAGTAGCGGTGTGTTTCATGGACAACGCCAGCTTGTTGTGTAGTGCCTAGAAGCCAAACCTCTGGTGAATCGAGGTACACTGCTGTGTTCTTGGGGAGATACAAGAGGTCTAGGAAACACAGGAGTACAGCGCAATCTGAACAAACATCCTCTTGACGTCATTTTTTGTATGAAATAGGTGGTGTTCTTGCTGAGCGGGCGTTGTGTAGTGGTAAGACCTTAGCCTTCCAAGCTAATGACGCGGGTTCGATTCCCGCCGCCCGCTCCAGAAATTCTTTTCCGACACTTCACCTGCAAAATAGAGCAGAGACGATCTGTAATGTATTGTAATTATTTCGTAAATTTTCAATAGAACGTTTGTCTTCCAAGCTAATGACGCGGGTTCGATTCCCGCCGCCCGCTCCAGTTCTTCCCCACATGATAATTGCGTCAAAAGGCCCGGATTGCGGCCCGATGGGCGGCCAAAGCTTGACCCCATGGACCTGCAACGCCATGAAGCGAGGATTGATGCCCGATAGGGGCTGAGACCAGAATACAAGGGCCAGACATGGCAAGAACACGCTCCGCCAGTCCAGCAAATGCACCCGGTGCGCATGAAGAACGGGCCGGTTCGAAGAAAATTGGCGTCCTGCGGTCGCTTTGGCCGTTCATGAAGCCCTACTGGCTGCTGATGATTTGCGCGACGCTGGCGTTGATCCTGACGGCGAGCATGACGCTGACCTTGCCCCTGGCCGTGCGTCGCGTGGTCGACAATTTCCGCATCGAGGACGGAGAGCTTCTGGACTGGTACTTTCTGGCGGCCCTTGGCATTGCCGGTATCCTCGCGATCGGCACGGGCATCCGCTATGCGCTGGTGACCCGGCTGGGCGAGCGGGTGGTGGCCGATATCCGCAAGGCCGTGTTCGACCGTGTGATCGGCATGAGTCCCGAGTTTTACGAACGCATCATGACCGGAGAGGTCCTGAGCCGCATCACCACCGACACCACCCTGATCCAGTCTGTGCTGGGCTCATCGGTATCCATCGCCCTGCGCAATCTTCTGATGTTTGTGGGCGGGCTGGTGCTGATGCTGCTGACTTCGGCCAAGCTGACCGGGATGGTTCTGCTGCTGATCCCGCTGGTGATCGTGCCTATTCTGGTGCTGGGGCGCAGGCTGCGGGTGATCAGCCGGGAAAATCAGGATTGGATCGCAGCCTCATCCGGCAATGCGGGCGAAGCGCTGAGCGCGGTGCAGACCGTGCAGGCGTTTACCCATGAACAGGCCAGCCGAACCCAGTTCGCCGCGATGACAGAAACTTCGTACGAAGTTTCTTTGCGCCGCATCCAGACGCGGGCTGTGTTGACCGTGATCGTGATCTTTCTGGTTTTCTCGGGCATTGTCGGCGTGCTGTGGATGGGCGCGAATGACGTGCGCAACGGGGTTATGACCGAAGGCGTGCTGATTCAGTTCGTGATCTATTCGATTATCATGGCGGGCTCAGTGGCGGCCTTGTCGGAAATCTGGAGCGAATTGCAGCGTGCTGCGGGGGCGACGGAACGTCTGGTTCAACTGCTGAACGCGCAGGATACGGTGAATGATCCGTCTCAGGCCAAAGCCCTGCCTGCGCCCCTGCGCGGCGAAATCCGCTTTGAGGATGTGACATTTCACTATCCCGCGCGCCCCGACATCGTGGCGCTGGATGGGTTGTCGCTGCAGATCAAACCGGGCGAAACCGTTGCCTTTGTCGGCCCGTCCGGTGCCGGCAAGACAACCGTGATCCAGATGATCCAGCGGTTCTATGACCCCGATGCGGGGCAGGTCAGCCTTGACGGGCTAGACCTGCGCGACCTGAATCGCGCCGAATTCCGACAGCACATGGCGCTGGTGCCACAGGACCCTGTGATCTTTGCGGCCTCGGCCCGTGAGAACATTCGCTTCGGCCGCCTTGACGCGACAGATGCCGAGGTCGAGGCCGCTGCCCGGGCCGCTGCCGCGCATGAGTTCATTTCTGCCTTGCCGGAAGGTTACGACAGCTTCGTCGGTGAGCGTGGCGTGATGCTTTCGGGCGGTCAGAAGCAACGCATCGCCATCGCGCGCGCTATTCTAAGGGATGCTCCGGTGCTGTTGCTGGATGAGGCGACGTCGGCGCTGGATGCGGAAAGCGAGCGGGCGGTGCAAGGTGCCGTTGACACCATGCGGGCCGGCCGCACGACCTTGATCGTGGCGCACAGGTTGGCCACCGTTAAGAAAGCTGATCGGATCATCGTGTTGGAAGCGGGGCGCATTGTGGCGCAAGGCACTCATGACGATCTGGTCGCACAGGACGGTCTTTACGCCCGTCTGGCCCGCCTGCAATTCACCGACGGGGTGGCCGCTGAATAAAGTGACGCTCGGGCATATCGCGTTTCGCCGTAGCGTCATTCTACATTTTCCCACACCTGAAAGCTAAGCCCTCGCTTGCACGGGTTCCGTTTTGCTTCCATCTTGGAGGCGAGACACAAGCCCGTGCACAACACGGGAGACATAAGGGGAGGAGCCACATGGCCTTTGTGGGATTCGAAGACAAGGCACGCATCGAGCAAGAGATGGCGTGGGAGGATCGGGATGTGCCCGTCACCTTTCATCAATTGCTGTCCCGGACGGCAGGCAAATTCCCGAACCACAAGGCGATCAGCTTTCAGTTGTTCTCGGGCCCGACTGACAAGGCTGAGACGCTGACATGGTCCGAACTGCTGGGGCAGGTCAATCAGGCGGCCAACCTGTTCCGATCCTTGGGCGTGGGCGAGAAGGATGTGGTGGCCTATGTGCTGCCCAATTGTAACGAGACGCTGGTCACCATGATGGGCGGCGCGGTTGCGGGGATCGTGAACCCGATCAACCCGCTGCTCGAGCCCGAGCAGATCGCGGCGATCCTGCGCGAGACCAAGGCCAAAGTTGTGGTTACGCTGAAATCCTTTCCCAAGACGGATGTGGCCCAGAAGGTCGAAGAGGCGGTGCGCCATGCGCCCGGCGTGAACACCATTCTGGAAATCGACCTGAACCGCTATCTGACGCCGCCGAAATCCTGGATCGTACCGCTTCTGCGTCCCAAGATGGGCGACAAGGAAAAACTGGCCCATGCGGATTACAAGAATTTCCATGCCGAGTTGAACAAGCAGCCTAAAACACTGACATTCGAAGACAGCACCGAAGACCGCGTCGCGTGTTACTTTCACACCGGCGGCACCACCGGCATGCCGAAAGTGGCACAGCACAAGTATTCGGGTCTGATCTACAATGGCTGGCTGGGCAATACGCTGCTGTTCGACGAAAATGATGTGATCATGTGTCCCCTGCCTATGTTCCACGTGTTCGCCGTGCACGTGATCGTAATGGCCGCGGTGTCCTCAGGCGCGCATGTGATTTTCCCGACCCCGCAGGGTTATCGCGGCGACGGGGTGTTCGACAATTTCTGGAAACTGATCGAACGCTGGCAGGTATCGTTCATCATCACTGTACCAACCGCGATTTCGGCCAAGATGCAGCGCCCGGTGGATGCGGATATCTCAAGCGTAAAAACCGCCTTCTCGGGCTCGGCCCCGTTGCCGGTGGAACTGTTCCGGCGCTTCGAAGAAGCCACGGGTGTTACCATTGTCGAAGGCTATGGTCTGACCGAGGCCACCTGTCTGGTCTCGTGCAACCCGGTGGATGGCGAGAAAAAGATCGGCTCGATCGGCATTCCTTTCCCCTACACGGACGTCAAAATCCTGCAGGATGGAGCGGACGGGCCCAAGGAATGCGCCACGGATGAGATCGGTGAGATCTGTATCTCGAACCCCGGTGTCTTTCCGGGCAACACCTATACCGAGGCCGACAAGAACACCAACCTCTATCACTTCGACACATATCTGCGCACCGGCGATCTGGGACGGTTTGACGAGGATGGCTATCTGTGGATCACGGGACGCGCCAAAGACCTGATCATCCGCGGCGGTCACAATATCGACCCGGCCGAGATCGAAGAGGCTCTGTTAGGTCACGAGGCTGTCGCGTTTGCCGGGGCTATCGGCCAGCCGGATGCGCATTCCGGTGAAGTGCCCTGCGCCTTTGTCGAACTGGTCGATGGCGCGTCGGTTACCGAACAGGAACTGATGGAATACTGCAAGGTCCACGTCCACGAACGCGCGGCGCAGCCCAAGCACATGACCATTCTGGACGAATTGCCGAAGACTGCAGTGGGCAAAGTGTTCAAACCCGATCTGCGCAAGCAGGCCATCACGCGCATCTATAATGGTGCACTGGAAACCTCTGGCGTCAGTGCCCGTGTCGTGTCCGTCATCGACGATAAGAAACGCGGCCTTGTCGCGCAGCTTGACGCGAACGGGTCTTCCGAGGACGATGTGGCCAAGGTGCTGGGATCATTCACCCGGCCGTGGGAGTGGTCAGACTAAATCTTCGGAGGGATAATGGACTATGAACGCCTGATCGACGAAGAAACCTGGGCGTTCATACGTCGCACCGCCGAAAGCTACCCCGACAACGCGGTGGGCATGTCCATCGAAGATCAGCGCCGCGTCTATGACGTGATGTGTCAGGATTTCCGCCAACCCCGCCCACCGGGGGTTGAGGCGCAGGACAGCGACGCCGATGGCGTACCTGTGCGCATCTATTCCGCAGGCGATCCAACCCGCAGCGTCATCTATTTTCACGGCGGCGGCTTCGTCGTCGGCGGGCTGGACAGCCATGACGATGTCTGCGCTGAGATTTGCGCGCAAACGGGATACCGGGTCGTTGCGGTGGACTATCGGCTCTGCCCGGAACACGTCCACCCGGCCCAGTTTCAGGACAGTTGGGCGGCCACGAACTGGGCCGCTGCGGCGTTCGGTGATCCTATCGTATTGGCTGGCGACAGCGCCGGAGGCAACCTCGCAGCGGCTGTGGCGCATCATGGCCGCGGGCGTCTGGATACTCTGCTGGGTCAGGTACTGATCTATCCGGGGCTGGGCGGGGATACCGGGCAAGGCTCTTACCTCGAACATGCTAACGCGCCGATGCTGACCCGCGATGATGTCTTGTTCTACCAGAACCTCCGCTGCGGGGGCGATATGCCCGAAAACGACCCGAGTTTTGCACCCCTGCAAGACACCGATTTCTCGGGTCTGCCACCAACGGTTGTCATCACCGCCGATTGCGACCCGCTACGCGATGACGGCGCTGCCTACTGCAACCGGATCACCGCCGCCGGAGGACAGGCGCATTGGATCAACGAACCCGGTCTGATCCACGGCTACCTGCGTGCCCGGACGACCGTCAGACGTGCCGCAGACAGCTTTGAGCGGATATCGGTCGCGATTGAAGCGCTGGGGCAGGGGATTTGGTCCTACGAATAGAATGAGGTATCTGCTCGTGACCGCACGCGGATAAATTTTGCGCAGACGAACACATGAACGACAGACGATCAGCTATCGAGAACGAGATAGGGCGGTTCTTTGCGGCCTATATAGATGCCTTTGCGCGCGAAGACGTGTCGGCACTTGTCGAGCTTTGGGACGAAGTTGGTTTGTTTCCGTCCCCGACAGGTAACTTTTCCATGGATCGCGAGGCATTTCAAAGCCATTGAGTGGCTCTCATGGATTTCTACCGAAAGCAAGGCATCACGAAGCCGACGGGGGAGCTGCTTTCGGTCGAGGAACTTGTGTCAGATGTAGCGCTGGCCCGTCTTTCCTATCGGATGCTTGCCTCGGATGGGGCGACCGTTGCCAGGTGGCAGCATGTTTACATCCTGCGAAAAGCAGGTGATGGCCGTTGACGGGTTTCATTGACTATCGCGGACGAAGAAATGACGGTTTGGGCTGCCTTAGGCGCACAACTGTGAACACTTGGCGCATAGATGGCGCGCTGGTTGGAGGTTGGGGATAAGACCCTCAGCGCAAGAACGGTTCCGCCTTCATTGTCTCGGCCACAGGCGCGCCCATCCTCGTCAGAATCGTTGGGGCGAGTTGCAGTTGATCGATCACAGCATCCGCCTCGGGGCCTTCGGCGTCACCAAAATAATACAGCGCCGTTTCCTGCTGTAACGGGCTGCGCCCGCCATGGTGGCCGCGCTCGTCCTGTCCGTGATCTGCGGTAACGATGACCTCATAACCCAACTTGCGCCAGTTCGGGATAAAGGGCGCCAGCATCTCGTCCATCACGAAACAGGCGTGATCCATTTCTTCGCAGTCGTGGAAGAACCGGTGCCCCATGCTGTCCAGCGTGCAGGTATGCAGAATGCCATAATCGAGCCCATGACGCAGGCACAGGTTGGTCAGCGTCGCAAACAGATCCACGTCGCAGGGCGTCATCTGGTTGGCTTTGCCATAGCCGGTCATGGTATGGAACCGGCCATGATTGATGGTCTTGCTGTCCGGTTCATCATACTCCACATCCCGCACATAATCGAACGGATGACGATTGAAGAATTGCGACCAGTAACTATGCGTAACGGCCCCGGTGACACCCCCGGCCTCGCGCACCTGACTGAACACGTCCTTGTGGCTCAGGCGGAAGACATTGCCGTTGCCGGTGCAGCCATGCTCTTGCGGGGTGACGCCCGTGTGGATCGAAGCATAGCAACTGGCCGAGGTAGACGGCAGCACCGAGCGGAGCTTCCACACGCGGGCGTCGCCCTTATCGACCCAGCCTTCCAGATTGCCGAACAACCGGCAGAAATTACGCCATGGGACGCCGTCGAGGATGATGAGAAGAAGTTTGCGGTCCATGGCTCGGCCCCTTTGAATTCATACTGCCCCAGACGCTATGGGATCTGTTGCCCAATGGATGCCTATTCACGCCCGGGATAGCAAAACCCCGACACCAACGCGCCGGGATTTCGAGGTTTCATGATTTTGTCGCGTGCAGCGATCAGTTCCCGGCGCTTTCCATCTTGCGATGGGCGACCACCTCTTCCAGCCAACCCAGCTGCATCTCGGGGACCGAGCTGAGCAGCAGGTCGGTATAATCGTCAAACGGCGGGCTCAGCACCTGTGATTTCGGACCATACCGCGCGACACGGCCCTGATACATCACCGCGATGCTGTCGCTGATCGCGCGCACCGTCGCCAGATCGTGGGTGATAAACAGATAGGCCACATCCTCGATCTTCTGCAGGTCCAGCAGCAGTTTCAGGATGCCATCCGCCACCAGCGGATCGAGCGCCGAGGTGACCTCATCACAGATGATCATCTTGGGCTTGGCCGCCAGGGACCGCGCGATACAGACACGCTGTTTCTGGCCACCAGACAGTTCCGCCGGATAGCGATCCATGAACTTCTCGCCCAGCTCGATCTCATCCAGCAGTTCAATGATCCGCTTGCGCTTTTCGGCACCGCGCATGTTGAAGTAGAACTCCAGCGGTCGTCCGATGATCGTACCGACCGTCTGACGCGGGTTCATCGCGACATCAGCCATCTGATAGATCATCTGCAGCTCGCGCAGGTCTTCGATCGAGCGACCCTTCAGATCGGGACTCAGCTTGCGCCCGGCAAAGGTGATCTCACCATCGCGGGGCGGCAGCAGGCCGGTGATCACCCGTGCGAGCGTGGACTTGCCCGAGCCGGATTCGCCCACAACCGCCAGCGTCTGCCCCGGATGAAGCTCGACATTGACATTGTGCAGGACGTCGAAATTCAGCCCCTTGTAACGGGCGGTGATACCGTCGACCTGCAGCACCGGTTCGGGCGTGGGCTGTTTTTCTTCATGCTCGATGGACCGGACCGAGACCAGCGCCTTGGTATAGTCCTCTTGCGGATTATTGATGATCTGATCCGTGGTGCCGTACTCGACCGTATCACCCATTTTAAGAACCATGATGTCATCGCTGACCTGAGCGACAACGGCAAGGTCGTGGGTAATATAAAGCGCGGCAACACCGGTGTCTGCAATCGCCTCTTTGATCGCCATCAGAACGTCGATCTGTGTGGTCACATCCAGCGCCGTGGTGGGCTCGTCAAACACCACCAGATCAGGTTCGGGGCACAGCGCAAGTGCGGTCATGCAACGCTGCAACTGCCCGCCCGAGACCTGGTGCGGATAGCGTTCGCCGATATTGTCCGGGTCTGGAAGACCCAGCTTGGCAAACAATTCCCGCGCGCGCGCTTCGGCCGCTTTGCGCGAGAACTTCTTGTGCTCGACGGATGCCTCGACCACCTGATCCATGATCTTTTTGGCCGGGTTGAACGAGGCCGCGGCGGATTGCGAGACATAAGTGACCTCGCCGCCGCGCAGGCTGCGAATGTCGCGCAGCCCTGATTTCAGAATGTCGCGCCCGTTCACCCAGACCTCGCCTCCGGTGATCTTCACGCCGCCGCGGCCATACGCCATCGAGGCCAGACCGATGGTGGATTTACCAGCCCCGGATTCGCCGATCAGCCCCAGCACCTTGCCGCGCTCAAGGTCAAAGCTGACCCCGTGCACAATCTCGATGTCATGGGGCTTTTCCCCCGGCGGATAGACGGTCGCGCCGATTTTGAGGTCGCGGACCTTGAGAAGGGTATCACTCATCCCCGGCCTCCTTTCAGCGATGTGGTGCGGTTCAGGACCCAGTCAGCCACAAGGTTGACCGAGATTGCCAGGGTCGCGATGGCAACAGCGGGCAGCAGGGCGGCGGGAATGCCGTAGACGATGCCTTCCTTGTTTTCCTTAACGATGCCACCCCAGTCAGCTTCGGGCGGTTGCACGCCGAGGCCCAGGAACGACAGGGTCGAGACGAACAGAACGGCAAAGATAAACCGCAGGCCCATTTCCGCGACCAGCGGCGACAGGGCATTTGGCAGGATTTCGCGGAAGATGATCCAGGCGATTTTCTCCCCCCGCAGACGGGCGGCTTCGACATAGTCCATGACGGTGATATCGACAGCCACGGCACGTGCCAGACGGTAGACACGGGTCGAATCCAGCAGGCCCATCACGACGATCAGGATCGGCACGGTCACCGGCATCACCGACAGCACCACAAGGGCGAAGATCAGCGTCGGGATCGACATGATCAGATCGACAAAACGCGATAGGACCTGATCAACCCAGCCCCCCATTACGGCTGCAAAGAAGCCCAGGACCGAGCCGGTCACGAAGGACAAGATCGTCGCGGCCGTCGCGATGAAGATGGTGGTGCGTCCGCCATAGATCATACGGCTCAGCAGATCGCGGCCGATATTGTCGGTACCCAGCCAGAAATTCGACTCGGTGAAGCCTTCGGGCGCGATCCCAAGCATGATCTCGATCTTGGAGGGCTCCCACACACCACCGACGATTTCCGCCATGCCATAAGGCGCGATGAGCGGCGCGAACAGTGCCATGAGAAAGTAGAGGGCCGTCAGGAACAGACCGATCAGTGCAGAGATTGGAATGTTCTTCATTTCGGATGCCTCAGACGCGGGTTGGCCAGGATCGAGACGATGTCCGCAACCATGTTGAGGCCGATATAGACGGCGGCGAAGATCAGGCCGCAGGCCTGCACCACGGGCACGTCACGTTTTGCCACGTGGTCCACCAGATACTGGCCCATGCCGGGATAGACAAAGACCACTTCGATCACGACGACGCCAACCACCAGGTAGGCGAGGTTCAGCATCACGACGTTTACAATTGGCGCGATTGCGTTCGGAAAAGCGTGACGCGCGATCACCTGAAACCCGGTCAGACCTTTGAGTTCCGCGGTTTCAATATAGGCCGATTGCATTACGTTCAGGATCGCCGCGCGGGTCATGCGCATCATATGCGCAAGCACCACCAGCGTCAGCACCATAACGGGCAGCGCGATGGCCTGAAGCTTCTGCAGCAGACTCATATGATCGCCGATCATCGCGACCGAGGGGAACCAGCCCAGTTTCACAGCGATGAAGTACATCAGCAGATAGCCGATCAGGAATTCGGGGATCGAGATCGACGCCAGCGTCACGGCTGAGATCAGCTTATCCGGCCAGCGGTCCTTATAGCGCACCGCGATCAGGCCCAGCAGGATCGCAAGCGGCACCGAAATAATGGCGGCCCAAAAGGCCAGAAACAGGGTATTCGACATGCGTTGACCGATACTCTCGGCAATGTCGCGACCATTGGTCAGTGCAGTGCCCAGATCACCTTGCAATGCAGCAAACAGCCAGTCGAAATAGCGGGTAATGGCAGGTTCGTTCAATCCAAGCTCTTCGCGCAGGTTGGCGAGCGCTTCGGGCGTTGCGGACTGGCCCAGGATCGATTGGGCCACGTCGCCGGGCAGGATGAGCGTACCGGCGAAAATAAGCACGGATACGGCCAATAACAGCAAAAGGCCCAGCGCAACGCGCTGGACCACAAGTTTCATCGCGACTCCCATATCAGGCAGCAACCCACATGGTCATCGGAGCGTAGAAGTTGTTGAGGTCGAACCCGTTCTTCGCCTCGACCCAACCTTCTACATCGGTCGTTGTCGCATCGACGAACTGGTTGAACATCGGGCAGATCAGACCACCCTCATCGCGCAGGATGGTGGACATATCCGCGTACATCTGCTTGCGGCTGCCTTCATCCAGCTCGCCGCGTGCGGCGAACAGAAGCTGGTCGAACTGCTCGTTATTGAAGCGGGTATCGTTCCAGTCCGCCGTCGACAGATAGGCGGTCGAGAACATCGAGTCCTGTGTCGGACGTCCGCCCCAATAGCTGGTGCAGAACGGCTGCTTGTTCCAGACCTCGGACCAGTAGCCGTCATTGGGTTCGCGCTTGATCTCAATATTGATACCAGCGGCGCCACAGGACTGCTGGAACAGGGCCGCTGCGTCGGGTGCGCCGGGGAACGAGTTGTCCGAGGTCCGCAGCAAGATCGACCCGTCATAGCCGGATTCCTTGAAGTGGAACTTGGCCTTGTCCGGGTCATACTCGCGCTGCTCCAACTCGGTGAACAGCGGGTACGAGCTGTTGATCGGCGTGTCATTCCCGACCGAGCCATAGCCGAACAAGATCTTGTCGACCATCTCTTGACGGTTGATGCCGTATTTCAGCGCCAACCGCAGATCCTTGTTGTCAAACGGCGCAGTGTTGGTGTGTGCGATAAACACATAGTGTCCCGGACCCGAAGTGGTGCGCAGGGTGATGTTCGGTGCGCGACCAACCAGATTTGCGGTGCGCGGCGGCACGCGGTTGATCATGTGCACCTGACCCGATTGCAGGGCCGCAACGCGGGCGGTGTCGTCGTTGATGACGATCAGTTCGATCGTATCCGCATGACCTACGTTCTCATCCCAGTATTCGGGGTTCTTTTCACCGACAAAGCGCACGCCGGGCTCGACCGATGTAAGGGTGTAAGGGCCGGTGCCGATCGCGGCGGTCGGGTCGTCATTGCCGCCATTTGGCTGGATCACCAGGTGATAGTCAGTCAGCAGATAGGGCAGGTCGGCATTGGGCTTTTCAAGCTCAACAATGAAGAGATCCCCATCGACGCTCATGTTCTGGATGCCGCGCATGATGCCCAAAGCACCCGATTTCGTATCTTCGCCGGAATGGCGTTCCATCGTCGCCAGAACGTCATCTGCCGTCAGCGGCTTCCCGTTCGAGAAATTCACGCCCGAGCGGATCTTGAACGTCCAGACGCGCGCATCTGCCGATGCCTCAAAGCTTTCGGCCAGACGCGGCCACAGGCCTCCGTCGGGATCCAGCTCCAGCAGCGGTTCACCCCAGAGGCGAATGACCTGCGTCGCGGTGGCGTTGGCTGCAACCGCCGGATCAAGACTGTCGGACGAGCCGCCGCCCTGGATGCCGACGCGGATGGTGCCGCCTTTGACCGGTCCAGCGGCCCGCGCCGCGGTTGCGAATACGCTGCCCGCCATTGCGACGGATACACCCAAGGCCGCAGCGCGGCCCATGAACTCACGTCGCGACATTCTGCCTGCCGCGACGAGCTTAGTCATGTGAGTGAGTTGATTGTTCATCCAGAAATCTCCCAATTGGTTGGATGGCCATCCCGTTGTCGGGCTTTTTATTGACGCTTGAGTCAAGTTAGGCGCATTTCAGGCCGCCGGGCAAGCAATAATCCGTCGCTCTATGAACCTTAAATTCACATTTCGTCGCGCGGGATAGTGTCCTCCAGCGTTTTCGAAAATATCAAATTTTTGTTTTCATATGCGTTTATCTCGGCGCGCAGGAAGAAATGCTCCGAATCAGACCACATTTCACAGTTCGTTTCGGTCCGAAGCTGGATGTCATCACGCTCCATCTCCTGCGTCCAGCGGCATTCGCCACGCGCGGACAGAGGGTCATCGGGGTGAATCGACCATTTCTCGAAAGCAGAGCTTCCATTGATCAGCCCATGCATTTCGTCGCGAACCTTGCCGAAGTCATCATCGATAATCAGGTGGGTCAGGCCCGAGTTCATATCTGTCTCGACCCGGCGCGCGTTCCGCGGCTCTCGCAATGTTGTGACGGCGCGCGGGGCCTCAGCATCGGGTGGAGGAAAAGCAAATTCATCCGCGTAGCCCGGTTCACGGGTCGGCACTATAATCTCACCTCCTGTCACATGCAGTTCGGCAGTTTCGGGTGACGGCCAGATCAAAGGCCAGTAGGCGCTTGAGACGGCGACCCGCAAGCGATGCCCCTTGGGCATGCGATAGGCGATATGGTCGAGGTCAATGTCAATGTCATAAACCTTTCCGGGCGTCAGGGCAGTTGGTTCGGCGTGACTGTCACGATGGGTCAGGTTCAGCACGCCATAGGTGATGCGGGTCGAGGCTCCGTCCGGGTGGATATGGTTCAGCCGAACCGCAATCTGCGCCTGCGGTTTGTCGGCGCTCAGCCGCAGCCGGATTTTCGGCGCGCCAACGATCTCGGTATCTGTTTCCAGGGGCAGGCCGTCGAAAGAGACGGACAAAGCGTCGTCGCCCCGCTGATCGCCGGGCATGTCGGGGCCAAGCCAGATCGCGCAATACTCGCCGCTCTCCATCCCGCAGGTGTGCGGCGACCGGATGCGCGTATCCAGCGGCCCATCGCCGCCCAGACCATTATCCGTCAGGCGCAGCGCCGTTGTGGGCAGGCGTGAGGTCGCCCCCTCGGCCTCGGCAATCCATCTTCCCGGCCGTTCGTTGTACCAGCGCGCGGGCCGCACGCCGTCCATGACATAGGCGCGATAGTCAGGATCATCCGCAACCCCGGTATCCTCGCCCTTCAGCCAATGATCCCACCAGCGCAGCGCCTCTTGCAGAAAGCCGATGCGCGGCTCGGGCACGGCAAAATGCGGATATTTGTGGACCCAAGGGCCGACGATTCCTTTTGCCGGAGCATCGAGCGCCTCAACCAGCAAAGGCACAGTGTTCTTGTAGGAGTCTCCCCAGCCGCCAACTGCCAGCGTGGCGGCGCGAATGGCGCTGAAATCCTCGCAGACCGAGCCATGCTGCCAATAAGTATCCCGCGCCTGGTGGCGCAGCCAGACCGATGGCAAGAAGGGTTCATTCTCTAGCCGCTTCAGCCAGAGATCACGCCAGTTGTCCCGCAACGCAGGGTCCGGCGCGCGAGAGGAATAGGACCACATCGTCGCCCCCCAGCCCAGATTCTCGTTCAGCAGGCAGCCGCCCTTGTAATGGATATCATCGGCATAACGATCCGCCGTCGAACACAGCGTGATGATCGCCTTCAGCGCCTCTGGCTGCATCGCGGCCACCTGCAGGGAATTGAAGCCGCCCCAACTGATCCCCATCATCCCCACGGCACCCGTGCACCATGGCTGATCCGCCAACCAGCGGATCACCTCGACAGCATCATCCAGCTCTTGTTGGGTGTATTCGTCCTCCATCAGCCCATCGCTGTCGCCATTCCCGCGCATGTCGACGCGGATGCAGGCATAGCCGCGCTTGGCGAACCACGGATGGGTCAGCGCGTCACGGGTCGCGGTGCTGTCGCGTTTGCGATAGGGCAGGTGCTCGAGGATCGCGGGAACCGGGTGGTCGAGCGCATCGACAGGCCGCCAGACGCGCGCCGACAGGCGGCAGCCGTCGGGCATGGTGAGGCCCATATCGGCGATGTCCTCGATCTCGCGAAGTGTGTTGGGGGGCTGCGCCATGTGTCTGATCTCCGGGCCGAAAAGGGACCCGGCCAAGATGTCAGATCAGTCCCGGATTGCAATCACCAGATCCATGACATTGGTTCCGGTCGGCCCCGTGACCAGCAACGCCCCCGCCGTGTCGAGAAAACTGCCGCTGTCGGCGCGCTGCAGATAATCCTCGGCCTCAGGTTTCCACGTGGCTCCGGTCACGATGGCCCCGGCGGCGTCGGTCGGCCCGTCCGTGCCATCTGTGCCGCCGACGATCACGGTCAGTCCGGGCTGCCCCGCAATCTCTCGCGCCAGGGCCAGGGCCAGCGCCTGATTGCGCCCGCCGCGACCGGGAGCGGCGGACAGAACCACCGTAGGCTCTCCGCCAAACACCATCACGCCGTTGGGCATCTGACGCAGCCGCGCGCCGATACGGGTCGCGACGGTCAGATAATCGTCATGCATCGCCTCTTCATTGGCCAGAACCTCAAGCCCGGCCTCCTGCGCAGCCAGTGCAGCCGCGTCGCGCGCGTGGGCGTTGGATGCGATGATCGAGGTCTGTGCCGAAAACGCAGGCGCGTCCGGCAGTGATCCGATACCGGACCCGATCACGCCCAGATCGTCACCGGGCACGTCCGAGATCGCCAGAACCGTCGCCTTTCCGCCAGAGAAATGCGACAACAACCCGCCGCCCTTGATCCGGGACAGTTTGCGCCGTTCCGCATTCATCGCGCCGATATCCAGCCCGTCCGCCAGCAGCTGACGGTTCAGCGCCGCAAGATCTTCAAGGCTGTTTCCTGGCATTAAGTCTTCGGCCAAAGACGACGCGCCGCCCGAAACCAGCAGCAGCACATGGCTGCCCGTGGGCATCCCTTCAACAGCTTCGCGCAGCGCACCGCCCCCGGTCAGTGAACGGGTATCGGGAACCGGGTGCGATGCTTCGATCACGCGGATATGCGCGGGCAGCCCGTGGCCATGGCCATCCTTGGTCACGACCAGAGCGGGCACATCACCGAACCGTTCCGCCGCTGCGCGTGCCATCGCGCCTGCGGCTTTGCCCACCGCCAGAATCCGGTCGGGGCGGTCCATGTTTTGCGTGGCGTCCAGCGTTGCGTGATAGCCGTCAACGGCTGCAACGCCAGCACGCCAGAAGTCCAAAGCCAGTTGTGACGTCTGCATCAGCTTTCCATCCAAATCGTAACCGGCCCGTCATTGACCAGTTCCACCGCCATATCTGCCCCAAACGCTCCGGTTTCCACCGGAATGCCCAAGGCCGCGAGTTTACGGGCAAAAGCCTCGTATAACTGTTCGCCCTCAGCTGCCGGGGCGGCTGCGGAAAATCCGGGCCGGTTGCCCCGCGAGGTGTCTGCGGCCAGCGTGAACTGACTGACCACCAGCGCCGAGCCCCCAACGTCCAGAATCGAACGGTTCATCTTCCCCGCTTCGTCCTTGAAAATCCGCAGCTTTGCGACCTTTTCCGCCAGCTGCACGACCTGAGCGTCTCCGTCCCCCTGCATCGCGCAGACAAGGATCATCAATCCCGGTCCCGACTGACCGATGACCGAGCCGTCGACGGTCACCGAGGCCCGGGAAATTCGTTGAAGCAAAGCGCGCATGATTGTGTTTCTCGCTTGGTGAAGTGCTGGTTTATCCGCGCCAGTCGACAATCTGACTGACCTCAGCGCGATCCGTTCGAAACGCGTTGGCGGGGTGGTCGGGATCGGGATAGCCGAATGAGATCGCACACAGGATCAGGCGATCATCGGGGATGTCGAAATAGCGATGCAGAAATGGGCCATACGACGCAACTGCGGCCTGCGGGATGGTAGCCACGCCCAACGCCTGCGCCGCCAGAGTGAACGCCGTCACGAACCCTCCGCAATCCATAGCGCCGTAGGCGCCCAGCTCTGCCGGGCTGGACACGATCGCGCAATGTGGGGCGCCGAACAGCGCGAAGTTTTCCATCATCTGCTGGGCCGAACCGGCGCGGTCGCCTTTCTCAACCCCCACAGCGTCATACAGCGCCCATCCGCAGGCGCGGCGGCGTTCCTGATAGACGCCGGAGTAGCCGGTGGGAAAGGGCAGGTCTGGTGCTGGGGTGCCACTGGTCGCCTCTTGCAGAAGGGCCGCGCGGAACGCGTCGGTCTCTGGTCCGGTTATTATCGTCAGTTGCCAAGGCTGCGCGTTGCACCAGCTGGGCACACGGCTGGCGCTGGCCACGATCTGTTCGATCTGATCACGCGGAACCGGATCGGGGCGAAACGCACGGCAGGAATGGCGCACGTGCAGCAACTGGTTCAACGCTGTGAATGTCACGGGGGCCTCCGGTCTGATCGGGGCGAAGATGACGTCAGGGCGCGCGATGCGCAAGGCTATTGCTGGCCGGTCGCCACCAGATACCCAACGCCCGCGGCGACCAGTAGACCCAGCACAACCGCGATGGTGATCTTGATCGCGGACCATGGCCTCTCACCCTGAACGCGACCGGTGCGCCCGTTGACGACAAAGCGATAGGTCTGTCCGCGATACTTGTAGGCCGCCATCCAGACCGGCAGAAGAATGTGTTTGAACGTGACATCGCGCACATCCGTATCGACCGCATGGATACGCTGGCGATCACCGCCAATGTCGAACCGCACGTCGCGTTCGATCACCCGGGCCATATGCGCCCGCGCCTCGGAGTATCCTTCTCGCAACTCGACCGTATAGGCCTCGGCCCGAAAACCGGCCAGATATTCGGGCTGATAGGGCTCCAGCGCGGGCAGATCCCAAGGCTCCAGCGCGTCGGTGTAGGATTTGGGCAGCGACCGAGAGGCCAGCACCAGCACATCGTCGAAGAACCGTGCCACGCGTCCAGATTTTGGGCTCCACCGCACCTTGGGCACCTGCTGCTGCACGCGTTTCCCATCCCGCATGACGGTCCGGGTTTCGTAATAAACGACGCCGCGCTCCCCCCGATAGCTGGACTTGGTGTCGGCGTCGAAGGTCCAGTAGGGCACATAGATGCCCTGCATCTTGCGCCCCTTGCGGGCGTATTCCTTCAGCCCGTTGGGGGCGAACCAAAGCCGCCCCAGCCAGTCGCCCATCGCCTTGTGCGCGCTGCGCTCATCCAGCGCAAAGGGTAGAACGCCACGCGGCTTGATATGACGGCTCACGCCGGTATCCGTCACCACCGGGGTCGCGCAGAACGGGCATTCGGCAGCATGGGTGTTCGGGTCGAATTCGACCTGCGCGGCGCAGTTCGGGCAGGTCAGAACGCGGGTTTCCTCGATCTCGCTGTCCGGCAGACGTTCCGCTATGGCAGCGTCAAAATCCAGCTCGCGCAGGCTCGCGCCGCCCCAAGGGCCTGCGCCGATGGGTTCGGAATGACCGCAATGATCACAGGTCAGCGTCCCGTCACCCGGGTTGAACCGGTAATCCGCCCCGCATTGGTCGCAGGGAAAGCGGTGTTCGTCCTTGGCCATACCTGCCCTCGATCTCTGGTTCCTGACGGTCAGATCAAGCGCCCGGTGGCGGAGGCGGCAATATCGTAAACAGTTGCGCCAATTCCTGCACGTCGCCCGCTTTTTTCCAACCGTCTTGCCCTGCGGTCCAGACATGGGTGTCGCGCGTCAGCTCTCCGTCAGCGGCCATGCGCCCCATCTTGGCCTTGGAAAACGGCCCGCTGGTCTGCCCATCCACCGCGATATGCCACACATGCTCAACCGGCGGAGGAGGAGGCGGTGCCGCATGCGCCGAGGGTTGCGGGGCAGCGGGGGCGGAACTGCCCCACGGGCCGCTCGGCTGACCCGCTGCCATGTTCGACATTTGCGTCGCCATCGCCATACCCATGCCCATGCCAAGACCGGCGCCCATGCCGCCCCCCTGACTGGGGTTGTTGGCCGCCGCCGTCATGGCCTCAGCCGCTGAATACTGGGTGAACTTGCCCAGATCTCCAGCCAGCCCCATCGATGTGCGCTTGTCCAGCGCCGCCTCGACCGCAGGCGGTAGCGAGATGTTCTCGATGTAGAACTCGGGCATCTCCAGCCCATAGCCGTCCAGAACGGGCGAGACCTCGGCTGCGATCAGCTTGCCCAGATCGGCGGTGTTGGCGGCCATGTCCAGAACCGGGATGCCCGACCCGGCGATGACGCGGCTGAATTCCTGCACGATGATGTTGCGGATCTGAAAGCTGATCTCATCCATGGTGAACTCACCATCGGTGCCCACGATTTCGACCAGAAACTTCGCCGCATCCTTGACGCGCACCGTATATGTGCCAAAGGCGCGGATACGGGTCGGCCCGAACTCCGGATCGCGCAGCATGATAGGGTTCTTGGTGCCCCATTTCAGGTCATTGAACCGGGTCGTGTTGACGAAATAGATCTCGGACTTGAAGGGCGACTGGAACCCGTGATCCCAGTGCTGCAGCGTGGTCATGATCGGCATGTTGTTGGTCTCAAGCATATAGAGCCCCGGCGTGAACACATCCGCCAACTGCCCTTCATGCACAAACACCGCCGCCTGACCCTCGCGCACCGTCAGCTTGGCGCCGTATTTGATCTCGTGCCCCTCACGCTCGAACCGCCAGACCATGGTGTCGCGGGTGTCGTCGACCCAGTGGATGACGTCAATAAACTCGCCGGTCAGAAAATCAAAAATTCCCATTGGATTTCTCCTGTCTTCGGGGTCAGAGCGACTGCCCCATCAATTCGCGTGCAATGATACGGACCACCGGGCGGGCTTCCTCAGCGGTCATGCCCGCGCGCAGGCGCGGGTCGTAGAGGATGGTCAGCAGCTTTTCGTCATGGCTGGTGAGTAGGGCAAACTCGTCATCATCGTTGAAGATCGAGGGCCGCGCCCGAGGGCTGTCATTCGGCAGGCCCAGCCCCTGCGCAATCTCTTCATGAATGCAGCTGAGCCGCACCAGATCGGGATGCTCGGACCGGATCAGTGCGACCGCCCGCGTATAGGTCTGCGGCGACCCGGTCGAGGCCGAGGCAAAGACGAAGCAATAAAACGACCGGGGCAGCTTATCGAACAGATCAAGCTGTGCCTGTCCGATACCCGGGATTAGCTGCCGCAACCGCGCCTGCACATAATCCGTGTCATCCTCGCCCGCGACAAAGACGTGAAAGTTCGCGTTGCGGCTGACGGTCGAAACCGGATGACCCGTCAGCCGCGACAGGCGATTGGCATAGGACCCGATCTGGGCCGCATCCAACTGCCGGACCTCGGGCGCGACCGAGGGGCCGAATTCGGGCTTGATCCGCACCGCGCCGGACCAACGGCTCAGCTGTCGGCTGGTCCCACCGCCGCTGGTCGAAACCACCTGCGTCGGGTATTCGTTGTAAAAGGCGATCGTCTCGAAATTGCGGGCCAGATCGTCGGCGTCATAGGGCGTATCCGGGCCGCCCCCATCGGTGCGCAGCAGCCCGCGTGTCAGAAGGTTGTTCTGTACGCTTTGGTAATACCGCGCCAGATCGAGACTTGCGGCAGAGGGTGGCACATACGCGTTGCTCGGCCCCTGAGGCTGCGCCGGTCGGGGTTCGGGTGTGATTGAGGTCGTCAGAGCCTCGTCACAGCTCGCCAGCGCCAGCAGCGTAAAGCCCAGCACCGCAGTCTTGATCCATGAAAGCCGCCGCACGCGTACCGTCCCTTTAGCCGGGAACCGCCGTTCCGGCATTGTCGCCGATCCCGTCCTGTCGCGCCTTGGCGGCCGCCAGCGTGTCGCGCAGTTCGGTTTCCATCTTCTGCAATTCTTCCTCGGCCGCGGCGCGTTTGGCCTTGCCTTCGTCTGCAATCGCCAGGCTTTCGTTGATCGTGCCGATCAGGTCCGCGTTTGCCTGTTTGACGGCCTCGATGTCAAAGACCCCACGTTCCATCTCTTGGCGGATTGCTTTGTTCGACTCGCGCAGATTGGCCGCGTTCGAGGTCAGCAACTCATTGGTCAGATCATTTGCATCGCGCACAGCCGCCGCTGCTTCGGCGCTGCGCTGAATGGTGACGGCCTGCGCCAGCTGCGTTTCCCACAGCGGTACGGTGTTCACGAGTGTCGAGTTGATCTTGGTCACCAGCGACTTGTCATTTTCCTGCACTAGGCGGATCGAGGGCAGAGACTGCATCGTCACCTGACGGGTCAGTTTCAGGTCATGCACCCGGCGCTCCAGATCATCGCGGGCAGCGCGCAGGTCACGCAGCTCTTGCGCTTTCATCACCTGTTGGTCCTCTGGCGCGGCCTGCACTTCGGCCTCTTTTTCCGGGATGTCGTGGCTGTCCAACTCGGTCAGCTTTTCCTCACCCGCCGCGATATAGAGCGCCAGTTCATCGTAGAATTCCAGCGTCTTTTCATAAAGCAGGTCGAGCGATTTGATGTCTTTCAGCAGCGTATGCTCGTGCCCCAGCAGATCATCGGTGATGCGGTCGATCTGGCTTTGGACTTCTTCATACTGCGCCGTGAACTTGGCAAAAGGCGCGGCGCGACCCAGCAGTTTCTCCCACCAGCTCCGCTCGCGCCGGACGTCCAGTTCGCTGACCGAGAAGCCGCGGATCGTGGTCACGATATTGCGGAGGCTGTCGCCCGCAGGCCCCACATCCTTGTTGCGCACATCGGCCAGCATCGCCTGACTGATTTCCTGCAACTCGGCCTGCGCCGAAGACCCGAAGGACACGATCGAGTTGGTGTTGTCCATGTCGATCTCGTTCATCCGCTTGCGGATTTCCGCGCCGACGGGTTCATCGGCCTCCTCAAGCGGAACGATTTCGGCTTTCGGCTCGGGCAGGGCTACGGCGGTGACTTCCTGTACCAGCGTTTCGGCCTCGACGGCTTTGTTCTTGATCTCATCGGACATGGGGATAATCCTCGCTCAAATAGTGGCCGGTCAGTCCAACCGGACGCCTTCGCGCTGCAACCGGTCGCGCAGCACATCAATTTCAACCGTCAGATCACTGCGGTCATCCAATAGCATTTTCCGCGTCCGCGCCGCGAAATTCTGTTCCAGATCGTCCAGTAGCGCGGTGTAATCTTCCAACGCCTGCGCATCGCGGGTGCGGACATAGACGTCCGCGAACTTCACCGTCGCATCGCGTGCGCCCTGCAGATAAACCGTCAGATACTTCCGGGCCCCGGCCAGATCGCGGGGGTCTTCCTCGACCGTGCGGAACAGATCTCGGGCGGTGTCCTGAAAGCGCTCAACCCGCGCTTCGATCCGACGATCACCTGCGCGTTTAATCGCGTCAGTCATCTGGGTCAGATGGGTCTCGGCATCCTCAACTGCTCGTGCGACGCGGTCCTGCTGGAAGGTGTCGATCCCTTCCATTCCCTTGTCCTTCAGCGGGTCGATTCCGAACGAGACTGAGTGCAAAACCGTTGCCGCGACGCCAAACAGTACCGGGGCCAGCAGGCTGGCCTGCGCGGCGGTTTCGGCGTCCAGAAGCTCGGTCCGGTATGAGGCCAGCGCGGCGCCCAACCCGGTCAGAACGCTTGAAAATATCTTGCGCGGAAAGGCAGGTCTGCGCGCGGTGCGGCGCGCATTGTAGGCTGCTTCGGCCCGCAACCCTTCGCGCAGCAGGAAGGCGGCGGTGGTCAGAAGCCCGGCTGCGACCAAGCCGATGGTCATGCCGATTGCACCATCGTTCAGCGACAGAAACACCAGCGGGATCGCCGGGATGAACAGGATGTTCGCCCGCGCACCGGCAGGCTCGACCCGGGCGCCATCGAACTGGCCGCGCTGAGGCTGGTCCTGCGCAGGCCCGTCACCCTGAGGGCTGAATTTGCCGCCGTACCGCTTGGCCATGTCTCTACAGGCCCCCCAGCAATCCGGTGCAGACGCCGAACAGCAGCACCAACAAGGCCGCATAGGCCAATTTTTGCACTCCGGTCCCGGACATGGTGCCCCCCAACTGTGGCTATCACAGAAAAGTTAGGCGATGCGCGGGCTTGGCGCTAGGGGGAAGGTTAAATAACCCGCATCACTTGCGAGATTTCTTGCCGATCGCCGGTCTTTTGCGCTGTGGCCGGGCGGGGCGTTTGGAGGGTGATTTCTGGCCGTCCTCGGCCTCCAGACCCAGTTGATCCCGCATGACCCGGCGGCGGATTTCCTCGACCGCGCCGGATTTCAGGTCGCCCAGCTGGAACGGGCCGTAAGACACACGCAACAGGCGGTTCACCACATAGCCGATATCTTCGATGGCGCGCCGAATCTCGCGGTTCTTGCCTTCGCGCAGGCCGATGGTCAGCCAGGCATTTGCCCCCTGTTGACGATCCAGCGTCACGGTCATCGGCTGAAAGCGTTCTCCGTCGATCACCAGCCCCTTGCGCAGGGGCTCAAAATCTTCGTCCTTGGGCCGCCCGTTGACCCGCACGCGGTATTTGCGCAGCCATCCGGTCGAGGGTAGTTCCAGCTTGCGCTTGATCCCGCCATCATTGGTCAGCAGCAGTAACCCTTCCGAGTTCAGGTCAAGCCGCCCGACGCTCATCACCCGCGGCATATCCTCGGGCAGGTCATCAAAGATCGTCTTGCGGCCCTTTTCGTCGCGCGCGGTCGTCACCAGACCGGGCGGTTTGTGATACAGCCACAGGCGCGCGGGCTCCGGCTCGGACACCGGTTTGCCATCGACGGTAATCTTGTCCTTGGCGGTCACATTCAGCGCCGGGCGGCTGATGGGTTTGCCATTCACGGTCACACGACCGGCTTCGATCATGCGTTCCGCCTCGCGGCGCGAGGCGACACCGGCGCGGGCCAGCACTTTGGCGATCCGGTCGCCGGGAGGAGGGGTATTGGTCATCCCCCGGCCATAGCGCATCCCGGCGGCTTGCGAAAGACAGGTTTCTGAGGCAGTCAGAGGCATGGAGTTCCGATCCCACATGAAACTCGCGCTCGAGCAGGCGCAGGCGTCGGCAGACCGAGGCGAGGTGCCGGTCGGCGCGGTGATCATTGCGCCCGATGGGCAGGTTGTGGCCGCAGACGGAAACCGCACGCGCGAGATGAACGACCCCACGGCGCATGCCGAGATACTGGCCCTGCGTGCGGCCTGTGCGCAGGCCGGGTCAGAGCGGCTGCCGGATCACGATCTGTATGTCACGCTGGAACCCTGCGCCATGTGTGCGGCGGCGTTGGCGGCGGCACGTATCCGACGCGTGTATTATGGGGCATCCGATCCGAAATCCGGCGGCGTCGCCCATGGCGCGCGGGTATTCTCACACCCGCAGGCGCATCACCGGCCCGAAGTCTACGACGGGATCGCCGCTGAGGAGGCCGCCGCCTTGCTGAAACGCTTTTTCGCGGCGCAGCGCGGTTAGGGTTTGACGACCATCTCGCGTGGGATATCCGCCAAAGGCTGGCCACCGTCCGGCGTCACCACAAAGCTCTCTGTGATTGCCAACCCCCAGTCCGGGGTCCACAAGCCGGGCATCAGGTGAAAGGTCATGTTTTCCTGCAGCTCTGTCTTGTCGCCGGGCCGCAGGCTCATGGTGCGTTCGCCCCAGTCGGGTGGATAGCTTAGGCCGATGGGATAGCCGGTGCGGTTGGCTTTGACGTACCCGGCGCGGGCAAAACTGTCATAGATGCAGGCCGCGACCTCTTCGCAGGTGGTGCCCGGGCGCGCGGCGGTCAACGCGTCATCGATGGCGGTCAGAACGGCGGCCTCGGCCCTGCGGATATCATCCGGGGGGTCGCCCAGAAACAGGCTGCGGCTAGCAGGGCAGTGATAGCGGTGATAGCAGCCCGAGATTTCGAAATAGGTCGCCTCGCCGCGCGTCAGAGGGCGGTCATTCCAGGTGATATGCGAGGCCGAGGCCTCTGGGCCCGAGGGTGCAATCGGTACGATCGCGGGGTAGTCCCCGGCGAGGCCGGGTAAGCCTGCGATCCCTGCCGCCTGAACATCGGCGACAAGCCGGTTCTTCGGCAGCCCCTCGCGAAACGCGTCGCGCAGAACGCCGTGCATATGAGCGGTCAACTGACCCGCTTTGCGCATCATCCCGATCTCGGCCTCACTTTTGACCGCGCGCTGCCAGTTCACAAGGCCGGTGGCATCGGTCAGCGCGCCGAAAGCGTGTTCGAGAATGCGATGACTGGTGGCCGAGTAATAATAGTTGTCCATCTCGACCCCCAGCCCCGAGGTCCAGCCGCGTTCGCGTAAGGCAATCACAAGCGCATCAACGGGGTGGTGATCGGGGTGTTGGACGTGTTCTTCCGGCCAGTCCAGCAGGTCCGACGCTTCCAGCCATGTGGTCTGCGCCGCGCCCGCCTTGTCCTGCGTTCGTCCCCACCAGAGCGGCGCGCCTTTGGCGGGCAGGATCACCATCTGCGGCACGTAGAAGCTCCACCCGTCATAGCCCGTCAGCCACGCCATGTTCGACGGATCTGTGATCAGAAGGGTCTCGATCCCGCGCTGGGCCATGGCTGCGCGGGTCTTGGCCAGACGGTCCGCATATTCCTGCGAGCTGAAATCCGAGGCGGGCATCTAGAGCGTGATCGCCTGCATCACCTCAGGTTCGATCACGTCAACGCCCGGCAAGCCGTCTTTCAGCGCGGCCGCCGATTGTTCGAGGATCGGGAAGGTTTTGTAGTGGCAGGGGATGACGGTCTTGAAGTTGAAATAGCGCTTCGCCGCATAGGCCGTGCCTTTCATGTCCATGGTGAAATGACCCCCCGCCGACAGGATGCCGATGTCGGGTTTGTAGTAATCCCCCATCCACTCCATATCCGCCATGATGTCTGTGTCGCCCGAGACATAAACCATGCGACCCTCGGCAGCGATCATATAGCCCACTTCGGTGCCGCCCGCGCGCAAGCCATCCGGCGTGGAAAAGGTCGAACTGTGTGAGGCCGGAACCATCGAGACCTTCACCCCGTTCAGATCAACCGTGCCGCCCTTGTTGAAACCGACGGTCTCGATCCCCTCGGCTTCGGCCCAGTATCCCATCAGGTCATATTGCCCGACGACGGGCACGTTCAGATGTTTGGCCAGCGGCAGTACGTCAGCGACATGGTCGAAATGGGTGTGGGTCAGCAGGATATGCGTCGCGCCCGACACCGCCGCATCGTGCTGATCCTCAGGCAGCACCGGGTTGCCGGTCAGCCATGGATCGATCAGCAGAACCTGCCCTGCGGTTTCAATGCGAAAGCTGCCGTGTCCCAGCCAGATGATATTCATGAAGACCCCTCCCATTTTAGGCTTGGAGCCAGCCTAGCATCGGCTATGTAAAAATCCATGGATTGGACGCAGGAAATCGATGGCTATTGCGAGCGCCTGTCGCCCGCCTATTGGGCCGAGCCGGTAAACGCCGTAACCAACGCCGCGTTTCTGGTCGCGGCGTTCATCATGTGGCGGCGCGTGCGCGGGCAGGGGATGCCGCTGGCGATGGCTCTGGTAACGGTGTTGGCGCTGATCGGTATTGGCAGTTACCTGTTCCACACCCATGCGCAGGTCTGGGCCGCGCTGGCTGATGTCGCGCCGATCCTGCTGTTCATCCTTATCTACATCTTCGCCATCAACCGCGATGTCTGGCACATGCGGCCCATATATGCGTTTGGGTTGACCAGCCTCTTTATTCCCTACGCGGCCTTGACCATTCCGGTGTTCCAGTTGCTGCCGGGCCTCGGAGGGTCATCGGCTTACGCACCTGTACCGCTGTTGATTCTCATTTACGCTTTCTTGCTGCGCCGGAAAGAGCCTGACACCGCACGCGGTCTGGCGATCGGCGCGGTCATCCTGATCGCCTCGATCACCTTCCGCGCGCTGGATGAACCGATCTGCATGCGCGTGCCGATGGGCACGCACTTCATGTGGCACATCCTGAACGCCACGATGCTGGGCTGGATGATCGAGGTCTACCGCAGAGCGGTCGTGCAGCAGCGCTTTGCGTCAGTCGCGGAACGCGGCGGCTAGGGCGTCTGGCAGATCAAACTCATCCAGAACCCGCGCGCGCGCGACAGCCGACATCTTTACCGCGGTTTTTTCGACGATCCGCTGGATTTTCTCGGTCGAATGCTTCGCGGCAAACGGCTCAAAGTACCACTTCAGAAACACAAAGCAGATCACATCCTCAAGAGCCTGCACCTCGGCGTCGCGCTTGATTCCCTGTTTGCGCAGCATTTTTTCGGCGGATTCGATCTGATCTGAACCGTATTCGGCCTGTTCCATGAAACCGCGCACGACATCCGCGTGATAGACGCCCTGCGCCTTGCGCCAGGCCAGATAACCGGCGCGGCCCTCGGGATATTCCGTCCGCTTCAGTTTCCAGCGTTCGACATGCTGGCCCCGCGCGGCGATCTGCAACGCGTCCGAGGCACCGGGGAACAGCCGGTCAAGCTCGGCGCTCATGCGCTGGCCATACAGCAGCGCTTCGGGCTGGCCGTCTTCAAGGTTGGGGTCCTGCGCGTTGGCCGCATCGATTGCGTCCAGAACGACTTGCTTGCGAGTGCTCATATTTGGCTCCGTTGGCTTACCTGAACTGCGTCGGGCGGTTCGGCTGATTTTCGGAACCATGCTAACGGCTTGTTACTGCCTGTGCAGCAGTCAATTGCATACGCGCCGGATCAGGTGAGGGGGGTGGGAGGACTGATCCGGCGCGTCAGGCAAAGTTACTTGCCCGCTTCGGACAGGCCCTTGGTCGCAGGCTCGGGCACCGGTTCGGGGAAAGTGAGGGTCCGGGTCAGAGGGGTCATGTCAAAGCTCAGCGCCATGGCCGGGGCGGCCAGCGCGGTTGCAGACAAAACAAGGGCGGTCACGAAGGTTTTCATTGGATTTCTCCGGTTTGCGTGCTGTGCCATTATGAAATGAACAGTTCAGTTTAATTTTTCAAGGGCAAAATGAACTAATCGGTTTACTTTTTTGCACATCGGTTATTCGGTGATGACGACGGCGAATTGAAACACCCATGCGCGCACCGGTCTTGCGGGTGCTGCGGCAGACGGGTAAACGCCCTGTCTAAGCGTATATGAGGTTTTCCGATGTCGATTGACCAAAGCACCGCCGCCAAGGTGGCCAAACTGGCCCGGATCAAGGTCGAGGATGACGCGCTGCCCGCGCTGGCGTCCGAGTTCAACACCATCCTTGGGTTTATCGAGCAACTGAACGAGGTCGATGTGGACGGCGTCGAGCCGATGGTCTCGGTCGAGCCCATGCGCCTGAAACGGCGCGAGGATGTGGTCACCGATGGAAACCAGCAGGACAAGGTTCTGGCCAACGCCCCCGACGCGCGCGAGGGCTTTTTCGCAGTCCCCAAAGTGGTGGAGTAAGACATGAGCGATCTGAACAAACTGGGCCTGGCCGAGGCCCGCGACGCGCTGCGCAAGGGTGATGTGACCTCGGTCGAGCTGACCGAATCCTGTCTCAAGGCAATTGACGACGCCGATGCGCTCAACGCATTTGTCCACAAAACACCCGCGCTTGCGCTGGAACGCGCCAAGGCCGCGGATGAGCGGATCAAGGCGGGCGACGCACCGTCGATGTGCGGTCTTCCCATCGGCATCAAGGACCTGTTCTGCACCAAGGGCGTGCCGTCGCAGGCGGCCTCGAAAATTCTGGACGGGTTCAAGCCGGAATACGAATCCACGGTTTCTCAGCAACTGGCCGATGCCGGTGCGGTGATGCTGGGCAAGCTAAACATGGACGAATTCGCTATGGGCTCGTCCAACGAAACCTCGACCTATGGCAATGCGGTCAGCCCGTGGCGGCGCGGCAATGACGATGCGCAGCTGACGCCCGGCGGCTCGTCGGGTGGGTCTGCTTCGGCTGTGGCCGCTGATCTGTGTCTGGCGGCGACCGGCACCGATACCGGCGGTTCGATCCGCCAGCCCGCCGCCTTTGTGGGTATCACCGGGATCAAACCCACCTATGGCCGCTGCTCGCGCTGGGGCATCATCGCGTTTGCCTCCTCGCTCGATCAGGCTGGCCCGATGACCAAGAACGTCCGCGATGCGGCGATCATGCTGGAAACCATGTGTGGTCACGATGCCAAGGATTCGACCAGCGCTGAACTGGCCGTCCCGAATTTCGAGGCGATGCTGACCGGTGACATCAAGGGCAAAAAGATCGGTATCCCCAAAGAATACCGCATGGACGGCATGCCCGCCGAGATCGAAAAGCTATGGTCTGATGGTGCAGCGATGCTGAAAGACGCAGGCGCCGAGATCGTCGATATCTCGCTGCCGCACACCAAATACGCGCTGCCTGCTTACTATGTGATTGCGCCCGCCGAGGCGTCCTCGAACCTCGCCCGCTATGACGGTGTTCGCTATGGCCGACGCGCGCATCTGGCGCAGGGTGACGGCATCACTGAGATGTACGAAAAGACCCGCGCGGAAGGCTTCGGTCACGAGGTTCAGCGTCGGGTGATGGTCGGCACCTATGTTCTGTCCGCAGGCTTCTACGACGCCTACTACAACCGCGCCCGCAAGGTCCGTACCCTGATCAAGAAAGACTTCGAAGATGTCTTCGCTGCTGGCATCGATGCGATTCTCACACCTGCGACGCCATCCGCCTCGTTCGGTTTGGGCGAGATGACCGAGGCCGATCCCGTTCAAATGTACTTGAACGACGTCTTCACGGTCACCGTGAACCTCGCTGGCCTGCCGGGTATCTCGGTTCCCGCAGGTCTCGATAAACAAGGACTGCCGCTGGGCTTGCAGCTCATCGGCCGCCCATGGGACGAGGGTGATTTGCTCAACACCGCCTATGCGCTGGAAAGCGCGGCGGGGTTTGTGGCCAAGCCCGCCAAATGGTGGTAAGCCTCGGGCCCGAGACAGCGATAGACAACCGGAGCAGCCTCATGCGCAATTTGCTTCTGATCCCGGCCCTCGGGCTGGTCGTGGCCTGCGACACCGTCGCGCCCGTTTCGGGCACCGGGTTCAATACGCCGGAATATCAGGCCCAGCGCGAGGCTGAACTGGCAGGACAGGGCTTGGCCGGCAACCCGCTTCTGCCGCCCGAGGCGATCTCGGAACAACCGCTCACGGCGGAGGGGACGGCGACGGGCGATGCGTCGGATATTGCCAACCAGACGGCGATCGCATTGGCGAACACGTCCGGGCAGGCAGCGCCCGTGGCACCGCTGACGGCGACCAACAGCACCGCCATCTCTGACGAGCAGGATTTCGAGGCCGTCTCGAACCGCCGCAGCATCGATGACGACGCGGCCCGGATCGAACAAAACCGCCAAACCTATGAGGTCATCGCTCCCACCGCCGTGCCCCAGCGCGGCTCGGACGGGCAGCCCAACATCGTGCAATACGCGCTGAGCACCTCAAACCCCGTCGGCACCCAGCTTTACAGCCGCGCCGGGTTTAACCTGCAGGCCAAAGCCGAACGCAATTGCGCGCAATTCGCCTCTCCCGATCAGGCCCAGATCGAGTTCCTGTCAAATGGCGGCCCGCAACGCGACCGCAAAGGGCTGGACCCGGACGGCGACGGTTACGCCTGCGGCTGGGATCCCAGCGCGTTCCGCAGTGCCGTCAACAACTGACCTCGCGCCGATCTGGCACCCATCGCCCAATTTCGGCCCCCGCCGAGATGGGCTGAAACCCTCGCTGATCGTGCTCCACTATACCGCGATGGAGAACGCCCGTTCGGCCCTAGACCGCCTCTGCGACCCCGGCCCCGAAGTCTCGGCCCATTACCTCATCGGCGGCAACGGCACGCTCTGGCAACTCGTGCGCGAAGAAAGCCGCGCCTGGCACGCCGGGGCAGGGGAGTGGCACGGGCAAACCGACATCAACTCCCGCTCGATCGGCATCGAACTCGACAATCGCGGCGACCACCCGTTCTCTGACCCACAAATGCGGGTGCTCGAACAGCTCCTGCGGCAGATCATGCAACGCTGGGCCATCCCCGCCGAAGGCGTGATCGGCCATTCCGACATGGCCCCCGGTCGCAAATTCGACCCCGGCCCCCGGTTCGACTGGCAGCGACTGGAACGCCAGCACCTCGCCGCCCCACGCGGCGCCAAAGCCCCAACAGACACAAGCCTCCGCATGCTCGCTGAAACCCGGGGCTACACGGCCCCGACGGATGAGGCCACACTCCTCACCACCACTCGCCTGCGCTATCGCCCCTGGGCCACCGGACCGATACACCCCGATGACCTCAAAGTACTGGGCCCAACCCACACCCCAACCTGATCCAAACTTCATCTGGCTAAAAATATCCCGGGGATGAATTGGCCGCAGGCCAAGAAGGGGCTGGCCCCTTCAATCCGCTCTCCACCCTTGACGCCGCTTGATCCACCGCATACCCCACCCCTCGCGCGGAGGGCCGGATGGCCGCTGGGGTCGCAAGACCCGAGAGGAAAGTCCGGACTCCACAAGGCAACGGTGCCGGGTAACGCCCGGGCGGGGAAACCCGACGGAAAGCGCCACAGAAATCAGACCGCCACATACGTGTGGCAAGGGTGAAACGGTGGGGTAAGAGCCCACCGCGCCGCTGGTAACAGCGGCGGCACGGCAAGCCCCACCAGGAGCAATGCCGAATAGGGTCCCCGCGCGGGCCGGTCGGTGCAAGCCGATACCGCCGCTAGGCTCGCCTTGGCCGAGAGGGACCGGGTTGGCAGCTCGAGCCGCGCAGCAATGCACGGCCTAGAGGAATGGTCATCGAAGGGGGCAACCCCGGAACAGGATCCGGCTTACAGGCCCTCCGCGCGATACGACACCCGTACCAATGACCACGCAGGGGTGCCCATACACACCCCCTGTGTTCTCGACCCGCGCAAAATGCTAGGTTGCGTGCATGGGATTTGAGACCGCGGGAGAAAGACAATGAGTTTTATGAAGGCATTGGCATCCGTTGCAGTTGGGTTCGCGGCGGCAAAAGGGCTAGAGAAATACAAAGATATGGGCGGTATGGCGGGCTTGCAGAACATGATGCAAGCCTCGGGTGCGGGCTTTGGAATGGAGCAACTGGGCAAGATGGCCGAACAATTCGGCATGCCCGGTGGCGCGGCTGGCCTTCAAGACATGATCGGCAAGATGGGGCTTGGTGGCGGGGAAGCAGGGGCGGCGGGCCTTGGAGGGCTCTTGAACGCCATGCAAGGGGCTGCAAAAACCAGTGGTCAGCAGACTGCAGACATGATGGAAACCGTGTTTAGTGGCACGCCCGCTGGCGCCGCAATGGAGGCACAGGCCAAATTGATGCTGCGCGCCATGATCCAAGCCGCCAAATCCGACGGCGAACTGGATGAGCACGAAAAGCAGACCATTTTGGGCGAGTTGGGCGACGATATCAGCGACGAAGAACGTGCTTTCGTGCTGGAACAGATTGAAGCCCCGGTGGACGTCATGGCGCTGGCTGCGGATGCCGGAGCACCATTGAAGGCGCAGGTCTATGCCACGTCACTGGCAGCGATTCGGCTGGATAACCGGCAAGAAGCGTCTTATCTGTTGCAACTGGCAACGGCACTTGGGCTCTCGGACGCCGAGCGGGATCAGATCCACACATATATGGGGGCTCCGACCCTGCCATCCTAAAGCGGGGATGCGAAACCCGCGTCCTCGGGGTGCTATTGGCCTTGACATGGGCGGTGCAGCGCGTAAAAGCGCACGCTCATAGGAATTCAACCGAAAGGCCCCTGCCTTTTCGGACGCAGGAGATAACCATGGCGAAGCCGACGACAATCAAGATCCGTCTGAACTCGACCGCGGGCACGGGCCACTTCTACGTGACCAAGAAGAACGCGCGCACCATGACCGAGAAAATGACCATTCGTAAATACGATCCGGTCGCTCGGAAGCATGTCGAGTACAAAGAAGGCAAGATCAAGTAATCTGCCCTCTGACACGAATTTTCGAAAAAGGACTCTGCGTTGCAGGGTCCTTTTTTGGTTCCGGGTGTGCGCAGGGGCGTTGCAGGGGCGCATCAGCCCTTTGGGTGTTCTGATCCGCAGCGGCTTGCTTTTTGGCGTGCGGTGCCACTAGGCTTTAGCAACCCTTTCCAAAATGTTGACCGCCATGAAAAAAATCCTGTTGCCCGCCCTTGCTGTCCTAAGCCTTTCGGCCTGCGAAGATCCGTTCAACCGCGAAGGTGTCGGGTTCACAGGCATCGATGGAGAGCCGCGCACCGTATCGGACGTCAAAGGCGCCGTTGCGTTCGTGCCACCCGCAACCAACATCCCGGCCGAGTTGGCCGTGCTTCCCACAGTCCAGGTTTCGTCCGACAAGGTTGAGCCGCAGAAGGTAGCAGGTGTTGCCATCGACAATGGTGGGCGTTCGGATGCCAACGCTGTGCAGCTTTCCGGAAGCGACACCAACCTTTTCCTCAGTACCGTAAGCGTGAACGGACAATTGTTCGGCGTCCTGCGTACTGAGAATAACAGCACGAAAGTTGATAACTCGATCGGCGCAGCCTTCGGTGAACAAACCGAACGCTTTACAGGCTGCCTGCCAGCGGGTGATGTTTTCCGCAAAGGCTCATCCGAGCGTAGCTCTGGTTTTGCGGTTCCTCTGAACTGCAGTTAATAGAACCACGATCTGACAAAAAGCTGAAAACCCGCCGGTTTGGCGGGTTTTTTTATGCGCTGCGATCAATCAGCAAGCCGCCTGCAATAAAAGAAAGGGCCGGTCTGTAAGACCGGCCCTGAACGTTTGGTCTGACCTTGATCAGCCTCTATTCCTGTTGTCCCATGAACATCAGCAGGAACTGGAACATGTTCAGGAACGAGATATACAGGCTCAGCGCGCCGTCGAACGCGGCTTTATCCAACCACTCCTGATCGCCATGCGCCGCATGAGCCACATAGGTGTTCTTGATGTCCTGAGTGTAGAAAGCCGTCAGTCCAGCGAAAATCAGGATACCGATGGCCGAGATTGCCATCATCATCACGCCCGACTGCAGGAACAGGTTCACGACCATTGCGACCAGCAAGCCGATCAAACCCATCATCATGAAGGTACCCATGCCGCTCAGGTTGCGCTTCGTGGTGTAGCCATAGAGGCTCAGCCCAGCGAAGGCAATCGCAGTCACCAAGAAGGTCTGCGTGATCGAATAGGGCGTAAACAGCATGAAGATCGAGCTCATCGACACGCCCATCACGGCCGCGAAGACAAAAAAGCCCAGTTGAACGGCCGCTGCAGAGCCGCGGCGCATCAGAGATCCCCAGCCAAACAGGATGAAGGCCAGCGGTGCGAACATGATCACCCATTTCAGCGGCGACAGGAACAGCGCGCCACCCAAGCTGGTCAGATAACGATCGGCACCAATCTGCGCGACAGCATTGCTGGGATCGCTGGTCATTGCCAGTCCCGCAATCGCCCAAGCGGCGAGCGCTGTAATAAGCATACCTACGGACATCGTGCCGTAGACTTTGTTCATATGGGCGCGCAGGCCCTCGTCAATCTCGGCAGCGCGCGCGCCGGCTGCTGTCCGGATCGTCTCATATTGTGCCATAGGGGTCTCCCTCTGCTGTTCTGTTCTCATCCTGCGATTGCAGGCGCGTTTCCCAGCAAATATCGGAGAGTGCGCGCTCTGTTTCAAGGGTTTTGCGCTTAAAACTCAGCAAAACTGTCAGCAAATTTGGCGGTAAGGCCTGAATTGCCAGCAAAAACGCAACATTCCTCAGTTAATACAGCTGCTTGTGCCAGTTGTCGGGCGCATCCCAGAGCGGGCGTTTGGCTTCTGCATCCGCCTCAGCGCGGGTGATGCCGATATCGTCCAAGGCGTGCTCATCCAACTGTGCCAGCGCACGGCGCTGCCGCGACAGGCTGAGCAATTTGTACAACCGCGCGCGCAGCGCCTTCGGTGCGGCGCGACGGGGTGCTGAAACAACTATATAGGTCATGATTGTTACCCTTTCATGCTTGGATGATGAAACATCGCATTTCAATCAATTTCCTTGATCTATATGGAGAACACTGACATATTTTGAAAATGAATGTTTATGAACTGTCTCATAAGGAATCGTGAAGATGCGAAATTTGGATATGACCACCTTGCGCTCTTTCGTGGCTGTCGCTGATCATGGTGGCGTGACACGAGCCGCGGGATTCCTGCATCTGACGCAATCTGCCGTCTCAATGCAGCTTAAGAGGTTGGAAGATCTGCTGGGTCTTGAACTGCTGGATCGGTCTGGCCGCACCATTGCCCTGACGGCTTCTGGTGAACAATTGCTGGCCTATGCGAGGCGCATGGTCGCCCTGAATGACGAGGTGATTGGACGTTTGACGGATCAGGCCTTTGAAGGCGAGGTCGCCCTTGGTGTGCCGCATGACGTCGTACATCCGTTCATTCCAAGGGTGCTGCAACGCTTCAACGCCAGTTTCCCCAGAGTCAGCGTCAACCTGGTCACATCCAACACGCGGGATTTGAAGGACGAGTTCGCGCGCGGGGCGTTCGATCTGATTCTGACCACAGAATCGGGCAGGGGTGAAGGCAGTGAAACTCTGCACCAGATGCCTCTGCGCTGGGTCGGGGCGCTGAATGGATCGGCGTGGCGGCAAAAGCCCTTGCGCCTTGGGTTCTGCCGGAATTGTATCTTCCGCCCGGTTGCCACCGCGGCGCTGGACCAGGCCGGTATCGATTGGGATATGAGCATCGACAGCGATTCGGATCGCACGGTTGAGGCCACGGTCAGCGCGGATCTTGCCGTCGGGGTTCTGTTGGAGGGCACCGAGCCCCACCATCAGGAATTGATCGACCATGGCGGTACGCTGCCGGATTTGCCGGTCCAGTTCATCAACCTCTACGGGGCCGAGCGCGTCCGCGAAGAATATGTGGCCGAACTTGCCAATCTGCTGCGCCAGAACTTCTCGCGCAACGGCGCGCAGCCACTTAAGGCAGTCAGTTGATCTGAATCACGACCTTGCCGGTGGATTGACGCGTCCGCAACAGCTCGAGCCCCTGTTCGACCTCGCGCAGGGGCAGGACGTGGCTGATATGCGGCTTGATCTTCCCGGTGGCATGCCAACGAAACAAGGTGTCGAAACTATTGCGGACGATTTCGGGGCGAAAGCGCAGATACCCTCCGATATAGACACCGATCACGCTGAGGTTCTTGACCAGAAGATGGTTGGCCGGAATCTGCGGAACATCGCCACCTGCGAACCCGATCGGCAGCAGCCGGCCTTCGGGATTTGTCGCGCGAAAAGCCGCTTTGAAAACGTCTCCGCCAATCGCGTCATAAACGACATCGGCGCCGCCAAGCTCCAACACGCGGGCACGCAGGTCCTCACTTGCGTCGATCAGATGATCTGCACCGGCTTGCTGGGCGATGCGCAACTTGTCTGCGCCGCGTGCCTGCGCGATGATCGTCGCGCCCATCAGCTTGCCAACCTCGACCGCGGTCAACCCAACCCCGCCGGCTGCCCCCGTCACCAACAGCGTCTCGCCCGATTTCAAATGCGCCCGATGCTCCAAGGCAATATGGCTTGTGCCATAGGCGATCTGGATCGCAGCGGCATCTTCGAAACTCATGGTGTCGGGCAGCGGAACGGCGCGCGCGGCATCAAACACTCCTGATTCGGCAAGCCCGCCCTGACCGGAATAGACAGCCACGCGATCTCCGGGCCGCAAATCCTGCACATTGTTTCCGATCTCGGTAACAATCCCAGCGATTTCCATGCCTAACGTAAACGGCGCATCGGGTGTGTCCTGATAGGTGCCTTTCAGCATCAACAGGTCCGCGAAGTTCAGTCCGCACGCGTGGATCGATACGCGGATCTGCCCGTCAGAGAGCGCAGGCAAGGCCACCTCGCGCAGTTCTGCGGGGCTTCCTTTGGTTGCGATTTGGTATGCCAGCATCGATAATCTCCGGGTTTCGGCGGTAATAGGCGGGGGGTGCGAACGCTTTGTCAATTCCAATCAGACAAGCCGTTGAGTTGCAGTCGCCACTGTTTCGCCTCTGGAAACACAGTGATCTCAAAGTCGCGACACAACCACAAACCACTATGTGCATTCGCCGATTCAACCCGCTTGAAAAAAAATTCCATTGCGGCAATATTACCTTATGGTGCTGTTCGGGGGGCACGATCCGAATTAGGGAGTTCTTAAGCAGCGAGCCGCTAGTCTAGCGGTCATGGCTGCTGTCGCGTTTCCCGGACAGGTGTTTGTGTAAAGGAGACTACCAATGACCCATCACGTCGATGTCCATGTGGGCAAACGCGTCCGGCATCGCCGCTGGCTGATTGGCATGACCCAACAGCAGTTGGCGCAGCAAGTTGGTATCAAGTTTCAGCAAATCCAGAAATACGAAACAGGTGCCAACCGGATCAGCGCGTCTCGCCTTTGGGACATCGCCGAGGCGTTGGATGTTCCGGTCAGTTTCTTTTTTGAAGGTCTGGAAGAGTCGCAGAAATCGGACGCCGACAAGAAATCGGTTCCCGCAGATCTGATGGGCGACAAAGAAGCGCTCGATCTTGTGCGCTCATACTACGCCATTCCGGAAAACCAGCGCCGTCGCTTGTTCGAATTGGCCCGCGTTCTCAGCGACGTGGCCTGAGACTATCGACTTGACTTCTCGGGGCGCTGACCGCACGGGTGGGCCATGCAAAACGCCCCGCTGAGTGATCTTGAAATTGCCGAAGAAATGGCCGACGCGGCGCGGGCGGCCATACTCCCGTTTTTCCGCCAGACCGATCTGGAAACTGACAACAAGCTCGCGGATGGGTTTGATCCGGTCACCGTAGCGGATCGCGCCGCGGAACAGG
Source organism: Ruegeria sp. G10 (assembly GCF_056533645.1). Taxonomy (NCBI): domain Bacteria; kingdom Pseudomonadati; phylum Pseudomonadota; class Alphaproteobacteria; order Rhodobacterales; family Roseobacteraceae; genus Ruegeria; species Ruegeria sp. G10. The sequence goes on along the minus strand of NZ_JBQFOQ010000006.1, from coordinate 199,207 downwards.
CGATGCGCGCTGTCTTGTCAAAACACCGCCCGGACGATGGCATTTTGGGCGAAGAGTTCGGGCAAAGCGATGGCACGTCAGGGCGTGTCTGGGTTCTGGACCCGATCGATGGGACACGCGGGTTCATCAGCGGGACACCTACATGGGGTGTGCTGATCGCGTTGAGCACCGAGGCAGGCCCGATAATGGGGGTGATTGACCAACCCTATATCGGTGAACGTTTCGTGGGCGGCTTCGGGCAGGCATTCGTCAAAGGCCCGTTAGGACAGACGAAACTTGCAACACGCGCGACGCGCAGTCTGGATCAGGCGATTGTTTTCACGACCTTTCCCGAAGTCGGCACCAAGGCCGAGGGGGCTGGCTTTCACGCGGTTGCGTCGCAGGCGAAACTGACGCGCTACGGTATGGACTGTTATGCCTATGCATTGCTCGCGGCCGGGCAGATCGATCTGGTGATTGAGGCTGGCTTGAATGCCTACGACATCCAGGCCCCGATCGCGGTGATTGAAGCCGCCGGAGGCGTCGTCACCGACTGGTCGGGAAACCCTGCTCACGACGGGGGGCGCGCGCTGGCAGCCGCGACACCCGAACTCCACGCTGCAGCGCTGGATATCCTGCACCAGTATTGAAACGGGTTGCCGCACGGCACGCGTGCTCGTAAACTCGGGCTCGGCTGGTTCTTGCGCCCGTTTTCCACCAGCCCCGCACTTCCACGCATGAGACGGGCTGATGCGGGAGTGCAAGATGACCGAATACCTGATCCGAAATGCCGATCTGATCGTGACAATGGACGATGCGCGACAAGAACTTGTCGGCGCCGACCTGCTGATCCGCGACGGCAAGATTACTCAAATCGGCCAACACCTGGCCACGCGCGGAGAGATTCACGACGCTGCCGGATGTGTGATAACACCCGGCCTGGTCAACGCGCACCATCACCTTTATCAGACCCTCACTCGCGCGGTGCCCGGCGGGCAGGATGCGCTGCTGTTCGGTTGGCTGCAAACTCTCTATCCCATCTGGTCACGTTTCGGCCCGGATGAGATGTTTGTTTCTGCCCAGATCGGTCTGGCAGAGCTTGCTTTGTCAGGCTGCACGCTCAGCGCCGATCACCTCTACCTCTACCCCAATGGGGCGCGGCTGGAAGACACGATCCACGCCGCTGCCGAGCTGGGCTTGCGTTTCCACCCGACACGCGGCGCGATGAGCATCGGTGAAAGCAATGGCGGCTTGCCACCTGATGCGCTGGTCGAGACCGAAGCCGCAATTCTGGAGGACATGATCCGGGTCATTGATGCCTTCCACGATCCACGGGACGGGTCCATGTGCCGCGTTGGGCTGGCACCCTGTTCTCCTTTCTCGGTCAGCCACGACCTGATGCGCGATACGGCCAGTTTGGCGCGTGACAAAGGTGTGATGCTGCATACACATCTTGCTGAAAACGAAGAAGATATCGCTTATTCGCAGGCCAATTTCGGCTGCCGCCCCGGTCAGTATGCCGAAGACCTGGGCTGGACCGGTACAGACGTGTGGCACGCCCATTGTGTCAAGCTGAATGGGGCCGAAATCGACCTGTTCGCCCGCACGGGAACAGGTGTCGCCCATTGTCCTTGCTCGAATTGCCGCCTCGGTTCGGGCATCGCCCCGATCCGAGCCATGCGCGATCAGGGCGTCCCTGTCGGGCTGGGAGTCGACGGCTCCGCCAGCAACGATAGTGGCAACTTTGTGATTGAGGCGCGCCAAACCATGCTTTTGCAGCGGGTTGCGAACGGGGCGGATGCCATGTCCGCCCGCGAGGCGCTTGAAATCGCCACACGAGGCGGCGCGGATGTGCTGAACCGCCCCGATTGCGGGCGCCTGATGCCGGGCAAGCGCGCCGATATCGCGATCTGGGACATAAGCGGTGTGGAAACCGCAGGCAGCTGGGACCCTGCAGCCTTGCTGCTGGCTGGCCCGACCCGTGTCAAACACCTTTTCGTCGAAGGCCGCCAAATTGTCCGCGATGGACAGATCACCACAATCGACCTGCCCAAAGTGATCGAAACCCAGAAGGGCCTCGCGCGCACCCTTGCCGCGTAGCGGGTCCGCCCTTCATCTGGCCAAAAATATCCCCGCCGGAGGCATGCGCCGCAGGCGCATCCCCCTCACTCAGCTACCCGAGCGCCACCGATCCAGACATCCGCCACAGCCCGATCATCACCCATCATGATCGTGGGAAAAACCGCTTCCCACAGTGCGTTCGCACGGGCTTCGCGCTGGGCAATCGCAGGAGTCGAAGCAAGGTCGAGCACCACCAGATCCGCCTCCATGCCCGTCGCGACATTGCCGATTTGATCGTCCATATGCAGTGTCCGAGCAGATCCGACGGTTCCCAGCCACAGCAGCTGGGCCGGATGCAGCGGCGTGCCGCGCAACTGCCCGATCTCATACGCCGCCGCCATGGTCCGCAGCATTGAAAAACTCGATCCGCCGCCTGTATCCGTCGCCAGCCCCACGCGATGTCCATCGCGCATCAGGCCTTCCATGTCGAACAGGCCCGAGCCGATAAAGGTGTTCGAAGTCGGGCAATGGATCAGCGCCGCCTCCATCTCGCGCAGCCGATCCCGTTCGCGCGGTTCAAGATGGATGACATGGCCATAAAGCCCGTTTTTGCGCAGCAAACCAAACTGCTCATACGTATCCAGATAGTCCCGCGCGTCGGGGAAAAGCGACCGGACCCATTCGATCTCATCGGTTTGTTCGCACAGATGAGTTTGCATCAGGCAATGCGGATACTCACCCCACAGCGCACCCATCGCCTCAAGTTGTTCGAGCGTTGATGTGGGCGAAAACCGGGGGGTGATGGCGTAAGACAGCCGATCGACCCCGTGCCATTTCTCCAGCAAGGCCTGCGATTGGTCGTAAGCTGTCTGCGCCGTGTCCCGCAGGCCCTCGGGCGCGTTGCGGTCCATGCAGGTCTTGCCCGCAACCACCCTCTGGCCCCGCGCCTGAGCGGCCGAGAAAAACGCATCCACGCTCTCGGGATGGATTGTACAAAAGCTGCACATGGTGGTGGTGCCATGGGCGGCGGTCAGATCGAGATAGCGGTTGGCAATCTCCGACGCATATACGGGATCTCCGAACTTCATCTCTTCGGGAAAGGTGTAGCTGTTCAGCCAGTCGATCAGCCGTTTGCCCCAACTGGCGATCATCGCCGTCTGTGGATAATGCACATGCGGATCAACAAAGCCGGCCATGATCAAATGGCTACCATAGTCTTGCACCTCAGCCTGGGGGTGCGTGTGCGCCAGATCGGAAGCTGTGCCAAGCGCGACAATGCGTCCGTCCTCGATCACGAGTGCCTCATGCACCGTTGCCGCCTCGGTCGGCTCGCCTTCGAATGGCGAGCTATCAAAGCTCAGTACGCGCCCTTTCAAAAGCGTCTTTTGCGCCATTTGCCGTATTCTCCGCCTGTTTGGGACCGTTCCGCAGCATAGGGGGGCGAAACTTGTGGGTAAATCCAAGCATTGTCATTGTTTTCCGGTAGCTGCTTCTTCTATCTAGAAGCAATCGCGCGGAGTAAGGGGCAGAGCATGAACACAGGCATTGACGAAGCCGGAAACGATCAGCCCCGGGACGAGGACGCCTATGCGCTGGACCGGCGCAATGTCGCGGCGATTCTCTATGCGGTGGATGTTGAGGATCGCGACAAGCTGATCGAGCTGATGGAGCCGCTGCATGCCGCCGACATCGCTGACCTTCTGGAGCAGATCAACCCTTATGACCGCGCCCGACTGATCCGACTGTACGACAAGGAATTTGACGGGGATATCCTGTCGGAACTGGATGAGTCCGTTCGGGAAGAGGTCATCGGCGTTCTGAACCCAGATGTTCTGGCCGAGGCCGTCCGGGACATGGAAAGCGACGATGTCGTCGACCTGCTGGAAGACCTCGAAGAGCCGCAACAGGAGACCATCCTGGACGCGCTGGAAGATTCCGAACGCATCGCGGCGGAACAGGCGCTGTCCTACCCCGAAAACTCGGCAGGTCGTCTGATGCAGCGCGAGGTCGTCATGGCGCCCGAGCATTGGACCGTGGGGCAGGCCATCGATTTCATGCGGGCCAATGACGACCTGCCCGAGCAGTTCTATTACGTCATTCTGGTCGACCCGCGTCTGAAACCCGTGGCGCAGGTCACGCTGGGCAAGCTGATGGCGGCGCGGCGCGAGGTTCCTTTGCATGAGATCGCGGATGAGGAGTTGCACAGCATCCCCGTCGATCAGGATGAAGAGGATGTGGCCTATGCGTTCAACCAATACCACCTGATCTCGGCCCCTGTGGTGGATGGGGATGGGCGCTTGGTCGGGGTGATCACCATTGACGATGCGATGGTCGTGCTGGACGAAGAATATGAAGAGGACATGCTGCGCCTTGCGGGCGTCTCCGACGAAAGCTCGATCTCGGACAGTGTGGCGGCGACCAGCAGACGGCGGCTGCCGTGGCTGGCGGTCAATCTCGTTACAGCGATCTGCGGGTCGCTGGTGATTTCGCAGTTCGAAGCGGCAATTGATCAACTTGTTGCACTGGCGATCCTGATGCCGATCGTGGCCTCGATGGGCGGCAACGCGGGCACGCAGTCGCTGACGGTTGCGGTGCGCGCCTTGGCGACGCGTGACCTGACGGGCTCGAATGTGGGGCGTGTGATCCGGCGAGAATTACTGGTCGGGATGCTCAACGGCTTATGCTTCGCTATCGTGCTGGGCACGGTGGGGATGATGTGGTTCGACTCGCCCCTGCTGGGTGTCGTGATCGGGTCGGCCTTGGTCGTGAACATGATCATCGCAGGCTTTGCAGGTACGGTAGTACCTGTGGTGCTGGACCGTCTGGGCGTTGACCCGGCGCTGGCGTCGGGGACCTTTGTGACCACAACAACGGATGTCATGGGTTTCTTCATCTTTCTGGGACTGGCCAGCGTGGTGCTACTGTGACCGAAACGACCGATCTGACTGAAATCAAAGCTGCCGCGCGTAAAGCAGCCTTTGCCCGCCGCAAAGCAGCCTTTGACGCGCGGCCACCGGGCGCGGCGGGGCGCTTGTCCGAGGTTCTGGCCGGGTACCGCGGCGTCCCGATCTCGGGCTACATGCCCATCCGCACCGAGATCGACCCGCTGCCCGCGATGGCCGAGGCCGCAGCCTATGGCCCGGTCGGCGTGCCGGTGATTCAGGCTGCGGGCCAACCGCTGCGCTTTTCGCGCTGGACGCCCGAGGGCGCGCTGAAGGATGGCCCTTTCGGTGCAAAGGTCCCCGAGGTTGATGACTATTTCGATCCGGAAATCCTTATCGTGCCGTTGGTGGCGTTCGATGCACAAGGCGGGCGACTGGGCTATGGAGGGGGGTTCTACGACCGTACATTGGAAGGTCTGCGCGCCAAACGCCCGACGCTGGCCATCGGCTTTGCTTTTGATGCGCAAGAGGACGAAGGCCTGCCTTTGGAGCCCACCGATCAACCGCTGGATATGGTGATCACCGAAAGCCGCGTGCTGAGCTTCTGATCCCCTATCTGCGACGGCAAACGGGCGCGCGCTCATGCTGTATTGTTTTTGCTGCCGACAGTCTCTAGGACCGCTGATATGAAAATACTTTTCCTGGGTGACGTCATGGGGCGCGCGGGGCGCGCGGCCATACAGCAGCATTTGCCACGTCTGCGCGACGAATGGCGGCTGGATTTCGTTGTGGTCAATGGTGAGAATGCCTCGAACGGGATGGGGCTGACCGGGGATCACGCCAAGCTGTTGCTGGATGCGGGGGCGGATTGCGTCACGTTGGGCGATCATGCGTTCGACCAGAAAGACATGCTGCAATTCATCGAGAAAGAACCACGCATCGTGCGCCCTGTGAATTTCGCCAAGGGCGCGCCGGGGCGGGGGCATCGGTTGTTCACGGCTCCGGGCGGGCGCAAGGTTCTGGTGGTGCAGGTGCTGGGGCAGGTGTTCATGAAGCGGCCCTTCGATGACCCGTTCTCGGGCGTTGAACCGATCCTGAAATCGCATCCGCGCGGCGGACAGGCGGACGCGATCATCGTCGATATGCATTGCGAGGCGACGTCCGAGAAGATGGCGATGGGCCATTATTGCGACGGACGCGCCAGCCTTGTGGTGGGCACGCATACGCACGTGCCCACGGCGGATGCCCAAATCCTGCCCGGCGGCACGGCCTATCTGACCGATGCTGGGATGTGCGGAGATTATGACTCGGTCATCGGCATGGATAAACAAGAGCCGATGCGCCGCTTTATCACCGGAATGCCCAAGGCGCGGTTCACGCCTGCCAATGGTGAGGCCACGCTGAGCGGTGTGTTTGTCGAGACCGACGACCGGGACGGGCGCGCAAAATCTGTGCAGATGGTCCGCGTGGGCGGGCGGTTGCAGCAGGCAGGTCTCTAAAACCCATGTCAGGCTTGCCCTGCCGCGCGCAATGCGAGACACTGAGCGTCGGGCGCGCAAGCCAGGTCAGGGTTCGGACAGAATACCAAGAATGCAACTCCTTCAACTGACAGAAACGGGCAGCGCGGTACTGGCGCTGATGATTGTCGCGGGCATGTTCATCATGTTTCTGCGCGAGGTCTACCCGACCGAGGTCGTCGCCATTGGCGGCGCCGCGCTGATGCTGGCCACCGGCATTCTGCCCTACCAAAGCGCGCTCGCGGTGCTGTCGAACCCGGCCCCGTGGACGATTGCGGCCATGTTCATCATCATGGGGGCCTTGGTGCGAACGGGCGCGCTGGATGCATTCACCTCGGTCGCGCAGAAACAGGCACAGGTCAATCCACGCATCGCCATAGCCCTATTGATGGGCTTCGTTGTTGTCGCCTCGGCGGTGGTGTCGAACACGCCGGTGGTGGTGGTGATGATCCCGGTCTTCATCCAGATCGCGCGGACGCTGGACGTTCCTGCCTCGAAGCTGTTGATCCCGCTGAGTTATGCCGCGATTCTGGGGGGTACGCTGACGCTGATCGGAACGTCGACCAACCTGCTGGTTGATGGTGTGGCGCGCGCGCAGGGCATGACAGCGTTTACCATTTTCGAAGTAACTCCGCTGGGGATCGCGGTCGTGCTCTACGGCATGGTCTATCTGCGCTTCATCGCGCCTCGCCTTCTGCCTGACCGTGACAGCATGGCCGAGATGCTCAGCGATCGGTCCAAGATGAAGTTCTTCACCGAGGCGGTGATCCCCCCGGAAAGCAACCTGATCGGGCGTGAGGTCACTGGCGTTCAGCTGTTCAAACGTCCCGGTGTGCGGCTGATCGACGTGGTTCGGGGCGACGAGTCGCTGCGGCGCAACCTCAAAGGTGTTGAGCTGCAGTTGGGTGATCGGGTCGTGTTGCGGACAGAGATGACAGAGCTTTTGAGCCTGCAAACGAACAAGGAACTCAAGCGGGTCGATCAGGTCTCGGCGGTTGAAACCAAGACGGTTGAGGTGCTGATTACACCCGGATGCCGGATGGTCGGGCGCACCTTGGGCGCCATGCGTCTGCGTCGTCGGTATGGCGTTTATGTGCTGGCGGTGCATCGGCGCAACCAGAATATCGGGCGTCAACTGGATGATCTGACGGTACGCGTGGGGGATACGCTGCTGCTGGAAGGTTCGCCCGCCGATATTCAGAAGCTGGCCGCCGATATGGATATGGTTGACGTCACCCAGCCCTCGGCACGGGCGTTCCGGCGCAGCCATGCCCCGATCGCCATTGGGGCGCTGGTCGGGATTGTAGCGCTGGCCGGGCTCGGTGTCGCGCCGATCCTGCTGTTGTCGATTATCGCCGTTGCCGTGGTCCTGCTGACCCGATGCATCGATGCGGATGAGGCGTTCTCGTTCGTCGAGGGTCGCCTGCTGGCGCTGATCTTTGCGATGCTGGCCATCGGCGCGGCGCTGGACAAATCCGGGGCGGTGTCACTGATTGTCGAGGCGGTAGCCCCCGCGCTGGGCATGCTGCCGCCTTTCCTGATCATCTGGGCGGTGTATCTGCTGACTTCGGTCCTGACTGAACTGGTATCGAACAACGCGGTCGCTGTGGTTGTCACACCCATCGCGATTTCGCTGGCGCAGGCGGTGGGGATCGATCCGCGCCCGCTGGTGGTGGCGGTGATGGTCGCGGCCTCGGCCTCGTTCGCGACGCCCATCGGCTATCAGACAAACATGATGGTGTATGGCCCGGGTGGCTACCGATTTACCGATTTTCTCAAGGTCGGTGTGCCGCTGAATCTGACGGTGGGTCTGCTGGCCTCGTTGCTGATCCCGTTCATTTGGCCGCTCTAGCAACCAGCGCGGAATCGCCGAACGTAAGGGTCCGGGTCTTGTAAACCGCGACCGGTGCACAAACGTTTGCTGCAAGATGAATGCGAAAGGATGGGATCATGCCGTTTCCCAAACTCGGACAAGCCATCGTGGCCGGAGCCGTCGTGCTGGCCCTTCTGGGCAGCCAGAGCCATGCCGGATCGGTCACCGGAACCGCGACCTATCGCGAACGGATCGCGGTGCCAGAGGATGCGACGCTGTATGTCGAGCTTCAGGATATCTCGCTGGCCGATGTGCCTGCGGTGACTCTGGCGGCGCAGCGTTATGCGTTGACCGGGGTACCGGCCGAATTCGAACTGAGCTTTGATGACGCGCTGATCCGCGATGGCATGACCTATGCGGTCCGCGCCTCAATCCTGCGCGGGAACCAACTGCTGTTTACCACCGACACCGTTCATCCGGTTCTGACCAACGGGGCCGGGGATTCCACCGATCTTGTGCTGGTGCAGGTCAGCGGGCAGGGTGCGGCCACGCTGGAAGACACCAACTGGACAGCGATTGGTATCGATGGCGCAGTCGTCAATGCCGAACGCCCACCAACGCTGTCGTTTGCCCAAGGCGGGTCCTTCAGCGGATTCGGAGGCTGCAACCGCTTCATGGGACAGGTTGAGCTGTCGGGTGATGGCCTTGAGTTCCCGGACAACATGGCGGCCACCTTGATGGCCTGTCCGCCCGCGCTGGAAGAGGTCGAGGATCAGTTCTTCGCCGCCTTGCAGGGCGTAACCGCCTATGCGGTGGCGGGCGACAGTCTGGTGCTGCTGGATGCCGCGGGTGAGCCTGTTCTGAAATTCATCCGCACGCCTTAATCAGGCTACGGCCCGCGACCGCCCCGCATTGCGGCCCGAGAAGATACAGCCCCCCAGGAACGTGCCCTCCAGCGCGTTGTATCCGTGGTAGCCGCCACCGCCGAAGCCCGCGACCTCTCCGGCCGCGAACAAGCCGGGGACAACCTGACCGTCGGCACCGATCATCTGGCTATCGAGGTTGGTCTGCAGCCCGCCCAGCGTCTTGCGGGTCAGCACATGCAGCTTGACCGCGATCAGCGGGCCGTTTGACGGATCGAGGAACCTGTGCGGCTTGGCTGTGCGGATCAGCCGGTCGCCGCGATAGTTCCGCGCGGCCAAAATCGCCATCATCTGCGCATCTTTCGAGAACGGATTATCGACCTGCGAATCCCGCGCCTCGATCTGGGCGCGCAGATGTGTTTCGTCGATCAGGCCTCCACCCAGCTGGTTCATTCCGGTGACCAGTTCGGTCAGGGTGCGGGCAACGACGAAATCCTCGCCTTTTTCCTTGAACGCCTCGACCGGGGCCGTGGCTTTCGAACCTGATAGAATACGCTGACGGATGACCTCTATCCAACTGCCCGAGGTGAAATCGGGGTTCTGTTCAGACCCCGACAGGGCGAATTCCTTCTTGATGACCTTCTGCGTCAGAACGAACCAGCTGTAGTCATAGCCGGTTTTCAGGATTTCTTTGAGCGTCCCCAGCGTGTCGAAACCCGGCAAACAGGGCGGTTGCAGCCGATTGCCGCGTGCATCGAACCACATCGAGCTTGGCCCGGGCAGGATGCGAATGCCATGGGCGGGCCAGATTGGATCCCAGTTGCGCACGCCTTCGGTATAGTGCCACATCCGATCGCCGTTGATCACATGACCGCCCGCCTTTTCGGTGATCGGGATCATCCGGCCATCCACGTGGAACGGCACGCCCGCGACCATATCCTTGGGCGGCTCACCCAGCCTATCCCGCGGCCAGTTCTTGCGCACTATCTCGAAATTACCGCCGATCCCACCGGAGGTGACGATGACCGAGGGCGCATAGACCTCGAACTCGCCAACCTCATCACGGTTGGTCTTGCCGCCGCGCTGGGCTGTGTCATCGGCCAGAATCTCTCCGGAAACGCCTTTGGCGCAGCCGTTCTGCATGATGATGTGGCTGACCTGATGGCGGAATTTCATCTGGATCAGCCCGGCGCTGACGTGTTCTTTGACCCGCCGAATGAAATGTTCCAGCACACCCGGCCCAGTGCCCCATGTGATGTGAAAGCGCGGGACCGAGTTGCCATGACCGTCCGCATAAGACCCGCCGCGTTCGGCCCAGCCCACGACCGGGAACCAGCGCAGGCCCATCTCATGCAACCATGGGCGCATCTCGCCGGCGGCAAACTCGACATAGGCTTGCGCCCATTTGCGGGGCCAGGCGTCCTCATCCCGGTCAAACTGCGCGCTACCCATCCAGTCGCGCAAGGCCAGATCGTGGCTGTCGCGGATGCCCATGCGCCGCTGTTCCGGGGTGTCGACCATGAACAGACCACCAAGGCTCCAGAACGCTTGCCCGCCGAGGAAATGCTCGGGCTCCTGATCCACGATGATCACTCGCTTGCCACGATCACCCAACTCTGCCGCCGCAGCCAGACCGGCAAGCCCGCCGCCGACCACAATTGCGTCTGCTGTGTTGTTGGTCATGGGTTGTCCTTTCAGCGGCTGCGGAACCAGAGGATAAAGGGCGCGGCGACCACATACATTGTGATACCATAGACGCCGGCGGGCACGGCCAGAGGGCTAAATCCGGTGGTTGTGCTGGTGATCAGCGCTGCAAGGGTAATGCCCATTGCCGAGTTCTGGATACCCGTATCGATCGAGATGGTCTTGGCCTCGGCCCATGTCAGATTTGCGGCGCGTGCCAACCCAAGGCCAACCAGCAAAAGGGCGATGTTCAACGCGACAAGCGCAACGCCAATTGAACTGAGGTTTGCGATGAAGAACTGCCAGTTTCCGGCCAGCGCGGCCAAGACGATCAGAACAAACAGGACCGATGCGAGCGTCGAGAGAGGGGCGTCGATCCGGGTGGCGAACCGCTTTGCAAAATGCCTTAGGCTGACACCGATTGCGACTGGAAGCGTCGTTATCAGAAACAGCGCAGTTGCCAGCGCTGCGATTGAAACCTCTGGCGCCGACTCTGCCATGAAATAGTCGATGGACCATGCAGCCAGAATGGGGACAGTGACGATAGACAACAGGCTGATCACCGCCGTCAGGCTGACCGACAGCGCTACATCGCCTTTGGCGAATTTCGTCAGGATGTTGCTGGTCACCCCGCCGGGGCAGAAGCTGAGCAGCATGACCCCCACGGCAATCTCGGGTGGCAGGGCGAACAGTTTGACGGTGACAAACGCGGCCAGCGGGATCAACACCACCTGACTGACGGCACCGATGGCAAAGGGGTAGCCTCGGGTCATGACCCGGCGAAAGTCGGCGACCTCAAGCCCGACGCCCAAAGACAGCATGATAATGGCCAGCGACAGCGGTAGGCCGACATTGATTAGTAGGTCCAAGAACAACTCCTCCCAAAGCCGTTCGGGCCAGCCTATGCGAGGGGTCGTGGATCAGGCAACCGCTCCGTTGGGTCACCCGTAGCGTTGCACGAACCGGCGCAGGATTTCACCTGGTTGGGTGACATCGGCGGCGTGGCACATATCAATCAGCGACTGCGCATCTTCGGGTGGGAAATAGCCATGATCCTTATAGATATGGATGCGCTCTTCGAAATCATGCGCATCGGCCTCGGGGTGGAACTGGGTGGCATAGACGTTCTGCCCCCAGCGGATCATCTGGAACGGGCAGGGGTCCGAGGCCACCAGATGCACGCAGCCATCGGGCAGGGATTGCACGGCTTCCTTGTGGCCGACAAAAGCCTCGAATTCCGGCTGCAGACCAGCGGTCAGCGGGTCCTGCGTGCCATCCGCGGTCAGGCGGCAATCTGAGGGGCCGACCGGTTCGCCATATTGCCGTTTGCTGACGTCGCCACCCAGATGCGCGGTCAGAATGCCCAAGCCATAACAGCAGCCCATGAAGGGATGATCCTGCGCGGTGATCTGCGGCATCAGCCCCATGATCGCACCTTCGATCTTCGCATCCAGCGCAGATTTGCTGGCCGGATCGTCACTGACGCAGCCCGGTCCGCCGCCGACGATGACACCGGCGTAATCGGTGACCTCCAGCCCCTCGGGCAGGTCCTCGCAATCAAGCCGGATGCGGTGGGTCTGGTCAGGCGTCAGGCCGGTCTTGTCCAGAATCGAAGCATACTCGGCATCCGAGGCATCGGTTTCCGGGCGCAGTTGCAGGATCAGAAAGCGTTTCATGCGCTGCCTTTACCCATCAAAGCGGCCAGAACACAAGGATCGAGGGGATCGAAACGGCGATGATTAGAACCTCAAGCGGCAGGCCCATGCGCCAGTAGTCGCCGAAATGATAGCCTCCGGGGCCCAGAACCAGCGTGTTGTTCTTGTGCCCGATGGGCGTCAGGAACGCCGCCGAGGCCGCCACGGCCACCGTCATCAGAAACGGGTCGGGCGAGACCTCAAGCGTGCGGGCCATCTGGATTCCCACGGGGGCGGCGACGATGGCGGTTGCGGTGTTGTTCAGCACATCCGACAGGGTCATGGTGACCACCATCAGCACGGTCAGGATGGCCCATGCGGGCAGGCCGTTTGTCAGTTGGATCAGCGCGTTGGCAATAAGTTCTGTGCCGCCTGAGGTCTCCAAAGCGCTGCCTAGCGGGATCATCGATCCAAGCAAAACCACCACAGGCCATTCAATATGATTGTAAATATCGGCGATGGGCATGATCTTGGTCAGCACATAGGCCACCACCACCAGACCCAAAGCGATGGGCAGATAGATCAGCCCGATACTGGCGGCCAGCACGGCGGCCGCGAACAGGCCAATCGCCAGCCACGCCTTGTCATTGGCCGTCACGTTCAGGCCGCGTTCGGCCAGCGGCAAACAGCCCAGCCACTCGGTCACATCGGCGCTTCGGTCGCGTGGGCAGAGCAGCAGCAGGATGTCCCCGGCCTCAACCTCGGTCTTGCGGACCTGTTTGGTGATGCGCTGCCCTTGACGCGAGATGCCCATCAGCACTGTGCTTTGCCGCCACGCCAACCCCAGCGCCTGCGCGGTGCGCCCGGTGATGCGGGCGCTTTCGGGGGCGACAACCTCGATCACCTCCAGCCCGTCGCCCTCGGCGGTCAGAACTTCCTGTCTGCGGGTGTCTGAGAAATTGAGGTTCAACGCGGCCCGGAATTCATCCAGCGCCTCGGGCCGCGCCTCAAGCACCAGCGCATCGCCTTCGTGCAGCGTTGCGTGGGTCGAGCGGCCATAGCGGCGTTTGCCATCCCGGATCAGGCCGATGATCGCAACGTCGGACTTCTCGGCGGCCTCATAGAGTTCGCTGACCCGCTTGCCGATATGAGGCGACTCGGGCGGGATCGTCAGTTCGGCGATGTATTCGGCCAACGCCTCGGAGGTTTCCTGCTGCACGCCGCGATTGGGGATCAGACGCCAGCCGATCAGCGCGACGAAGGCCAGACCGGCAATGGCCGCGATCCCGCCCACGGGGGCGAAATCGAACATATGAAACGGCTCACCCAGCGTTTCCGCCCGGATCGAGGCGATGATGATGTTCGGCGGCGTTCCGATCAGCGTCGCCATCCCCCCAAGGATCGTCGCAAAGCTGAGCGGCATCAGTGACAGACCAACCGGGCGCGCCGCCTTGCGGGCGGTCTGGATATCGACCGGCATCAGCAGCGCCAGCGCCGCGACGTTGTTCATGAAGGCTGAAAGAACCGCCCCGATCCCGCCCATCAGCGCGATGTGGGCGCCGAGACCGCGCGAGGCATCCACCAAGGTTCGCGTAATCATGAACACCGCGCCCGAGCGCACCAGACCGGCGGACACGACCAGCACCAAGGCGACAATGATTGTGGCGGGGTGCCCAAACCCTGCAAATGCGCGATCAACCGGCACGACACCCAGCGTTACCGCGATCATCAGCGCGGTGAAGGCCACAAGGTCATAGCGGAACCGCCCCCACAGCAGCATTCCGAACACAGCGATGAAAAGGGAAAAAAGAATGATCTGATCTGTCGTCATACCGCCACCATAGCCTCAGGCGCAGGTCGGGCAAGCCGGTCTCTTGATCCCATCCCCTGCAAACGTCTATATGAGCGCCGAACACGCAAACATGATGACGAGGACGCACCATGGCAGGCCACTCCAAATGGGCCAATATCCAGCACCGCAAGGGACGTCAGGACGCCGCGCGGTCCAAACTGTTTTCCAAACTGTCGAAAGAGATCACCGTGGCCGCCAAGATGGGCGACCCGGATCCCGACAAGAACCCGCGCCTGCGTCTGGCAGTGAAAGAGGCCAAGTCGAACTCGGTCCCCAAGGACGTGATCGACCGCGCGATCAAGAAATCGGTTGCGGGCGAAGGCGACGATTACGAAGAAATCCGGTACGAGGGTTATGGCCCCAACGGCGTGGCTGTGATTGTTGAGACGATGACTGACAACCGCAACCGGACCGCCTCCACCGTGCGCTCCACCTTTTCCAAGAACGGTGGAAACCTGGGTGAGACCGGCTCGGTCGGGTTCATGTTCGACCGCAAGGGTGAGGTTGTCTATCAGGCGGAAGCGGGCGATGCGGACACGATTTTCGAAGCCGCGATCGAGGCCGGGGCCGAGGATGTCGAAAGCTCGGAAGACGGTCACATCATATGGTGCGCCGACACCGATCTGAATGATGTGTCGAACGCGCTTGAAGAGGCGCTGGGCGAATCCGAATCCACAAAGCTGGTGTGGAAACCCACCACCACGACCGAGTTGGGTCTGGAAGACATGCAAAAGCTCATGAAGCTGGTGGACGCGCTAGAAGATGACGATGACGTTCAGCGCGTGACCACCAATTTTGAAGCGACCGACGAGGTCATGGCGCAGCTTTGATGCGGTGCTAAAGCCAAACTAGAAATCCGGCCCCCGAGCCGGGTTTTTGCGTTGTCAGAGGGGCTTGGCCCGCAAAGTTTGCCCCTATACAGTTCTTTGCAACAGGGAAAACCCCGCGATCCACGCGGCATAGGGCAAACGCAGATGGCATCCAAAGCAACTGATCCGGGGCGGCGCAATGTGCCGGTTCTGGCAGGGCAAAGCATCCTGTCGCAGGTCGCGTGGACGCTGGGCAGCCCCTCGGTCGTGCTGCCGTTTCTGGCGGTGTCGCTGGAGTTGCCGATGTTTCTCGCCGGGGCGCTGGTGTCGATCCGCATGGTCGGCAGCATGATCTCGGACGTGTTCTTTGCGCGCCCCATCGCGGCGCAGGCCCGCAAGAAACGGGGTGTCGCCCTGACCGAAATCGGGATCGGCGGCTGCCTGCTGATGGCCCTGCTGATCGCTGCCACCGGAAGTGTGCCGCTGACTGCGATTGCTTTCGTCATGGCGTTTTTCCTGATTGGGCTGATCGAAGAGAGCCAGGCGCTGATGTTGTCTGACCTGTTCGGGGATCACTTGAAATCGAAATCCCGGATGGTCATCCGTTACTTGCAGCTTGGCGCAGGTGGCCTTGGTGCGATCGGGCTGGCGCTGTTGCTGCACGAGATCACCAAAGAGAACCCGCCGTTTTCACGCCATTCGGCAGTGATCGTCGCGTCGGTGCTGTTCTTCCTGTTTTCCGCGTTGTGCATTCTTGGGATGGCGGAAACCGCGCCTGAGAAGCAGGCCGACGGGGCGACTAAACCGCACCGCTCATCGTTGCGCGACGTTGTCTCAGGCATTGTCAGGATGTTCGAACAGGATTGGTTCCGGCGTTATATGGTGATGCGTCTGCCGTTGGTCGTCGTCACACTGTCGGTGCCGTTTTTCGCATTGATCGCGGCCGAGGCGCATCACGCGTCGGCCAAGGGGCTGACCGCCATGATCATCTCGTCGGCATCGGGTTATCTGGTTTCGGCCCCGTTGTGGCAGCTTGTGAACATGAAATCTCATCGCGCGGTGATGGTCACAGGCACCCTGATGGTGGCGGCGACGGGGATCGTGCTGCTGGGCTTTCACTACCTGCATCTCGATCATGCGATCCATCTGCACGCGATTTCGTTATTCATCGTATCGGTTGCGGCAACCGGGATCGGCAGCGCGCGCAAGCTGTATTTCCTGGACGTTGCTCCAAAAGACCAGCGCGTGCAGGGCGCGGCGGCAATCAAGGCGATCTGTCGGCTGGCCGGGGTGCTGCTGTCTGCGGCAATGGCGGGGGTGGCCCATATGCATGAGGTTGCCTCGGCCATTGCGTTCATCGTGCTGGTCAGCCTGTGGGCGGCGTTTGCATGCTATCGCATTGTACAGCCGCCAAAACCCGAGGTATCGCGCGCCTAACGTGGCGGGATCAGCGCCCGGGCCGCTGCGCGCTGGACCGCACGTGTCAGCGGCATCAGGGCAGGGGCCAGAACCCGCCCGACCTGCCATGTCAATGATATGTCCAGCGGAGTGTTCGGGATCAGTTCAACCAGTGCCCCTTCGGATATCGCGTCACGTACCAGCCCTTCGGGGTTCATTCCCCAGCCCAAGCCGGCGATTGCGGCCTCGACGAAGCCTTGCGACGAGGGCAAAAAATGCGACGGGGGTGAGATGCGCCCGCTGGTATGTGCGGCCAGATAGGTCTTTTGCAGATTGTCCTTGCGGCTGAACACCAGACAGGGCGCGCGCGACAGCGTTTGGTCATGAATGCCATCGGCGAACCACTTGCGCATGAACGCTGGACTTGCAGTTGGCAGATAACGCAGCGCTCCAAGCGCTACCGCATCACAACCGGGGACTGACTGGCCGCCCACTGTGATCGCAGCGCTGACCTCTCCGCGACGCAGCCAGTCGGCCGAGTGATCCTGATCGTCAATCACCAGATCGAACAGCATATTGTCAGTTTGCGCCATGGTGTCGATGAACCAGGTGGCCAGAACGTCGGCAGGCAGCGCAATGCGCACGCGGGCAGGGCCCTCGGTGCGATCCAGCGTGACCTCGCGCGCTAACTGCGCCTCAAGGATTCCGATATCCTCGGCATGGCGGGCAATGCGCAACCCGGTCGGCGTGGCGGTGCAGGGCGTTCCGCGGTTGATCAACGCCGCCCCGACCCGATCCTCAAGCGCCTTAATCCGCTGTGAAATCGCCGATGGAGTGACCGAAAGCGCTGCCGCCGCAGCGTCAAAGCTGCCATGGCGCAAGATGGCAGACAGCGCAGACAGGTGATGCGGGTCCAGTAGCATTAGTTGTACTTAATTCAGGTTACTATCTTTAATTTGATAGGTCCGCGAGCAAGCTGTAGTCAATAGCGCAACCAATAGGAGGTCGCATGTTCCCGTCCCTGATCGCCGGTTTTGCCCTGAGCTTTAGCCTGATCCTTGCGATCGGCGCGCAGAATGCCTTTGTCCTGCGGCAAGGGCTACGGCGCGAGCATGTCTTTGTGCTGTGCCTGACCTGTGCGGTCTCGGATGCGATACTGATTGCCGCCGGGGTGGCGGGGTTCGGTACTCTTGCCAAGGCTGTACCGTGGTTTGAACCGGTGATGCGTTACGGTGGAGCCGCGTTTCTGATCTGGTACGCGCTGCGCAGTTTTCAATCAGCGCTGCAGGGCGGGGCCGCGATGCAGCTGGGTCAGGGCCAGCGCACCAGTCTGCGCACCGCTTTGCTGACGCTGATGGCGTTCACTTGGCTGAATCCGCATGTCTATCTGGATACGGTCGTGCTGATTGGGTCAATCTCGGCACAATATGATGACCGTCTGGGATTTGCCGTGGGTGCCATGGCGTCGAGCTTTGTGTTCTTTTTCTCGCTGGGGTATGGCGCAAGGATTCTGTCACCTGTATTTGCGCGCCCACGCGCGTGGCAGCTGCTGGATGCGTTGATCGGCGTTGTCATGTTGCTGATCGCACTGAAACTTGTTGTCATGTGAAGGGTTGTTCCCGGCTGAATTCCGGTGTTCAACCGTTTTTATGAACGCACACCCCGAAACCTATCGCCCTCTGACCGGCATGTTCTGGATGCTGGCGGCAGGTCTGTCTTTTGTGGGCATGAATGCGCTGGTGAAGATCCTCGGCACCAGCATGAACCCGATACAGGCTGCATTTTTGCGATATGTTCTGGGGCTGGTCTTCCTGCTTCCGGCGCTGCGCGCAATTTTCGAAACCCGCCTGACTCGCCGCAATCTGACCCTGTTCGGCCTGCGTGGCATCGTTCACGCCGTTGCCGTCATGCTGTGGTTTTTCGCAATGACCCGCATCCCTTTGGCCGAGGTCACCGCGATGAATTACCTGACGCCGGTTTACGTGACCTTAGGAGCTGCTCTGTTTCTGGGTGAGAAGCTTGCTTTCCGCCGGATTGCGGCCATCGGTGTTGCATTGGTCGGAGTTATCATCATACTGCGCCCCGGTTTCCGAGAGGTCTTGCCCGGCCATCTGGCGATGCTGGGCACGACGCTTGCACTGGGCGGTTCCTATCTGCTGGCCAAGGTACTTGTCCGCGATATCCGACCTTCGGTGGTGGTGGCGCATCTGTCGATCTGGGTGACGCTTGCGCTGATACCCTTCGCCATCGCCGTGTGGCAGCCGCCCAGCCTCCGCGATATGGGGATTTTGTTTGTCGTCGCCAGTTTTGCGACCGCCGGGCACTACTTCATGACGCTGGCCCTGCAGGCGGCTCCGGTGGCGGTGACGCAGCCGATGACCTTCCTGCAACTGATCTGGGCTACGCTGCTGGGTACGCTGGTGTTTCACGAACGTATCGACATCTGGGTGATCGCCGGAGGTACCCTGATCCTGGGCGCACTCAGTTTCATCACCTGGCGCGAAGCGCGGATCATGCGCAGGCCTCCGACGCCGGTGCAAGGGTCCGAAAACCCACCCGCAGCGCGTTGAAAAAGGTTATTGATTGACGGGTCAATAAAAACGCCTTAGCTTTTCTGCATCAACAGATGTGGCAGAGGGGCTCAGATGCCGAAACTCGGAATGGAACCGATCCGGCGCGAGGCGATCGTCCAAGCGACGATTGCCGAGCTTGGTGTGCAGAAATCCCTCGACGTTACGGTCAGCCAGATTGCAAAACGCGCGGGAATGTCCAGCGCGCTGGCCCATCACTATTTCGGCGGCAAAGAGCAGATTTTTCTGGCCGCCATGCGCCGCATCCTGTCTGATTTCGGATCCGAAGCACGCGCCCAGCTTGAGATTGCGCCTGCAAATGCGCGTGCACAGGCCATCATCCGGGCCTGCTTTGCGCCCTCGTGTTTTACGCCCGACGTGATCGCGGCATGGATGACCTTTTACGTGCTTGCGCAGACCAACGACGATGCGCTGCGCCTTTGGCAGGTCTATCAGGCGCGTATCCGGTCCAATCTGATCCACGCCCTGCGCCCGCTGATGCAGAACCCGGTCGAGGCAGCCGAGGATATGATCGCATTGATCGACGGGCTTTACATCCACTCCGCTCTCAACGCCCCGCAAGAGCCACAACTTGCGGTGAACCACGCCCTGCGTGTTCTTGAGACCTTCCTCGAGGCTGAAAAATGAAAAAGCCGAACATCCTGATCCTGATGGTGGATCAGCTCAACGGAACCCTCTTTCCTGACGGTCCCGCCGACTGGCTTCATGCTCCAAACCTGAAGAAACTGGCGGAACGCTCGACCCGGTTCGCCAACGCCTACACCGCGTCGCCCTTATGTGCGCCGGGCAGGGCCAGCTTCATGTCCGGTCAATTGCCGTCACGCACCGGGGTCTACGACAATGCCGCAGAGTTTCGCAGTGACATCCCGACTTATGCGCATCACTTACGGCGTGCAGGATACTATACGTGCCTGTCCGGCAAGATGCATTTCGTCGGCCCCGATCAATTGCACGGGTTTGAATCCCGCCTGACCACCGACATCTACCCCGCTGATTTCGGCTGGACACCCGATTACCGCAAGCCCGGTGAGCGGATCGACTGGTGGTACCACAATATGGGCTCGGTCACCGGCGCAGGCATTGCGGAAATCTCGAACCAGATGGAGTACGACGACGAGGTCGCTTACAACGCCAAGGCCAAGCTTTACGATTTGGCGCGCGGCAAGGATGCGCGCCCATGGTGTGTGACGGTCAGTTTCACCCATCCTCATGATCCATATGTCGCGCGGCGCAAATACTGGGATCTCTACGAGGATTGCGCGCACCTTCTGCCCGAGGTTTCTGATATCGGCTACGACAATCAGGATCCCCATTCCAAACGTATTTTCGACGCCAATGACTGGCGTAGCTTCGACATTACCGAAGAAGACATCCGCAAATCCCGCCGGGCGTATTTTGCGAACATCTCGTATCTGGATGACAAGATCGGAGAGATCCTGGAAGTACTCGACAGCACGCGGCAAGAGGCCATCATCCTCTTTGTCTCGGATCACGGCGATATGCTGGGCGAGCGCGGCTTGTGGTTCAAGATGAACTTTTATGAAGGCTCGGCCCGTGTGCCACTGATGATTTCGGCACCCGACCTGCCTGCGGGCCGGATTGACACCCCGGTATCGACGATTGACGTGACACCGACGCTGGGATCGCTTGCAGGCGTGGATATGGCCGAGATTGCGCCTTGGACTGATGGCGAAGATCTCGTCCCTTTGGCGCAGGGCACCGCGCGCACCGCCCCGGTGGCCATGGAATATGCCGCCGAGGCCTCCTACGCACCGCTGGTATCGTTGCGGTATGGCAAGTGGAAATACAACCGCTGTGCGCTGGACCCTGATCAGCTGTTCGACCTCGAGAGTGACCCGCATGAACTCAGCAATCTTGCAACGCACCCCGAGCACGCGGGCACTTTGCAGACCTTGCGTGCGAAATCCGAGGCGCGCTGGGATCTGGACCGCTTTGATGCCGAGGTCCGTGCCAGTCAGGCCCGCCGATGGGTGGTTTATGAAGCACTTCGGCAGGGTGGCTATTATCCGTGGGACTATCAGCCACTTCAGAAAGCCTCGGAACGCTACATGCGCAACCACATGGACCTGAACGTTGTGGAAGAAAACCAGCGCTATCCGCGCGGCGAGTAACCTCTTCATCTTTTTGAAAATACTCCCGCCGGAGGCAAAAAGATTTTTCGACGAAAAATCTTGGCCCGCGCGGGACCGGAGACACGAATATGGAAGCAGATTTTGTCATCGTCGGCGCCGGATCCGCCGGATGCGCGTTGGCCTACCGGCTGAGCGAAGGCGGAGCTTCGGTGCTGGTGATCGAACACGGCGGCACCGATGCAGGGCCGTTCATCCAGATGCCGGCGGCGCTCAGCTATCCGATGAACATGTCTCGCTATGACTGGGGCTACAAATCCGAGCCCGAACCGCACCTCAACAACCGCCGCCTTGCCTGCCCAAGGGGAAAGGTGATCGGCGGATCATCCTCGATCAACGGGATGGTCTATGTGCGTGGTCACGCGCGCGATTTTGGCACCTGGGCCGAGATGGGCGCGGATGGATGGTCTTACGCGGACGTGCTGCCCTATTACAAACGGATGGAGACCTGGCATGATGGCGGCCACGGGGGCGATGTCACATGGCGCGGGACCGACGGACCGTTGCATGTCTCTCGCGGTCCGCGAGAGAACCCTCTGTTCAAGGCTTTTGTCGATGCCGGTCAACAAGCCGGCTATGAGGTCACCGGCGACTATAACGGTGAAAAGCAAGAGGGCTTTGGCCCGATGGAGCAGACCGTCTGGAAAGGACGGCGCTGGTCTGCGGCCAATGCTTATCTGAAGCCCGCGCTCAAGCGGGACAATTGCGAGATTGTGCGCGGACTGGCCGCGCGGGTTGTGACTCAAGACGGACGCGCGGTCGGTGTCGAACTGATCCGCGGCGGTAAGCGCGAGCTCATCCGGGCACGGCGCGAAGTGGTGCTTGCGGCTTCGTCAATCAACTCACCCAAGCTGCTAATGTTGTCGGGCATCGGCCCGGCAGCGCATCTGGCCGAGCATGGGATCGAGGTGGTCGCAGACCGGCCCGGAGTTGGGGCGAACCTTCAGGACCATCTGGAGCTTTATATTCAGCAGGCTTCGTTGCAGCCTATCACCCTTTACAAACACTGGAACCTGCTCAGCAAGGGGATGATCGGGGCGCAGTGGTTGTTTACCAAGACAGGGCTTGGGGCCTCGAACCAGTTTGAAAGTGCGGCCTTTATCCGGTCGAAGCCGGGTGTGGAATATCCCGACATTCAGTATCACTTCCTACCCATGGCGGTACGCTATGATGGGCAGGCGGCGGCTGAGGGGCACGGGTTTCAGGCGCATGTGGGACCGATGCGATCCCCGTCACGCGGCGCGGTGACCTTGCGCTCGGCGCGGGCCGAGGACGCACCTGTGATCCGGTTCAACTACATGAGCCATGAAACGGACTGGGAGGATTTCCGAACCTGCATCCGCCTGACCCGCGAGATTTTCGGACAAGAGGCGTTCAAGCCATTTGCGGGCAAGGAAATACAGCCAGGCGCTGCCGCGCAAAGCGATGACGCGTTGAATGCTTTCATCGCAGAACATGCCGAGAGCGCGTACCATCCTTGCGGCACCTGCCGTATGGGGCGGGCGGACGACAAACAGGCCGTAGTGGACCCGCAGGGCCGCGTGATCGGAGTCGACGGGCTGCGCGTGGCCGACAGTTCGATCTTTCCTCAGATTACCAATGGCAATCTTAACGCACCTTCGATCATGGTGGGTGAGAAAATCTCTGATCACCTTCTTGGCAGGGATGCATTGCCAAAGGCCAACGATCGGCCTTGGATTCATCCGGAATGGGCCGTTGCACAACGATAATTCCCGACCTTCTTTGCCCCGGATTTGATCCGGGTCAAAGTAACACCTGCGCGGCATCTTTAGTCTTGGGACGTAACGCAGATATAGGAGCGCATCGAATGTCCCACACCCCGCATGAACTGGCCGAGGAATTCCCTGACAAGGTCGAATTGATGAGCCAGCTCAAGCAATCGGACGCGCATTTCGCGCGCCTTGCGGATGAGTATCATGAGGTCAATCGCATCGTTCATCGGGCCGAAACCAACGTCGAGCCCATGGAGGAATTGGCCGAGGTTGAGCTGCGCAAGAAACGTGCGGCACTCAAGGATGCGATTTGGGCGATTTTGTCGAAAGGGTAAGAGCAGGGCGGGGGCTCTGCCCCCGTCGCTATCGGCAGTTTCTCCGAGGTATTTTAGAACAGAAGAAGGTCAGGTGACCTCGTAAGGCAAAGTCCCGCGGGTATGGGCGTCGATGGTCAAGCGGCGTTCCAATGGCGGGACCGAGCGTTGATGGCAGGTCTGGCGCTCGCAGATGCGGCACGAGATGCCGATGGGTTCGAACGCGCTGGCGTTGGTGATGTCGAGGTTGTCGGCGTAGACCAGCGCTTCGGCATGGCGGATTTCGCAACCCAGAGCGATAGCGTAACGGCGCACCGGCGCGCCGAACGAGCCACCCGATTTAGACACATCGCGGGCCAGTGAGATATAGCGGACGCCATCGGGCGTTTCCGCCAGCTGCTGCAGAAAATGGCCTGGTGTTTCAAAGGCGCGGTGAACGTTCCACAGCGGGCAAGCCCCGCCGAAACGGGCGAATTGCAGCCGCGTGGCCGAGTGGCGTTTGGTGATGGTTCCCGCCTGATCGACGCGGACGAAGAAGAACGGGATACCCTTGGCGCCGGGCCGTTGCAGGGTCGACAGGCGGTGGGCGATCTGTTCGATGGAGGCCCCGAACCGATTGCTGAGAAGTTCCAGATCATGGCGGTACTCTTGCGCGGCAGACAGGAACGCCGCGTAGGGCATCAGCGAGGCTCCTGCGAAGTAGTTGGCCAGCCCGATCTTGGCGATTGCGCGGGCCTCGTCGCTTTGGAAACGGGCGAAGTCGAGCGTGGCCTCAAGCAGCTTGTCCTGGCTGATCAGCGCCACCTGTAGCAAGAGTTGAAATACTTGGGTCTGCGGGGTTGCGCGTGAAGACAGGCGCAGAGTCTTGTCCGCCGCGTTGTAGCTGCGCAGGGTTTCGGTATCACCAAAGGTTACGTGAATACCGCGTTCCGACAGGCTGTTCAGGGCCGCCTGGCGGATGCTTCCGGCATCATCTGCGCGGGCTGCGAACCGTTCGGCGGCACGGTCGACGGCGTCGATGTAATTGTCGCAATAATGGAAGAAGTCACGGACCTCTTCCCATGGGCTGGCCTGAATGCGGGCGTCCTCGCGCCCCAAAGCTTCGTCGAGCGAGGCGAGCCGTTCGTGGGTCTGACGATAGCTGCGGTGCAACTCGATGAAGGCCCGGGCCAATGCTGGCGCGTTCGAGGCGGTAAGCCGCAGGTCAGCCAAAGGCGGCATCATGTCGGCAAACACTGGATCGGCCAGCGCCTCGCGCATGTCGGAGACGAGCCGTTCGCTGTCACCGGTGCTGAGCTCGGTAACATCCATGCCGAATTCCTGCGCCAGCGCCAGAACAACCGTGGTCGAGATCGGACGATTGTTGTTCTCCATCTGGTTGAGGTACGGCAGAGAAACGCCCAGTTTTGTGGCGAATTCCTTTTGGGTCAGGGTCAGGCGCGTGCGCATTTCGCGCAGCTTGGCGCCGGCATAGAGTTTCTGGGTGGCCATGATGGTTCTTTGCAAGTTTCCTGAATTTTCAGGCTAACTTTGCAAACCCTTTGGCGCAAGTGCCTAGAGACCGAGCTGCTTCTCGCGCCAGATGACGCTGCCGATTGCAAAAATCGCCAGGATCGAGGTTGCCAGCATCAGCCACAGCAGGGGCATTGCGCCAGTGTCACGCGTTAACAAAGCACCTGCCCAGGCGCTGAGGCCCGCACCGCCGCCAAGCATGATCGCTCCGCTGAGGCCCGAGGCCGTGGCGGCCAGATGCGGACGGACGGACAGCGCTCCTGCTGTTGCGTTGGGGATCGACATGCCATTGCCCAGCCCGACAAATGTCATCAGGCCGAAGAAGCTGAGCGCAGTGCCCATGTCCGCCAGAAACAGGGTGGCCGAAATCAGGACGCCGATGGCGTTCAGCCAGCAGCCCCACAGGACCATGCGATTGACCCCAAAGCGCACCGAATAACGCCCGCTGACGAAGTTGCCGAAGAAGTACCCAAGGGCCGGGGCCCCGAAGTAAACGCCGACCTCGGCTGCGGTCATGCCGAACACCTCGGTCCCGATGAACGGGGCACCGCCGAGATAGGCGAAGAAGGCCCCAGAGGACAAAGCCGAGGACAGCGAGTAGCCCCAGAAGCGTGGGGAGGTCAGCAGCTCTGGGTATTCGCGGAACTGCTGCACCAACGTTTTGCCGCTGGTGGCAGCGGTTTCGCCAAAATCCTGATAGGTCAGCCAGAGGGCGAGGGCGGCCAGCCCGAAAGGCAGCCAGAAATTGGCTTTCCAACCGAACGCTTCTTCGAGCAATCCGCCGACTGCAGGGCCGAGCATCGGGACTACGGCCATGCCCATTGTGACATATCCCAGCATCGAGGCTGCCTTGTCCTGCGTGTACATATCCCGCACAGCGGCTCTGCTGAGGACGATACCCACCACGATCACCGCCTGACTCATGCGGAAGGCCAGAAATATCTCGATCGTCGGAGCGTAGATGCAGCCCAGCGTGGCCAGCAGAAACAACCCGAGCCCCCAAAGCAGGACCGGTCTGCGCCCCGCTTTGTCGGCAAGCGGGCCGATCAGGATTTGCAGCACCGCGTTGACCAACAGATACAGCGCAATCGACAGCTGCATCGTCTTGTAGTCGGTTTGGAAATAGGTCGCCATGAAGGGCAGGCTGGGCAGGTACAGGTTCATGCTCAGTGCCGACAGGCCCGACAGCAACACAAGCGTTGCAAGGGTGGGCGGTGTGCGGCTGACTGAGGGTGCGCTGAACTGCATGGTTCACCTTTAGAGCCTGCGCGCAGGAATTACCATCTGCTGTTGCGGCTTGTTGTGTTAATTAGCAATTTTGCATTTTTTGCAAGATGTGTTGCGGAAGATTTGCAAATTTGCGGAAAATGTCTTTGGCCTATGCCCTGCTGCCGCTATGGTCTGGCAAAATTCCATAGGGGACAACCGTCATGAAAGATATCCTTTCCGAGCTTGAAGACCGCCGCACCAACGCCCGGCTTGGCGGTGGGCAGAAACGGATCGATGCGCAGCACACGCGTGGCAAGCTGACCGCGCGCGAGCGGATCGAACTGCTTCTCGACGAAGGCAGCTTTGAAGAATTCGATATGTTCGTCAGCCATCGCTGCACCGAGTTCGGAATGGAAAAACAAAAGCCTGCTGGCGACGGCGTTGTCACCGGCTGGGGTACGATCAATGGCCGTATGGTCTATGTGTTCAGCCAGGATTTCACCGTGTTTGGCGGCTCGCTGTCGGAAACCCACGCACAGAAAATCTGTAAGATCATGGATATGGCTGTGCAAAACGGCGCGCCGATCATCGGCATCAACGACTCGGGCGGTGCGCGCATTCAGGAGGGCGTCGCCTCGCTTGCGGGCTATGCCGAAGTCTTCCAGCGCAACGTGACCGCATCCGGCGTGGTCCCGCAGATCAGCGTGATCATGGGGCCCTGCGCGGGGGGGGCGGTCTACAGCCCAGCGATGACCGATTTTATCTTCATGGTGAAAGATTCCTCGTACATGTTCGTCACTGGCCCTGATGTGGTCAAAACCGTGACCAATGAGGTGGTAACCGCCGAAGAGCTGGGCGGAGCATCGACCCACACGAAGAAATCCTCGGTGGCCGATGGCGCGTTTGAAAACGATGTCGAGGCCTTGGCCGAGGTGCGCCGTCTGGTCGACTTCCTGCCGCTCAACAACCGCGAGAAGCCGCCCGTGCGCCCGTTCTTTGATGAACCCAACCGGGTCGAAACCTCGCTGGATACGCTTATCCCGGAAAACCCGAACTCACCTTATGACATGAAGGAACTGATCACCAAGATCGCCGATGAAGGTGATTTTTACGAGATTCAGGAAGACTTTGCCAAGAACATCATCACCGGCTTCATCCGTCTGGAAGGGCAGACCGTTGGTGTTGTAGCCAACCAGCCCATGGTTTTGGCCGGGTGTCTGGATATCGACAGCTCGCGCAAGGCGGCGCGGTTCGTGCGCTTCTGTGACTGTTTCGAAATCCCGATTCTGACGCTGGTGGACGTGCCCGGCTTTCTGCCCGGGACGCAGCAGGAATATAGCGGGGTGATCAAGCATGGTGCCAAGCTGCTTTATGCTTACGGGGAAGCGACGGTGCCGAAGGTGACCGTGATCACCCGCAAAGCCTATGGTGGTGCTTATGTTGTGATGGCCTCGAAACACCTGCGCGGTGATTTCAACTATGCCTGGCCCACGGCTGAGATTGCGGTGATGGGCGCGAAAGGTGCGACCGAGATCATCCACCGCGCAGACTTGGATGACGCCGAGAAGACCGCGCAGCACGTTGCCGACTATGAAGACCGTTTTGCCAACCCGTTTGTGGCGGCAGAGCGCGGCTTTGTGGATGAGGTGATCATGCCGCAATCCACCCGCCGCCGTGTGTCGCGTGCCTTTGCCAGCCTTCGCGGCAAGCAGCTGAAGAACCCGTGGAAAAAGCACGACAACATTCCGCTTTAAGGGGTCGCTGCGACGCTCTGCTGTTCATGACCAACTCTGCCAGACATAACCCGGCACGCGCCCTTGGGGCGAAGCAGTCGATGCCAGCGGGACGAGCCCGCCTTGGTCGGGCCCGTGCCTGGGCCTGTGCGGCCTTGGCCGCGCATCTGGCGGGCCCTGCAGCGGCGGATCGTCTTTTGCCCGTGCCGTCCGGCCAGCCGGTGGAACTCAGCAATGTTCTGCTGGACCACAATCCCGGTGAGCTTTGGCTGCGGTTCCGCTTTATCGCCCCGAAGATCGGGTCGACCGCCGGGCGTATCACCTATGATGTTGCGGTAATCGATATGGAACATCTGTGCCAGACGCTGGCAGTTCCCTACGTCGCCCAACATGCACTTGAACCTGCGCGTGTGGTGATCTCGTTTTCGGATCGACCTATCGAGTTCGGTACCTCGGAGCCTGATGCAACTCAGTTCTTCGAGGCCTACCGGCTAGAGCAATCCACGTGTATCTGGGAAGGGCTCTGAACATGGCAAGTCTCAATGTCAGGGTATCTCAGGTTGAAAATCACTGGAGGCGCGTATGACCGCTCTGTCCCCGCAGCAAGATGGCTTCTGTCGTCTTATCAATACCTTCTCGAAACGAGCCCCGATATGCTGAAACATCGCGGTTTCCCCGGTCGCCTCTCAGGTACCGATTTCCAATTCACCATCCGGCGCGCCAATCCCAAGGGCGTGACGCCGTTGACCCGTCGTGAACGCTTTCGGGATCGCAAACCTGCGGACAAACGCGCCGATGCGGCGTTCATGGAGGCTCTCTGGACCCATTTTGGTGATCAGCCGTTTGAACGCGGTAATCTGGACGCCGGGCGGCTGAGCTGGCTGTTCGGCCGAGAGGTGATCGCGGCGGAAGATCCGTTTGATGCGACCAGCTATGACGCTTTATTGGTGATCGACCCAGATGCCGTGCGCCAATCGTTTCCCGAGATTTTTGACGGGATGGGCTGAGTGTGTTGAACGGGGCCGCACATAACCTGTTTCCGGGTCATGAAAAAGTGACCCTGCCCGCGAGCGGGCAGGGTGCTGTGCGTGCTTCAGAAGTTCAGCTGTGCAGCCAACTGAATACGACTGGCGTCGAAATCGTCACCAGAGATCGTATCGTTCCGCTCGCCGTAGATGTATTCGGCGCTGAGTGTCAGGTCGTCCGTCAGCTGGTAGAAAGCGTTCACGTGGATCGTTTCCAGTTCGGTGAACGACAGCGTGCCGGTCGAGGTCGGCAGGTCGTAGTCTTCGTAACCATATGCGATACCAACGTTCCACTTTGGACCCAACTGCTGACGCAGCTCCAGGGTAAAGCCGTCAACATCGTTGGCCTCGCCGCCGACGACAGCATCACCCAGACCGATCAGCCAAGGGCCAAGCGCTTCACCGGTGACATAGTTGGCCTGAATCAGGCCGCCTTCCCACAGGCGGGCCGAGGCGGAAAGGGTCAGACCCGTCTGATCAACTTCGGTCCCGTCCCCTTCGGCCTTGCCGTAGAGCAATGCGCCGCGTGCGATGTATTTGCCGTCATTGTATTCGGCAGACGCGGTGAAGACCGGATCATCCGAATCCGACCCGCCGACATTCTCTTCGATCGAGACGGCAAATGTGGTGTTCGAACCAATGGTATTGGTGTAGCGCACCTGCGGGACACGCGCAAAAGCGATACCGACGGGGCCGTTGAATTCGACCGAGGTCGGATAGGTGTCAAGCGGCTGGAAGTTGGTCCAGTACTGGCCGATCAGCCATTGTTCACCGATGCGGATGTTGGCGTGGCGGATGCGGAATTCGGCCGTGCCGTCCGATCCGAACGCGTCGACCTCAAGCTGGCCTTGGATGTCACCGACACCCGACGGGGTGCTGGTGCGCAATCCGATGCGCGACTGACGAACCGTAGCGCCAAAGGTGCCGCTGGTCGCCGCCGAGGGCTCGCCCACGACATTCACGAACGCCGTGTCACCCTGATCGAAGTCGAAGTCATAGAAGAAGTCAGCTTTGACATAGCCATAGACGTCCAGCGTCGTATTGCCGATCTGCAGGTCACCCGTGCCCGATCCGGGATTGGTGGCCTCCAGTGCTTCGACCCGAGCGCGCAACGCGTCCAGTTCAGCCTGTGTCTGAGCATCTTGCGCCAAGGCTGGCAGACCGGTCGCGGTAAGCGCGCTGGCAGCAAGCAGGCTTGCGGTTTTACCCTTAAATATCATGGGGATACTTCCTTGTGTGCGAGTGTGCAGGGCCAACGTTTCACGCAAGCCTCTGCGATGGAAATCACCAAATCGGGAGGGAATCACCGCGAATGCTCAAGCAAACGTGTCGAGAGCTCTCATCGCTGTCACAGGGCCGTGACGCGGGCGCGTAAGCTGCTGCGTAAAAGGTGTTTTTCGGGGCAGATACACGTGATCCGCCGTGATCATGAGAACGCCACGATTGGTCAATCGCGCACTATTTGTAACGGGAATGTGACGGCGTCGCAGGCTTTGGCCGAATTTGGGCCTGAACCCGGCATAGGCGCAAATTTGCGCGGGCTTTTGCCAGATGGGCAAGTTTCAGCCGGAAAGTTGTTTGGAAACAATGTCTGGTTTGCGCCCATAATTGTACCGTGCATTTTGAATGCGCAGTGCGGCACTACTTTGCCTGCGTCGCACAAGCACCTACTATTCCGTACCCCTTCCTTCCGCGGGCAGGCTTGTGAACCCCACATGGTCCTGCCCGCGTTTTTCTTTCCTGAAAACACAACCGAAAAGCGGCAAAAAGCTGCGCATAAGGCGGAATCACGTCATTTGATATTGCATAACAAGGCAGGCTTTCGGCATGTGGCTGAAAACAAGTCAAGGAACCTGAAAGGGCAGTACCTATGCAAAACTCAAGAATTCTTCTCGCGCTTGCGACCTGCGCGGGCCTTGCGGCCTGCGGCGACACGACCGGCGAACAGGCCATCATCGGCGGTGGTGCCGGTGCGGTCGGCGCGGCGGTTCTCAGCGCGGACCCGCTGCTGGGCGCGGCCGTTGGTGCCGCTGGCAACGTGCTGTATTGCAAGACGCAGAACAACTGCAACTAACACCGATTTGATCGGGGCCAATCGGACCCCGTCGGTCATCGCGCATCACGCCGTCGTGGGGCTTTCGCCCTGCGGCGGCGTTTTGCGTTTCCAGAACACCAAGACAAAGGACGTTCCATGTTCAACAAGATCCTGATCGCCAACCGGGGCGAGATCGCCTGCCGTGTCATCAAGACCGCGCGCAAAATGGGTATCGGCACCGTTGCCATTTACTCGGACGCCGACAAGAACGCCCTGCATGTCTCGATGGCGGATGAGGCGGTGCATATCGGCCCGCCGCCTGCGAACCAGTCGTACATCGTGATCGACAAGGTCATGGATGCCATCCGCCAAAGCGGCGCGCAGGCGGTGCATCCCGGCTATGGCTTCCTGTCCGAGAACTCGAAATTCGCCGAGGCGCTGGATGCCGAAGACGTCGCCTTTGTCGGCCCGCCTGTCGGCGCGATCGAAAGCATGGGCGACAAGATCACCTCGAAGAAAATCGCGCAGGATGCAGGGGTTTCGACCGTGCCCGGCTATATGGGGCTGATCGAAGACGCGGAAGAGGCCGTGAAAATCTCCAACGACATCGGCTACCCGGTGATGATTAAGGCCAGCGCCGGCGGCGGCGGCAAGGGGATGCGGATCGCATGGAATGATGAAGAGGCGCGCGAAGGCTTCCAGTCGTCCAAGAACGAGGCCGCGAATTCCTTTGGTGATGACAGGATTTTCATCGAGAAATTCGTGACCCAGCCGCGCCATATCGAAATTCAGGTTCTGTGTGACAGCCATGGCAACGGCATTTATCTGGGCGAGCGTGAATGCTCGATCCAGCGCCGGAACCAGAAGGTGGTCGAAGAGGCCCCGTCGCCGTTCCTCGACCCCGAGACGCGCAAGGCGATGGGCGAACAGGCGGTCGCCTTGGCCAAGGCGGTGAACTATGCCAGCGCCGGGACGGTGGAATTCATCGTGGATGGGGAAAAGAACTTCTATTTCCTCGAAATGAACACCCGCCTGCAGGTCGAACATCCTGTGACCGAACTGATCACCGGGGTTGATCTGGTCGAACAGATGATCCGCGTTGCCGCTGGTGAAAAGCTGACCATCACACAGGACGATGTCACGCTGACCGGCTGGGCCATCGAAAACCGTCTTTATGCCGAAGACCCGTATCGTGGCTTTCTGCCCTCGATCGGTCGTCTGACCCGCTATCGTCCGCCGCAGGAAACGGCTGCTGGCCCGATGCTGGTCAATGGTAAATGGCAGGGCGATGCGCCCGAAGGTCCGTCCGCTGTGCGCAATGATACCGGCGTCTATGAAGGCGGCGAGATCAGCATGTATTACGATCCGATGATCGCCAAACTCTGTACTTGGGCTCCGACCCGCGAACAGGCGATCGAGGCGATGCGTGTTGCCTTGGACAGCTTCGAGGTCGAAGGCATTGGCCACAACTTGCCGTTCCTGTCGGCCGTGATGGATCATCCGAAATTTGTCAGCGGCGACATGACCACCGCCTTTATTGCCGAGGAATATCCTGAGGGGTTCGAAGGCGTCGACCTGCCGGGGGCAGACCTGCGTCGCATCGCGGCCTCGTGCGCCGCAATGCATCGTGTGGCCGAGATTCGCCGCACGCGCGTCTCGGGCCGAATGGATAACCACGAGCGCAAGGTTGGCTCTGATTGGGTTGTCACACTGCAGGGCGAGGAATTTGCCGTTTCCATTGATGCGGATAAGGATGGGTCGACGGTGACCTTCGCTGATGGGACCACGTCACGCGTCACCTCGGACTGGACGCCCGGAGATCAGCTGGCCGTGCTGGAGGTCGATGGCAGCCCGCTTGTGCTGAAGGTTGGGAAGGTCTCTGGCGGGTTCCGCATCCGTAACCGGGGCGCGGATATGAAAGTGCATGTGCGTACACCGCGTCAGGCTGAACTGGCGCGCATGATGCCCGAGAAGCTGCCGCCTGATACCTCGAAAATGCTGCTCTGCCCGATGCCCGGTCTGATCGTCAAGATTGATGTTGAAGTGGGGCAAGAGGTTCAGGAAGGCCAAGCGCTGTGTACTGTCGAGGCGATGAAGATGGAAAACATCCTGCGCGCCGAGAAGAAGGGCGTGGTTTCCAAGATCAATGCGGGCCCCGGCGACAGCCTCGCCGTGGATGATGTCATCATCGAGTTCGAGTGATGATGCCAGCGCTTTCGCAATATCAAACGGAGTCTCCGGCGCTGCGCGCCGGGCCCTTCGTGCGTGGCGAAAGTGCTCAGCCGCCCTCGCGCCGTTCGCGGATCTCGCGTTCGCGGAGGGGGGTTTTGTCGATAGACCGACCGATCTCGCGCACGCTCCAGGGCGAGGGCTTGCGCAGTTTGACCACGCCGTCTTTGTCGACAAACACCATCTGGAATCCGCGCGGACGCAGTTGCGACCGGATCGGAGACCGCGCCGAGGGGTCGGTGTCAGTCAGAACCACAACATCGCGATCCCGCATTGCCGCCTCGCCGTCCATGAGCATGTCGATCTGCTGCTGGAACCGGGGATCAGCCGGGGTGTCTGAAAACACAACGATGGGGCGGTTGACCCAAAGGAACTCGTCTAGTGTGCTGTCCCCGACGGGCTGCACAAAGGCATCATCTGCGGGTGCCGACCCGTCGGCAGCCATCGCAGCCAGCGGGAATAAAGCCGAAAAAACAAGGGCAAGCGTGCGTGTCATATGGCCTCCTGTTCCCTTGAATATAGCCGTTGCCCGGACGAATGCGACTGGCGAAATGCCTTTGTGCATCAAAAAATTGCGCGTCACGTTTCAGCCCCGCCAAAGCACAGGTCGCTTGGCGCGTGTCACGTGCGGTTACGCAGCGGTTGCGCAGATCAAGAAGGAAAGCGGATGGACGTGATCCTTCACTTTGGGGCGCATCGCTGCGCGACCTCCAGTTTTCAGGAGTATATGAGCGCCAACAGCGCGGACCTTGCGCAAGAGGGCATCGGCTATTGGGGCCCCGAGCGCACGCGCGAGAACGGCTTGAACAGCCTGCGGGACCTGACACCACAGGCGCACACGCGGATCCTGCATGATCTGCGGCTGTGCGAACAAGGCGGGGTTCGTCAACTGATCATCAGTCAGGAGAATTTCGTCGGTACGATGAGCGGTAACTTCCGGCTCAAGTCACTTTATCCCAAGGCGAAAGAGCGCGCGCAGCGACTGGCCGAGGTATTTGACGCTCGGGTAATCAAAATCGCCCTGAACATAAGGGCACAGGATGCTTATTGGAGCTCGGCTGACGCCTATTTGACCAAGCGGGGCCACGCCCCAACCACACCCGATAACTGGAGGCAGATTGTCCGCAGCATGCGGCGCTGGCAGGACGTTATCTGTGATATTGGCGGTGCGTTTCCGAATGCCTGCCTGCAGATTTTCCCGTTTGAAGACTTCGCGGGGCGCCCACACGATCAATTGCGTCTGGCGACCGGGCGTAATGCGCCACGCAGTTTCAGCGATACATGGCGAAACGCGGTGCGTGCCGCGCGCAAGCACAGTTTCAAACCCAAGCAATCCGTCAAACTGCTCAGCGATTACGCTGAGGACCTTGACTGGCTGGCCTCTGGGGCCGGTGGGCTGGCGCGGCTGATGCACCTTACAAACACCAATTCCGGCGGGCAGGACCCGGCCGAAACCCGAATCGACGAGAGGAATCCGATATGACTGATACCAATGACTGGCGCGCGCTGGCCGAGAAAGAGCTGCGCGGACGCTCGTTAGACGAGTTGACCAAGGAAACGCTGGAAGGCATCGACGTCAAACCGCTCTATACGCAGGAAGACACTGCGGATTTACCTCATATGGGCTCTTTGCCTGGGTTCGGGCCGTTCACACGTGGTGTGAAGGCGACCATGTACGCCGGTCGCCCGTGGACGATCCGTCAGTATGCGGGATTTTCGACGGCCGAGGAATCGAACGCTTTCTACCGCCGCAATCTGGCTGCGGGTCAGCAAGGTGTTTCGGTTGCTTTCGATCTGGCGACGCACCGGGGGTATGACAGTGATCATCCGCGTGTTGTCGGGGATGTCGGCAAGGCTGGCGTCGCGATCGACAGCGTCGAGGACATGAAGATTCTCTTCGACGGCATTCCGCTCGACAAGGTGTCGGTGTCGATGACCATGAACGGTGCGGTGATCCCGATTCTGGCCAATTTCATCGTGGCGGGCGAGGAACAGGGGCATGACAAGGCAGTTCTGTCCGGCACCATTCAGAACGACATTCTGAAAGAGTTCATGGTGCGCAACACCTATATCTACCCACCTGAGCCGTCGATGAAGATCATCTCGGACATCATTGACTATACCTCAAACGAGATGCCCAAGTTCAACTCGATCTCGATCTCGGGCTATCACATGCAAGAGGCCGGGGCGAACCTTGTGCAGGAGCTGGCCTATACGCTCGCCGATGGCCGCGAATATGTG
This sequence comes from Ruegeria sp. G10, assembly GCF_056533645.1. Lineage (NCBI taxonomy): Bacteria > Pseudomonadati > Pseudomonadota > Alphaproteobacteria > Rhodobacterales > Roseobacteraceae > Ruegeria > Ruegeria sp. G10. Next base: position 163,944 of record NZ_JBQFOQ010000006.1, on the reverse strand, counting down.
CGCGCCGCGACGCAGGCCGGGATGGACGTGGACAAGTTCGCTGGGCGTTTGTCCTTTTTCTTTGCCATCGGCATGAACTTCTTCATGGAAATCGCCAAGCTGCGCGCTGCCCGCACGCTGTGGCACCGGGTGATGACGGATTTCGGGGCAAAATCCGAACGCTCCAAGATGCTGCGAACCCACTGTCAGACCTCGGGTGTATCGCTGCAGGAACAGGACCCCTATAACAACGTCATCCGCACCGCTTATGAGGCGATGAGCGCGGTTCTGGGCGGCACCCAGTCGCTGCACACCAACGCATTGGACGAGGCCATTGCACTGCCCACCGATTTCTCAGCCCGCATCGCGCGGAACACGCAGTTGGTGCTGCAGGAAGAGACCGGTGTGACTGACGTGGTCGATCCGCTGGCGGGCTCTTACTACATCGAAAGCCTGACCAATGAACTGGTCGAAAAAGCCTGGGCTTTGATGGAAGAGGTCGAGGACATGGGCGGCATGACCAAGGCCGTCGCCAGCGGAATGCCGAAGCTGCGGATCGAAGAAAGCGCGGCCCGCCGTCAGGCGATGATCGATCGCGGTGATGAGGTGATCGTGGGCGTCAACAAATATCGCAAGGAACAGGAAGACCCGATCGATATTCTGGATGTCGACAACGTCGCTGTGCGCGAGGCTCAGGTTGCAAGGCTGGAACGTATCCGTGCCACCCGCGATGACGCCGCGTGCCAACAAGCTCTGGACAACCTGACAAAGACCGCCCGCGAGGGTGGAAACCTGCTGGCTGCTGCGGTCGAGGCCGCCCGCGCCCGCGCATCCGTAGGAGAGATCAGTATGGCAATGGAAAAGGAATTCGGCCGTCACCGCGCCGAAGTGAAAACTCTGGCCGGTGTCTATGGCGCAGCCTACGAAGGGGACGAGGGTTTCGCGGCGATCCAGAAATCTATTGAGGATTTTGCCGAGACCGAAGGCCGCCGCCCGCGTTTGCTGGTGGTGAAGATGGGGCAGGACGGACATGACCGTGGGGCCAAAGTGATTGCTACCGCCTTTGCGGACATTGGCTTTGACGTAGATGTCGGGCCGTTGTTCCAAACGCCCGCCGAAGCGGCGCAGGATGCCGTGGACAATGATGTGCATGTGGTCGGAATTTCTTCGCAGGCCGCCGGGCACAAGACGCTGGCCCCGCAACTGGTTGAAGAGCTGAAAAAGGCTGGTGCCGAAGATATCATCGTCATCTGCGGCGGTGTGATCCCACAGCAGGATTATCAGTTCCTCTATGATCACGGGGTCAAAGCGATTTTCGGCCCGGGCACCAACATCCCCGAAGCCGCGCAGGACATCCTGCGTCTGATCAACCAAGCGCGGGCATAGACCAAGATTTTTCGTCGAAAAATCTTATGCTACAAAATCTTCGGTGAAGATTTTGTAATTGGGGACGCTTATGAAACTGGATCATCTGGCCGTGGCAGGTGCATCGCTGGAAGAGGCTTCGGCCCATATCGAGCAGGTACTGGGCGTGCACTTGCAGGACGGCGGCAAGCACGAGAAGTTCGGAACGCATAACCGGCTTCTCGGCCTGCGGGACGGGCTGTATCTTGAGGCGATCGCAATCGATCCTGATGCCCCCAACCCGCAGCGCACACGCTGGTTCGATCTGGACCGGTTTGCCGGGACGCCTCGCTTAACCAACTGGATTTGCAGCGTCCCTGATATCCACGCGGCGCTGACCATCTTCCCCGATGGGGTGGGTCAGCCGATTGATCTCAACCGGGGGGCGCTGCGCTGGCAGATGGCTGTGCCCCCCAATGGGCGTTTGCCTTACGATAACCTCTTTCCGGCGCTGATCGAGTGGCAAGGCGATCTGCATCCGGCGCAGATGCTGTCCGACAGCGGCTGCCGTTTGCGCCGACTGGTCGTGTGCCATCCGGATGCGCTGGATCTTGCAAAAGCGCTGGGCGCGTTGGAGTCCGTTGTGTTTGACAGCGGCCCGGCAGCATTAAGGGCCGAAATCGAGACACCTCATGGGGTGCGCGTGCTCGAATGAACATTCGGCAGGCGAAGGTCGAAGACGCGCCTGCGATAGCTGAAATCGCAAACAGCACGATACGCGACACATTGTTCACCTTCACGACCGACACGCGCGGAGCCGAAAGCGTGGCCGCGGATATCCTCGGCCGGGGGCCAGCCTACCTGGTGGCGGAGCGTGACGGCGTGGTCGCAGGCTTTGCCACGTATGGCCCTTTCCGATCAGGACCGGGCTACGCGCAATGCCAAGAGCATTCGGTCCAGTTGAGACCTGCTGCCAGAGGGCAGGGCGCGGGCCGCGCGCTGATGGAGGCATTGGAGGCGGTTGCGATAGAGCGCAATGTGCATGTCCTGATTGCAGGCATTTCCTCCGCCAATCCGGCAGCGATCGCTTTTCATTCGGCAATTGGCTTCGAACAGGTTGGTCTGATGCCACAGGTCGGGGTCAAATGGGGGCAACGTCTGGATCTTGTGCTGATGCAGAAAATACTCGGCCCGCAGTGATCTGTCGCACCTGACAGTTGCGCCAAGGCGCGCTAGGGTGCGCTCATGTCGATCTGGACCAGAATAGCCGACGCGCTGAACGCGCTCGCCCAAGGCGAAAGCCTGACCGCGGTTTTCGAGAAACTGCGAACGCCGCCCGAACGCTCGGTGGCCTTTGCGATTGCAGTCGTGGCACTTGGGGCAAAAATGGCGAAGGCTGACGGTCAAGTCACACGTGATGAGGTCACCGCCTTCCGCGAGGTTTTCCGGATCGCGCCCGAAGATGAGGACGGCGCGGCCAAGGTGTTCGACATGGCCCGAACCGATGTCGCGGGCTATAAGGATTATGCCCGCAAGATCGCCGGAATGTTTGCAGAAGACAGCACAACACTCTGCGATTTGATGGAGGGGCTTTTTCACATCGCCATGGCCGATGGGTTCTATCATCCCAACGAGAACGAGTTCCTGGAAGAGGTCAGTCGTATTTTCGGCCAGACCGATGCGCAGTTCATGGCGCTGCGCGCGCGCTTTGTGCCGGATGCGCCAAAAGACCCCTACACGGTGCTGGGTGTGGCCCGCGACGCGCCGCTGACCGAAATTCGCAAGGTTTGGCGTCAACTGGTGCGCGACACACATCCCGATGCGATGATCGCGCGTGGTGTCCCGGAGGAAGCGGTGCGGCTGGCCGAGAAAAAGATGATAGACATCAACCGTGCATGGGATGAAATCAACGGCGCCAAAGCCTGATCCATGCGGCTGGCGACCTACAATATCGAATGGTTTGCCAACCTGTTTGACCGCAATGACGATCTGATCGTCGATGAAAGCTGGTCGGGGCGTCACGACGTGACCAAGGCCCGACAGATAGAGGCGATCGCGACAGTGCTGACGGCGATTGACGCCGACGCTTTGCTGATTGTCGAGGCGCCAAACACCGGGAAAACCCAAAACACCGTGCGGGCACTGCAGAACTTTGCGGATGCGTTCAAGCTGCGTACGAGTCAGGCAATCATGGGGTTCGCCAACACCACCCATCAGGAATTGGCGCTGCTATACGATCCCGATATGCTCAAACCCCGCCATGCGCCACAGCAAGCGGATAATGCACCCCGTTTCGATGCCGAATTCCGCATTGATCTGGATGTGGATGCAACCGAGGATCGGGTGCAGTTTTCAAAGCCGCCGATGGAGTTGGCCGTCACGACGGCTTCGGGCTTCGCGTTCCGCCTGATCGGAGCACACCTGAAGTCCAAGGCCCCTCACGGGGCGGGATCACGGGATGAGATGATCCGGATATCCATCGCCAACCGCCGCAAGCAACTTGCTCAGGCTGTATGGCTGGCGCGGAGAGTCGAACAGCATTTGGCTGCGCAGGATTCTGTTATCCTGTTGGGCGATCTGAATGACGGGCCGGGCCTTGATGAGTTCGAACATCTGTTTGGCCGCTCGTCGGTCGAGATCGTTTTGCAGGCGGGGCTCCATGACCCTCATGCGGCGCGGGCGTTGGGACCCCGGCCCGGTTCGATTCCGGCCACGGCCCGCTTTGCGCGCCCTGACGAGGGGCGCTTTCTCGAAGCCTTGTTGGATTACATAATGATCAGCAAGGATCTGGAAGCTCACACCCCCTATTGGCGCATCTGGCACCCGTTCCGCGATGCGGCCTGTTGGCGGGCACCCGAACTGCGTGAGGCCTTGCTTGCGGCGTCCGACCATTTCCCGGTCACGTTGGATATCGATTTGTAACCTTTCAACCTGCAGCGGCCTTGCCTATATTATTCGCATGCGACGATTGATATTGACCTGTGGGGCGTGCGCCGCCATGGCCTTGCCTGCCCAGGCTGAGGACGACACAGCTCAGTCTTTGATGGAGCGCGGTGCCGAGCTGTTTCTTGAAGGCCTGAGGCAAGAGATGGAACCGGCGATCGAAGATCTGCGCGGCTTTGCCGACCAGCTTCGTCCGGCTTTGCAATCCTTCATGCGGGAAATGGGGCCTGCCCTAGCGGATCTGGCCGGTCAGGTGCAGGATTGGAGCGCCTATGAAGCGCCTCAGATGCTACCAAATGGCGATATCATCATCCGCAAAAAGCCTGCGGTGCGACCCGAAGAAGAGGTGCCGCCCGAGGCGCCTTCGGACGGGTTTACGGATATCTGACTATCCACGCAGGATGACGCGCGGATCAGATTTCAGCGCCGATGCCAGCGATTGAAACCGCGCCTCTGCTACCTCATTGAACAAGGGTCCGGCGGCCTTTGGAAGACGAAGTTCAAGTTGTTGTTTTTTGGGATAAAAGCGTAGCTTCCCCATCGTTGCATCGTGCTGCATCCATAGCATCGCGCCAAAGCGCAGTGCTTTGCCCAGAATTTCGGCCTGTTCCTGCCCGCGCTCATCCAGCAGCTCATATAAGTCCACGAACCGACTACCCTCACGCTTGTTGCGGTACCTGTGCTGAAGCGCGAGACCGATGAATATGCGTTCCGAGTGTTTGATCCCGCTCATGTTGGCGCGGGTGACGTATTCGAAACAGGCCTCGGCCCGATAGTCGGGATGCGCGCGCCAGCTGACATCATGCAACAGGCAGGCGGCCTTGATCAGGCGCACGCGATGCTCGGGGGCCGAGCGGAACAGAGGCATCACAAATTCGAACAGGTGCTTGCCATAGCCCGGCAGGCGCGCGTCTTTGGCCTCGGCAAAGCGACAGGCCTCGATCAGTGGGTCGCGGTCGCGCAGGCGTTGGGGCATCTGCTCATACAGCAGGCCTTCGCGGATGCCATAGCTTGAGATGGCGATGTCCTTGGGCTTGAAGGTGCGGATCAACCGGGTCAGCACGTCCATTGCGTATGGGATCAGCGCCATGCGTGAGCCTGAAACCCCCGCCTGCGCGCGCAGGTCTTCGGGGTCGTGTTTTTCGATGAACTTGATGGTCTCGCGCACCTGGCTCTGTGTCATGCGGTATTCGTGCAAAACGTTCAGCGGATAGCCGCTGCGCAGCATATCCAGCCGCGCAAAGGCGCGCCAACTGCCGCCAACCAGAAACAGACGATCGCGCTGGGGGCCCATGCGGTCACGCATCTCTTCCAGCGTTGTCTTGATATATGCCTTGCGGGCCTGACGGCCGCCTTTGATGTCGCGCAGCTTAAGCGGACCAAGCGGCGACGTCATGCGGCGCCCGACTTTGCCACCGCCGATTTCGGCCAGTTCCACTGAAGATCCGCCGATATCGCAGATCAGCCCGTACGCGCCGGGCCAGCCCAGCAGAACGCCCTGCGCGGAGAGGCGGGCCTCTTCCTCGCCATCGACGACGTTGATGATCAGGCCGGTCTCGGCTCTGACCTGTGCGCAGAATTCGGGCCCGTCGCTGGCTTCGCGCACCGCGGCGGTGGCGACCGCGTGCAGAGCGGGCAGGCCAAGATCCTTGGCAAGGTATTGAAACCGCTGAAGTGCAGCCAGCGCGCGTTTGCGCCCCTGCGGGTTCAGGCGCCCGGTCTCGGACAGGCCCGCGCCCAGTTCGCACATCACTTTTTCATTGTAAAAATAGGCAGGAGAGCGCGCCGCGCCGTCAAAGATCACCATCCGGACCGAGTTCGATCCGATATCGACAACCCCGACCCGTGACAGCGCGCGCGCGCCGGGATCTTCGAACAAGGGCTTTCCGAACAGCCCGTGATCGGGGAAATCGGTTTCGGCGATTTTGGTCATGGTGTCCCCAAGGTATTCTTTGGCGTCAGGATGCGAGATCGCCCTGCGGCGGTCAATTGCACGCATCCGATTGTTCCGCTTCTGTGTTCAATAGGCGTACCGCCAGCGCACGGGTGATGTCGCGCTTTTCGCTCAGCGCAATCTCGTCCAGTTGCTCGACCATTTGAGCTGCGGCTTCGAAACTGCGGTCCATGTGCTTGACCAGATAGGCAATCACATCCGGCCCCGGGTTCAACTGACGGTCGGTAAAAAGCTTTGCCAGCACGGCCCCCAGCAACGCGTCATCGGGGGTCTCAAGGGCCACGTGATGCGCGCCTTCGACGCGGCTTTGCAGATCGGCCAGCGGCAGGTGCCAAAGATTCGGAGCCGAGCGGCCTGTCATCAGCAGCGCGTGCCCTTCGGCCAGAACCAGATTATGCAGGTGGAACAGGGTTTTCTGCTGCTCGGCATCGGCGGCGATCAACGGCACGTCTTCGACGGCGACAGGCGCGCGCGCCAGACCGGGAACTTCGTCATGACGCAGGGCTGCCGCCTGCACAATCCGCCCGCCGGTTTCAGCCGCCCAGACATGAGCCAGATGGGTTTTGCCCGATCCCGCCGGGCCGCTGAGCACCAGCTTGTTGCCGGGCCACGAGGTGGCCGAGATCATCGCGACCGCCAGCGCGTTGGCAGGCGAGACAAAGAAATCCTCGCGGCCCAAGGCGGTCTTGGACGGTAGATCAAAGCTCAGCTGAGTGGCCATTTATTCGTCGTCCTGCTGCAGCCCTTCGAGACCTGTGTAAAGGCGACTGTTCAGGTACTGTTGGGTCGCGAACCGCGCCAGTACCCCTAAGGCGGCGGCCACCGGAACGGCGACCAGCATGCCGACAAAACCAAACAATGCGCCAAAGACCGAGAGCGCCAACAGCAGCCAGACCGGGTGCAAGCCGACCGAACTGCCCACCAGTTTAGGGGTCAGGAAGTTACCTTCGGTGACTTGCCCGATCGCGAAGATACCCGCAACCATGCCAACATGGGCCCAGTCGCCCCAGAACTGAAACAGGGCCAGCCCGATGGCGAGAGTGCCCCCGATCAGCGCGCCGAGATAGGGGATGAACGTCACCAGCCCTGCGATGAAGCCGACGATCAGGCCAAACTGCAGGCCGACCAGCATCAGCGCCACCGCGTAATAGGTGCCAAGGATCAAACAGACCGTGCCCATACCGCGCACGAAGGACGCAAGAACCGCATCGATCTCAGTCGCCAAGCGCTTGATGGTTGGTGCGTGGTCACGGGGCAGCAACTCTCCGATCCGGGTGATCATCCGGTCCCAGTCCATCAGCATGTAAACGGCTACCACCGGCACGATGACCAGCAGCACCACGACGTTGATCGCCGAGCCGAGCGACGCCAGGACGCCCTGCAGCACATCGCCGGTTTTGGATTTCAGCGTTTCCCCGAACGAGACCAGCATCTGATGCGTATTGGATTCGCGGTCCAGAAGTGACGGGAACTGCGTTTCGACAAAGGTGCGCAGTCTTTTGAACAGGCTGGGCAATATGTCGATCAGGTCAAGCAGCTGCGTGATCAGCGCGGGTACAACCATCAGGATCATCAGCACGAAGCCCAAAACGCCCACGACCGTGATGATGCCGGTGGCCGCCATGCGCGAAAGCCCCAGCTTTTCCAGACGGTCGGCCACGGGATCAAGGAAATAGGCAATTGCCCCGCCGATAACGAAGGGCAACAGCACGTCGCCCAGCAGATACAAAAGCACCACAAAGACAACAGCGGCGATGCCCCAGTATCTGAACTGATCCTTCACCGGCAAAGCCATGGCGCATTCCCTTGTTGCACAGCGTTGCCGTGTTCTTGGCCCATGATGCCCCGCGATGCAAGCGGATCATGGGGCACGGTTTTTGCGTCTCAGTCGGTCAAGGTGCCCAGTTCGGGCGTGTCCTTGGTGGCCGCCTCATCAGGCCAGTTGGTGCGCCAGATCTCGGCCGACCAATGGCCGCAATGCACTGCGGGCCGGTCAAAACCGGGCAGGGCAAGCAGCAAGGGCGCGACCACCACATCATGGCGGGGCACAGCGAAATAGGGGAAGGAATAGCGCTCGCGCCCCGAGCGATTGACCACGCGATGCGGTGTCGATTTCAACCGCCCGCCGGACCAAAGCTCCAGCATGTCGCCGATATTGACGACGAAGCCTCCCGGCGGGCAGTCGGGCGTGATCCAGCCGCCGTCGCGCGTTTGCACCTCAAGCCCTCCCACCGGGTCGGGGGCGATGATGGTCAGCGCGTCTGTGTCCTTATGCGGGTGGATGCCATAGCCGCCCTCATCCGGGGCCTGCGGAGGGTAGTGCAGCAAAGTCATGTTGGTCATCGGGTCGCGGAACGCATCGCGCAGCGTGCGCGGCGTCAGGCCCAATCCGGCCTCAAGCGCGCCCAGCAACAGATCGGCGACCCCGTCCAGTTGTTGCCAATAATCAAGGATGATATCGCGGGCCTGCGGCACCTCGGCGGGCCAGAGGTTCGGGCCATAGAGTGCGCAATCCTGCTGGATCGGCGCATCCTCGGGCACCTCATGGTGCAGTTTGTAGCCTTCGTATTTATCCGCCGTGCCCGAGCCATCATTGGGCGAGAAAAACCCCATCGGGATATAGCCACGATAATTCTCGCGGGTGATCGCTTGATCCCATTTGCGCGCCTCATCGACGTCGAAGATCGCGCGGACGACCTGCCGGACCTGATCTACAGTCTGCGGAGATATGCCGGTACCGGTGATCGACAGAAACCCGATGCCGGTGCAGGCCTCCATGACCTGTCGGACGGTCTGGTCATAGGATGCGCCAGCGGGATCGGCCAGCGGCGAGATGTCGATGGTCGGGATGTGCTGCATCAGGCGATCCTGACCCCTTGGCGTTCAAGTTCCCGATGCACCGGTGCTAGGTTCATGCGGTCAACCTCCTGATTACTTTGCAGCGATACGGCAGCAGCGATGCCCGCCCCCTGACCCATGACTGCGCAGCAGGCCATGTTGCGCGTCGCCGCGTGAGCCACCCGATCCGCCCCGTGCGAGCGGCCCGCGACCAACAGGCCCCTTATTCCTTTGGGCAGCATCGAGCGGTATGGAATCTGCATATACCGCCCCGTCGTCGGCAGGATCAGGATGCCATAGCCGTCGATGAATTCGGGGTAGATGCCGATCGTATCCTCGAACCGGCCCTGATGGCGAGCGTCATCCTCGGTCATATTGTAAACGGCGTCGATCTTGCGCGTGTCGCGGATGCCGATGGTCATGCCGAAATTGCGCAGACGGGCGTTTTCGCACCCGGGCATGAAGCGCCGCAGGGCCTCAATTGCCAACATGGACTGACGACGCCCTTCGATCTCGCCGCGCGTCATGCTGTCGGGGTCGGTGCCGTCGATCTGATCCAGATGGATCAGGTTCATGTAGGTCAGCTCTCCGGTATCGTGCATCGCCCCCCAAGTGCCCGCGATGGTGTTCAGATGCGGCGGGATCAGGCCCTGATCAATGGCCTGCTGGAACGGCTTGTGCACGAAGGGCGAGAACATATCGTCCTCTTTGCCGGAAGTTTCGATATTCCACTCGCCCCCGCCGCCCCAATCTTTGTAGGTTTGCGGATCAGCTTTGACGCCCTCCATAAAGGCGCGCTTGTCGACACCGGCCAGATGAAACATGACCGAGGCCGCCATCATCTTCTCCGGCGCAGTCTTATGCGTCGGCGCGCCCGCGCGATGGGCCACATCGGCATCGCCGGTGGCGTCGATCACGACGCGGGCCAAAATCGCCTCGCGCCCGGCCTTGGATTCGGTAATGACGCCGGTGATCCGATCCCCTTCCATAATCGGAGCGACGAATTGCCGGTGCAGCATGGGATGCACACCAGCCTCTTCGATCAGACGATCGGCGACCAGCTTGAACCCTTCGCTGTCCAGTTCATAGCTGAGCGATTGGCTTTCGGGCACCGCGGCACCCATTTCCTTGGCGCGGGTCTCAAACTCCATGCCGATGCCGCCAGCTTCGACGGTCTGTTCGTGGCGGTACCAGGCAAAGCCTTCGACGCCTACGGCGGTGATGTTGCCGCCCATGCAGCCGAAACGGTCCATGATCGTCACCTCGGCCCCTGCGCGGGCGGCGGCCAACGCAGCAGCGAGTCCGGCAGGGCCGGAGCCCACGACCAGAATATCGGTTTGGTGAACAACCGGGATTTGCCGGGCGGGTTCGGATATAGTTTGCATCGACGCCTCAGGTTTCTAAGTTTCCGACACATTTTATTTTCCTGACTGACTGGTCAACAAAAATTGCGACGTGCCAGCCGTCGCAAAAACGCCAAAGCATGATTGCCCCCGGCGGGGCTTTGGCATAATCACCTTTCGACGTCCAAATTCACCTTTGAAGGTTAAACCATGCGCCTTAGCCGTTACTTTCTGCCCGTTCTCAAGGAAAACCCCTCCGAGGCTCAGATCGTCAGCCACCGGCTGATGCTGCGCGCCGGGATGATCAAGCAGGCGGCTGCGGGCATCTATTCTTGGCTGCCGCTGGGCTTCAAAGTGCTGCGCAAGCTGGAAAACATCGTGCATGAGGAGCAGGCCAAGGCAGGGCACATCGCGATCCAGATGCCGATCCTGCAATCGGCGGATTTGTGGCGCGAATCCGGGCGGTATGATGATTACGGTCAGGAAATGCTGCGGATGAAAGACCGGCATGACCGCGACATGCTCTATACGCCCACGGCCGAGGAACTGGTGACCGATATCTTCCGGGGTCATGTCAGCAGCTACAAAGACCTGCCGCTGACGCTCTACCAGATCCAGTGGAAGTTCCGCGACGAAATCCGCCCGCGTTTCGGCGTGATGCGGGGGCGCGAATTCTATATGAAGGACGGCTACAATTTCGACCTGACCAAAGAGGACGCGCTGCATTCCTACAACCGCCATCTGGTCAGCTACCTGCGCACGTATGAGCGCATGGGCCTGCAGGCCATCCCGATGCGCGCGGATTCCGGGCCCATCGGTGGCGATGACACGCATGAATTCCTGGTTCTGGCTGATACGGGCGAGTCCGAAGTTTTCTATGACAGCGCTGTCACCGACCTGACCTTTGGAGACCGTCAGATCGACTATGATGACCGCGCGCAATGTCAGGCGATCCTCGAAGAGTTCACCTCGAAATACGCTCGTACTGATGAGACTCATGACGAGGCGCTGTTCAACCAGATCCCTGAGGAACGCCGCCGCGTCGCGCGCGGGATCGAAGTGGGGCAGATTTTCTATTTCGGCACCAAGTATTCCGAACCTCTGGGCGCAACGGTCCAAGGACCCGATGGCAAGCCGGTTCCGGTGCATATGGGCAGCCACGGTATTGGCGTCAGCCGCCTGATTGGTGCGATCATCGAAGCCAGCCACGATGACAAGGGCATCATCTGGCCCGAAGGCGTGACGCCGTTCCACTGTGGAATCGTCAACTTGAAGCAGGGCGATGAAGAAGCGGATGCGGCTTGTGACAAGCTCTACGGCGCGCTGACTGCGCTGGGGCTGGAACCGCTGTATGACGATCGCAACGAACGGGCAGGGGGCAAGTTCGCCACCATGGACCTGATCGGCCTGCCGTGGCGGATCACTGTCGGCCCGCGTGGTTTGAAGAACGGTGTGGTCGAACTGACCTGTCGCCGAACTGGCGAAAGCGAAGAACTCAGCCCAGAGGCCGCGGTGACTAAAGTCGCTGAAATCTATGAGGGCATCGCCTGATCCGGTCGATGCAGGCCTGACGTCAAAAGATCAGGACGTCGGGCGCGCAGTCACGATGTCCCCGTCCGCGTCGCTGCCACGTGCGACGACGATGGGGCGTCCCATGCGCCGAACCAGATCGCGCAATTCAAAGCCGAGAAAGCGCAATCCGCAGATGCGTTTTCCGGTCGTATGGTCGCTGATGCACAGGCGCCCCTGACGGAAGGCCAGATGATAGCCCTTCTCTCTCAGAATGTCGGCGAGACTGGCCCAGCTGACTGCGCTGCTGAACAACGGCCGGATCGCTGCCCGCAACAATGCAGCACTTTCACAATCCAGTTCCGTAGATGCCTGACGGGCCAAAATAGGGCCCGATCCTTCCATGTGTTCTTGAATACCCATTGAGCGTACCTCCGCTCTTCACTCTTAAAAATGTGTCCCCCGAAATAAGGGTACAATGTTTCCTGCATTAATCAATTTGCGACATAATATTGCGCATCCAATGTTGCGATTGTGACTCAGTTGAGCCGCTAACGCTTCACATTGACTTCATAGCTGAAACAATAAGCCTTTGTCTGTGAAGAGGGTCACAACCGATGGTGGTGTTCTCACGGTGCATATTCACGTGATGACAGAGTGCCCTTGGTCGATTCGGCGCGCGTTCCGTGTACGGCGGACCTGCGCGCCGTTCATTTGCCGACGCGTGCATGTTGGGCGAGAACCGGCTTGACCCTCGGGCGAAATGCCGAGAGGGTCGCGCCAAACCGATAGCCCCGAGGCACCATGGCCAGTTCACCCCCGCCCTTTGCTCCATTCGAATGGAAAATCGCCTGGCGCTATCTGCGCGCGCGCCGCGCCGAGGGTGGTGTAAGCGTGATGACATGGATCTCGTTGATCGGGATCACGCTGGCAGTGTTTGCGCTGATCGCGACGCTGGCCGTTCGGTCCGGGTTCCGGTCGGAATTCGTGGGCACCATTCTGGGTGCGAACGCCCATGTCACCGTGTTCTCAGCCGGAGAGGTCAACGCGCAAGGACGGCTGGATCGCACCATCGCCGATTTCGACGGCATGGCGGACCGGATCGCGCAGGTGCCGGGGGTCGAGCGTGCCGCGCCGCTGGTCAAGGGGCAGGTCCTGATCACCAATGCCGACCGCAGCGCCGGGGTGCAGGTGTTCGGCATCCGCCCCGATGATTTGGCCGACCTGCCGGGTATTGCAGAAAGCGAGCAGGCCTATGGCGAACTGTCGCGGTTCGCGGATGGCATCGCCATCGGCTCGGGCGTTGCGCGGTCCATCGGGGCGACGGTGGGGGATAGGGTCAAGCTGACCTCGCCCAACGGGGTCAAGACCGCCTTCGGGACGTCGCCGCGCGTGAATGCTTATGAGGTGGTCTATGTCTTTTCCGCTGGGCGCTATGACATCGACCGCACCCGCGTCTACATGCCGTTCGCTGAGGCGCAGAGCTTCTTCAACCGCGAAGGCGTGGCTGACGAAATCGAAGTGATGGTCGCCCGCCCCGAGGATCTGTCACCGATCCTGATCCCAATCCTCGAAGCCGCTGGTGAGCGCAGCCAGATCTGGACATGGCAGGACGCCTCGGGCGGCTTCCTGCGCGCGTTGGAGGTCGAGGACAACGTGATGTTCATCATCCTGTCGATCCTTGTGCTGATCGCGGCGATGAACATCGTTTCCGGCCTGATCATGCTGGTGAAGAACAAAGGCCGCGATATCGGTATCCTGCGGACCATTGGCCTCAGCGAAGGGTCGGTGCTGCGTGTGTTCTTCATCTGCGGGGCCTTCACGGGCATCATCGGCACGGCGATGGGCGTCATTCTGGGCTGCCTCTTCGCGATCTACATCGACCCGATTTTCTCGTTCGTGAACTACGTCATGGGCGGCGGCGTTTGGGACCCGTCCATTCGCGGTATCTATGCCCTGCCAGCCGAATTGCACCTGTCGGACGTCCTCAAGGCCATCGCTTTGTCGCTGGGTCTGTCCTTCCTTGTCACCTATTTCCCAGCCCGCCGCGCGGCGCGGCTGAACCCGGTTGAGGCGCTGCGCTATGAGTGATGTAACGTTGAAGCTCGACGGCCTGACCAAGACCTACCTGCAGGGCACCCCGGGCGAGGTTCAGGTGCTGCGCGGGGCCGATCTGGAGCTGCGCGCAGGTGAGGCCGTGGCGCTGGTTGCCCCCTCGGGCGCGGGCAAATCCACGCTGCTGCATATCGCGGGTCTGCTGGATACGCCCGACACGGGAACGGTCGAGATCGCGGGGCAGGGTGCAACCGACAGAGGTGACCGCACCCGTACGGCGATCCGGCGACAGGATGTCGGCTTTGTTTACCAGTTCCACCACCTGCTGCCCGAGTTCACCGCGCTGGAGAACATCGTGCTGCCGCAACTGGCGAACGGCACGTCTGAGAAAGCCGCACAGGACCGCGCGATGCAGCTGCTTGATCGGGTGGGCGTCGCTGCGCGCTCAGGTCATCGACCGGCTGCTCTGTCCGGCGGTGAACAGCAGCGCGTTGCCTTTTGCCGGGCGCTTGCCAACAGACCGCGTGTTCTGCTGGCGGATGAGCCGACGGGCAATCTGGACCCCGAAACCTCGGATCAGGTCTTTGCCGCGCTGATGGCGCTGGTGCGGGATGAGGGGCTCTCGGCGCTGATCGCCACGCACAACCTCGATCTGGCGGCGCGCATGGACCGGGTGGTGCGGCTGGACGGGGGCGTGCTCAGGCCAGTTGCGTGATCGCCACGCCAAGCGCCATCACCGCAATCCCGCCCGCGCGCATCAGCGTCAGCGGCGTGACCTGCGCGCCGAAAAGGCCGAAATGGTCAATCGCTGCCGTGCTGATCAACTGCCCCAACAGCACGAAGAACACGGCATTGCCGACCCCGAAATGCGGGGCCACATGGGTGATAGACAGGACGTAGAACGCAATCAGAACCCCGCCCAACAGCAGATGCCTGGGGGCCTCAGCGAGTTTTGCGAACGCGTCACCTCCGCCCAGCACCAACAGCGCAAGGGCCGAGGCGACAAAAGCGATGGCGAACAGAATGACCGCCGCCGCGTTGGGCGACCCGATCAGCCGACCCAGCGCGGCGTTCAGCGCGGCGAGGATGGGCACACCGATCCCGGCGGCCAGCATGATGGCTGCGTATTGTGTCATGGCCTTCTACCCCTGCGCCGGTTTCGTTGATCTGGATCATTGCGCCAGCAGGCGTGCCGGGCAAGTCTCGAATTGCAAGGTAGAAGGGAGAAAAGCGATGACACGATGGATACTTGGCGCTATGTCGCTGAGCGCACTCACCGCAATTTCACAGCCCGCGCTGGCGCAGGACGTCGAGATGGGGGCCGAGCTCTATCAGCATTATTGCGCCACCTGCCACGGGCTGGACGCAACCGGGCACGGGCCCATGGCCGGAGTGCTTGTGATCCAGCCTTCGAACCTCAAGACGCTGGCCAACGCAGAGGGTGTGTTTCCAACCGCCCGCGTAGTGGCACGGATCGACGGGCGTGATCCCTTGGTCAGTCACGGCAGTCCGATGCCGGTTTATGGACCCTATTTTGAGGGAAACGATACGGCGATCAAAACGCCCGCCGGACAGCCGATCCTGACAAGTAAACCCATCGCTGATCTGGTCGCCTATCTGCAGACCTTGCAAGAGGACTGAGATTTAGCGGCAAATGCCTTCGACCTTGGCCCCCGCCCATGGTAGATGCACGGCGCTTTCACGCCGGCTGCCGGGTAGGGCCGAGACATCGAAATGGGCGCTCAGCATGTCGTGCAGGCGCTTGGTGCGCGGTGCATCCGGGTCCAGTGCGCGACAGCAGACATATTCCTCGACAATGGCACCCTGCTGTTCAAAGCCATAGGACAGGAAGTTGGGCGAAGTATTGAGGTCGAACAGATACGGGTCATCGCTGCGCCCGTGCTCGGCTGCGGCGCGCAGAGGGTGGTAGCCTGTCGTCTCGCGGTTCTGCCACTGCCAGACATGGGTCAGTTCATGCGCCAGCAGCATGGCGGCGATCAGATTCACCCGCTCGGGGTACTGCGCCATGTAGTCGTCCAGATACCAGTCCTTGGTGAAATAAACCCGGTTGAACAGAGCCACACCGGCGGGTTTGCCGGTCACCGTTTCCTCTTTCACCGGTGGCAAAATCCGCTCGCGGCAGGCCAGACGGGGCCGGGCTTTGCGCGTATAGGTGATCGCCGCAACCGGAGCACCCTCGACCAGACGCACGCGATCAAGGTTCAAAGTATCGCCGTGCAGCCTTGTTGCAAAGGCGCGTTCATGCTCGGTCAGGGGGCGACCGCAGGATGCAAAGAACAGCAGGATCAAAATCAGCAGAGGTCGGACCATATCGCAAAATCTAAAGCGCCCGCTGCGCTCTGCAACCCGTTTTCAGAGGCTCATCGCCAGAACCCGGCTGATTTCCGTCAACGAGCGCCCGGACTGATCCATCCACGTATTGAACGCGCCCTGAACCGCCGTCATCGCCTTTTTCGAGGTCGCGGCCTTGTCGATCACCCCTTCGGCGATCAGCCGCGCGGTCACGTCGCGTGACAGGATGAAACTGTCCCGCCCCGCAAAGCGCATCGCATATTGCGCCGACGCCCCGCCCAGCCGCGACCCGCGCTTGCCCAGCATCGCCAGCAGGCCGATGAAATCGGTCGAGGGCCAGCCGCCCAGAACCTGCCCCGCGCCGCCTTCTTCGCGCAGCTCCAGCAGAAAGGCGGCGTTGTCGCGCACGGCAGCAATCTTGGTGCCGTTGCGCACGATGCGTGTGTCCTGCAGCAGGGCATCGAACTTCTCATCATCCATGAAGGCGCAGCGCCCGACGTCGAACCCGTCGAACGCGGTCTCGAATCCGTCCCATTTCGCCTCGATGATCTTCCAGTTGAACCCGGCCTGAAACACGGTTTTGGTGATGGTCGACAGCCACCGATCCTCGGGCATCTCGGCCAGCTCGGCGACTGGTTTGGGTCGCTCTAGCTTGGCCTCCAGCGCATCAGGGCCGCCGTGTCGTTTGGCGGCCATGGCAAAGATGTCGTCAAAGTGATGCATCGCCTGATCCCTCCGTTGTGCAAGGTTGGGCTGGTTGGGGCCGGTCTGGCAAGGGCGAACGTGACGTTGCTGCGCCGTGGTGTGTTTTATAATTGACTAGTCAATCAATATCCCTAACCTAGCGTATGAACGATACCAGGAGCGGATAACAAGCTGCAAATACGGCCCTAAGGGAGGGCAGAACCAGAACCGGCGCGGAAAGTTTCGGCAGGGGTCACGGTTCCCTTTCACTTTCCGGTCGAATTTGTGCATGTTGCGACAGGTGCAGTCACCACGGATTTCCCCGCCCGGGCCATCGGGTTCGCGCAGGGGCAACAGAACAAAACAGGGAGTAAAATCATGAAAAAGCTAAGCGTAAGCCTTCTGGCCATCGCCGTCGCCGGATCGGCCCATGCCGCCGAGATGGGCGCGGTGGACGAGCCGATCAAACTGGCGATCAACGAATGGACCGGTCAGCATGTGACCACACATGTGGCAGGTGAGATGCTGAAGGCCGCCGGCTACAACGTCGAATACATCACCGCCGGGATGATGAACCAGTTCCAGGCGCTGGCTGATGGCGACATTGATGCAACGCTGGAAATCTGGTCGTCCAACGTGTCCGATGAATATGCCAAGAAGATCGACGAAGGCACCGTAGTCGAGATCGGCGATCTGGGCCTCGACGCCAAGGAAGGCATTGCCTACCCGGCGCACGTGGCCGAGCTGTGCCCGGGCCTGCCCGCTTGGGAAGCGCTGAAAGACTGCGCGCAGGTCTTTGCCACCGCAGAAACCCTGCCCGGAGGTCGTCTGGTTGATTATCCCGCCGATTGGGGCACCCCGGGCGCAGATCGCATGACTGGTCTTGAACTGCCGTTCAAAGCGGTTCCCGCTGGGTCCGAGGGCGCGCTGATCGCCGAACTCCGCGCCTCGACCGAGCGCAAGTCGCCATTGCTGATCACCTTCTGGCAACCGCATTGGGCGATGTCCGCCTATGATGTGCAGTTTGTCGACCTGCCCGCTGGCGAAGAGGCATGTTTCAACGATCCGGCCTGGGGCCCGAACCCGAACGCGGTCAACGATTGTGACTTCTCGCCCTCGCGCATCTTCAAAGCCGGTTGGAGCGGTATGGCCGACAAATGGCCCGCCGCTTATGAGATCCTGTCGAACTACCAGCTGTCGGTCGAAGACCAGCAGCCGATGATGGGCGCGATCGATGTCGACGGCGGCTCGGTCGAGGAAGTCGTCGCCGCTTGGATGGCCGAGAACGAGGGCAAATGGCGCCCCGTTGTTGACGCGGCAACCCAGTGAGCTGACATCAGTGACTGACGCAAACACGCCAGCCATCGCCTGCCGGAATCTCTGGCAGGTGTTTGGCCCCGGCGCAGAAAAGGCCCTGACCGACGCGCTGTCTCGGTCAGGGAATGACGCCGACAAAGCCGCCACCAATCTGCGTGAAGGTGGATTCATCCCCGCCGTTCAGGACGCCAATTTCGAGGTGCAGGAAGGCGAGTTGTTCGTCATCATGGGCCTGTCCGGCTCGGGCAAGTCGACGCTGATCCGCTGCATCTCGCAACTGCTGCCCGGCACGGGTGGCGAGATTCGTGTGGATGGCGAGAATGTCATGGGCGCGTCCAAGAAGGTGCTGACCGATCTGCGGCGCAAAAAGCTGGGCATGGTGTTCCAGCATTTTGGCCTTTTCCCGCATATGACCGTGGCTGAGAACGTGGCCTATCCGCTGCGCGTGCAGGGTATCGGCAAAAAGGAGCGTCTGGCGCGGGCGCAGGAAGTCATTTCTCTGGTCGGACTTGAGGGGCGCGAAGACAGCTTCCCCCGGCAGCTTTCGGGCGGCCAGCGGCAACGCGTCGGGATCGCCCGCAGCCTTGCCGTGAACCCGGACATCTGGTTTCTGGACGAGCCGTTCAGCGCGCTCGACCCCCTGATCCGCCGTCAGTTACAGGATGAATTCCTGCGCATTCAGGCGACGCTGAAGAAATCCATCGTCTTCATCACTCATGACATTCAAGAAGCCCTGAAACTCGCCGACCGCATCGCCATCATGCGTGACGGAAAGATCGTCCAGATCGGCACGCCCACAGATATCGTGCTGCGCCCAGTGGACGATTATGTGCGCGAATTCTCGAAAGACGTGGCCAAAGGCCAGCACGCGAAGGTCGCCTCGGTCATGCGGGATGAGGCCGAATGCGGACCGGATGATCCCGGTCTGACGACCTCGATGACGTTGGACGCGGCATTGGCGCATTGCATGGAATTGTACGAACCCGTGCCGGTTCGGGATGCCGAGGGCAAAGTTGTCGGTACTGTGCATCCCTCTGATCTGGCGGCTGCGTTGCAGGTGGACGAGGCATGACGGCGCTGGATATCCCTGCGCAGCAGGCGCGCCTGACCGCCGGTGCGCAGGCGGCGCTGATCACCGTGATCGTTGGCGCGGTATGTCTCGCGCTGGAAGGCGTGGCCCCGTGGCTGGTCAAATGGCCCGCCGCATGGGAACTGCCCGCCACCCAATGGGTCGGATCGTTTCTCGACTGGTTCCTGAACGGCATCAAACCGGCGGTGCGG
Organism: Ruegeria sp. G10; assembly: GCF_056533645.1. NCBI lineage: Bacteria > Pseudomonadati > Pseudomonadota > Alphaproteobacteria > Rhodobacterales > Roseobacteraceae > Ruegeria > Ruegeria sp. G10. Next base: position 144,384 of record NZ_JBQFOQ010000006.1, on the reverse strand, counting down.
CTGTTTTCGGATCTGATGACCTATCCGATGAACGCCGCCAACTATGTGCTGGGCAGCACACCATGGCCGATCCTGATCGGCATTGTCACCGCGCTGGGCTGGTATCTGGGCGGGCTGCCGATGGCGGCGTTGGGCTTTCTGGGGCTCAGCTTTGTGCTGGCCTCGGGCTATTGGGCCGAAAGCATGAACACGCTGGCCCTTGTCGCCGTGTCTGTGCCCGTGGCGCTGATCATGGGCGGCGCGATTGGCATTCTCGCCAACGAAGTGCCAAGGGTGAAAGCGTTCGTGCAGGCCGTGCTGGATATCATGCAAACGGTGCCGACCTTCGCCTATCTGACGCCGCTGTTGCTGCTCTTTGGCTTTGGCCCGGTGGTCGGACTGATCGCCTCGGCCATCTATGCCGCCCCGCCCATGGCGCGCAACGTGATGCTGGGGCTGGAACGGGTGGAGCCCGAGATCAAAGAGGCCGCTATCATGTCCGGCGGCACTCGGTTTCAGCAGCTATTCCAGGTCGAGCTTCCCGCCGCCACGACGCAGATCATGGTCGGTGTGAACCAGTGCCTGATGGCAGCCTTGTCCATGGTGATCATCGCCGCCGTTATCGGAGGCTTCAATGACATCGGCTGGGAGGTCCTGCTGACCATGCGCAAGGCGCAGTTCGGCGAATCCCTGATGGCTGGTCTGGTCATCGTGGTGTTTGCCGTGGTGATCGACCGGATGAGCGGCACACTGGCGACCGAGCGCAAACGCTATGACCAACGTGTCGTTTGGGCGATGCTAGGCTTTGCCGTGCTGTTCACCGCCGCCTTCTGGGCATGGCTGCCCAACCCGTCCGAACTGACGGTTATGGACCCGATGGCCGAGGCCATCGACAGTGGCCTGACCGCCTTCACGCAGGCCAACGGGCCGTGGCTGGATGCTCTCAAGAACAACTCGCTGTTCTATGTGCTGCTACCGCTGCGGATCGGGCTGGATCAGGCGGTGCTGCCCTTCACTTGGGGCTTCGCATGGACGCCCACCATGAGCTACGGCCTCTTTGCCGCTGCTGCCGCAATCGCGCTGCTGATGGCATGGCGCGGGCATCTGACCGGAGGGCTGATCGTTCTGATCCTGATCGGAATTCTGGAAACAGGTATTGCCAATCTGCCATGGCCCTTCGTCCTGACCGGCGCTGCTGCGCTGGGCTGGGTTGCGGGCGGCTGGCGGCTGGCCGCGCTGTCGGTGGGTCTGCTCTGCACCATTCTTGTCTCGGGTCTGTGGGAGCGTGCGTTGCTGTCGCTCTACCTCAGCGGTGCGGCGGTGTTTTCCTGCGCTGTGGTCGGCGGGCTGATCGGTCTGGCCAGCGCGGTCTGGAAACCGGTCTGGACCATCGTGCGCCCGATCTGCGACATGCTGCAGACCATCCCGCTGTTCGTGTTCCTGATCCCGGTACTGATGGTCTTTCAGATCGGAGAGTTCTCGGCCTTCCTCGCCATCTGCGCTTACGCCATTGTCCCGATGATCCGCTACACGCGGCATGGGCTGGCTAACACGCCGGATGAGATGATGGAGGCTGCAATCTCCAGCGGCGCGACCGAGTGGCAGATCATGCGCGACGTCCGCGCGCCCTATGCCGCGCCGACCATCCTGCTGGGGCTGAACCAGACGATCCTATACGCTTTTGCGATGCTGGTGATCGCCGCGCTGATCGGCACGACTGGTCTGGGCCAGTCGATCTATCTGGCGCTGGGTCAGGCGGATGTGGGGCTTGGCATCTCGGCCGGGGCGGCCATGGCCATCCTCGCGCTGATCGCCGACCGTATGGTGCAGGGGTTTGCGGAGGAACGCCGCAAAGCGCTGGGCCTGTAGCAAAGGGCAGGGGGCGGCGCGACCGCCCCGCCCGCCACTTGATTTCGGACAAAGACGGCAACGAGCCACAGGCCTAAACCGTGCGCAACACGTTCGGAGATATCCATGACCGGCTGGGGCCTATTCCTCGCAGCACTCGCCACGTTCCTGCTGAGCCACATGATCCCGGCCCGCCCGGCGGTGCGCGGCTGGCTGGTCGGCACGTTGGGCCGTGTTGGCTATTTCGCCACCTATTCGCTGGTCTCGCTGGCCGTACTGGGCTGGCTGATCATCGCCGCCGCCAACGCGCCCTACGTCGAGGTCATTCCACCGTTCACAATCTTCCGCTGGCTTCCGATGCTGATCATGCCCATCGTGTGTTGGCTGGCGATTGCGGGCCTGTCGATCCAGAACCCGTTTTCCTTCGGCGGGCTGGGGAACCGCCCTTTCGATCCTGACAAACCCGGCATCCTGCGTACCACCCGTCATCCGATCCTTGTGGCACTGATGCTGTGGGCCGTCGCGCATCTTCTGGCCAATGGCAGCCTGTCGCATGTCATCCTGTTTGGCCTCTTCGCAGGGTTCGCCGCGATGGGCATGGCCCTGATCGACCGCCGCACCGCGCGGCAGATGGGGTCAGAATGGCATCGCCTGTCCCGCAACACCGCGCGCCTGTCCCTGCGCCCGCCGCGTCCTTGGCCAAGGCTCTGGGTCTGGCTTGCAACCATCGCCGTCTGGGCGGCTCTCCTGTCCCTGCACGAAGCTGTGATCGGACTGTCCCCGCTGCCATAGGCGGGCAGAGTGGTCGAACCAGCAAACCCGTGCTATCTGAAACGTCGTAACCGAAGAACTGAGGTCCCAAAATGCACTTGGCCTATGTCACAACCACCGATCGCGGCGCAACCGACCGTCTGCTTAGCGCTTTTGCCGAGGCTCTGACCGATGCGGGCACTCCGCTGGCCGGCGTGGTGCAAACCAATACCGAATGCGCCGAAGGCTATAAATGCGACATGGACCTTAAGGTGCTGCCAACGGGCGAGACCATTCGCATCTCGCAATCGCTGGGCAAGAATGCGCGCGGCTGCCGACTGGACACGGGTGAGCTGGAGCGCGCAGTAGGACTGGTCACGCAATCGCTGGACGACGGCCCGCACCTGCTGATCATCAACAAGTTCGGCAAGCACGAGGCCGACGGCCGGGGTTTCCGCCCGCTCATCGCCGACGCGCTCGAGCGTGGGATTCCCGTATTGGTTGGCCTGAATCAACTGAACATCGAACGCTTCCAAGAGTTCGCGGGCGGTATGGCTGACGCGCTTGAACCCGACCTCGGCAGCCTGACCGATTGGATCGACAGTGCTGCGAAAAGCAGCGCACAACGCACAGCCTGAGTGCCGACCTGCATGGTTTGGAACCATGGCGCGCCAGCGCGTTGCAATGAAGGTGAAAACAACTGGACTTAGGCCACCGCTTCGGTGCTAGCTGCTTATAGCGAAGCACTTGGCGGTCCAGCGACGTTTCGGACCCGCCGAAAAGCCGGGGCGCGTTATGACCCAGTCCGGGGTGGGCCATTGTAACTTACAATCTACTGCTCGCCGCCGCGGGCAAGACCTGCTGGACAGTGATCGGTTCTGGTTGTTGCTCTTTGCAGCTTACTTCGCGGTTCATGTCGTCCTGAGGCTTGCCAGCGGCGGGGCGCTTGGCTTGGATGAGGCCGAGGTTTTTCTGGATGCAAGGCAGTTGGCCTGGGGGTACGGCCCGCAGTTGCCGCTTTATGCGTGGCTGCAATGGGTGGTGTTTCAGATCACGGGGCCGGGCCTTTTGGGCCTGTCGGTGTTGAAAAACGGAATATTGCTTGCCACCGTTTGTACGCTGTACCTGACCATGCGCACCCGGCAGACACCCCTCATGGCGGGGGTGGCGGTGCTATCCTTGCTGATGTTCTACCAGATCAGCTGGGAATCACAGCGGGCACTGACGCATACCGTGCTGGCCAATCTTTGCTCGGTCCTCAGCTTTGCGGCGATCTGGCACCTGATCCGCACCCCTTCGACCCGAGGCTATGTTCTGCTGGGCGTGACAATGGCGGCGGGCGGATTGTCGAAATACAACTATGCCATTGCAATTCTGGCGATGCTTCTTGCGGCGCTCTGTGATCCGGCAACGCGAAAGCCGTTTCTTTCGGCTCGGTTTTTGTTGTCGCTGGGGATTGCCGTTTTGCTGATGATGCCAACGCTGCTCTGGGTTTTGGGCAATCCAGACCTTGCGTTTGCGAGTGCCCGCAAGTTCGAGATGACGGATCAGGGGCTGTCCCTGCTGATCGCGGCGCAAGGCCTTGTCGAGCTGTTTGCGGCTGCCCTTGGGTTCGTGTCTTTGCTGTTGCTGGTGCTCGGAGCCCTTTGGTTGCTGTATCGCAAACAGGGGGTGCAAGCGGTTTCGGATGACCTGTTACGCTTTATGGTGCGCAGCCTGGTCTGGTCGCTGGCTCTGATGGTTGTGATCGTGGTTGCCAGTGGCAGCACCAATATCAAGGATCGGTGGCTTCAACCCGTTCTGATCTTTGCGGGCCCCGTATTTGCGCTGTGGGTGCTGCCGCGAACCGGAAAGCTTGGCATACGGCGCTTTTCCCAGATGAGCGCGGGTTTTGCGGCTCTGATCGCCGCAGCGATGCTGCATCACAATCTCGCCGGGGATGCCAAGCGCGCCGCCCCTTTTGCGGTTCTGACACCACAAATTCTAGCGCAAACCCCCGCAGGAACAACCATCATTGCTCAGAACTGGGTGGCAGGAAACATGGCTTATCTTGCCCCCGGTCGGCCGGTCCACGATGCCCTCCGCTCTCAGCCACCTGGCCCCGCGCTGAGGGTGTGGGAGGCAGATGGAAAGGCACCCAAGGATATTGATCAAACGCGTCAGGTTACTCTATCGGCCCCATACCGCTTTGATGAGAGCACCGTGATGTCGCTGTCTTTCGCGCCGGTTTCGGAATAGCGCAGATCGGGTCTGGCATGTCGAAAACCTGTGTCGGAAGAAGATGGTGGGCGACCCTGGAATCGAACCAGGCGTGCGTCTCCGCGAGGGAGTTACAGTCCCCTGCCACACCTTGCGGCCTGTCGCCCACTGTCAGGCGTTGCACCTGACGTGGAGGCGTGATTACTAGCGCGTCTAAAGGGCGTCAACAGGAAAATACCGCTTTGACGCAGGAAACCGAATTACCGGCCCGGAGGCCCGTCACATGAAAAAACCAAAGTGGGTCGTCGAGAAGGAACAGGCGCGCAAAGCTGCGGCGTCCGAGACCGTCTGGCTGTTCGGTCTGCACGCTGTTCGGGATGCCTTGATGAACCCCAAGCGGCAGAAGTTGCGCCTGATTGTGACCCGGAACGCCGGCGATAAGCTGACGGAAGCCATTGAATTTTCTGGGATCACGCCCGAGATGGCGGACCCGCGCAAGTTTACGGCCCCGATCGACCCCGGCTCGGTCCATCAGGGCGCAGCGCTTGAGGTCAAGCCGTTGGATTGGGGCGGGCTGGCCGAAAACTGTATCGGTCGGGAAAACCCGCGCGTGCTGCTGCTGGACCGGGTGACAGACCCGCATAATGTCGGGGCGATTCTGCGCTCGGCCGAAGTGCTTGGGGCAAGCGCGGTGATCGGCACCCGGCATCACGCGGCCCCCGAAACCGGGGCGCTGGCGAAAACCGCCAGTGGCGCGCTCGAGCGGCAACCCTACCTGCGCTTACGCAATCTCGCCGATACGATTGTCGAGCTTCAGGCCATGGGATTTCTGGTGCTGGGGCTGGACGGTGAGGCAGACGAGACCATCGAAACCGCCCTGCAGGGTAAAAAAGACCGCCCCGTCGCGCTGGTACTTGGTGCAGAGGGGCCGGGTCTGCGGCAAAAGACCAAAGAGACGGTGGATCAACTGGTCAAGATTGACGCGGCGGGGGGCTTTGGCTCGCTCAATGTCTCAAATGCTGCCGCAATTGCCCTATATGCATCACAGCCCAGATGACAGGAGGTTCTTATTTCCACCTCGCATAAAATCGCCACCTGCTGCTACTGCGGCACCCGCGCTGCGCTTGTCCTGCGGGGCAAGCAGCAGCACGAACTAAGCTGCGCCAGCTGCGGTGCGCCGCTGCATAACTTGAAGATGGTGCCAAAGGCCAAGCTGCCGGAAAGTCCCAAGCCCAGCTATAAGCCAGGGCGAAAACCTGCGAAATACAAGAAAAAGAAGAAGAGAAGCCTGTTCTCTCGCGTTTTGGACGAGGCGTGGGACGTTATAGAGGATGTATTTGACTAGCATCTGATCACATCGGCGTCATATGGGTTTCGGCGGCTGGCTTAAACAGGCATTTTAGACTCTTCAAATCTGAACCGATGAATCACCAATGCTGTCCCGACGCCTCTTTCTTTCCAGCCTGACCTGTTTTGCCCTCGCGCCTGTTGCCCATGCGCAGGAAAAAGCGATGTTCTACGCCGATGATGGGGTCGCGATATCCGGTTATGATGCCGTTTCGTATTTTCGCGACAAAGAGCCGGTGCAAGGCGACTCGAAGATCGCTTTGATCTGGAAGGGCACTCGCTGGCAATTTGCATCCGTGGAAAACCGCGACCGGTTCGAACAGAACCCACGCGCGTTTGCCCCGCAATTCGGCGGCTACTGCGCCTATGCGATGATGGCTGGAGAGCTGAGCAGCACCGACCCGCTGGCGTGGCAGATCGTGGACGGCAAGCTTTACCTTGCGCATTCAGCTGAGATTGAGCGGATTTGGCGCGAGAATGTAGCGCAAAATATCCGCCGGGCCGAGGTTCACTGGCCCGAGGTCCTCTACTAGAAAAGTGGCGAAGTTCCGCTTTTCGTGATCTGTCATCACAAAAATGCGCACCCCCTCTTTTTTTTAAAGAAGTCATGCTTAAATGTCACAGTGACCGCGGAATGGAACTGCCGCGGGTCATTTCACTGTCCCTCGTTCCAACACCTTGCGCCCAGGTTAATCACCTGGGCGCTTTTTTCTTTAGGCGCACAGGCCTAAGGTGCTGGCATGGCGGATTATAGCGATGATTTTCTGACCCAGATTCTGCGGCGCACCAAAGTGGTTGCGGTTGTTGGTGTGTCGATGGACCCGGTACGGCCCAGCTATTATGTTGCGCGCTATTTGTCTTTGAAGGGGTATACGGTGATACCGGTCAATCCCGGCCATGCGGGTAAACCGTTGTTTGGGCAGACTGTACGGGCGTCCCTGTCCGAGATTTCCGAACCGGTCGACATGGTCGATATTTTCCGCCGCTCTGAGGCTGTGCCGCCCATCGTTGACGAAGCCCTTGAGGCGTTTCCGGATCTTCGCACCATCTGGATGCAGATTGGCGTCGAACATGCCGAGGCGGCAGCCAAGGCGCAGGCGCGCGGTGTGGATGTGGTGATGAACCGCTGTCCCAAAATCGAATACCAGCGTTTATTCGGCGAGCTGCGGATGGGCGGGTTTGCAACCGGGATCATCTCGTCCAAGCTGTGACGATCAGTTGCCGGTGTAGGGCTTCAACTCGCCGTACTGCTCAACGCTTCGTTTGCGCATGACGACTTCGCGCGGAACCCAGTCGTATTTTGTGTCCTTGACCAGCGGTGACCAGAACAGCACGCCGCCATGACGCCATGGATCAAGCACTATGCCCTCGTACAGGCTTTGGCCCTTGCGGCTGATGATGGCGGTGCTGTGATCGATGCGAAACGGGTTGTCGGCATTTGCGATGGCCCGGTGCATTTCCAGCGTTTCGAACCCTTCCTGATCCAGCCGCCGCTCAATATCTTCGGCCCAATGCCAGCATAGGCCGCGGGGGCGCAGGCCCTTGTTAACCTTGGCATTGTGGATCAGCGGCGGGTCAGTGATCTCGTATTCCCGCGCCAGCTGCGCCGTATAGGCATAGGCAATATGCGCGGCCCGCGCCGCCTCTTCCGGGTCGATCTCAGGGTCGAGGCTTTGAATTTCGGTTGCCAGTCTCTGGACCTGATCGCCAGAGGATTGGGGTGGGGCACTGCAGGCCGCGAGCAAGAAAAGGACGGTTGCACAAATCAGTGCTCTGATCATTCGCATGCCCTTTAAATCATCTACAGCGCGTCCCCGAGTATAGCGGGCATGGGCTTTGCGCGGAACCCGTCGGCTCAGCTTTTGGGGCGGGCGGCCTTTTCGGCGATGCCGCTGAGGCCCTGACGGCGGGACAGTTCGGCCAGAACATCGTCCAGCGGCACCTCTCTTGCCGCCAGCATGACAAGCAGGTGATAGAGGACATCCGCGGCCTCGGATGTTAGGTTTTCCCTGTCACCCTTGGTCGCTTCGATGATGGCTTCGATGGCTTCTTCACCGAATTTCTCAGCGCATTTCTCGGGGCCTTTGGCCAACAGCTTTGCGGTCCAGCTGCTGTCGGGATCGGCGGTTTTGCGGGCCTCGATCGTGGTGGCCAGATCGTGCAGGATGCTCATGTCAGCCTCATCGGAATGCCTGCGGCGGCCATGTGCTCCTTGGCCTCGCGGATGGTGTATTCGCCGAAATGGAAGATCGAGGCGGCCAATACGGCGCTGGCACCGCCTTTGGTCACGCCCTCGACCAGATGGTCCAGACTGCCAACGCCACCACTGGCGATGACCGGAACGTCCACTGCATCGCTGATTGCGCGAGTCAAAGGCAGGTTGAAGCCCGCCTTGGTCCCATCCCGGTCCATCGAGGTCAGCAGGATTTCCCCTGCACCCTTGGCGACAACTGTTCTGGCGAATTCAACGGCATCGATACCTGTTGGTTTGCGCCCGCCATGGGTGAAAATCTCCCACTTTCCCGGGCTTACGGTTTTGGCGTCGATGGCGCAGACGATGCACTGGCTGCCGAACTGGTCTGCCGCCTCGGCGATAACATCCGGATTGGCGACGGCGGCCGAGTTAAAGCTGACCTTGTCTGCGCCTGCCAGCAGCAGCGCGCGTACATCATCCTTGGTCCGCACGCCGCCGCCCACGGTCAGAGGCACGAAACACTGCTCGGCTGTACGCTGGACCACATCGAACATGGTGCCGCGATTCTCATGCGTGGCGTGAATGTCCAGAAAACAGATCTCATCCGCACCGGCGGCATCATAGGCCTTGGCCGATTCCACCGGATCACCCGCGTCGCGCAGGCCAACGAAATTCACGCCCTTGACCACGCGGCCATCGGCAACATCAAGACAAGGAATAATGCGGGTTTTCAGCATGCGGCGTCCTTTGTTGAGGGCACCTCTACCGGCAAAGCCCTGCCGATGCCAGACTTGTGATTGTGATATGGCGCGAAGCTGTGGAAATTAGAGATGAAATTCACCAAAGGGAATATAACTATGCGACATCTTTTGCTGGCTTCACTTCTTACTTTCGGAGGCACCCTGTCCGCCATGGCAGACGACATCATCACCGTAAAAACCGACAAATCCGTGGCCGAGGCGCTGGACGCGCTTGAGGCTGCCGTGGGCAACGCTGGCGCCACCGTTTTTGCCCGCATCGATCATGCGGCTGGGGCCGAAAAGGTCGGCACGCCGATCCCGCCCAATCAGGTTCTGATCTTTGGCAACCCCGCGCTGGGCACGCCAGCCATGCAGATTGACCCGCGTGCGGGGCTGTTCCTGCCGCTGAAGGTGCAGGCCTATCAGGACGCCGACGGGCAGGTCTGGTTGATCTATGAGGACCCGAAAGAGACGATGGATGACTTCGACGATGTCGAAAATTCCCCGGTCATAGAGAAAATGCGCGGCGCTTTGGCGAAACTGACCGCCGCTGCCGCACAGTAACTCAGCTCAGGGCGCGAATGGCCTCAGCAAGGTCAATCGCGCCATCATAGAGCGCGCGACCCGAGATTGCGCCGTTCAGTTCAACCCCGCAATCGCGCAAGGCGATCAGGTCGTCCAGCGAACTGACGCCGCCCGATGCGATCACCGGGATTGAGACCGCCTGCGCAAGTGCCGCCGTAGCCTCGATATTCGGCCCCTGCATCGCGCCGTCGCGGTTGATATCTGTGTAGATGATCGCAGCGACGCCTGCGTCCTCGAAGCTGCGGGCCAGATCGGTAACCTGCACGTTGGTCTCTTCGGCCCAGCCCTTGGTGGCGACCATGCCGTTGCGGGCGTCGATTCCCACCGCAACCTTGCCGGGGAAGGCTTTGGCAGCCTCGCGTACCAGATCGGGGTTCTCGACGGCGACGGTGCCCAGTATCACGCGCGCCAGACCTTTCTCGATCCAGGTCTCGATCGTGGCCATGTCGCGGATGCCGCCGCCCAATTGTGCGGGTACGTTGCAGGCTTTCAGGATCGCCTCGACCGGGGCGGCGTTGACCGGCTCTCCTGCGAAGGCGCCGTTCAGGTCGACCAGATGCAGCCATTCGCAGCCCGCGTCGACGAAGGCGCGGGCCTGTGCGGCGGGGTCTTCGTTGAAGACCGTGGCCTGGTCCATCTCACCACGAAGCAGGCGCACGGCATTGCCGTCTTTCAGGTCGATAGCGGGGTAGAGGATCATGTCAGGCGGCCCTATATGTCAGTTATCCGCGCGGGATATCGCACAGGCGGGGCGGGGGATGCAACGCGACGCGGGGTCATTCTTGCCCGATAGCAATGGCCGGGTCAGACTGGCCGCGAAACAGGGAGAAATTCATGAAACGCACATTCATCGCAGCAGCGTCCTTGTCGGTTCTGTCCACCGTCGCTCTGGCCGATCCGGTCGACGGTTTGTGGAAGACCGAGCCCGGGGATGAGGGGAACTATCTTCACGTCTCGATCCAGCCCTGCGGCAGCGCGATTTGCGGAACCATCGACAGCGCGTTCGATGCGGCGGGCAATCAGTCACTGAACTACGAAAACCTCGGCAAGCAGATCATCTGGGACATGGTGCCCGAAGGCGATGGCAGTTATGGCGATGGCAAGATCTGGGCGCCGGACCGGGACAAGACCTACAACTCGAAAATGGCGCTGGACGGGCAGAACAAGCTGACCGTCAAAGGATGTGTTGCGGGTGGTCTAGTTTGTCGCGGGCAGACCTGGACACGCGTTCAGTAAACATCAGGGCGTCCAGGTCAGGAAGTTTCCGATCATGCGCAGGCCCACATCCTGGCTTTTCTCGGGGTGAAACTGCAATCCAAGCATCGTGTCGCGGCCAACGACGGCCGTGACCTCTTGTCCATAATCCACATAGGCCAGCCGCTGCGCCGGGTCGGTGACGCGGAAGTGATAGGAGTGGACGAAATAGGCGTGATCTCCGGATGCCACGCCATCAAAGACCGGGTGGCTGCTCTCCAGCACCAGATCGTTCCAGCCCATATGCGGCACCTTCAAGGTGCTGTCTGAGGGCTCAATCCGGACAACATCGCCAGTAATCCATCCCAGACCATCGGTTGCGGTGTATTCGTGGCCCTTCGAGGCCATCAGCTGCATCCCGACACAGATGCCCAGAAACGGGCGGCCTTTTTGTTCGACCACCTCAACCATCGCATCATAGATGCCTTTGTGGCCCCGAAGCTCGGCGGCGCAGGCGGGAAAGGCCCCGTCGCCGGGCAGCACCAGACGGTCGGCCCGCGCCACAACATCCGCGTCCGAGGTCACAACGACCTCACCCGCATCCACCTCGCGCGCCATGCGCTGAAACGCCTTCTCTGCCGAGTGCAAGTTGCCGCTCTCGTAATCAATGATGGCAGTCAGCATCTGAGTCCTTTCTGCGCGCAACTTGTCCGAAAACCGGTGCCCACTTTTCGGGTTGCGCTTACAGCGCGCCCTTGGTCGACGGAATCGCATCCGCCTTACGCGGGTCGGTTTCGACCGCATCGCGCAACGCGCGGGCGACGGCCTTGAATGCGGCCTCGGCGATGTGGTGGCTGTTGAACCCGTGCAGCTGATCGATATGCAGCGTTATGCCTCCATGGGTGCTGAGCGCCTGAAAAAACTCGCGCACCAGTTCGGTGTCGAATGTTCCAATCTTCTGGGTCGGCAGGTCCACGTTCCAGATCAGGAACGGACGCCCAGACAGGTCCAGCGCACAACGCACCTGTGCGTCATCCATCGGCAGGTGACACTCGCCATAACGCCGGATACCCTTTTTGTCGCCCAAGGCCTGCGTCAAGGCCTGACCCAGCGCGATTCCGGTATCCTCGACCGTATGGTGGTCGTCGATGTGGTAATCGCCCTTGGCGCGGATCGTCATGTCGATCAGCGAATGGCGCGCCAGCTGGTCCAGCATGTGGTCAAAGAACCCGACGCCGGTCTGGTTGTCATACTGGCCGGTGCCGTCAAGATTGACCTCGACCGAGATCTCGGTCTCGGCGGTCTGGCGGCTGATCTTTGCGCTGCGCATGGGCGAATTCCTTTTGCTACAGGGGCGCTTATAGACGCGGACGGGCGGCCTATCCAGACCGCTTTCAGCCTTCGCCGCAAACTGTTGCAGGGGATTGCGCCCGGACGCGCCCCGTGCCAGCCTGCGGACAACACGAACCAACAAGGCCTGGCCCATGTCCACCTGCGTTTTCATCCAAATCCGTTGCAAACCCGGCACCACCTATCAAGTGGCCGAAGACATCGCGCTGCGCGAAATCCACTCGGAACTCTACTCTACCAGCGGCGAATATGATCTGCTGTTGAAGCTCTATATCCCGGCGTCCGAGGATGTGGGCCACTTCATCAACGAAAACCTGCTGGTGATTCCCAATATCGAACGTTCGCTGACCACGATCACGTTCAAAGCGTTCTAGCCCAGCTCAAACGTGGTGACGCCAAAGATCCGGTTCAGATCGATATCCGGCTGATGATCCGAATACATCCGCGCGGTTTCAAATACCTTCTCAAGCCCTAGCGCATCCGCCAGCGCAAAGGCGGCGGCGTTGGGTTGCGGCATGTCGATGAAAACGTCCAGCAGTGCGTTTTCGTCAGGAATATCGGCAAGGACCGACACCAGCAGAGCCTGCGCAATCTCGGCAGTGTCGGCAAATAGCGGCCCGATCTTATACCCGCTTTGGCATGGGCGCAGCGTGACGTATCCTTTGATCTCGCCGTTTTCGGCAAATACGCGCGAGGTATGGCTAGGCGCGCTCAGCCAGTCGCGCAGAAACACATTGCGCGGGGCAGGGAACAATTGCCGGTCATAGGTGGCCAGATCGTCTGAAAGGTGGTTCAGGACCGCAACCTGCGCCACGGGTTGAGCGCCAAGTGCCGCCAAAATGCCGTGCTTGGTTCCGCCAAAGCGATAGTTGTTATAGGCAAAGGTGAAACCGGATTTGCGATAATTGTCCTGCTGCTCGACCACCCCATCCAGCCCCATGTTCCGACCGGTGCAATGGGCCAGCGCGTGCTGGGCGATCTCAAGACCATGCCCCGAGCCGCGAAACTCGGGTCTGACGATGTAGAACCCCAGAAATGAGAATGCGTCGTCATAATTCACCGCCGAGACCGAGGCGACCATCTCGCCATCCAGAAATCCGCCCAGAAACCCATCGGGGTCCGTCGGTCGAAAGCACTCCGCATCGTGGAAACCCGGATTCCACCCCTCGCGCCCCGCCCAATCGACAGCATGCTGAACTTCGGGGGCGGTGAGGGGGCGAATGACATAATCTGACATGCGGGTTGCCTTAAATACTGCGTTGCCACCAGCATGGCGCAAGCTCGGCAAAAGAACCAGCATGTTCGGGAAAGGTTGGTACCTGGAGCGGGCGAGGCGATTCGAACGCCCGACCCTAACCTTGGCAAGGTTATGCTCTACCCCTGAGCTACGCCCGCATCAGATACTATTTCGGTCCAAAGACCTCTCAATGGAGCGGGCGAGGCGATTCGAACGCCCGACCCTAACCTTGGCAAGGTTATGCTCTACCCCTGAGCTACGCCCGCGCCGTTGAGTGAGGAGGGATGTATAAAGTCCCACACGAGGCTGCAAGCGGAAAAACACAAAAACCCGCAAAAATCTTTCGACGGAATGTCGGCGCAGAGCCGTTAAACACCCATGGGTTTCGGCGAAACGAAGGGCAAGACGAACGAAATGGCACATATTGCAGATATTAAGGTGGCGGTTCTGGCGGTGCTGATTGTGCTGACCACGGTGTTCTGTGCCAAGACCGAAGATGAATTGGCAGAGGGACGACCAGCCCCCTCGGCCGCAGCATTGGTCAACACGCAGAGCCTCATGGGTTGAGCGTGCGGCTACAGGGCCAGCACGAGATTCGCCATCGCGGCGATCAGGATCGCGGTGAACGTCAGGACCATGCCGATCTGACGCAGAATCACGATCTGTGGACTGCGACCAAAGCCATAGGCATGAAGCAGGCGTCCTGCCAGCAGAGCCAGCCCCAGTAGGTGCAATGTCAGGCCAGTTGCGCCCTGCATCTCGACCATAAGGATAAGCAACAGGGCGAATGGCGTGTATTCCACAAAGTTGGAATGGGTGCGGATCGCCTTTAGCATGTCAGCATTGCCCCCATCCCCGTAAGAAATCTTGCCGCTGCGGCGCTGGTTGATCACCATAAAGCTGAGGGCAATATATAGCATCGCCAACACTGCAGCGTAGATTGGGGTGATGGACGGCATCATGCTTCCTCCGGTTCATAGATCAAAGGGCCGTCCGGTTCCCCGAACGGCCCATTTCAGTGTTGTAAGATAACCCGTTAGTCCAGTTCGACCAAAAGGTCCTTGGCGTCAATCTGGCCGCCGGGCTGGACGTGGACGGCCTTGACCACCGCATCGCGCTCGGCGTGGATGCCGGTTTCCATCTTCATCGCTTCGATGGTCAGCAACAGGTCGCCCTCTTTCACTTCTTGACCCGGCGAAACGGCGACTACCGCGACGACCCCGGGCATCGGTGCGCCCACGTGGTTGGGGTTGCCAACTTCGGCTTTGGGGCGCTGCGTGGTCGAGGCTTTGACCAGGCGGTTCGGCACCCGGATCACACGGGGCTGACCGTTAAGTTCGAAGAAGACGCGGACCTCGCCGTTTTCATCGGTCTCGCCGATCGCCTGACAGCGGATTTCCAGGGTCTTGCCGGGGTCAATCTCGGCGGTGATCTCTTCGCCCGGTTCCATGCCATAGAAGAACGTGCGCGTGGGCAAGGTGCGGACCGGGCCATAGGTCCGGTGGCGGCCCATATAGTCCAGGAAGACCTTGGGATACATCAGGTAGCCGTTCAGATCCTCATCATCGACCTCTTTGCCTTCCAGTTGCTTGGACAGTTCGGCGCGGGTGGCTTCAAGATCGACCGGCTCGACGTGTTTGCCGGGGCGCTCTGTGTTGGGCGTCTCGCCTTTCAGCGCCTTGTTGATGATCGCATCCGGAAACCCGCCCGGAGGCTGGCCCAGATTGCCACGCATCATGTCGATGACAGAGTCAGGGAACGCCACATCGGTGGCGGGGTTTTCCACATCATCACGGGTCAGGCCCTGGCTGACCATCATCAGCGCCATGTCGCCGACCACTTTCGATGATGGCGTCACCTTGACGATATCGCCGAACATCTGGTTCACATCAGCATACATCTGGGCAACCTCGTGCCAACGCTCCTCTAGCCCCAGAGAACGCGCCTGCGCCTTGAGGTTGGTGAACTGACCACCGGGCATCTCGTGCAGATAGACCTCGGACGCGGGGGCCTGCAGACTGGATTCAAAAGCCGCATACTGACCGCGCACCGCCTCGAAGTAGTCGCTGATTTCGCGGATCGCCTTGATGTCCAGCCCGGTGTCGCGCTCGGTATGGCGCAGCGCCTCTACCACGGTGCCCAATGTGGCCTGCGAGGTATTGCCGCTGAAGCTGTCCATCGCGCAGTCCACGGCGTCCACACCCGCCTCGGACGCGGCCAGAATGGTGGCGCTGGCGATACCGGCGGTATCGTGGGTGTGGAAGTGGATCGGCAGGCCAACCTCTTCCTTCAGTGTCCGGATCAGGATCTTGGCCGAGGCCGGCTTCAACAGACCCGCCATATCTTTCAGGCCCAGAATATGGGCGCCTGCATCGCGCAGCTCTTTCGCCATGCCGACATAGTATTTCAGGTCATATTTGGCGCGGTCCGGGTCCAGAATATCGCCCGTGTAGCAGACGGTGCCTTCGCAGACCTTGCCATTCTCGACGACCGCATCCATCGCCACGCGCATATTCTCGACCCAGTTCAGCGAGTCGAACACACGGAATACATCGATGCCCTTGGCGGCCTGACGCACGAATTCCTGCACGACGTTGTCGGGGTAGTTGGTATAGCCCACCCCATTGGCACCGCGCAGCAGCATCTGGGTCATCAGGTTCGGCATGGCACCGCGCAGCTCGCGCAGGCGTTGCCACGGGCATTCCTGCAGGAAGCGATAGGCCACATCAAACGTCGCACCGCCCCAGCACTCGACTGAGAGCAGCTGCGGTAGGTTCGCCGCGTAGGTCGGGGCGACCTTGATCATATCAATCGACCGCATCCGCGTGGCCAGCAGTGACTGGTGTCCGTCGCGCATGGTGGTATCGGTAATCAGCAGTTGACGCTGCGCTTTCATCCAGTCGGCGACGGCCTGAGGGCCCTTCTGCTCCAGCAGGTTGCGGGTGCCCATCTGTGGTTCCGCCTTCAGCGCAGGCGGGCGCGCCTCCTTCAGGTCAGGGCGCGGCATCGGACGGTCCTTGGTCTCGGGGTGACCGTTGACGGTGATGTCAGCGATATAGTTCAGAACCTTGGTGCCCCGGTCGCGGCGCTTTTTGAAACGGAACAGGTCTGGCGTCTCGTCGATGAACTTGGTGGTGTATTCATTCGACAGGAAGGTCGGGTGTTTCAGCAGGTTCTCAACAAAGGCGATGTTGGTGCTGACACCGCGCACGCGAAATTCCCGCAGCGCGCGGTCCATCCGCGCAATCGCTTTCTCGGGCGTGGGCGCCCAAGCAGTGACTTTTGTCAGCAGCGAGTCGTAATACCGCGTGATCACCCCGCCCGCATAGGCGGTGCCGCCATCCAGACGAATGCCCATTCCGGTTGCCGAGCGATAGGCGGTGATGCGCCCATAATCGGGGATGAAGTTGTTCAGCGGGTCCTCGGTTGTCACGCGGGTCTGCAGCGCGTGACCGTTCAGGCGGATATCGTCCTGGCTGGGCTTGCCGGTGGCCTCGGCCAGGGTCTTACCTTCGGCGATCAGAATCTGCGCCTGCACGATGTCGATTCCGGTGACCTCTTCGGTGACGGTGTGTTCGACCTGAACGCGCGGGTTTACCTCGATGAAGTAGAACTTGCCGGTGTTCATATCCATCAGGAATTCGACGGTCCCTGCGCATTCATAGTTCACATGGGCGCAGATGCGGCGACCCAACTCGCAGATTTCTGCGCGCTGTTCTTCGGTCAGATACGGGGCAGGGGCGCGTTCCACCACTTTTTGGTTGCGCCGTTGGACCGAGCAGTCGCGCTCATACAGATGATAAATCTCACCATGCTTGTCGCCGAGAATCTGAACCTCAACGTGGCGGGCGCGGGTGATCATCTTTTCCAGATAACCCTCGCCATTGCCAAAGGCGGCTTCGGCCTCGCGCCGGCCTTCCAGCACCTTTTCTTCCAGCTCGTCTTCGGACAGGATCGGGCGCATACCGCGCCCACCGCCGCCCCAGCTGGCTTTCAGCATCAGGGGATATCCGATTTCGGCGGCTTCTTTTTTGATGGCGGCCATATCGTCGCCCAGAACCTCGGTGGCCGGAATCACCGGCACATCCGCTGCAATCGCCACTTTCCGGGCGCTGGCCTTGTCCCCCAGCGCGCGCATGGTTTCGGCCTTGGGCCCGATGAAGGTGATGCCGTTCTGCACACAGGCATCCACGAAATCCGGGTTCTCGGACAGCAGACCATAACCGGGGTGGATCGCGTCGGCGCCGCATTCCTTGGCTACGCGGATGATCTCATCAATTGACAGATAGGCTGCGACCGGTCCCAGATCGGCCCCGATACGATACGCCTCGTCCGCCTTGAAGCGGTGGAGGCCCAGCTTGTCCTCCTCGGCGAAGACCGCGACGGTTTTCTTGCCCATCTCGTTGGCTGCCCGCATCACGCGGATCGCAATCTCGCCGCGGTTGGCGATCAGGATTTTCTTGAAGTCTGTCATTTCAGGTCCCGGTCTTTATAGGTGTGGCCTTGTGATTAGGCGGACAATAGGGCCACGTATATCTGTAGTTCTGGGTAGAACCGGCATGTTATCGCTCGCAAACGCCGCCCATCGGCGCTTTTCTTTTACACATGCTGCGCCGCAGCATCAAATGTTGTATTTTTGTTGCAAAAATTGACTTGTTGCAGCCTCAGCGTGATTCAGCGTGGCCTTCAATATCCGACATTGGTCGGTGGGTGGGTAGCAGAGCTGATTCTTCCGGCAGACGCATCCGTTCGACCCTGCGTCCCGCGTGCGTCGATGGCGGCTTGGGACAGCAGTTTTTCGCGGGGCCAGAGACTGCAAAGAGGCCGCTCTGTACTTCGATCACAAATCGCTTCTGTAATCCGCCGCCTGAATCGATCGGCGTGGCTTGCAAGCCTCAGTGCAAGCATCTGACATGCGTCATGCCGCCTAAGACCGTCGCACCCGCTTTGGTTCTGGCGCGGGGGTATCGCCTGCTTCTGCGGCGGGGCTTTGGGTCATACCGGCGCGTGCGACCTGAACCTGGTTGCGCCCTTTATCCTTGGCGGCGTAAAGCGCGTCGTCGGCCGCGCGCATCAAATCCTGCGGCATTACACCATGCGCCGGATAGTGCGCGACGCCGACCGAAATGGTGATGCGCGGTAGCGACTTTTCGCCATATCGGACCGAGACCGCCTCAACCGCTTGACGCAGCTGCTCGGCGCGGGTCATAGCGTCGTCGGGCGTGTTGTCAGGCAGGATCAGCATGAATTCCTCGCCGCCGATTCGACACGCGACCTCATCCCGGTCGCACCCCTGTTCCAACGCTGAGCCCACCGCGCGCAGAACCATGTCGCCCGCGTCATGCCCGTGCGTGTCGTTGAATTTTTTGAAATGATCGACATCGACCGCGATCAGGCTGAGTGCCGCGCCAGTCTGCTGGCTGCGGCTGATCGCTTTGCGCAATGTCTCGGTCATGTGACGGCGATTGAACAGCCCTGTCAGAGGGTCACGCACCGATTGATCATGCAACTGATCGCGCATTCTTACATTGGCAATTGCCATGCTGATCTGTTCGGCACAGAGCTGCGCGAGTTTCTTGCTTGCGTGAAATTCCTCTCCACTGCCCTCATGGGCGCGTAGGTGCAGCAGACCCACAGTTTCGCCATGGGCAAGAATGGGAAAGCAGAAATAAGGCCGCCCGTCATGCGGTTCCGCATGTTCGCAGACGAAATCGATCTCGGACGCGCCGAATTCATAAGTCCGGCCGCGCCGCAGGCCCCAGCAGCCTTCGGGGTGGATATGCGCCTTGTGCGACCCGCCGTTCCAGCTGGCGCAGCCATCCAGCACATCGCGCGAGTTCGAGTAGACATATACGCTGCCCTCGGCCTCAGGCAGGATATGGGTCATGAACCGCGACACCATGTCGAACAGCTCATCCAGCGAGCGGCTGGATTGCAGCCATTCGTTCAACTCGCCCAGCAGCCGTACCTCGCGTGCAAGGCGCAACTGATCATCCATCAACGCACGCTCTTTGGCCGCGCGTACCCGCAGGTCGCGCACCTGTGTCCGATTCGTCCGGTAGATCACCAGAATCACCGCCGTCAGCGCCATAAGGGCCACGCCGCACAGCACCGCCAGCGACCACCGGACGCGCGTGATGAACAGATCGCGCTGCGGAGTGATGTCCGAATAGAACTCAATCGCGCCCAGAAACTGACCGTCCTTGATGACCGGGGTGTAGATCTCGGCCACGTGACAGGTTTTCTTGCCTGATCCGACCATCATCTCGTGGTTCAGGCCGCTGACTTCGGAAATCGGCTTTTCTTCGTGTTTGTAGTACGAACCACCCGCAGCGACGATTTCGGTGAAATAGGGCTTGGAGTTAACTGTCCCGACATCCCCCGCGCGCGTTGACCAGAACACGCGGCCCTGACTGTCGAACAGCTTGAACCGGTAGATGTCCGAGGTTTCGGGTAAAAGTTCCAGAAACTCTTCATCATGATCATCCAGAATGCCGTGTTTGAACGTCGCCTCGACATCGTGCAGATGGCTTGCCACCTGTTGGTTCAATTGCGCTGCGCGATGCCGCAGGTCCGATTCCAGCATCCGGTCGACCACCGGGGCCGGGATCGCGTAAATCCCCCAACCCGCCAGCGCCGTCAGCATTATCAGCATCGCCGAGATGCCCGCAATTTTCAGGGCCGAGGTCCGACCCACCATATCACTCTGTTTCATAACCCGCGCTCCCACAGCAATGGGATCAGGATGTTTGGCAAGGTTTGACAGAGGGTTAATGGCGTCGGGATGATTATCTAGAATTGATCGGATCACGTGGCAAATTCCTTGCGAACAAGGCGTGAACAAACCCTTCCCCTCGGCGCGCATCCGGCGTAGTTTGGACCCATGAGCAGTTTTGACGAAATGGACGCCTTCGAGGGCGCATCGCTGTCGGCGCGGGCGATGCCTGCGGCGTCTGCCGAGTATCTGAACGACCTCAACCCGGCGCAGCGCGAAGCGGTCGAACGGCTGGATGGCCCGGTGCTGATGCTGGCCGGGGCCGGGACGGGCAAGACCAAGGCGCTGACCGCGCGGATCACGCATCTGCTCAGAACTCATCGGGTGCGCGAGAACGAGATTCTGGCGGTGACATTCACCAACAAGGCCGCGCGCGAGATGAAAGAGCGTGTAGGCCGGATGCTGGGTCGACCCGCCGAAGGGATGCCGTGGCTGGGCACGTTCCACGCGATCTGCGTCAAGCTGCTGCGGCGTCACGCGGAACTGGTGGGGTTGAAGTCGAACTTCACCATTCTGGACACAGACGACCAGAAGCGGCTGCTGAAGCAACTGACCCAAGCTGCCAATATCGACGACAAACGCTGGCCCGCGCGGATGCTGGCTGGCATCATCGATGATTGGAAAAACCGTGCCCTGACGCCCGACAAGGTGCCCGCAGCGGATGCTGGGGCCTTCAACCACAAAGGTATAGAGCTTTACGCCCAGTATCAGACTCGCCTGCGAGAGTTGAACGCGGTGGATTTCGGCGACCTGCTGCTGCATATGGTCACGATTTTCCAGACCCACTCGGACGTATTGGAGCAGTACCAGCGCTGGTTCCGCTATATCCTTGTGGACGAATATCAGGATACCAACGTCGCCCAATACCTCTGGCTGCGCCTGCTGGCCGGGGGGCATAAGAATATCTGCTGCGTTGGCGACGACGATCAGTCGATTTATGGCTGGCGCGGGGCCGAGGTGGGCAACATCCTGCGGTTTGAGAAGGATTTTCCCGGAGCGTTTGTGGTCCGGTTGGAACAAAACTACCGCTCGACTCCCCACATTCTCGCGGCTGCATCGAACGTCATTCGCGGCAATGAAAGTCGCTTGGGTAAAGAACTTTGGACCGACCGTGAAGAAGGCGAAAAAGTTCGTCTGATCGGCCATTGGGACGGCGAGGAAGAGGCGCGTTGGATCGGCGAGGAAATCGACGCGATGCAAGGCGGCACGCGCGGTGTGCGGCCGATGAACCTCGATGAGATGGCGATTCTGGTCCGCGCCTCGCACCAGATGCGGGCGTTTGAGGATCGGTTTCTGACCATTGGCCTGCCTTACAAGGTGATCGGCGGCCCTCGGTTCTATGAGCGGATGGAGATTCGCGATGCAATGGCCTATTTCCGGCTGGTGGTCAGCCCCGAGGATGATCTGGCCTTCGAGCGGATCGTGAACACGCCCAAACGCGGCCTTGGCGACAAGGCGCAGCAGACGATTCAGGTGGTGGCGCGGGAAAACGGCGTGTCTTTGGTTGAGGGCGCGCGGATTGCGGTCGACAATGCTCTGATCAAAGGCAAAGGCGCCAAGGCGCTGCGCGAATTGATCGACGGGCTGGCGCGGTGGAATGCGATGACGCGCGGGCCTCGAATCGAGGTGGACGATGACACGGTCATTGACGATGGCGTCTCACCCATCCGCTATGGCGAACCCGAGCATACGCATATCGAACTGGCGCAGATCGTGTTGGACGAATCTGGTTATACCGCCCATTGGCAGAATGAAAAGACGCCTCAGGCACCGGGGCGGCTGGAAAACCTCAAGGAACTGGTCAACCAGCTGGACAATTTCGAGAACCTGCAGGGGTTTCTGGAGCATGTCAGCTTGGTGATGGACAATGAGCAGGACGGCGACGGGGCCAAGGTCTCGATCATGACCTTGCATGCTGCGAAGGGGCTGGAGTTTCCCGCCGTGTTCCTGCCAGGATGGGAAGACGGCTTGTTCCCCTCACAGCGGTCAATGGACGAGCAGGGACTCAAGGGTCTCGAAGAAGAACGGCGGCTGGCTTATGTGGGCATCACCCGCGCCGAGCAGGTCTGCACGATCTCCTTCGCGGCCAACCGGCGGGTGTTCGGGCAGTGGCAGAATTCCATGCCTTCGCGGTTCATTGACGAATTGCCCGAGGATCATGTCGAGGTGCTGACGCCCCCAGGGCTCTATGGCGGAGGGCGGGTCACGGCCAGCATCGAGACCCGCGCGGCGGAGGCGAATGTTTACAACTCGCCCGGCTGGAAGCGGATGCAGGCGCGGCAGGGGCAGTATGGGATGTCTCAGCCCAAGGAAAGCCGCAATACGGTGATTGATGCGACGGCCGTGGCCAGCTTCACGCTGGGCGAGCGGGTGTTTCACCAGAAATTCGGCTATGGCGCGGTGAGCGGCATCGAGGGCGACAAGGTCGAGGTCGATTTCGACAAGGCCGGGACAAAGAAAGTTGTGTCCCGGTTCCTGACCGCCAAGGACGACGTGCCGTTCTGAGCTCTACAACCCCTCGACCAGCACCAGATTTGCGGTTGCTGTATTTTGCCTGATCTTGGCCAGTGCGACGTAGTCCGGGTCATCTTTCCACGCTCGGGCAGCGGCTATGTCGGGGAACTCCATCAAGACGATGCCGTCTTCGGCCCAACTGCCTTCGATCACCTCGACAGGCTTTGATGAAACGGTCAGAAGGCGGCCGCCGTGCCGGTCAAAGATCGGCATGAAACCTTCTAGGTATTTTTGATACCCGTCCGGGTCATGAATGGAAATCTGGGCGATGAAATAGGCAGCCATGGGATACTCCTGAAAAATCGTTCACGGCCCCAGCTTACATCTTGTGCGCAAAAAACGAAAAACGGCGGTTCCCAGGGAGGAGGAGGGGAACCGCCGTTCTTTTCTACATCAGGGCAGGGAGGAGGAAGCCCCGATGTATCCGAACCCGGGTTTGATCCCGGTATGAGGAAGACGCGGCGACGTCAGGGAGGAGGAGGACCTCGCCGCGCGCTTTCAACATCGGGGCAGGGAGGAGGAGAGCCCCGATGTATCAGGTTCCGGCGATCAGGGCCGGTATAAGGTGCGGCAACGTCAGGGAGGAGGAGAGACGCTGCCGCTGAAATACAGGTCCGAAAGGGAGGAGGACGGACCTGATCTCGGTGTTTCGTGTCGCGCTTACTGCGCGGCGTGGTCTTCGGTGGCCTGCAGGGCCAGCCGGCGGATCATCGAGCGGTGCAGGCCCAGATCAGCCAGTTCGCGGTCGGACAGAGCCGACAGTTCGTTGACCGTCTGGCGGTACAGGCGATAGCGCGCTACGCGGGCTTTCAAGGTTTCAACCAGGGCTGCGATCCCGAGTACCGGAGCGCCCTTCAGGGTTGTTTGTGTGCTTGCAACTGCCATCTTCATCATCCGTTCATTCTTGTTGCTGCCGACATCGTCCGGCGCTTGCTTGAGATTGAAAATAGGCAAATGCTGCGATTGCACAATAGCCCACAATGTCAATGCTGCTATGCAGCAAATGCATGGATTGTCAGGACAATCCCGCTCAGCCTAATAATTGCCTTAAAAATATAGGTTTTCGCGCGCTGCTGGTATTTTCCCGGTTTAGAAGCCATGAGTGTGGGTGCTTATCCCTTGGGCGGCATTGGCGTTTGTTTGGGCATATTGCGTCAGCTCTTGCGGGCGGCAGAGGCGTGCGATGCCGATCCGATCCATGTCGTGGTGATGATACGGGAAGGCATGGGACCGGCATGGGATCGACCTGCACGGAGCCTGTGATTCGTCGTCGACAGCTGGGTTTTGTGGGTGGTGAGCCTCGATTTATCATCGGATTGAAAAAATTATGGGAAATCGTGGGATAAGATCTTTTGGCATCAGTCCGCGTATATATGGTATTATCTTGAGATCTTAGCCCAACTTATGGGGCATTTTTCGTAAATGAGGATTATCCTCGCTCTCTTTTGCGAGCGTTCGAGGATTTCGTACCGTAAATTTATGTTGCTTTCCATGAATTCCCATGGCATCCCTTGTTTACCCGATGAGGGCGAGGACAGTTAAAGGGGCGCCAAACGACCCCGAACCAAAAAATACAAAAACAGGTTTCATACAGGCATCTCGCTTTCATCACTTAACAGATCCGGCGCGCGGGCGAGCAGACATCCCCCCAGGTGGCGCGCGCAGCTGGACATCCCGCTCAGCGGGTCAATGCGGCGGGTTGATCAGTGGCAGCAGATCAACCCGCCGTTTTTACTTCCGGGGGGAACGTGAATTTTGAGGTGGGGCGCAAGCGAAAGGGACAGTCGTCTTGGCGCGCAGGTTTAGAGGTGAAAGCCACCATAAGGTGGACACGAAGGGCAGGGTCTCGATCCCGGCCTCGTTTCGCCGTGTGCTTGAAGCGTCCGACCCCAACTGGCAGCCCGGTGACAATCCTGAACTGGTGATTGTCTATGGCGACCACCGCCGCAAATACCTTGAATGCTATACCATGCAGGCGATTGATGAGGTCGACGACAAGATCGACGCTTTGCCGCGTGGCTCGATGCAGCGCCGGATGTTGCAGCGTCTGTTCCATGGTCAGTCCTTCCCGACCAATGTTGATGAGACGGGCCGTCTGGTCCTGCCCGCCAAGCTGCGCAACAAGATCGGTCTTGAGAGCGAAGCGTTCTTTATCGCCGCCGGAGACACCTTCCAGATATGGAAACCCGAGACTTACGAGGCCGACGAACTGGCCGCGACCGAGGAATGGCTGGACGATCTGCCCGAGGATTTCGATCCGATGCAGTATCTTGACGGCATCGGGGATGGGTGACGGCATGGCCGGCGCTCAGACCTCATCGAACCCTCACATCCCTGTTCTGTTGCGTCCGTTGCTGGCTGCCGTGGCACCCGTGGCTGGCGTCTGGCTGGACGGCACATTCGGCGCGGGCGGCTATACCCGTGGCCTGCTTGAGGCCGGGGCCGAGAAGATCATCGGCGTGGATCGCGATCCGCTGGCCTTTGAGATGGCCGCCGATTGGGCTGGGGATTATGGCGACCGGTTGGTGATGCAGCAGGGTGTGTTCTCGCGCATGGATGAATATGCGCAAGATTTGGATGGCGTGGTGCTGGACCTCGGCGTCTCGTCCATGCAACTGGATCAGGCCGAACGCGGCTTTTCCTTCATGAAGGACGGCCCGCTGGACATGCGTATGAGCCAGCAGGGCGAAAGCGCCGCCGATCTGGTCAATACCGCGACCGAGGTGCAACTGGCTGATATCCTGTTCCATTTCGGTGAAGAACGCGCCAGCCGTCGCATTGCCAAGGCCATCGTCAAGGCGCGGGCTGAGGAACCGATCACCACGACTCTGCGTCTGACCGAGATCGTCGAATCCTGCCTGCCGCGCCCCAAACCCGGGCAATCGCACCCGGCAACGCGCAGCTTTCAGGGGCTGAGGATTGCGGTGAATGCGGAATATGAAGAACTGTTTCAGGGCCTTATGGCCGCCGAACGCGCTTTGAAACCGGGCGGGCAGCTGGCCGTTGTGACCTTCCACTCCATCGAGGATCGGATGGTCAAGCGCTTCTTCCAGTCGCGCGCAGGCAAGACGGGCCGCGCCAACCGCTATGCGCCCGAGATGGAACAGGAACTGCCGCAATTCACGCTCAAGACCCGCAAGGCCGTGGGTCCCGACGATCAGGAATTGCAGGAAAACCCACGCGCGCGCTCGGCCAAGCTGCGCGTGGCGATACGAACTGAGGCTCCGGCGGGGGAAATTGAGGCCCGCGCCATCGGGATGCCGCAACTGGGGGGACGGGGAAGATGAAGAGTATATTGTATGTGTTGACAGCCCTTTCCGTATTCGGGCTAGCGCTTTGGGCGTATCAAGAGAACTACCGAACGCAGCAGGTGCTGAAGGAAACCCAGACGCTGCAGCGCGAGATTGGAATTGCGCAAGCGCGCCTGGCGGTGCTGAATGCAGAATGGGCCTATCTGAACCGGCCCGACCGCCTGCGGGAACTGGCGGACCTCAATTTCGAACGTCTGGGCCTCTTGCCTCTGCGGGCTGAGCAGTTTGGCCGCGCCGATCAGATTGCCTATGGCGAAGACCCCGACCTGCCCATCGTCGATCCGCTTGAGCTGCAGGAAATCACCGATATCCAGGCGCTGGGCGAGGTACAGTTCCCATGACCCGCACACCGCTCCGCCCGCTGGCCCGTATTCTCGACGCCCGTGCCAAGGGCGAAAACCCCAAGGCGATTGAACGCGAGAACATCCGCAAACGCCACGAAGACATGAAAGACCGCGCCCGCGCCCGGGCCGAAGGCCGCTTGCTGGTGCTGGGCCTGTTCTTCTTCTGTGCCTTCTCGGTCGTGGGCTTCCGCATGGGCGTTCTTGCAACCTCCGAGGCGCAGGAGCCGTTGGCCAGCGCACCGGGGGCTTCCATCGCGATGCAGCGCGGCAATATTGTCGACCGCGAGGGACGGATTCTGGCGACCAATCTGGACACCTATTCGGTCTACGCCCAACCGCCCTTGATGATCGATCCGATTGCCGCCGCCGACCAACTGGTTGCGATCTTCCCCGATCTGGAAAAAGAACGTCTGGTCAAAGACTTCACCGGCAAGCGCAAGTTCCTGTGGATCAAGAAGCGCATCTCGCCCGAACAAAAACAGGCGGTGCATGACATCGGTGATCCGGGCATCCTGTTCGGCCCGCGTGAAATGCGTCTGTATCCGAACGGCAAGCTGGCCGCGCATATTCTGGGCGGCTCGGGCTTTGGCCGCGAAGGCGTCAGCGCCGCCGAGGTGATCGGTGTGGCCGGTGTCGAAAAACAGTTCGACGACTATCTGCGCGACCCGGCCAATGGCAACAAGCCGCTGCAACTGTCGCTGGACCTGACCGTTCAGGCCGCCGTTGAGCAGGTGCTTTATGGCGGCATGAAGATCATGAACGCCAAGGGCGCGTCTGCGGTTCTGATGAATGCGCATACCGGAGAGGTGGTTTCCGCCGCCTCGCTGCCGTCTTTTGATCCAAACGACCGCCCGCGCCCGCCGACCTCGGGTTTCGATCCCTCGGACAGCCCTCTGTTCAACCGCTATGTGCAGGGTGTGTATGAACTGGGCTCGGTGTTCAAAATCTTCACCGCTGCGCAGGCGGTGCAACTGGGCTTGGTGAATTCCAACACGATCATCGATACCTCCGGCCCGATGAAGATCGGTCGTTTCCCAATCGGTGAATTCAACGGCAAGAACTATGGCGAGATCAGCGTGGCTGATGTGATCGTCCACAGCTCGAACCGCGGTACCGGGCGGCTGGCGCTGCAGATCGGCGCGCAGCGGCAGCAGGATTTCCTGAACGCGCTGGGCATGTTCGACCCGACCCCGTTCGAGATTGTCGAGGCCAAGGGTGGCCAACCGCTCAAGCCCAAGAAATGGGGTGAGCTGAGCACCGTCACCATCTCCTACGGCCATGGCCTGTCGACCAGCCCGATGCATCTGGCCGCCGGGTATGCCGCGATTGCCAATGGCGGGCACTACGTCAGTCCGACCATCCTGCGCCGCAACGGTCCGCAATACGGCCCCCGTGTGATGTCCGAAAATACCGCCAAGCAAGCGCAGAACATGCTGCGCAAGGTGGTCACCGATGGCACCGCCAGCTTTGGTGACGTGGCGGGCTATGATGTCGCAGGCAAAACCGGCACCGCTGACAAGCCCAAGCCGCGCGGAGGCTATTATGATGACAAGGTGATAGCCACCTTCGCCACCATCTTCCCGGCCTACGATCCGAAATATGTGCTGATCGTCACGCTGGATGAACCCTCGATCGTCGCCTATGGCGAAAAGCGCCGCACCGCCGGCTGGACGGCGGTGCCCGTCGCCGCCGAATTGATCGCGCGCATTGCGCCTTTGTTGGGCCTCAGACCCCGGCTTGAGCCTGAGGCGCGCGCTGCTATAACGCTGACCTCAAATTAGGCTGTCCGGCGAAAGGTGGGTCATGGGCGCAACGTCAAAGAAACTCAGCGAACTGGCCCTGACCGCACGGGGCGGGGCGAATCCTGACATTACCGGATTGGCGGTCGACAGCCGCGAGGTGAAGGATGGGTTCCTCTTCGCGGCCCTCCCCGGCACCCGCGTCCACGGCGGAGAGTTCATTCAATACGCCCTGCGCATGGGTGCCGCCGCGATCCTGACCGACGCCCAAGGGGCCGAGATCGCCGCCAACGAACTGGCCGTCTCGGACGCCGCGCTGATCGTCACTCAAGACCCGCGGCAGGCACTGGCCGGGGCTGCCGCCCTGTGGTTCGGCGCGCAGCCACAGACCATCGTCGCGGTGACCGGGACCAACGGCAAAACATCCGTGGCCAGCTTCGTCCGCCAGATCTGGACCGAGCTGGACCTTCCGGCCGTCAACCTCGGCACCACCGGGGTCGAGGGCGCATGGACCGCCCCGCTGGCCCACACCACGCCCGAACCGATCACGCTGCACCGCTGTCTGGCCGAGGCCGCCGCGAATGGCGTGACCCACGCGGCAATGGAGGCCTCGTCCCACGGCCTTGAACAACGTCGTCTGGACGGGGTGCATCTGGCCGCCGCTGGGTTCTCGAACTTCACGCAGGATCATCTAGACTATCACGACACGTTCGAGGCCTATTTCGCCGCCAAGGCCGGTCTGTTCGACCGGGTGCTGCCCGAGGACGGCGTCGCGGTGATCAACCTCAGCGATCCCAAGGGCGCGCAAGTGCGCCAAATCGCCGAGGCGCGCGGACAGAATATCTTCACCGTCGGCCCCGAGGGTGCCGATCTTTGCCTTCTGAATCAACGCTTTGATGCGACCGGGCAGGATCTGCGCTTTTCTTGGAAGGGCAAGGTGCATCAAACCCGCCTGAACCTGATCGGCGGGTTTCAAGCCGAAAACGTCCTGCTGGCCTGCGGTCTGGTCATCGCCGCCGGAGAAGACCCTGACCGCGTGTTCGAAACCCTGCCGCATCTGACCACCGTTCGAGGACGGATGCAGCTGGCCGCGACGCGCGAAAACGGCGCAGCGGTCTTTGTCGATTACGCCCACACGCCTGACGCGGTCGCCACGGCGCTGAAGGCGATGCGCCCGCATGTGATGGGCCGCCTGATCGCCATCGTCGGCGCGGGCGGCGACCGTGACGCCACCAAACGCCCACTGATGGGGCAGGCGGCGGCAGAAAACGCCGATCTGGTCTTTGTCACCGATGACAACCCCCGCAGCGAAGACCCGGCCACCATCCGCGCCGCCGTCATGCTGGGCGCACCCGAGGCGACCGAGGTGGGCGACCGCGCCGAGGCCATCCTGCGCGGCATCGACGCGCTGCAACCGGGCGATGCGCTTCTGATCGCAGGCAAAGGCCATGAAACCGGTCAGATCGTCGGTGATCAGGTTTTGCCGTTTGACGATGTGGAACAGGCCAGCATCTCGGTCGCCGCTTTGGACGGGAGGGTCGCATGACGCTCTGGACCGCAGCCGAGGCCGCCGAGGCCACCAAGGGCCGTGCAACCTCCGATTGGCAGGTCAACGGCGTCTCCATCGACACCCGCACCCTGCAACCCGGCGACCTGTTCGTGGCGCTCAAAGCCGCCCGCGATGGTCATGATTTCGTGGCGCAAGCACTGGAGAAAGGCGCAGGGGCTGCGCTGGTCTCCCGCATCCCCGAAGGTGTGCCCGAGGATGCGCCGCTTCTGATCGTGGATGATGTGCTGGAAGGGCTCGAAGCACTGGGGCAGGCCGCCCGTGCCCGGACCGATGCGCGCGTGGTGGGCGTGACCGGCAGCGTCGGCAAGACCTCGACCAAGGAAATGCTGGCCAGCATTTTGGAAACCCTAGGCAAAACCCATGCGAGCGTCGCCAGCTATAACAACCATTGGGGCGTGCCCCTTACACTGGCCCGGATGCCCCGCGACACCGAATTCGCGGTGATCGAGATCGGCATGAACCATCCCGGAGAAATCGCCCCTCTGGCCCGTCAGGCGCAGCCGCATGTGGCGCTGGTGACGACCGTCGCGGCGGTGCATCTGGAAGCGTTCGAGAATGTCGCGGGCATCGCCCACGAAAAGGCCGCGATCTTTGACGGGCTGACAACGGGCGGAGCGGCCATCGTCAATGCCGATATCGACCACGCCGACATCCTGCGCGACTGCGCGCAGGCCAAAGGCGCGAAGATCGTCGAATTTGGCCGCGCCGCACAGGATTATGCCCTGACCGAGGTGGAGCAGGGGCCCGACAACCTGCAGGCGCAAGGAGCCGTCGGCGGCCAGCCCATCCGGTTCGACGTGCAATCGGCGGGCACCCATTTCGCCATGAACGCACTGGGCGCTCTGGCCGCTTGCGTCGAGATGGGCATCGATCTGGATCAGGCCATCGCGGGCCTGCGCCGCTGGTCTCCGGTCAAGGGGCGCGGCGTACGCGAGGTGATCGCGCTGCCCGAGGGGCAGATCGAGTTGCTGGATGACAGCTATAACGCCAACCCGACCTCGATGGAGGCCGCTTTGGACGTGCTGGCCGCCTCGCAAGGCAAACGCAAGATCGCGTTTCTGGGTGATATGAAAGAACTGGGTGCGCAGGAACAAGCGATGCATGCCGCGATGGCGGATGTCACGGCAATGGCGCAGGTCGATCAGGTCCATTGCATCGGCCCGCTGATGCAGGCGCTGCATCAGGCGCTGCCCGAAGACAAACGCGGGCTCTGGACTGAAACCAGCGCCGAGATGGCCGCGCATCTGCCCGAACTGATCCGTGACGGTGATGCGGTGCTGGCGAAGGGCTCGCTCAGCATGGCATTGGCGCAGATTGTTGACGGTCTGCGGAAAATGGGGCAAGTGCGCGCGTGATCCATGCCCGGTGCGTAAGAAAGGTATTGGTATGCTTTATTGGTTAACCGCCCTGTCGGACGGAGGCGATTTCTGGAACCTCTTCCGCTATATCACCTTCCGCGCAGGGGGCGCCTTTCTGACCGCTTTGATCTTTGGGTTCCTGTTCGGCAAACCCCTGATCAACGTACTGCGCCGCAAGCAGGGCAAGGGCCAGCCGATCCGCGATGACGGCCCCGAGGCGCATTTCTCGAAGGCCGGAACCCCCACCATGGGCGGGTTGCTGATCGTGGGCGCGCTGGTGACCTCGACACTGGTCTGGGCGCGCTGGGACAATCCTTATGTGTGGATGGTGCTGTTCGTGACACTGGCCTATGCGGCCATCGGCTTTGCCGACGACTATGCCAAGGTTTCAAAACAGAACACCAAGGGCGTGTCGGGCAAGATGCGGCTGGCGCTTGGGATTATCATCGCGGTTCTGGCCTCGCTCTGGGCGACGCTGCACCACCCGGCGGATTTGCAGAACCAACTGGCGCTGCCGGTGTTCAAGGATACGCTGGTCAATCTGGGCCTGTTCTACATCCCCTTCGCGGTGATCGTGATCGTGGGGGCCGCGAATGCGGTGAACCTGACCGATGGGCTGGACGGGCTGGCGATCATGCCCGCGATGATCGCGGCCTCGACCCTTGGCGTGATCGCCTATGCGGTGGGGCGGGTCGACTTTACCGAATATCTCGACGTCCATTACGTGCCCGGCACGGGTGAGATTCTGATCTTCACCGCCGCCTTGTTCGGCGGAGGGCTCGGGTTCCTGTGGTACAACGCCCCTCCGGCTGCGGTGTTCATGGGTGACACCGGATCGCTGGCCCTGGGCGGTGCGCTGGGAGCCATCGCCGTGGCCACCAAGCACGAGCTGGTTCTGGCCGTGGTCGGCGGCCTGTTCGTGGTCGAAGCGCTGAGCGTGATCATTCAGGTGCTCTATTTCAAGCGGACGGGACGGCGGGTGTTCCTGATGGCCCCGATCCATCACCACTATGAGAAAAAGGGCTGGGCCGAGCCCACCATCGTCATCCGCTTCTGGATCATCTCGCTGATCCTCGCGATGATTGGGCTGGCGACGCTGAAGGTCCGGTAAGGCTCCCGCCGGGTTCGGAGGGCCTGCGGCCCCCCTGCCACCCGTTGGGCCCGGCTCGCGCTGTCGCGCGAGCCTGAACGCGCCCTTGCCTTTGGCAAATCCTTCGGTGCAGGGTGGCGCAGATTTCTAGGCGACGAAGGTGGGCGGCATGATCCCGGTCAAAGGGTTTTCAGGACAGAAGGTTGCAGTTCTGGGGCTGGGTCGGTCGGGCCTCACCACCGCGCGCGCGCTGCGCGCAGGCGGGGCCGAAGCGATCTGCTGGGATGACAACCCCGCCGCGCGTGAGGCTGCCGAGGGCGAAGGCTTCACCTGCGCCGATCTGCGCCGTCACGGGGCGTTTGACGCGATCGCCGCGCTGATCGTTTCCCCGGGTATCCCGCACCTTTATCCGACACCAAACCCCGTTGTGGCCGCCGCGTTGGAGGCGGGCGTGCCGGTCGACAATGATATCGGTCTGTTCTTTCGCTCTTTCGCGGGGCCTGAGTGGAACAATTACGACACCCCGCCGCGCGTCATCGCGGTGACCGGCTCGAACGGCAAATCCACCACCGCCGCGCTGATCCACCATATTCTGACCGAGGCGGGGCGCGACTCGCAACTGGCGGGCAATATCGGGCGGGGCGTTCTGGATATCGACCCGGGCGGTGATGGCTCGGTCGTGGTGCTTGAACTCAGCAGCTATCAGACCGAACTGGCCCGGGCGCTGACCCCGGATGTGGCGGTGTTCACCAATCTCTCGCCCGATCATCTGGATCGCCATGGCGGCATGGGCGGCTATTTCGCCGCCAAGCGCCGCCTGTTCGCCGAGGGCGGGCCGGACCGCGCCGTGATCGGCATTGACGAGGCCGAGGGCGCGTTTCTGGCCGGGCAAATGGCCGAAGGCCCGACGGATGACCGGGTGATCCGCGTCTCGGTCGCGCGCAAGCTGACGGGGCCGGGCTGGCAGGTCTTTGCCCGCAAAGGGTACCTCGCGGAATACCGCAAGGGTCGTCAGGCGGGGTCCATCGATCTGCGTGGCATCAGGGGCTTGCCCGGCACGCATAACCATCAGAACGCCTGCGCCGCCTATGCTGCCTGCCGCTCGCTGGGCCTCGCGCCGCGGGTGATCGAGGATGCGCTGCACTCCTTCCCCGGCCTGCCGCATCGCAGCCAGATCATCGCCGAGGCGGGCGGGGTGACCTATGTAAACGACTCCAAGGCCACCAATGTCGACAGCGCCCTGAAAGCGCTGAGCGCGTTCAAACAGATCCGCTGGATCTGCGGCGGGCTTGAGAAAGAGGGCGGGTTGGAGGCCCTGAACGCCGCTGCCGACCACGTGATCAAGGCCTATGTCATCGGGCGCGAGGCGGCGGCCTTTGCCATGCAGTTGAAGACCGAGGCGCAGGTTTGCACCGCGATGGCTGAGGCCGTCGAACAGGCTATGGCGGATGCGCAGCCGGGTGAAGTGGTATTGCTGGCCCCGGCGGCGGCAAGCTTCGATCAGTATGACAGCTTTGAGAAGCGCGGAGATGATTTCGTGGCCGAGGTGCAAAAACGCCTCTGAGCGCAGGGTGTTTGCAATTGACCGCCGGTTCGGCGAAGCTGCAGCCCTATCCGCTTGACGCGCCACCTGAGTTGGTTTTTGCCTTCAGGAAATTCAACACGAGGTCATGACAATGCCAAACCGTAAACTTCTTTTAATCGTTCCCGCCTTGCTTGCTGCCGGGGCCTGCACCAATACCGGCGCCAATTATCAGCCTGTGATCGACGGCCCCGTTGGGCCGAACTACAACTCTGATCTGGCGCAATGCCAGCAATTGGCTGCTTCGCAAGCCAGCGTTGACGGATCAACCGCAGGGAACGCGGCGATCGGCGCTGCGGGTGCTGCAGCTGTGACCGGGATTGTGCAGGACAGCAGCGACAACCTCGGCCGCGCAGCTGTTGCCGGCGCGCTGGTGGGCGCGGGCGCGGACGTGATCAACAAGAACCAGAACAAGGAAGTCATCGTGCGCAACTGCATGCGCGGACGTGGCTACAACGTCGTCGGCTAACGGCCTGCGATGGCGCATCCGGCGGCGTGGCCCGAGGACCACGCCCACTGGAAATTGTAGCCACCCAGCCAGCCGGTGACATCCACCGCTTCACCAATGACATAGAGGCCGGGGACATCCCTGGCCTCCATCGTTTTTGACGACAGATCATCGGTGTCGATCCCGCCCAGTGTGACCTCGGCGGTACGATACCCTTCGGTGCCCGAGGGGGTTAGTTCCCAACTCGACAGCGCTGAGATCAGATCCGACAGGGCGTCGTCGGACTGGTCGGCCAGATTGCCCTGCATCGGGGTATGCTGGCCAAGGTAATCCACCAGCCGCGTGGGTAAGTGCCGGGCAAGTTCTGTCGTTAGCGCCTTGCGCCCACCCGCCTGCCGCTGCTCGCGCAGCAAATCGAACAGGGGCAGATCGGGGATCAGGTTGACCGCAATGCCCTCACCCTCGCGCCAGTACGAGGATAGCTGCAGCACCGAAGGCCCGCTGAGGCCGCGATGGGTGAACAGCAGTGCTTCGTCAAAGCTGGTCCGGTCGTTCGACAGACGGACGGGCAAAGAGACGCCCGACAGGTCCTTGAAGCGACCTTCGGAGAAGGTGAACGGCACCAACGCCGCCCGGGTTTCGGTCACTCGCAACCCGAATTGGCGCGCGATATCATAGGCCAAACCCGTCGCCCCCATCTTGGGGATCGACTTGCCGCCGGTCGCCAGCACCAGATTGCGGCAGGTCAGGGGTGCGCGCTGCCCCTCGCGCTCAACCTCCAAGGCAAAGCCGCCTTCGGTCTTGCGCAGGTCTTTCATCTCGGTCTGAACCCACAACTCCGCTCCGGCGCGATCCATCTCGTCCAGCAGCATCTGGATGATCTGTTTCGAGGATCCGTCGCAGAACAACTGCCCCAGCGTTTTCTCGTGCCAGGCAATGCCATGGCTATTCACCAGATCGACGAAATCCCACTGCGTATACCGCGCCAGCGCAGATTTGCAGAAATGCGGGTTCTGCGACAGGAAATTGCCGGGCCCTGCATACATATTGGTGAAATTGCAGCGCCCACCGCCCGAGATGCGGATTTTCTCACCCGGAGCCTTAGCGTGGTCGATCACCAATACACGCCCGCCACAATGGGTGGCGCACATCATGCCAGCCGCGCCAGCGCCGAGGATGATCGTGTCGTAGGTCATGCGGCGGGGATGGCTTGGATCGGCGCGAAAGACAAGGCCCCATGGGCTGTGTTGGTCCGCGCAGTCTTGCAAAATGCCTGCGCGTTTCCGATTGATACGGGGTGAACCCTGCCCAGTCACTGCACATCGGATGGAACCCACATGAAACCGATCAACCTGAAGGAAAAGCTGGCCCTGTTTTCAAGCCATTGGGACCCGCATGTCGTCGCTGACTACAACGACAATGACATCATGGTCGTGAAATTCCAGGGTGAATTCCCCTTCCACAAACATGACACCACGGATGATTTCTTTCTGGTGCTTGAGGGCGAGATGATCATGGATATCGAAGGCCACCCCTCGCACACCGTCCGCGCCGGAGAGATTTTCGTCGTTCCCAAAGGCGTCGTGCATCGGCCGCGCGCCGAAACCGAGGTCAAGGTAGTGCTGATCGAGCCCAAAGGAGAGCCGAATTCAGGCGATTCCGGCCAGCCCGCCGCGCCCAAGCCAAGGCTGTGACGGTGGCATCAATGTCCCATCTCTGGGCGGCCCGCTGAGGTTGCCCTGTTAAGCAGAGATTTTCCCTTATTTCCCTAGCCCAAACGTAAAAACACCTGTAGACTCTCAAACAGATCCCGAAAACGGGACGTTAACGAGGCAGATAGTGGCGGTATCTCATGACTGAGATGGTGTATGGCGCGGTCCAGGACCAGCGCGGCGAACCGATTCTACCAAAGTGGTGGCGAACGATTGATCGCTGGACGATGTCCTGCGTTCTGATCCTGTTTGTCATCGGGCTGCTCTTGGGGCTGGCCTCGTCGCCACCGCTGGCCGGGCGCAACGGGTTCGATCCGTTCCACTATGTCGAACGGCAGGCGATCTTTGGCGGGCTGGCGCTGGTGGCGATGCTGCTGACCTCGATGATGTCGCCGACTCTGGTGCGACGGCTGGCGGTGCTGGGCTTTCTGGGGGCCTTTGTGGCGCTGGCCTTCCTGCCCATCTTCGGCACCGATTTCGGCAAGGGTGCCGTGCGCTGGTATTCGCTGGGCTTTGCCTCGCTGCAGCCGTCGGAATTTCTGAAACCCGGCTTTGTGGTCGTCGCCGCTTGGCTGCTGGCCGCGTCGCAGGAAATCAACGGCCCGCCGGGGCGGCTGTGGTCCTTTGCGCTGTGCATGGCGATTGTGGCGATGCTGGTCATGCAGCCCGATTTCGGGCAGGCCTGCCTGATCCTCTTTGGCTGGGGCGTTATGTATTTCGTCGCCGGCGCGCCCATGCTGCTGCTGGTCGGCATGGCCGGAGCTGTCGTTCTGGGCGGCATGTTCGCCTATTCCAATTCCGAACACTTCGCCCGCCGCATCGACGGTTTCCTCAATCAGGAACTCGACCCGACGACGCAGCTTGGCTACGCCACCAATGCCATCCGCGAGGGCGGCCTGTTCGGTGTCGGCGTGGGTGAGGGGCAGGTGAAATGGTCGCTGCCCGATGCACATACGGATTTCATCATTGCGGTGGCGGCCGAGGAATACGGGTTGATCCTCGTCCTCATCATCATCGCGCTTTATTCGCTGATCGTGGTGCGCTCGCTGCTGCGGCTGATGCGCGAACGCGATATGTTCATCCGTCTGGCCGGAACCGGGCTGGCATGCATGTTTGGCGTGCAGGCGATGATCAACATGGGCGTCGCCGTCCGCCTGCTGCCCGCCAAAGGTATGACTTTGCCGTTCGTCAGCTATGGCGGCTCGTCGCTGATCGCAGGCGGCATCGCGGTTGGTATGCTGCTGGCCTTCACCCGCTCGCGCCCGCAAGGCGAACTGGGCGATATTCTGCGTGGGCGGGGCTGATGCCGTATCTTCTGATCGCAGCGGGCGGCACCGGGGGCCATATGTTCCCGGCGCAGGCTTTGGCCGAGGCGATGCTGCACAAAGGCTGGCGCGTGCGCCTGTCCACCGACCCGCGCGGTGCGCGTTATACCGGCGCGTTCCCCGAAGACGTCGAAATCGTCGAGGCTTCCTCGGCCACTTTCGCCCGTGGCGGTCTGGCCGCCAAACTGCTGGTCGGCCCCAAGATCGCCGCTGGCGTCACCGGGATGGCTGCGCAGATGATGCGCGACAAGCCGGACGTCGTGGTTGGCTTCGGCGGTTACCCCTCGATCCCGGCCTTGGGTGCGGCGACGCTGCTGAAACTCCCGCGCATGATCCATGAACAGAATGGGGTTCTGGGTCGCGTGAACCAGATATTCGCGACCCGTGTGGGTCAAGTCGCCTGCGGCGTCTGGCCCACGGACTTGCCCGACGGGGCCAAAGGCATACACACCGGCAACCCGGTCCGCGCCGCCGTGCTTGACCGCGCCGGAGCGCCCTATATCCCGCCCGGAGACTACCCGATGTCTGTCCTTGTAATGGGCGGCAGCCAAGGCGCGCGCATCCTCAGCGACATGGTGCCGGGAGCCATCGCGGCACTGCCGGACGAGCTACGCGGCTTCATCCGCGTCTCGCATCAGGCCCGCGATGAGGATGGTGAACGGGTCAAGGCCTTCTATGCCGACCACGGCATTCGTGCTGATGTTCAGCCCTTTTTCGATGACGTACCGCGCCGTATGTCTGATGCTCAGCTTGTGATCTCCAGATCGGGCGCGTCCAGCATCGCCGATATCTCGGTGATCGGGCGACCCTCGATCCTGATCCCGCTGGCCACCGCCGCAGGCGACCATCAAACCGCCAATGCGCGCGGGCTGGTGCAGGCGGGCGGGGCGATCATGATCCCGGAAAACGCGCTTGACGTTGCCGCGCTGACAGAGCAAATGACCACGGTTCTGACCAACCCCGAAGCCGCACAGAAAATGGCCCATGCCGCGCTATCGGTCGGGGCTCCGGACGCGACCGAGCGTTTGATGGCCCTTGTCGAGCAAATGGCGCAGAAGGAGACCTCATGAATCCAGCAACGAAACTGCCGCAGGACGTAGGACCGATCCACTTTGTCGGTATCGGCGGGATCGGGATGTCGGGCATTGCCGAGGTGCTTTTGAACCTGGGTTACAGGGTGCAAGGCTCGGACCTGAAGGCGTCAAAGATCACGGACCGTCTGGCTTCGCTCGGGGCCGAGATTTTCGAGGGCCAACGCGCCGAGAATCTGCAGAACGCAGCTGTGGTCGTGGTTTCGACCGCGATCAAACCGGGCAACCCGGAACTGGATGAGGCGCGCGCGCAAGGCCTGCCGGTGGTGCGCCGCGCCGACATGCTGGCCGAACTCATGCGCCTGCGCTCGAACATCGCGATTGCCGGAACCCACGGCAAGACCACCACCACTACCATGATGGCCGAGCTGATGGTCGCGGGAGACTTTGACCCCACTGTCATCAATGGCGGCATCATCCACGCCTACGGCTCGAACGCGCGAATGGGGCAGGGCGAATGGATGGTGGTCGAGGCCGACGAGAGCGACGGTTCTTTCAACCGCCTGCCCGCCACCATCGCCATCGTCACCAATATCGACCCCGAGCATATGGAGCATTGGGGCGATTTCGATCAGCTGCGCGACGGATTCCATGAATTCGTCTCGAACCTGCCCTTCTACGGCCTCGCCGTCTGCTGCACTGACCATGCCGAGGTTCAGGCGCTTGTGGGCCGCATCACCGACCGCCGCGTGCGCACCTATGGGTTCAACGCGCAGGCCGATGTGCGGGCCGAGAACCTGACCTACAAAGGCGGCGTCGCCCATTTCGACATTCACCTGCAATACGAGGACAAGGTGATCGAGGGCTGCACCCTGCCGATGCCCGGCGATCACAACGTCTCGAACGCGCTCAGCGCTGTGGCCGTGGCCCGTCATCTGGGCATGAAGGCCAGTGAAATCCGCGATGCACTGGCCAATTTCGGCGGCGTCAACCGCCGCTTCACCAAGGTCGGCGAAGTCAACGGGGTCACCATCATCGACGATTACGGCCACCACCCGGTTGAAATCGCCGCCGTCCTCAAGGCGGCGCGCCAAGCGACCGAGGGTCGGGTCATCGCTGTCCACCAGCCCCACCGCTACTCCCGCCTGTCCGATCTGTTCGACGATTTCTGCACCTGCTTTAACGACGCCGACGTCGTCGCCATTGCCGAGGTTTTTGCCGCAGGCGAAGACCCCATCGAAGGCGCCGACCGCGATGCGCTGGTGCAGGGTCTGATCCGCCACGGCCACCGCCACGCCCGAGCAATTCTGGATGAAGGCGACCTCGCGCGGCTTGTCCGCGAGCAGGCCCGCCCGGGGGATATGGTCGTCTGTCTGGGCGCCGGTACGATCAGCGCTTGGGCCAATGGGTTGCCCGAGCGACTAGTCGCATGACCGCGTTTTTTAGCATATTGATATTGTTTGGGTTGGGGTTTGTGATCGGAGCTTTGCCCAGGTGGGTTATGCTTGGGGTGATCGCTCTGATTGCTGGGTTTTTGCTCTACGTACTTTACGGCCCGGATACTAAGGTTTCCATCGGTGCAAAGTTTGCGGCCTTTATTGCATTGAATTCGCTTCCGTTTCTATTCGCAGGTTTTTGCGCTGGCTTCTGGCGCAGAAAAAAACAGTCAGCAGCTCAAGAGCTTAGCGATGCTTGACACTCCAACAGACATCTTTGGTCATCACGGCCAAGGCCCATCAGGAGGAGCGTCTTGAGTTTGTCGCTCATAATCGCCTGCCTCTGGGTCTTCGCCTCAACCATAGTGGCGATGCTCCCCATGCGGCTGCAATTCCCGCCCGGTATCGTGCTGTTCGTCAGTGCCCCGGCGCTAATTGTGTTCTTAGGCTATGATTATGGCTGGTTTGTGGGGTTACTTGCGCTCGCCGGGTTCGTCTCGATGTTTCGCAATCCGATCCGCTACTATTGGCGCAAATGGACTGGACGTGAGGTGCAGGAATGAACTGGTCAATCGCGCTTGCCGGTTTTTGGGGGTTGGTCGCCAACGTGCTTGCGATGCTGCCCAGCAAGGATAACCATTGGCGGCGAGCCTATTTCCTGATCGCTGTCGGCGTGCCTATTCTGGGTTATGTCACCTATGAAAACGGCCCGTGGATCGGGCTGCTGGTGCTGGCGATGGGCATGTCCGTGCTGCGCTGGCCGGTGATTTACCTGACCCGTTGGATACGAAAGAGTATCGGGGGCTAGAGTTTGTGCTTTTGCTTTATTTGATTGCGCTGACGCTGGCGGCATTTTTTATTTTTTTCTTCAGAATTCTGGCTTTGCAAAACAAGAATGCAACTTGCCTGTTTTTGGGTGTAGCGTGGGTTTCAATATTCTCTTGGCTGACACTCTATTTGCGCGGCATCTCTCATGACGTTGAGGCTGCTTTTGTAGCTGTCTTTTGGGCGGGGTTGCTGATAGCAGGTGTTTTCTCACTAATCGGTTGGATTTGGGGAAGACTCTCGTGGCGAAGATCGCGTTGATGACAAACTGGGATATTCGTGGAAAGCTCACCGAAAGCCGCCCGCTCAACGACCTCACATGGCTGCGTGTCGGAGGGCCTGCGGATTACCTGTTCCAACCGGCTGACATCCGAGACCTGCAGGGTTTCCTGCGCAACCTACCCATAGATGTGCCGGTCTTCCCCATGGGCGTCGGATCAAACCTGATCGTCCGCGACGGTGGTCTGCGCGCCGTGGTGATCCGGTTGGGGCGCGGGTTCAACACGATCTCGATCGACGGCACCACCGTCACCGCCGGGGCCGCCGCGCTGGACGCGCATGTGGCGCGCAAGGCGGCGGATGCGGGGGTTGACCTGACCTTCCTGCGCACCATCCCCGGCTCCATCGGCGGCGCGGTGCGCATGAACGCAGGCTGCTACGGCAGCTACACCGCAGACGTTCTGCAAAAAGCCACCATCGTCACGCGGGCCGGAGAGGTGAAAGACCTCTCACCCCAAGACCTCAACTTCCGCTACCGCCAGTCCGACTTGCCCGAAGGCGCGGTGCTGATCTCGGCCACGTTCCAAGGCCCGAAAGGCGATCCCGCCGAGCTGCACGCCCGCATGGAAGCGCAACTGCAAAAGCGCGACGAAACCCAACCCACCAAAGACCGCAGCGCCGGTTCGACCTTCCGCAACCCCGCCGGGTTCTCCTCGACCGGCAAGGCCGATGATGTCCACGACCTCAAGGCATGGAAGGTGATCGACGACGCCGGAATGCGCGGGGCCACGCTTGGCGGCGCGCAGATGAGCCCCAAGCATTCGAATTTCCTGATCAATACCGGTGACGCGACCGCCGCAGACCTCGAAGGTCTGGGCGAAGAGGTCAGAAAAAAGGTTTACGAAACAAGCGGCATCACGCTAGAGTGGGAAATCATGCGGGTCGGTGATCCGCTGGAATAATCAAGCCCCAACCGTCAGACCAAAATCAGGCAAATTCAGGCGACGGATCAAAGGCATAAACGCAGTACGGACCACCACATAAGGTCCGGGGACATTGAGGCGCACATTGGGTATGTCGAGCAGGACAAACCCCAAAGTGGCGGTATTGATGGGTGGCCCCTCGGCGGAACGCGAGGTGTCTCTCAGCAGCGGGCGCGAATGCGCAGCCGCCCTTGTGGGAGAAGGCTTTGAAGTGGTCGAGCTGGACGCAGGTCCCGACCTCTATGCGCGCCTTTTGGACATTAAGCCGGATGTGGTTTTCAACGCCCTGCATGGCCGCTGGGGCGAGGATGGCTGTGTGCAAGGCCTGCTGGAATGGATGCGCATTCCTTATACGCATTCCGGCGTGCTGGCCTCGGCCTTGGCGATGGACAAGCAGCGCAGCAAGGAAATCTACCAGACCGAGGGCCTGCCCATCGTGCCCAGCGTCATCGTGCCCAAGGTCGAGGTGATCGAGGTCCACGTGATGGAACCTCCTTACGTCGCCAAGCCCAACAACGAAGGCTCCAGCGTCGGCATCTATATCGTCCACGAAGGCTCGAACGGCCCGCCGCAATTGTCGGACGACATGCCCGAGCATATCATGGTCGAGAAATACGTCGCAGGCCGCGAACTGACCGTGACCGTCATGGGCGACCGCCCCCTGACCGTCACCGAGATCATGACCGATGGCGGCTGGTACGATTACGACGCCAAGTACAAGCCGGGCGGATCGTGGCACGTCCTGCCCGCCGACATCCCGCAGGATATCTTCGACCGCTGCATGGATTATGCGGTGAAAGCCCATAACGCTCTGGGCTGTCGCGGCGTGACCCGTACCGATTACCGCTGGGATGATAGCATGGGCGCGGATGGCCTGTTCCTGCTGGAAACCAACACGCAGCCGGGCATGACCCCGACCTCGCTGGTGCCCGAACAGGCCGAGCATATCGGCATGAGTTTCGGCCAGCTTTGCGCCTGGATGGTGGAGGACGCCTCATGCGACCGCTGACCGCTACCCGCGCACCGGTGATCCACCGGACCAAAGCCCTTGCCGGGCCAGACGCGGATTTTGCCGCGGCCCCTCGGCCTGATCCCAAACCTGAACCCAAACTGCGCCTGCGCGGTGCGCGCCTGTTTGGCCGCGCGCAGGCGTCGGACCCCGCGCCGTCGCGCCTCAGCTACCGTTTTCAGCGCTGGATGCTCACCCCCGGCATCCGGCGCGGGCTGAAGATCGGCCTGCCGATGCTGGCCGTGGTTGCTGCGGTGGGCGGCTATTTCGCCTCGGAAGACCGGCGCGAGGCCGTCAGCACCTATATCGCCGACATCAAGACCTCGATTCAGGAACGGCCCGAATTCATGGTCAACCTGATGGCCATCGACGGGGCAGGGACCGCGCTGTCGGAAGATATCCGCGAGGTCGTGCCGCTCGATTTCCCGCTCAGTTCCTGGGATCTGGATGTCGAGCAGATCCGCGACACCATCACCGGGCTGGACCCGGTGAAATCGGCCACCGTGCGCATCCGCCCCGGCGGCATCCTGCAAGTGGACGTAGTCGAACGACAGCCGGTGATCGTCTGGCGCACCCGCGACGGGATCGAGTTGCTGGACGAAACCGGGGCCCATGTGGACCACATCGCCGCGCGCGCTGATCACGCCACCCTGCCGCTGATCGCAGGCAAAGGTGCCGACAAACACGTCCCCGAAGCGCTGCAGATTCTGACCACCGCGCGCAGTCTGGGCGAACGCGTCCGCGGTCTGGTGCGCATCGGCGAACGCCGCTGGGATCTGGTGCTGGATCGCAACCAGCGCATCATGCTGCCCACCGACCGCCCCGCGCGCGCCTTGGAGCGCGTGCTGGCGGTGAACGAGGTGCAGGACCTTCTGGAACGCGACGTGGTGGCGGTGGATATGCGCCTTGGACAGCGGCCAACCATTCGAATGAACAAAACAGCCAGCGAAGACTGGTGGAACACAAAAGTAGATGTGAGTAGCGGGCAGTAACGACCATGATGACCGATCTTTATCAGTCCCAACGGGCCATGCGGCAGATGCGCCGGCAGGCCATGCAACGCGGCGTTGTCGCCATTCTGGACGTGGGCAGTTCCAAAATCGCCTGCCTCGTGCTGCGCTTCGACGG
The DNA here is from genome assembly GCF_056533645.1 of Ruegeria sp. G10. Lineage (NCBI taxonomy): Bacteria > Pseudomonadati > Pseudomonadota > Alphaproteobacteria > Rhodobacterales > Roseobacteraceae > Ruegeria > Ruegeria sp. G10. The sequence continues at coordinate 100,562 of NZ_JBQFOQ010000006.1, read as the reverse complement.
CACAGGGCGCCTGTCCGAGGATAACTCGATCGGGTCGATGGCAGGCCAGACGGGTTTCCGAGTGATCGGCGCGGCCACCACCCGTTCGCGCGGCGTGCAGTTTGGCGAAGTCACCGCGATGCAGGAAACCGAACGCGCCATTCGCACTGCGCTGCAAGCGGCGCAGAAGATGGCCGATATCCGTGTCGACCATGTGATTGCCAGCTTTTCGGGCGCGAACCCGCGCTCGTATGGTCTGGATGCGCAGGTCGATCTGGAGGGCCAACTGGTCACCGAGGCCGAGGTCGGCCGTGTTCTGAACGCCTGCGACGTGCCGGATTACGGCGAAGGGCGCGAGGTTCTGCACGCCCAGCCGGTGAATTTCGCGCTGGACAACCGCTCGGGCCTGATTGATCCGCGCGGTCAGTTGGGGCAAAGCCTTGCGGTGGATATGCACATGCTCACCGTCGACGCGGTGGCCATCCAGAACATCGTGCGCTGCATCAAACGCTGCGATCTAGAACTGGCCGGGATTGCGAACTCGGCTTATGTGTCGGGCATCTCGGCGCTGGTCGAGGATGAGCAGGAACTGGGCGCGGCCTGTATCGACATGGGCGGCGGCACCACCAGCGTGTCGATCTTCATGAAGAAACACATGATCTATGCCGATTGCGTGCGCATGGGCGGCGATCACGTCACCAGCGATATCTCCATGGGCCTCGGCGTGCCCGCCGCGGTGGCCGAGCGCATCAAGACCTTCAACGGCGGCGTCCACGCCACCGGAGCCGATGACCGCGACATGATCGATATCGGCGGAGATACCGGCGATTGGGAACACGACCGCCGCACGGTCAGCCGCGCCGAGCTGATCGGTATCATGCGCCCCCGCGTCGAGGAAATCCTCGAAGAGGTCCGCACCCGCCTTGACGCTGCCGGGTTCGACCACCTGCCCAGCCAGCAGATCGTGCTGACCGGCGGCGGCAGCCAGATCATGGGTCTCGACGGGCTGGCCAGCCGCATCCTCGGCCAACGCGTCCGCCTTGGCCGCCCGCTGCGCGTGCATGGCCTGCCGCAATCAGCGACGGGGCCGGGGTTCTCGTCGGCTGTTGGCCTCAGCCTGTTTGCCGCGCATCCGCAGGACGAATGGTGGGATTTCGAAATCCCCGTCGATACCTACGCCGCGCGCCCGTTCAAACGCGCCGTGCGCTGGTTCCGTGACAATTGGTAAAGCCTTGCGCCGGGCAGTCCTCGGCGCAACGCTCTGGCCTGTGGCGGCCACCGCCCAAACCCTGATCTCTCCGGACGCGTTTCTGGACGCGGTGGTCGGCAAAACCATCACCTTCCACGAAATCCGCAGCGGTATGCTGGTGGGGACCGAGGAATTTCTCAGCCCGACTCTGTCCGTCTGGCGGATGGAGGGGCGCGGCTGCGTCTATGGTCAGATCACCACGCCCAACGGCCAGATCTGCTTTCTCTACGACGATGCCCCAAATGGCCTGCCGGTCTGCTGGTGGCCCTTTCTGCACAACGACCGCCTGATGGTGCGGTTGGCCAGATTTGTCGGCAGCGAAACGCAAGAGGTCCGCAGCATCACCGAGGACGGCCTGAATTGCCCAAGTGCCCCGGTTGGCTAAAGAAATCGGTTGCAGCGCGCGCCGGAATCCCGCAAGATATCCACAAGGCCCGGCAGAGGCCCAGCGGCAGGACATTGAGCAGTTTTCCGCGACCAGAACAAGTGAGCTACCAGTGTCCGCACGCGCATCCAGGCGGGTGGGGTCTTTCGGCGCGTAGTATGACTTGAAGCTCTCGCCGCAACATATGGCGGTCACAGCGAAATGCCGCTGTTTGCTGCCTTATTTCCTCCATATTTTGTGGATTCTTGCGATTTTTCTGGTGACGTTTCCGAAATGACACAGTAAAATCATCTGTGGATAGGTCAGAAAAAACCGCATTTTGCGGCAACATATAAAACAGGCGGACAGAGCATGACATTGAATCTTTCGATGCCCGGGCACGACGAACTTAAGCCTCGGATCACGGTATTTGGCGTTGGTGGGGCAGGCGGCAACGCGGTCGACAACATGATCGAAAAGCAGCTGGATGGCGTGGAATTTGTCGTCGCCAACACCGACGCGCAGGCGCTGCAGCAAAGCCGCTCGTCGGCGCGGGTGCAGCTGGGCGTCAAGGTCACCGAAGGGCTGGGCGCAGGTGCACGGCCCGCCGTGGGGGCTGCGGCTGCCGAAGAAAGCATCGAACAGATCGTGGATCACCTGGCGGGCGCGCATATGTGCTTTATCACCGCTGGTATGGGCGGCGGCACCGGCACCGGGGCGGCTCCGATCATCGCGCAGGCTGCGCGTGAACTGGGCGTGCTGACCGTGGGCGTGGTCACCAAACCCTTCCAGTTCGAAGGTGCCAAGCGGATGCGTCAGGCCGAGGACGGCGTTGAATCGCTGCAAAAGGTCGTCGACACGCTGATCATCATCCCAAACCAGAACCTGTTCCGTCTGGCCAACGAAAAGACCACGTTTACCGAGGCGTTCTCGATGGCCGACGACGTGCTCTATCAGGGCGTCAAAGGCGTGACCGACCTGATGGTGCGTCCGGGCCTGATCAACCTTGACTTTGCCGACGTTCGCGCCGTGATGGACGAGATGGGCAAGGCGATGATGGGCACCGGTGAGGCGACCGGCGAAGACCGCGCCATTCAGGCCGCCGAGAAAGCCATTGCCAACCCGCTGCTGGACGAAATCAGCCTCAAGGGTGCCAAGGGCGTGCTGATCAACATCACTGGTGCGCATGATCTGACCCTTTTCGAACTGGACGAGGCGGCGAACCGCATCCGCGAGGAAGTGGACCCCGAGGCCAACATCATCGTCGGCTCGACCCTCGATACCGAGATGGAAGGCGGCATGCGCGTTTCGGTCGTTGCCACCGGCATCGACGCCAGCGAGAAAACTGACGACGTACCGGTTGCGCGCCGCTCGATGTCGGCCCCGCTGACCCGTACTGTTTCGGCAGAAGAACCAGCCCCCGAACAAGTCGCCGCGGATGAGGCCCCCGCCGCTGAAGACGCAAACATCGCCCCCACGTTGTTTGAATCGATCGAGGATGTCGAATTGAACGAAGGCTGGCACGAAGAGCCCGCCGCGCAGGACGATGATGGTCTGCCGCCCCCGGCCTACCAGCCTCAGGTGGCCCAGTTCGAGCCTCAACCCGAGCAGGAAGAACCGGCTGAATCCTATATTGCGCCGCGTGCCCCGACCCCCGGCACCCCGTCGCCCGAGGCGATGCAGCGGCTGCAGGCAGCGGTGCAGAAAGTGCCGCAAAACCGTCTGCGTCCGGCGGCTGAAGCACCGCGTGAACCGGCCCCCCAACCGCAACCTGCGGCCGAGGATCGCCCCCGGTTTGGCTTTAACCGTCTGATCGATCGGATGACCGGCCACGCCGCCGATACTCCGGCCCAACCGGCGCGTCAGCAACCGGCGATGCGGGCATCTGACGCAACGGCACCTGCACGGGAAGAGGCGGACCCGGATCAGGAACGTATCGAAATTCCGGCCTTCTTGCGCCGTCAAGCCAACTGACCACGGTAACAAAATCACTGTAAGGGGTCGCCATCTGGCGACCCTTTATCGTTAAAAAACAGGACCCTGACAGGCGCTAAGCAGGGTTTTGCCGATCTGTCACATTCATGTTTCAATCGGTTGCAAAGAGTGAGTTGAGCCTGATGGCCCGGTTCCTTAGTTGAATGGCCAACACAGCCCACTCAAGGCTGGCCACCACTCGCTGAGGTTCAATTTGCAACATACGCTCAAATCATCGGTCACGTTCAAGGGCACCGGGCTGCACAGCGGCAAGCCTGCGACGATGGTCCTGAAACCGGCGGCTGCCGGTCATGGGATCTGGTTCAAGCGCACCGATATCGAGCTGGGCAATGCATTGATCCCCGCGATCTATGACGTGGTTGAACGCACGCCGCTGTGTACCCGTCTGGTCAATGACGCAGGCGTGTCGGTCTCGACCATCGAACATATCATGGCGGCGCTGGCGGGCTGCGGCATCCATAACGCGCTGATCGAGATCGACGGCCCCGAGGTTCCGATCATGGATGGCTCGTCCGTTGAATTTGTGCGTGGCATCATGGCCAAGGGCGTGCGCCGTCAGGCCAGCCCGGTTCTGGCCTATGAGGTGCTGAAGCCCGTCACTGTGTCGCGTGAGGGCGCAAGCGCATCGATCGTGCCTGCCGACAAGCTTGAGATCGAGTTTCACATCGACTTCGAAGACGACGCCATCGGCAGCCAGACCAAGGTTCTGGATATGTGCAACGGTGCGTTTGCGCGTGAACTCTGTGACAGCCGTACCTTCTGCCGCCGCACGGATGTCGAAGCGATGCGCGAAAACGGGCTGGCGCTGGGTGGTACACTGGACAACGCGGTGGTCGTGCAGGGTGACGAAGTGCTGACGCCGGGCGGTTTCCGCCACGCGGATGAGGCCGTGCGCCACAAGATGCTGGACGCCTTGGGAGATCTCTACCTTGCGGGCGGCCCGATTCTGGGGCGCTTTATCGGGGAAAAGTCGGGTCACTCGATGACCAACACACTGTTGCGCAAGCTGTTTGAAACACCTGGCGCGGTGCGTCCGATCCTGTGCACGCCGGAACAGGCCGCGCGTCTGCCGGGTCAGGGCCTTGTCCGCAGCGAGATTCCGCAGGTCGCCTGACACCCGATCAACTCTGGCGACATTTGCGTCACGAGGGTGCATAAGGCGTTTTGCCCCGGAATTTTATGTGCTAGACCAAGGTCCGATCAGGGACAAATCCCGCTAAGAAAGACGACAAGGATGGGCGGAATGGTTGGTACCAAGGCGGCAGTCAGGTTCGCAGGCGCGCTTCTTCTGGCGGCGGTTTTGACCGCATGTGGCGACAATGGCCTGTTCAGCAGCCGTGGTGCAGATCGCAATCAGAACCTCGAAGGGTTCACGCCTGAACAGATATTCACGCGGGGTGAATATGAGCTGTCGCAGAATCGCTCGGATGATGCAGCGTGGTATTTTTCGGAGGTGGAACGCCTGTATCCCTATTCCGATTGGGCCAAGCGCGCGCTGATTATGCAGGCGTTTTCGTTCCACAATGATCGGAATTATGCAGAAAGCCGCGCCGCCGCGCAGCGCTTTATCGACTTCTATCCAACGGATGAAGATGCGGCCTATGCCCAGTATCTTCTGGCACTCAGCTATTACGACCAGATCGATGAGGTCGGTCGTGACCAAGGGCTGACCTTCCAGGCGCTTCAGTCTCTGCGCACGGTGATTGAGGTTTATCCTGACAGTGAATACGCCACCTCGGCCATCCTGAAATTCGATCTGGCGTTCGATCACCTCGCGGGTAAAGAGATGGAGATTGGGCGCTATTATCTGCGTCAGGATCACTTTACCGCTGCCATCAACCGCTTTCGTGTCGTGGTTGAGGATTTCCAGACGACATCCCACACCGCCGAGGCGCTCTATCGCCTGATCGAGGCTTATCTTGCGCTGGGCCTGGTGGATGAGGCGCAGTCAGCAGGGGCGATCTTGGGCTACAATTACCAGTCTTCGGAATGGTACGATGCCGGCTACAAACTTCTGACGTCGCGCGGGCTGGACCTCAAGAGCCGTGGCAACAACTGGCTGTCCACGATTTACCGTCAGACCATCAAGGGTGAGTGGTTGTAACCGCCATGGCTAAGGCCGAGGGACGCTAAAGACCCGATGCTGCGCGCCCTTGATATCCGCGATATGCTGATCATCGACCGGTTGGAACTGACCTTCCAGCCGGGTCTGAACGCTTTGACCGGCGAGACCGGGGCGGGCAAGTCGATCCTGCTGGATTCGCTGGGCTTTGTGTTGGGCTGGCGCGGGCGTGCCGAACTGGTCCGACAGGGTGCTGCGCAGGGTGAGGTCGTAGCCGAGTTTGAACTGCCCGCAAATCACCCCGCCCATGGGGTTCTGGCCGAGGCAGGTCTGCCCGGCGGCGAAGAGCTGATCCTGCGGCGGGTAAACACGGCCGAGGGGCGTAAGACCGCATGGGTCAATGATCGCCGCTGCTCGGGCGAGGTGCTGCGTGCCCTGTCGGAAACTCTGATCGAACTGCACGGCCAGCACGATGATCGCGGTCTGCTGAACCCGCGCGGCCACCGCGCCATGCTGGATGCTTATGCCGGGGCAGGGGATCACATCGGCGCCGTCCGCGCCGCATGGGCCCAGATGTCCCGCGCTCGCAAGGCATTGGCTGAGACCGAAGCCACGCTGGCCACCATGCGCGCCGAGGAAGAATTCCTGCGTCATTCCGTGGGCGAACTTGCCCAGCTTGACCCGCAACCGGGCGAGGATGCCGAACTCGACGCCCGCCGCCGCATGATGCAGGGGGCCGAGCGTATCCGCGACGACGTGGCCCGCGCCTTTGCCCTTCTGGGCGGTGATGGGGCCGAAGGCGCGATGGCCGACGCCGTGCGCTGGCTCGAAGGGGTCTCGGACAATGCAGGCGGCCAGCTTGAGGAACCCATCGCCGCTTTGGGCCGCGCCCTGATCGAACTGGGCGAGGCGCAGGACGGCGTCAACACCTGCCTGCAGGCGCTCGATTTCAACCCGGCGGAACTGGAACAGGCCGAGGAACGCCTGTTCGCCATCCGCGCGCTGGCCCGCAAACACGACGTCGCCCCCGACGATCTGGGTGCCTTCGCCGATACCCTGCGCGACCGCCTGAACCGTCTGGACGCGGGCGACGCCGACCTCAGCGACAAACGCGCCGACGTGGACGCGGCGCAGGCGGCGTATGATGCAGCGGCCCAAGCGCTCAGCACCGCGCGCCAGACCGCGGCCAGCGCGCTGGACCAGGCGGTCATGGCCGAACTCGCGCCCCTGAAAATGGAACGCGCCGTGTTCCGAACCGAAATCACCCCCGCTGATCCCGGCCCCGAAGGCACTGACGCGGTGGCCTTCACCGTCGCCACCAACCCCGGCGCGCCCTCGGGTCCGCTGAACAAGATCGCCTCGGGCGGTGAGCTCAGCCGCTTTCTGCTGGCGCTCAAGGTTTGCCTGACCGGCGAGGACAGCGCCCGCACCATGATCTTTGACGAGATCGACCGTGGCGTCGGCGGGGCAACGGCGGATGCGGTGGGTCGTCGTCTGGCATCGCTGGCGCAAGGCGGGCAGGTGCTGGTCGTCACCCACTCGCCACAAGTGGCCGCTCGTGCGGCGCATCACTGGCGGGTGCAGAAACAAGTGGCCGGAGATCAGACCCTGTCCACCGTCATCCCGCTGGCGGATCCGGACCGCGTGGACGAAATCGCCCGCATGGTCGCTGGCGATACGATAACGGAAGAGGCGCGCGCCGCTGCCCGTGCCCTGTTGGATGCATAATGCGCCTTCCTTGAACATCTTGCTGTGAACCGACTTTTCTAAGCCCTCCGCGTGGCTTACTAAGGGTCAGGTGATCACCTCGACGAGGGCCAATGACCCAATCAACCCGCACCGTGCTGCGCAATCAGCTCAATCAGGCCCTCTCGGCTTTGCGGGATGGCTGGCGGGTGATGCTGCATCGCGGTCCCAGCCAGATCCAGTTCTGGTTCATTGCGCTGCTGATCGGGATCGCGGCGGGCTTCATGGCGCTGGGGTTCCGCATGGCGATTTCGTCCTTGCAGGCCTATCTCTACGACACCGAAGACATCCTTTTCCTGCACACGCACGCGGCAAAGCTTCATTGGCTTTGGATATTGCTGATTCCTATGATCGGTGGACTGATCGTCGGGGTCATTCTGCACAATTTTACCGATGACGGGCGTGTGCGCTCGGTCGCGGATGTAATCGAGGGCTCGGCCATCATCGATGGGCGGGTCGAAAAGAAGGCCGGGATTGCATCCTTCTTTGCATCGCTGATCACGCTCAGCTCGGGCGGGTCGACGGGACGGGAGGGACCGGTTGTACATATGGCCGGGGTTATCTCGACCTGGGTCAGCGACCGGATCAACGCGGACGGTATCACGGGTCGAGACCTGTTGGGCTGCGCCGTGGCCGCCGCCGTTTCGGCCAGCTTCAACGCCCCCATCGCTGGGGCGCTGTTCGCGCTTGAGGTCGTGCTGCGCCATTTTGCTGTGCATGCCTTTGCGCCCATCGTGATTGCCTCGGTCGCTGGGACAGTGATCAACCGGCTGGCCTATGGGGATGTCACGGAATTCACGCTGGACACCCCCGGATCGCTGCAATTCTATGTCGAATTGCCCGCATTCCTGATCCTCGGTCTGATCTGCGGGCTGGTGGCGTTGGTTCTGATGCGCTCGATCTTCTTTGCTGAGGATATCGGGACGCATATCCAGAACCGTCTGTCCCTTCCGCGCTGGCTGCGGCCGGGGGTCTCGGGTCTGATGCTTGGCCTTCTGGCCATCTGGTTTCCCCACATTATCGGCGTCGGGTACGAGACCACGATCCGCGCCCTGACCGGAGATCTTGTCCTGACGACAGCGATCCTGTTCGCGGTGATCAAAACTGTTGCCGTGGCCATTACCATGGGCGGGCGCATGGGCGGCGGGGTGTTCTCGCCTTCACTGATGATCGGCGCGCTGACCGGGTTGGCCTTTGGCCTTATCGCCACCGGTCTACTGCCGGACGTGTCAGGCACCCATACGCTCTATGCCTTTGCCGGGATGGGCGCGGTAGCGGCGGCCGTACTGGGCGCGCCCATTTCGACGACGCTCATCGTCTTTGAACTGACCGGAGACTGGCAGATCGGCCTTGCCGTGATGGTGTCGGTGTCGATGTCCACAGCGCTGGCTTCGCGCCTTGTGGACCGGTCGTTCTTCCTGACCCAGCTCGAGCGTCGCAACGTGCATCTGGCTGCCGGGCCGCAAGCGTACCTGCTGGGCATGCTGCGCGCTGGCGCGGTCATGCGGCCACTGGGCGACGCGAGATCAATCACCAAGGACGAGGCGCTGGCATTGATCGAACAGGGGCTCTGCGTCAGAGCGAATGCCACGCTCGAAGCCGCCATGCCCTATTTCGACCGCGATGACATCCCGTGTATCCCGGTGGTGATTGTCGGCAAGGACGGCTGCGAAAACCCGGTGGGCGCGCTCTATCACATTGACGCGCTCAAGGCGTATAACCGCGCGCTGGCTGCCACGGCGGCCGAAGAACACTCCTGATCAGCCGCCATAAACGCTGGCTGCATCGCCCAGATAATTGTCCCAGGCAAACCAGTAAGAAATATGACCCGCGACGCGTGGCAACTGCGTGCCGTCCGGGGCGACCAGCGCCTCTTCTGTGACGGTCCATTTCGCCCCTGATTCGTCCAAAAGCCCGCCATCCGTGGTTGCGCGGAAACTATGCGCGCCGCGTTCATACGCGCGAACGCTGCGTTTGTCAGGATCGCCCATCAGCATGAGCGCACGCCCACCAATCGCGTCATTGATCACCGGCTTTCCCTTGAAGGCCTCAAGTGGCCAAGCGCGTGCAGCCCCGAACTGGCGCACCGCGAACACATAGTCCTTTTGCCGGTGAACCCGCTGGTCCACCAAGGCGGGGAACATCAACTCGGATGAGGCGAAATACTCGCGATACACCACGCCCGATCCGTAGTCGCGCCGGTACCCGGTACTGAGCGACAGCACCTGCGTGTCGGGATGCGATGCTTTCCAGCTGTCCCAACGGGTGATCACCACCGGGCGCTGTTTCAGCTCGATCCCGCTGTTTACCAGGGGGCCAACGACCGGTTTGCCGGTATACTGGTTCCACAGCGAATGCGTCTCGCGGTCGAACATCAGCTTATTTGATCGATACAGGAATCCCGACGAGCCGAAGACGAACGGTTTGCGCCGCGCTTCGACCTGCGTTTCAAACAAGATCCCCGAACCGCATAGCGTACAGTAGGCCAGCGCGACCGGCACACCGCCGATCACCTCGTTGAACATCTCGTGCCAGCCCATGATCCGCAGCGGATAGGCCCGCACATCGCCGTTGATCGAGACACCAAAGACCAGATCATCGTCTTTCATGTAATCCGCCCGCGCCGCCGGTATCAGCTTGGGATTGTCCAGCGACGGGATGCCATCTTTGACAACGCCGCCCCAGGAAATCTCTTCCAGCCGGATCTTCATCTTGTCGCGCTGCAGGTACTCGGGCCGCAGGAACAGGTCGAAATTATCGTCGATCCCCAGCAACACCTCGCGTTTGAACGGAATCAGCGACGCGTGTGGCACGATCTGGGGGTTTCTTTCCTGCCACAACATCCACTCAAACCAATCGGGGCCAATGGATTCGCCGGTCAGCGCATCCATCACCTCGGCGATATCGTCTTCGCGCCGCCGGGCGAACCGCAATCCGGTCAGCAGGGCGGGGACGACATCGGGGTTGCCACGCTCTTTCAGAAAGGCCATCGAAGCCTCAAAATCGGTCCGCCCGCCGTAAAGCGTGGATCGTACCGCCTCAAGCACCGGATCTTCCTGGGCCCGAAGCCCGGTGGGCAGGGCGACACTGGCCCCCAGCAAGGCGGTGAAACTACGACGTGAGATCGACATGGCATCCTCCGATTGGGTTCAGACCCAATCTGCCTGCAATCGCGCTCACATACACGAAACACCCGCGTGAGCGGGGTGAAACATCATGTCCCGGGTTCAGGCCTTGTCTTTGGCCGCGTCGGCGTCGACCTCGTCCGACGCTTTCAGCGTCAGCGGCGGGTCCTGCGGCGCTTCCGAGATCGGGGCAGGGGCCGCAGGCGGCGTGGTCAGCACCTCATCGGGGCCCGGCACCGGGCGCGGGGTTGGGGTATCATCCTCTTCCACCGGCTCGACCCGCGGGGCGTCTTCGGTGACCGCTCGGCGAAACACCAGTACATTGCGCCAGTTGGTGGTCGACCCGGTCAGGCCCGAGCGCTCCTCGCTGGGCAGCAGTTCCGCGCGCTGATACTCCCAACCATCCTGTCCCATCTGGTTCAGAAGCTGCTCGATCGACGTGGCAAACCGGCCCTCTGGCGTTTTCACACCTTTCGCCTTGGTGCCCTTTTGCGGAGCGGGGACAACTTTGTATTCGTAGCGCTGCATCAACAGGTCCTGATTGCTGTGTCCGGGCACGTTAACATTTTGACCGCCGGGTGAAAGCCAAGATCGTGTTTAGGCGAATTTCGGCGTGTACTGTGGTTTTAGCCCCGCGCTGCTTTGCCGACCAGCGACAGGCAAACCTCGGTCGCCAACGCCATGTCCTGCACCGAAATCCACTCTTTCGGGCCGTGAATGCATTGCATCCCGGTGAAGATGTTTGGCGTCGGTGTGCCGAATTCGGTCAGGCGCGACCCATCGGTGCCGCCCCGGATCGGGACCGAGACGGGCTCGATACCCTGTTCGCGGCAGGCCTCGCGGGCGAGATCGACGGGGGTCATGTCCTTTTCCAGCCAGTAACGCATGTTGCGGTATTGATGGGAGATGTCGCAGGTGATGGTCGCGCGCGGCTCGGTTGCCTGCACGGCGGCGCAAACCTGACGGACGATGTCGCGCTGGGCCTCAAGCCCCTCCATTTCGAAATCGCGCAGGATCAGCTTGATCTCCATCTCGGAGGACCCGCCGTTCATGTCAGTGATATGGATGAACCCCTCGCGCCCGTCGGTGACCTCGGGCGTCATGGTGGCCTGCGGCAGGGTCTGCACGATTTTGGCGGCCAGATGCGCAGCGTTAACCATCTTGTCCTTGGCCAGGCCGGGGTGGATCGACACGCCGGTGATGTTGATCACCGCACGATCCGCCGAGAAGCTCTCGTACTCGATCTCGCCCACGTCCTGCCCATCGAGCGTATAGGCGAAATCGGCTTTCAGGTCCTTGGGCAGTTGCTCGGTCACGCCGCGCCCGATCTCTTCGTCGGGGGTAAAGGCGATGCGGATGGGGCCGTGGGCGATGTCTTTGTTCTCAATCAGATGCCGCGCCATCGTCATCAGGATCGACACGCCGGCCTTGTCATCACCACCCAGCAGCGTGGTGCCCGAGGCGGTGATCAGGTCATGGCCGATCTTTTCGGCCAGATAGGGATGCTCTTCGGGGGACAGAACCAGATCAGGATCGTCAGGAAAGGTGATATCGCCACCGTTATAGCCTTTGATCACCCGCGGTTTCACACCGGTCGCGTTGAATTGCGGGGCGGTGTCTACATGGGCCAGAAAGCCAACCGTCGGGCCCTCAGCCGTGCCGGGTATCGTCGCCACAACCACACTGTCGCCGGTGATCTCAACATCCTGCGCACCGATCTCGGCCAATTCCTTTTGCAACAGATGCAGCATGTCGAACTGAATGTTTGTGCTGGGGGTCGAGGGCGAGGTCTCATCGCTTTGGCTGTCGATGGCGGCATAGCGCATCAGCCGGGTTTCGAGTTCCTGATCAAATCTGTTCTGCATCGTGCCCTCCCTCTTTGTTGCCGAAGAAAGGGGCTAAATGACAACGGAGTCAAGCCGATGGCCTGACTCCGTCGGGTGGTTCACGATGGGTTTACGATCCCAGCTTCTGGGCGACCAATTGGTTTACCGCCTTGGGGTTGGCTTTACCGCCGGTGGCCTTCATCACTTGACCGACAAACCAGCCCGCCAGTTTCGGATTCACCTTGGCCTTTTCAACCTGCGCCGGGTTGGCGGCGATAATCTCATCCAGTGCGGCCTCAATCGCGCCGGTGTCGGTCACCTGCTTCATGCCGCGCTCTTCCACGATCTGCGCCGGGTCGCCGCCTTCGGTATAGACGATCTCGAACAGGTCCTTGGCGATCTTGCCCGAGATTGCATCCGACGAAATCAGATCAATGATACCCGCCAACTGAGCGGGAGACACCGGAGACTCGGTGATGTCGTGGTCTTCTTTTTTCAGGCGGCCAAACAGTTCGTTGATGACCCAGTTTGCAGCCAGCTTGCCGCTGCGACCCTTGGCGACTTCTTCGAAGTAGGCAGCCGATTCCACCTCGGCGGTCAGCACTGAGGCGTCATAGTCGGTCAGCCCGAACTCACTGATAAAGCGCGCCTTTTTGTCGTCCGGCAGCTCGGGCAGCTTGGCGGCGATATCATCCACCCATGCCTGCTCGATCTCCAGCGGCAGCAGATCGGGGTCAGGGAAGTAGCGGTAGTCATGCGCTTCTTCTTTCGACCGCATCGAGCGTGTTTCGCCTTTGTCCGGGTCATACAGGCGCGTCTCCTGCTCGACCTTGCCACCACCTTCGACGATGGCGATCTGGCGGCGGGCTTCGACCTCAATTGCCTGCTGGATGAACCGCATCGAGTTCATGTTCTTGATCTCGCACCGTGTGCCCAGATGCGAAAAGTCCTGTGTTTCCTGATACTTCTCATACGCACCCGGCAAACAGATCGATACGTTCACGTCCGCCCGCAGGTTGCCGTTCTGCATGTTGCCATCACAGGTGCCCAGGTAACGCATGATCTGGCGCAGCTTGGCGATATATGCGGCGGCTTCTTCCGGGCCACGGATGTCGGGGCGCGAGACGATCTCCATCAGGCAGACGCCCGTGCGGTTCAGGTCGACAAAGGACATATGCGGGTCCATGTCGTGGATCGATTTACCGGCGTCTTGCTCCATGTGGATGCGTTCGATGCGGACCATACGCGCGGTGCCGTCACCCATTTCGACCAGCACTTCACCTTCGCCCACGATGGGATGATACAGCTGCGAGATCTGGTAGCCCTGCGGCAGGTCAGGGTAGAAATAGTTCTTGCGGTCGAACGCCGATTTCAGGTTGATATCCGCCTTCAGGCCCAACCCGGTGCGGACCGCCTGTTCCACGCAGTATTCGTTTATGACCGGCAGCATTCCGGGCATTGCCGCGTCCACAAAGGCCACGTTCGAGTTCGGCTCGGCCCCGAATTGGGTCGACGCGCCGGAAAACAGCTTGGCATTGGATGAGACCTGAGCATGCACCTCCATCCCGATCACCAGTTCCCAATCGTGCTTGGCCCCGGCAATGGTTTTGGGTTTGGGCATTTCGTATGTCAGGTCGAGCATGGCGCGCCTCATATCCGCAGAAGTCTAAGCCTGCGTATTAGGCCCGGCGCGCCAAAGGAGCAAGGGGTTCCGACCCTAATTCCCCGAGAACTGCAGCCCAGACGGCGTGAACGTCGCGCTTTGACCGCTGCGCAGCTCGTCCCGCAGCAGGTTGGCAATCGCCCGCAGCGCATCGCGGCGGCCCCGGGCGGCAAAGCGTTCAGCCGAATTGACACGCAGGCTGTTGTTGAACCCGCTCGCCGCATGGGCCCAGATCAGCGGGTGCAGCTCGGTCAGGTGATCGCGGATCAACCAGTCTGCGGCGGCGCAGATCTGCTTGCGGGCGACGTCTGCCTTGGGGCTGCGGCCCATGCCCTTCTGCAGGGTGACCGAGCAATAGGCCGCCAGCAGGTTGATCGTCTGTTGATCCGGGCGGCGCGCTACAATATCCTGTAATCCTTCAATAAAATACTCGACATCCACCCGCGCGCAGGCCTCGTCATCCAGTGCGATGGCGTCGAATTGCGCCCAGGTGTAGCCGCCTGCGCCCCATGTCTTCTGGGTCCGCGCGGCGTTGCGCAGGGCCTGAACCTCAAGTTGCTCATAGCTGCCGAACCAACGGGGCAGCAGGTGGGTCCCCATGGCGCGCATGTGGCGGTGGTTCTGCGGATCCAGCGTGATCAACGCCTCGTATTTGTCAGCGACGCGGGTGCGCGGGTCGATGTGACCGGCCAGCAGGGCGCAATCCGCCGCGGCAACGGCGGGGCTGTCGGGCATGGTTGCGCGGCTCAGCGGCAGCAGCGCGGCGGCGCGGTCGAAATGCGCCGCACAACGGGACTGATGCAGCGCCGGCAGCGCATCCGTTTGCGCCGTGCCACGCCAGGCCCAGGCCAGATCGATATGGGCCAGCGCCACCACCAGCGCGATCATCGGATCGTCGGGATGGTTCTGAACTTCGCCTTCCAGCTCTGAGATTCCACCCAGAAGATCGTAATCCGACAGTTCCTTCCCGTCGGACAGCGCATGTTCGGCCGCCAGCACCACGTCCGAGCGGGCACCAAAGGCCAGTAGGTCGGTGATTGGCTGTCCGCAGGGCGTGGTCTTGCGGGCAGCGTCCGCGGCGCGCATTTCGCGCGACAATTCGGCCCACATATCCTGCCGCGCCAGATAGCGGCCGCGCTCGATCACCTGATGCGCGATCGCATCATCAGCATCTGTTTCAGCGATAGGAATGTTCAACTGACCCGAGGCAACAAGCCATGCCGTGGCATCGGCAACTGACGCAGGCAGAGGCGTTGGGGTGGGATCAGAAGAACCGAAAAGACGGGCAGAAACTGCCCTGAGAGACCGAAACATGGCAAAACTCGAACTGGAACAAAAGTGTAACCGGTTCAGTTTTGCCAAAAATTAATTGCAAATCAAGGAAACAACGTTGCGAGCGGAGGATTCCGCGACCAATCCGGCTCGAAATCGGGGGATCGTTTCAGAATACTCTAAAATGATGGCGCTCGACCGCAAATCCGGCCTGTGTCAGGACCTCTTCGAACTGCTTGTGCGGTGGAAGTGATTCATCCGGCAGGCGCACGCGTTTGTCCGATTTCAGCATCGCCGAGACCCGCACCGAAAAGTCCCAACGGGTGTCAAAGCGGAACCGGTCAACCTCGGCCAGCTTCAGTTCGCCCTGCCGCTGACCGCTGTGCCAGCGCAGGGTATCGCCGGTCAGTTCCATCCCGGCGCTGGTGTCTTTGATCACATCCCACAGCGCGGGCAGGGTGGTCAGGGCCAGCAGGGCCATCAGCCACCAGACCGCGTCAAAGACGATCATCAGCCCGATCAGCGCCGCATAGATGCAGATCAGGATCAGAACCGTGCGCTGGTTCCGGTTTTGCCGCGTGAACCGAAACGGCGTCATGCGCCGAGGATGCGCGAGACCATCTCGGTGGTGTCCCGGGACAGGTCCTGCGTGTCCGCGATGCGGGTCAGTTGCGCGCGCATCAGGGCCTGACGGTCGGCGTCATAGCGTTTCCAGGTCTGAAAGGCGCTGCACATCCGGGCGGTGGTTTGCGGGTTCACCGGGTCAAGCTTGATCAGCCAGTCTGCCAGCAGCGCATAGCCCGCTCCGTCCGCCTGATGGAAGCCCGCATGGCTGCCCGCTAAAGAGCCCATCAGCGCGCGGAACCGGTTGGGGTTTTTCCAATTGAAATCAGCGTGCTCGGACAGTTTGCGCGCGGTTTCGACCGTCTTTTCGGGGCCTGTCATCGCAACCTGCAGTCCGAACCATTTGTCCATCACCAGCCGGTCATGCTGCCACTGGTCATAGAACGCCGCCAGCTCTGCTTCGCCCTTGCCCGCGCGCAGCAGGCAGGACAGGGCGGTCAGTTGAAGTGTCATGTTGTCGGCGCGGCCGTAGTCCTCGGCCGCCTTGACCCCGCCATCCAGCCGCGAGGTCAGCGCCAGAGCAGCACCCCCAAGGGCCCGTTTGCCGGATTGTTCGGCGTCGGGCTGGTAGGGGGCATCCACCAGCGTTTCGCTGTGCAGCCGGGGCAGAAGGTCCTGAACATGCTGGGCGGTGGCCTGACGCAGGGTTTCAACCGCTGCCCAGATTGCCATCGGATCGGGCGTGACGCCTTTGTCATGTAGCGCCGCGGCCAGTTCGGATTGCGTCGGCAGGCCCAGCATCAGCGCGCGATAGGCCGGGTCCAGCGTTTGATCGCGCAGAACGGCCAGCAAACCGTCCAGATAATCGGCATCCGGCGTCGCCTCGTCGGTGATCATGCGCAGCAGCGTGTCCTCGGCCAGCGACCGCCCTGCCTGCCAGCGGTTGAACGGGTCGGTGTCATGGGCCAGCAGGAAGGCGCGTTCGGCATTCGACGGCTCATGTTCAAGGATCACCGGGGCCGAGAAATCGCGCAGGATCGAAGGCACGGGCTTGGCCGCAAGGCCGCTGAAGGTAAAGCTTTGTTCTGCCTCGGTCAGCTCAAACACCTCGGTCGCGCGGACCTCATCCCCGTTCGGGCCCAGCAGGCCGACGGCGACGGGGATCACCTGAGGCTGCTTGTCGTCCTGCCCCGGTGTCGGCTCGGTCCGTTGGCCCAGCGTCAGGGTGTAGGTGCCATCGGTCCAATCCTCACGCACCGACAGGCGCGGCGTGCCGGATTGGCTGTACCAGCGCTTGAACTGGCTGAGGTCGCGGCCTGTGGTGTCCTCGAAAACCTGCAGCCAGTCCTCGATGGTGCAGGCCTGACCGTCATGGCGGTCGAAATAGAGATCGAGCGCCCGTGCATAGGCCTCATCGCCCACGAGCCGCTTCAGCATACCGATGACCTCGGCACCTTTCTCGTAGACGGTCGAGGTGTAGAAGTTGTTGATTTCCTGAAAACTCTCGGGCCGAACGGGATGCGACAGAGGCCCGTTATCCTCGGGGAATTGCCGCGCGCGCAGGTCGATGGCGTCGTGGATACGCTTCACCGGAGCTGAGCGCATGTCAGAGGTGAACTGTGCATCGCGATAGACGGTCAGCCCTTCCTTGAGGCACAGCTGGAACCAGTCGCGGCAGGTGATGCGGTTGCCGGTCCAGTTGTGAAAATACTCATGGGCGATGATCGCCTCGATCCGCTCGAAATTCATGTCGGTCGAGGTTTCGGGGCTGGCCAACACAGCCGAGGAGTTGAAAATGTTCAGCCCCTTGTTCTCCATCGCGCCCATGTTGAAATCATCGACGGCGACGATGTTGAACACGTCCAGATCGTATTCGCGGCCATAGACGTCCTCGTCCCATTTCATCGACTTCTTCAGGGCTTCCATGCCGAAGGCACATTTGCCCTCGTCGCCCGGGCGGACCCAGAGGTTCAGCTCGACGTCACGGCCCGACATGGTGGTGAACTGGCCGGGATGGGCGATCAGCTCTCCGGCGACCAGCGCGAACAGATAGGCGGGTTTGGGCCAGGGATCGACCCATTCGGCCCAGCCGTCACCCTTGGCCGTGGGGTTGCCGTTTGACAGCAACACCGGCAGATCGCCATTGATGCGCACGGTGAATGTGGACATCACATCGGGGCGGTCGGGGTAATAGGTGATCTTGCGGAACCCTTCGGCCTCGCATTGGGTGCAATACATGCCGTTCGACATATAAAGCCCTTCCAGCGCGGTGTTGTTGCCGGGATCGATCTCGACCTCGGCCTCCCAAATGAAAGGTGCGTCGGGCACCGACGCGGTCAGCCCTTCGTCGGTCACTTCGGGCTGGATCGCGGCCCCGTCGATCGCGGCGCGGATCAGCTTGAGGTCTTCGCCATGCAGGAAGAACCTGCGGTCCTTAGCCTCGGGGTTGGGACGGAACCCGATGCGAGAGGTCACCCGCGTGGCGTGCGGTGCCAGATCAAAGGTCAGATGTACGCTGTCCACCAGATAGCCGAACGGCGTATAGTCTTTCAGATAGATCGTGGTGGGGGTGGCGTCGCGCATCGGGGGGCCTCATCATCATCCGGGACTTTGGCGCGACGTTAGGGTCTTCGTCCTGTGGCTGCAACCAATGGTGATTGGCTTGTTGGATTTGAAACAGCTTCGCGCAGTTTCGACAGGCCAGAACGCAGGGGCACAAGTTGCCTATAGCGGACGAACGCCCTAATTGATGACCGCATACAATGGCACACAATATTGGGGGATTCGGGAGATGAGCAGCAGACAGACCCGCAGCGGGTTGCAGATTGACCCGGTTTTGGTCGACTTCATAGAACATAAGGCGCTGCCGGGTACGGATGTGTCTGCAGAGCAGTTCTGGTCGGGTCTGGCGCGCCTGGCGAATGAACTGGGGCCGAAGAACCGTGCGCTGCTGGAAAAGCGCGCCGATATTCAAGGCCGGATTGATGGCTGGCACGCGGCACGGCGGGGTCTCGTCATTGATCCGGGCGAATATCAATCCTTCCTGCGCGAGATCGGGTATTTGGTAGATGAGGGCGGAGATTTCGAGGTCGAGACCACGAATGTCGATCCCGAGATCGCCCGGATCCCCGGCCCGCAATTGGTCGTACCGATCACCAATGCCCGCTTTGCGCTGAACGCCGCGAATGCCCGTTGGGGCAGCTTGTATGACGCGCTTTACGGCACGGATGCACTGGGCGACGTGCCGACAGGCAAGGCCTATGACACGGCACGCGGTGCACGGGTGATCGCCTGGGCCAAGGATTTTCTGGATCAGGCCGTGCCGCTGGCCTTCGGGTCTTGGGCGGATGTCTCGGGCTTGAGTGTTCAGGACGGGGCATTGATGCCCACGCTGGCTGATCCCGCGCAGTTTGCGGGCTACGGCGGAGCGGCGGCGAAACCCGAGTTCGTTCTGCTGCGTAACAACGGTTTGCACATCCAGATCAGAATCGATGCGCACAGCGCTATCGGTGCATCGGACCCGGCGGGCATTGCAGATGTCCGTTTGGAATCGGCGCTGTCCACGATCATGGATTGCGAGGATTCGGTCGCCTGTGTCGACGGGGCCGACAAGGTGGCAGCCTATGAAAACTGGCTGGGCCTGATGAAAGGGGACCTGACCGAGGAGGTCAGCAAAAGCGGCAGGACCTTTACCCGCAAACTGGCGGGCGATCTGGCGTTCACGGCCCCGGATGGCACGTCTTCGACGCTCAAGGGGCGGTCGCTGATGCTGGTGCGCAATGTCGGCCATCTGATGACCAATCCAGCCGTGCTGGACGCAGAAGGTCGCGAGATTGGTGAAGGGTTGATGGATGCGCTCTGCACTACGTTGATCGCCATCCATGACCTGAAACGCGCGGGCGGCAATTCGGTCACCGGGTCGGTCTATGTGGTTAAGCCCAAAATGCACGGACCTGAGGAAGTTGCCTTTGCCGTCGAGATTTTCGACATGGTCGAGGATATTCTGGGCCTGCCGCGCAACACGGTGAAGCTGGGCATCATGGATGAGGAGCGCCGGACCTCGGCAAACCTGAAGGAATGTATCCGTGCTGCGAAATCGCGGGTGGCCTTTATCAATACCGGGTTCCTCGATCGTACGGGCGATGAGATCCATACCTCGATGGAGGCCGGTCCGATGCTGCCCAAAGGCGATATCAAGGACACGCCGTGGATTGCGTCTTATGAGGATCGCAATGTCGATATCGGTTTAGCCTGCGGCCTGAAAGGCAAGGCGCAGATCGGCAAGGGGATGTGGGCGATGCCTGACCGGATGGGGGATATGCTTACGGCCAAGATCGGCCACCCGCAATCCGGTGCCTCTTGTGCCTGGGTGCCGTCACCCACCGCCGCAACCCTTCACGCGACGCATTATCATAAGGTCGATGTACAGGCGCGTCAGGACGCGCTGGCCGCTGGTGGCGCGCGCGGGACGCTGGATGACCTGTTGACCGTACCGCTTTTGGGCGGGCGCAATCTCAGCGCGGACGAGATCAACCGCGAGATCGAGAACAACGCTCAGGGCATTCTGGGCTACGTGGTGCGATGGGTCGATCAGGGCGTGGGCTGTTCGAAAGTGCCGGACATCAACGATATCGGCCTGATGGAGGATCGGGCGACTTGCAGGATATCCTCGCAGGCGTTGGCCAACTGGCTGCATCATGATCTGATCAGTCAAGAGCAGGTGATGGCAGCGATGCGCAAAATGGCGGCCGTTGTGGACCGTCAGAACGAGGGAGATCCGTCCTATCACCCGATGGCACCGGGTTTTGACGGAATCGCGTTTCAGGCGGCTTGTGATCTTGTGTTCCGGGGCCGGGTGCAGCCGTCGGGTTATACCGAGCCGGTTTTACACGCGCGTCGGTTAGAGTTGAAGGCCAGCCTGGGCTAGTGGCAAGGGCAGGAACGAGGGGGCTGTCTGCCCCCTCGCGCTCCCCCGAGGATATTTTTGGCCAGATGAAAGGGATCGGGAATGCTTATTTCTTTGCGCAAGGCGCGTACCATCATTCGCAAGGCTTTGGAGAAAGGGCGCGAGATGGAATTGAAGCCCTTGTCGGTTGTGGTTTTGGACGCGGGCGGGCATGTGATCGCGTTCGAGCGTGAAGACAACGCCGCACCCGGTCGCTTTGCGATTGCCCATGGCAAGGCATATGGCGCTGTGATGTTGGGCATGGCGGGTACGGCACAGATGGCGCGGGCCGAGGGGCAGGCTTATTTTATGGCTGCAGTAAACGGCGTTTACGGCGGACAGGTCATTCCGGTGCCCGGTGGCGTGTTGCTGCGGGATCGCAAAGGTGCGGTGATTGGCGCGGTTGGGGTAACAGGTGATACCTCGGACAACGACGCGCAGGCGGCGCTTGCGGGCATCGAAGCCGCAGGGCTGACGGGCGAAATCTGACCTGCTGCCGAAGTTTTCATCATTTGTGCGCGGTTGAACACGCGCTTGCGCTGACATGCAGGTCCTGCGCCGTTGCGCAGGGCCATGCCTGTCGATAGGTTTTGCCAAATGCGATTGAAACGAAGGACAGCACATGGCGCGCCCCGTCGTCGGAATAGTTGGAAATTCCTATCTGATGAACGATCAGTATCCGACCCATGCGGGCGGGACGATGAATTCAGATGCCGTGTCGAACGTGTCAGATTGTATCCCTCTGCTGATCCCTGCCGATCCGCGTTATGTTTCGGTCGACGAACTGCTGGAAGTTTGTGATGGTTTCCTGCTGACAGGAGGCCGCCCGAATGTTCACCCCGAGGAATATGGAGAGCCAGCGACCGAGGCACACGGTGAGTTCGACCGGGCGCGGGATGCGATCACATTGCCTCTGGTCCGGGCCTGCGCCGAACGGGGGCAGCCGTTTTTCGGAATTTGCCGGGGATTTCAGGAGGTCAACGTCGCCATGGGTGGCACGCTCTACCCTGAAATTCGTGATTTGCCGGGGCGGTTGAACCACCGGATGCCGCCTGACGGGACTTTGGAAGAGAAGTTCGCGCTGCGCCATGTTGTGACGCTGACCGAGGGCGGGGTATTTCACCGGTTGCTGGGTGCTTGCGAGGTTATGACCAATACGCTGCACGGGCAGGGCATCAAGACACTGGGTGAGAATGTGGTGATCGACGGTCTCGCGCCCGACGGCACGCCCGAGGCGATCTATATTCAAGGTGCCCCGGGTTTTACCCTGTCGGTGCAATGGCACCCCGAATGGGATGCCGCAAACGACCCAGTCTCGCGCCCCTTGTTCGAAGAATTCGGCCGCGCCGTATATGGCTGGGCCGCAGGCAGAGACGCCGCGCGGTTGCAGCGCTCTGCCTGAGACGGTCAGACCAGTAGGTCGAACTGTTTGTTCAGCGGCAGGCTGCGGGCGCGCTCGCCGGTCAGATCAAACAGCGCATTCCCCAGTGCAGGCATCGACGGAGGCGTACCGGGTTCGCCGACCCCGCCCAGATGCTTGTTGGTCTCAAGGATTCGGACCTCGGTTGCGGGCGTTGTGTGCATCCGCAGCGCGTCATAGTCGGGGAAGTTGTACTGCTCGACCTCGCCATCGGCAAAGGTGATCTGACCTGACACCGCCGCCGACAGGCCATAGATCATGCCGCCGATCATCTGCGCCTCGACCGTGGCCGGGTCCAGCGCAAGGCCCACGTCGCAGGCGATCCAGGCCTTCGAGATACGGATGGTGCCGTCTTCGTCCACCACTTCGATCACCTGCGCGACCGGGGTGCCGAAGCTGTAGGCGAGTGCCACGCCGCGGCCCACGCCATCGGGGGTCTTGCCGGTCCAGCCGGACATTTCCCGGACGGCCTCCAGACACCCGGCCGAGGGCGCGTGTTCGGATTTGGCCAGTTCCAGCCGGAACTCCAGCGGGTCGCGTCCGGCGGCATGGGCCATCTCATCCATGAAGGTTTCGTGGAAGAACCCGTTATGGCTGTTGCCGACCGAGCGCCAGAAGCCCACAGGAACGGCCAGATCGGCGATATGCCCGGCCATGCGGTAGTTGGGCACCGAATAGGGTTGGTTGAAGAAGCCTTCGACCAGAACCTTGTCGGGGCCGCCGCCGGGGAAGCCGGTATAGCGTTCGACCGCTTGCTGGGTGGGGGATTGCGTGGCCACTTTACCGTCAATCAGCACCGCCTTGCCATCCTTGACCGCGCCGCGCATCCGGGCCATCGCGCCGGGGCGGTAGTAGTCGTGGCGCATGTCTTCTTCGCGGCTCCACGTTGTCTGGACCGGCGTGCCGGGCATGGCCATGGCGACCTTGGTGGCGATCTCACCAAAATCCAGTTCTCCGCGGCGACCAAAGCCGCCGCCCAGATAGGTGGTGTGGATCTCGACCGCTTCGATATCCAGACCGGCGGTGCTGGCCGCGCGCATCTGGATCAGGGTTGGGGCCTGATTGCCGCACCACAGGTCCAGCTTGCTGCCAGTGTAAAGCGCGGTGGCGTTCATCGGCTCCATCGTGGCGTGGGCCAGATAGGGCACGGTATAGTCCGCCGTGATCTCGGTTGCGCCTTCGGGCAGGGTGTCGACATCACCGTCGTCGCGCATGGTCGAGTTCGGGGCGTCGTCAAACGCCTCGGCGATCTTGGCAAACAGGTCGTCGGTCTCGGGCGGGTAGGGGGCATCGCCCCAGTCGACGTCGATCGCCTCGACCGCCTGCATGGCGAGCCATGTGTTGTTCGCAATCACCGCGACGCCAGTGCCCAGATCGACGATCTTTTCGACACCGGGCATGGATTCGGCAGCACTTGCGTCAAAGCCGTTCATTGCGCCGCCCAGCTTGGGGTTCATACGCACGGACGCGAATTTCAGGCCCTCGGGGCGCACGTCGATGCCGAAAGTGGCGGTGCCGGTGGATTTGCCGGGAACATCGACGCGGGGCAGGGATTTACCGATCAGGCGCCACTCCGACGGGTCGCGCAGCGCGACCTCGGGCGGCTCGATCTGGCCAGCGGCTTCGGCCAGTTCGGTATAGGGGATACGGGTGCCGTCGGGGGCAACCACCGCGCCGTTTTCGGTTTTCAACTGCGCGCGGTCCACGCCCAACTGATCCGCCGCTGCCTGTTTCAGTGTCTCGCGGGCGGTGGCACCGGCCATGCGCATCCGCTCGAACCCGTCTTTCATCGAGGTCGAGCCGCCGGTGACCTGCAAACTAAGCGTCCGGCCCAGAACACCCAGAGCCTCACCCAGATTGTGCTGGAAATCCGAGATGTCATAGCCCTTGTTCGGGAGGCCTTCGCCCACAAGGGCATGGTTGTAGTAAGCCGCCGCCGCCGGTCCGTGTAGGACGCGGATATCTTCCAGTTCGACGTCCAGTTCCTCGGCGATCAGGGCGGCCCATGTGGTCATGACGCCCTGGCCCATCTCGGCGCGCGGAGCGAACAGTGTGATGCCCTGCTGGTCGATCAGCACAAACGGGCTGAGCGCGGTTTCACCGTCACGCGGTTTCAGTGGGTTCGCCGCGGGGCGGGTGACGTAATATGCGCCGAAGGCCACACCGCCCACAATGGCGGCCGAGCCGATCAGGAAGGTGCGGCGCAGGATTTTTCCGATGCTGGCCATGGATCAGACCTCCTTCAGCTTGGATGCGGCGTCGTGGATGGCGGCACGGATGCGGGGATAGGTGCCGCAGCGGCACAGGTTGCCCTGCATCGCGTCATCGATATCGGCGTCCGAGGGGGCTGGGTTTTCGGCCAGCAGCGCTGCCGCCTGCATGATCTGGCCCGACTGGCAGTAGCCGCATTGCGCGACCTGATGATCGACCCACGCTTGCTGGATCGTCGCCATCGCGTCCGGCGTGCCCAGACCTTCGATGGTTGTGACATCGCCCCAGACATCGGACAGGGCGACCTGACAGGATCGCACGGCCTCGCCATCGATATGCACGGTGCAGGATCCGCAAGCGGCCACGCCGCAGCCGAACTTGGTTCCGGTCAGGCCGACCTCGTCGCGCAGGACCCACAACAGGGGGACATCGTCGGGCAGATCGACCTGATGGGTCTTTCCGTTGATCTTAAGGGCGGTCGCCATGGCGCACCTCTTTTGGCTGTGACGGTTTCTGACATAATTATCGAAAAATGTCAGGTTGTCAATTGACAAAATAGACAATTAGTGTCAGAGCAGATCTATGAAAGACAAACTAGACGATCCAAAGCAGCAGGCAATTCTTGCCTCGGCGCTTGAGGCGTTTGCGACCTATGGGTTTCGCAAGACATCAATGGATGACATCGCCAAGGGCGCGGGCATGTCACGCCCGGCGGTGTATCTGCATTACAAGAACAAAGAGGCGATCGTTCGCAGCCTGACGCAGGCGCACTACGCTGATAAGATTGAAAATGTGGCGCGGGCGTTGTCCGGTGATGGCAGCGTCTCCGGTCGGCTGGCGCGCGCGATTGAGGCGCAGATCGACGGGATGGCCGCCATTCTCGCCTCACCCCATGGGGTCGAGATGCTCGATACCAGCAAATCCACCGCCTCGGACATTTTGGCCGAGGGGGAGGCTGCGCTTACGACGCTCTATGCTGATTGGCTGCGGCGCGAGGATGAGGCGGGCCGCGTGCGGCTGCCCAATGGGGCCGAGGAAACGGCCAAGACCATCACCGCGACCCTTATGGGCGTCAAGCTGACCGCCGCCAGCGCGGACGAATTCGAACGCCGTATTTCTCAGCTGGCCGAACTGCTGGGCGCCGGGCTGGAGGTCAGGTAACCCGCTGACGGACCTTGTATTCCGGCTTGTCCCAAAGCTTATTGGTAATGATATCGGCAAGAATATCGACCGCTTGCTCGACGTCATTTTCGTCGACATAAAGCGGCGTAAAGCCGAACCGCATCACGTCCGGGGCGCGGAAATCGCCGATGACACCGCGCGCGATCAGGGCCTGCATGGCGGCATAACCTTCCTCAAACCGGAAGGACACCTGACTGCCACGCTGCTGCGGATCGCGCGGACTGGCGAGCGTCAGGCCGGGGCAGGTGTCCTCGACCCGTGCGATAAACAGTTCGGTCAACTCGATGGACTTGGCGCGGATGTCGATCATTTCGACTGTATCCCAGATATCCATCGCCGCTGACAACGCTGCCATCTGTATGACCGGAGGGGTGCCGACCCGCATCCGCTCGATCCCCGCGCCGGGGCGGTAATCGAGGTCGAAGGCAAACGGAGATTCGTGCCCTAGCCAACCTGACAGCGCCGGGCGCACCCGATCCGACAGACGCGGGGCCACATAAATAAAGGCCGGCGCGCCGGGGCCGCCGTTGAGGTATTTATACGTGCAGCCCACCGCGAAATCGGCGTTGCACCCGGACAGATCGACCGGAATGGCGCCGGCGGAATGGGCGAGGTCCCAAACCGTGACAACCCCGTTTGCATGGGCCAGTTCCGTCAGCGCCTTCATGTCGTGCATGCGGCCGGTGCGATAATCGACCTCGGTCAGCATCAACACCGCGACCTCTTCGGTGATCTGAGCGGCTACGTCTTCGGGATCGACCACCCGCAATTCATAATCCGGCCCGAGCGAACGCAGCAGCCCGTCGGCCATGTAAAGGTCCGAGGGGAAGTTGCCATTGTCGGACAGAACAACCTTGCGGGTCGGATTCAACTCCAGTGCCGAGGCGACAGCCTGATAGACCTTGATCGACAGGGTATCCCCCACGACAACGCTGCCGGGTTCTGCCCCGATCAGCCTTCCGATGCGGTCACCCAGACCCGTGGGCATCCCCATCCAGCCAGCTTTATTCCAGCCGGTGATCAGCATCTGCCCCCATTCGTCCTGCATCATCTCGTCCACCCGGCCAGCCGCAGATTTCGGCAGCGGACCCAGAGAGTTGCCGTCGAGATAGATCATCCCGTCGGGCAGGTGGAACATGGATTTGGTCTTGGCAAAATCGGTCATGGTAAGGCTGAAGCTTTCACAGGCGGTGATGTTATGAATGGCCTATCTGATCCCGTCAGCCCTGTCCATTGATACAGCCAGGGCCGGGCCCTATCCCGATGCGACACCCTGTGCTTTTGCTATTGGGGTCAGAAAGCGGTAGGACGTCGATCAGAAGCGACATGTGCAGTTGGGTGTCGCCGTGCTAAGGAATGCCATGCGCCTGATTGATATACCGCCTGTCTGGCTTGTGGGCTTCGCTGCGCTTGCCTGGACGCAAGCGCGTGTGCTGCCCTTGGGCCTGTCGCTGGATGGTGCAGTGACCGATCTTCTCAGCGGTGTGCTGATCGGTGGCGGCGTTATTCTGGCCCTGATGGCAGTGGTCGAGTTCCGGCGTCACAAGACAACGGTCATTCCGCACGAAACGCCCTCGGCCATGGTCCAGAGCGGCATCTACAAACGCAGCCGCAATCCGATCTATCTGGGCGATGTCCTGATCCTGGCGGGGCTGATCCTGCGCTTTGACGCGGTGCTGTCCTTGGTGCTGATCCCGGTCTTTGTGCTGCTGCTGGAACGGCGCTTTATCATCCCGGAAGAAGACCGCCTGCGTCGCACCTTCCGTGCCGACTTTGCGCGCTATGAACGCAAGACCCGGCGCTGGATCTGAGGGTGTGGGGATCATGACACAGCGTCACTATTGCTGCGCTTGCGAAACAATCTTGCGCAAGATAAGTGTCGGCTTGTCGAACAATGCCGGATACCCACCTGGCCTGAACCGAAAATTAGGGGGAACCGACTGGTGAAAATTGGAACGCCAAAAGAAATATTCAAAGGCGAGAACCGGGTCGCGATGACCCCGGACTCGGCGGCGCAGTTGCAGAAACTGGGCTATGAGTGTCTGATCGAAAAAGGCGCGGGCGCTGCCGCCGGCTTTTCAGACGCCGCGTATGAGGCCGCCGGGGTCGAGGTCATCAAGACCCCTGCCGCGCTTTGGAAAGCGGCGGATATCATCGCCAAGGTACGTCAGCCGTCCGAGACCGAGCTGAAGCGTCTGACCAAGGACAAGACCCTGATTTCGTTCTTCAATCCTGCCGGGAATGAAGAGGGGATGGAACTGGCCAAGTCCAAGGGCGCGACCGTGATTGCCATGGAAATGGTGCCGCGCATCAGCCGGGCTCAGAAAATGGATGCGCTGTCGTCCATGGCCAATATCGCCGGTTACCGCGCGGTCATCGAAGCGGGTAACAATTTTGGCCGTTTCTTCACCGGTCAGGTGACGGCCGCCGGTAAGGTCCCGCCTGCCAAGGTGCTGATCGTTGGGGCCGGGGTCGCCGGTCTGGCGGCGATCGGGACCTCGACCTCGCTGGGTGCGATCACCTATGCGTTCGACGTGCGCCCCGAAGTGGCCGAACAGGTCGAATCCATGGGTGCCGAGTTTGTGTATCTGGATTTCGAAGAAGACCAACAGGACGGTGCTGCGACCGGTGGTTATGCCTCCGTCCAGTCGGACGAGTTCCGCGAGGCGCAGCTGGCCAAGTTCCGTGAACTGGCCCCTGAGATGGACATCGTGATCACCACCGCGCTGATCCCGAACCGCGAGGCACCCGAGCTTTGGACCAAGGATATGGTCGAGGCGATGAAGCCGGGCTCGGTCATCGTCGATCTGGCGGCGGAAAAGGGTGGCAACTGCAAACTGACCGTCGCGGATGAGAAGATCGTGACCGACAATGGCGTGACCATCATCGGCTATACCGACTTCCCCAGCCGGATGGCGGCACAGTCCTCGTCGCTCTATGCCACCAACATCCGTCACATGATGGCGGACCTGACGCCGGAGAAGGACGGCAAGGTCAACCACGACATGGAAGATGACGTGATCCGGGGCGCGACCGTGACCCATGAGGGCGAGATCACCTTCCCGCCGCCGCCGCCCAAGGTGCAGGCGATTGCGGCGCAGAAAAAGCCCGAGGTCAAGGAACTGACCCCGGAAGAGAAAAAAGCGCAGGAGATTGCGGCGTTCAAGGCTCAGACAAAACAGCAGTTCACCCTGCTGGGTGTCGGCGGCGCGTTGATGCTGTTGGTGGGGCTGATCGCTCCGGCCAGTTTCATGCAGCACTTCATCGTTTTTGTGCTGGCGATCTTTGTGGGCTTTCAAGTGATCTGGAACGTCTCGCACAGTTTACACACGCCGCTGATGGCGATCACCAACGCGATCTCGTCGATTATTATCGTTGGAGCGTTGATGCAGATCGGATCGGGATCGTTCCTGGTCATTCTGCTGGCGGCGCTGTCCGTCTTTATGGCCGGGGTCAACATCTTCGGTGGCTTCCTCGTAACCCGGCGCATGCTCGCCATGTTCCAGAAATCTTAAGGAGGTCGGGCATATGATTGGCTTCACTTCTGCCGCCTATGTTGTTGCGGCTGTCCTTTTCATTCTGTCCCTCGGCGGTCTGTCGAACCAGGAAAGCGCCAAGCGCGCGGTCTGGTATGGTATCGTCGGTATGGCGCTCGCGGTCT
Source organism: Ruegeria sp. G10 (assembly GCF_056533645.1). Taxonomy (NCBI): domain Bacteria; kingdom Pseudomonadati; phylum Pseudomonadota; class Alphaproteobacteria; order Rhodobacterales; family Roseobacteraceae; genus Ruegeria; species Ruegeria sp. G10. Next base: position 71,298 of record NZ_JBQFOQ010000006.1, on the reverse strand, counting down.
TTGCTACGCTGGTTGGTCCGGGCTCGGGCCTGTGGCTGCTGTCGCTGCTGCTGCTGATCGGCGGTGGCCTGATCGGTCAATATGTGGCGCAGCGCGTGCAGATGACCGAGATGCCGCAGCTGGTGGCGGCAATGCACAGCCTTGTCGGTCTGGCGGCTGTGTTCGTGGGCTATAACGCCCATTTCGAAATCCTGAACGTGGCCGAGCTGTTCGCCATCGCGGATGCCGCGAAAGAGGTCGAGCTGTCAGGGCTGGGCGAATTCGGCAAGCTGATCGCCAAGAAGACCGCGGCCGAGGTTTCGATCCTGCATGTGGAACTGTTCCTGGGCATCTTCATCGGGGCGATCACCTTTACCGGCTCGGTCGTGGCGTACGGCAAGCTGGCGGGTAAGGTGACCTCGGCGGCGACCAAGCTGCCGGGCGGTCATGCGCTGAATGCGGCTGCGGCGGGGCTCTCGCTGATCTGTCTGATCTGGTACACCGCGTCTGGTGGTTTCTTCCCGCTGTTCCTGATGACGCTGGCGGCGCTGTTCATCGGCTATCACCTGATCATGGGCATCGGTGGTGCCGACATGCCGGTGGTGGTGTCGATGCTGAACTCGTATTCGGGTTGGGCCGCGGCGGCGATTGGCTTCTCGCTGGGCAATGACCTGCTGATCGTGGTTGGTGCACTGGTGGGGTCGTCGGGTGCGATCCTGTCCTACATCATGTGTAAGGCGATGAACCGTCACTTTGTCAGCGTGATCCTGGGTGGTTTTGGCGGCCCGCAGGGCGAGCAAATGGCGGTTGAGGGTGAGCAGATCGCCATCGAGGCTGATGGTGTGGCAGCCGCTCTGAACGACGCCGATAGCATCGTCATCATCCCGGGCTACGGCATGGCCGTGGCGCAGGCGCAGCAATCGGTCTCTGAACTGGTCCGCAAGCTGCGCGCCAAGGGCAAAGAGGTGCGTTTTGCGATCCACCCGGTTGCCGGTCGTCTGCCTGGACACATGAACGTGCTGCTGGCCGAGGCCAAGGTACCCTATGACATCGTACTGGAGATGGACGAGATCAATGACGACTTTCCGGACACGGATGTGGCCATCGTCATCGGCTCGAACGACATCGTGAACCCTGCGGCGCAGGAAGACCCCAACAGCCCTATCGCCGGAATGCCGGTTCTGGAATGCTGGAAGGCCAAGCAGGTCTTTGTGTCCAAGCGTGGTCAGGGCACCGGCTATTCGGGCATCGAGAACCCGCTGTTCTTCAAGGAGAACACACGGATGTTCTATGGCGATGCAAAAGCGTCGCTGGACAAGCTGTTGCCGATGATCGACTGAATCGGCTGGCATAATACGATCGTAAAGGGCGCCAGAAGGCGCCCTTTTCTTTGCTTTTTTTGAATGGGGGCTTTGCCCCCAAACCCCCAGGATATTTCTGGCCAGATGAAGCGAGCGGAGTGTGTTATTCTGGGGTGGAACCTGATGGCCGGAGGTGGAGATGCAGAAAGTAAACGGAATAGGCGGGGTTTTCTTTCGGGCCCATGATCCTGAGGCTTTGCGGGATTGGTATGAGGCGCATCTTGGCGTCAACCACTATGACCCCGTGCCCTGGAAGCAGCGCGAGGGATATACGGTCTTTGCGCCGTTCGCTCGGGACACCGAGTATTTCGGCAAGGCAGAGCAGCAATGGATGATCAATTTCCGCGTCGATGATCTGGGCGCTATGATCGCGCAGCTGCGGGCAGCCGACATCGTGGTGGAAACGCACCCGGATTGGGACAGTGAGGTCGGAAAATTTGCCCGGATACATGATCCCGAGGGTAACCCGATCGAGCTATGGGAGCCAAATCAGTGAGATAACGGGCTTGCACACCGTGATATCCATGTAAGCGTATGAAATAAAAAGATAATTGATGTATCTATCCTGTGGCGTATAGTACGCTCGATCTAACGGAGCCCCAGATGACGCCCATTGATGACCATCCGCTGCGCTATGCGCTGGCCAATGAGTTGCACGCGCGACCTTTTCCGACGGCCTCGGCACCGTGCACTGTGGTGTTTCTGGCGATCAAAAAGCCCACCACAGCAGTGGCGCGGGACCGGGATAAAGATATGGCGCACCTGATAGATCTGCTGGATCGCCATGGGGCGCAGCACCCGCAGCCCGAGGCGACCCATTATGCGGGCCAGATCGGGCGTCATTGGTTGAAATGGGAGCAACATACGGAATTCGTAACCTATACCTCGATCACGCAGAATGTCAGTGACCGGCCCTTCAACCCCGCCGATTTCGAGGTATTCCCAACGGATTGGCTGATGACCAGCCCCGGCCAGCGGGTGACCTCGGCCATGGTGCGGGTGGTTGAGCGCGGGTCGGATGATGCCGTGCGTGCAGCTTTGAGTGACTGGTTTGAACCAGAAAGCCTGGCCGTTGCGCGCGTGCTGGATGACTCGGCCATTTGCGCCAGCGACTTTCGCATCGATCCGGCCGGGCACATGCGGTTTGCGTTGTTCGTTGACAAAGGAACCGGAGAGCGCCGTACCGGGCGGATCATTCAGCGATTGTGCGAGATCGAGACCTACAAGGCGATGTCGATGCTGGGGTTTGCTCGCGTCAAGCAGTTGGCGCCGCGCGTTTCAGAGCTGGATGGACAGTTGACGCGACTGATGGGGCAAATGACTGACAATGCCGCCCATCCTGATGCGTTGCTGCCGGACCTGTTGTCTGTGTCGACCGAGCTTGAAACGCTCGCAGCACAATGCTCATTCAGATTTGGCGCGACAGGGGCTTATGAGGCCCTCGTCAATCAGAGGATTCAGGTGCTGCGCGAAGACCGTTTCGAGGGCGGTCAGAGTTTTGCTGATTTTATGATGCGCCGCTACGATCCTGCCATGCGCACGGTTAAGTCGACCGAACGCAGGTTGCAGACGCTGTCTGATCGGGCAATCCGGGCCGGAGAGCTGCTGCGCACCCGGGTGGATGTGGAGCGAAGCGCACAGAATCAGGCCTTGCTTGAAAGCATGGATCGCCGTGCCGATCTGGCGTTGCGGCTTCAGCATACTGTCGAAGGGCTCTCGGTCGTGGCGATCAGTTATTATGCGGTGTCGCTGGTGAGTTACCTGCTTTACCCGCTGACGCAGGCCGGCATCGGCAAGGGCATGTTGACAGCGATCGTGACGCTGCCTGTTGTACTTGCCGTTTGGTTTGCGGTTCGCAGAGTTCGCAAGCGTTTGGAATAGCTGTCTTTGCCAATCGATGAATGATCTGTAGAACGGGCGGCGTTTTACGGATTTCGCGAGGGCCTTCTGTGATCGGTATTGTGGCTGCGTGGCGCGCTGTTGCCGCCATGTTCATTTTGAACGGGGCGCTGTTTGGTATCTGGGCGTCTCGTATCCCTGCGGTCCGCGACAAGCTGGAGCTGACGCATGAGGCGTTGGGGCTGGGATTGCTGTTCATGGCGGCTGGCGCGGTGTGTTCGTTTCCCATTACAGGACGTCTGACCGACAGGTTCGGAGCGGTCGCGATAACGCGTGTGATCGCCGTGCTCTATACGTTTTCGCTGGTGCTGTTGGCCTTTGCGGGCGGGTTCTGGTTGCTCGCGGCGTTTTTGTTTGTGTTTGGTGCATTCCATGGCTCGATGGATGTGGCGATGAATGCCTGGGCGGCCGAGGTTGAGCAGGCCTATGACAAGCCGGTCATGTCCTCGTTCCACGCGATGTGGAGCCTTGGGGCCGGGCTGGGTGCGCTCAGCGGGTATGGTGCGGTTCAGATGGACCTGACCGTGCTGCAGCATTTTCTGCTGGCCGGTGGCATCGTGGTGGCGCTTGCGCTTGGTTTGTCCTGGGTGCGCTGGACCTCAAAGCGCACGGTTTCGGAACCGGGATCGGTGTTCGCGTTGCCGTCCGGGACTTTGGTGCTGGTTGGGTTCACAGCGCTGTGCGGCGCGTTGGGGGAAGGGGCAGTTGCGGATTGGAGCGCCATTTTCCTGCGTGATGAGACAGGTGCAGCCGAGAGCGTCGCCGCGCTTGGATATGCGGTCTTTTCCGTGACTATGGTTGCGTTTCGGCTTGCGGGCGGTGTGGTCATCGCCCGGTTTGGTCCTGTTGCCACGGCCCGGTTTGGGGGAATATGTGCCGCTTTGGGCGTCTTTGGCGTGGTGTCAGCAGGGCAGCCCGGATTGGCGCTGGCAGGCTTTGCGCTGATGGGTGTGGGATATGCGGTGATCATGCCATTGGCCTTCAGTCGCGCTGCCAATGATCCGGATGTTCCACCCGGACAGGCGATAGCCAGCGTTGCGACTTTGGGTTATGGAGGGTTGCTCATCGGCCCCCCTTTGATCGGGTTTCTGGCCGAGTTGATGACTTTGCGGCTGGCATTTGCGGTTCTGTTGCCGCTGGCCGTGCTGATCATCCTGCTGGCCGGCGCGCTGAAGCGCGCCGACTGAGGTTCGCTTAGCGTCCTCGAATGCGCGGATCCAGCGCGTCGCGCAAGCCGTCGCCCAGATAGTTCACGCTGAGCACGGTCAGCGAGATCGCTAGACCGGGCCAGAACACACGCTCGGGGTATTGCTGCAGGTAGTCGACGCCATCGAACAGCAACCGGCCCCATGTCGGGAAATCCGGCGGGAAGCCAAGGCCCAGGAAGGACAGCGCGCTTTCTGTGATGATCGCCGTGGCGATACCCAGCGTTGCCGACACCATGATCGGAGACAGCACGTTCGGCAGGATGTGCCGTGTGATGATTTGGCTGTTGCTGGTGCCGATGGACCGGGCGGCCAGAACAAATTCACGTTCCTTGATGGCCAGAACGTCCCCCCGCACGATCCGCGCGGTGGGCATCCACGAGGTGATGCCGATGGCGCAGACGATCAGGATGAAAATGCCGCGCTCAAGTCCGAAAGCTGCCGACAGCGGCTCGCGGAACAACAGCATCATGACCAGCAGCAGGGGCAGAAGGGGCAGCGCCAGAAACAGATCGGTCAGGCGCATCAGCGGGCCGTCCAGCCGTTTGAAGAACCCGGCCAGAACGCCGATGAACGAACCCAGAAACAGCGCCAGCAGCATTGCGGTGATGCCGACCGAAACCGAGGTCTGACCGCCCGACATCATCCGCGCCAGAATGTCCCGGCCCAACTGATCGGTGCCAAACGGATGCGCAAGGCTGGGCCCCTGGTTGCGCGACCGGATGTCGATCTGGGTCGGGTCGATCGTCCAGATAAACGGACCCAGATACACGGCCGCCACGATGAAGATGAACAGGATCGCCCCGATCATCGCGCCTTTGTGGGTTTTGAACTGATCCCACACATCCCGCCACTGGCTGCGGGGCGGGGTGGTCAGTTCCTCAATCGTGCCCGCACCGGGAACGGCAGTGGAGGCGGCGGCCAATCCTTCGTCCGGGATCAGCGTGTCTGATTTATCGGTATCAGTCATAGCGAATCCTCGGGTCCAGAATGCCGTACAGGACGTCGGCGATCAGATTGAACAGCACGATCAACACGGCAAAGATGAAGGTCAGGGTCTGCACCATCGGCAGGTCGTTGGCTTGGATCGCGCCGATCAGCAACTGGCCGATACCGTTCACCTTGAACACCTGCTCGGTGATGATTGCGCCGCCGAAGATGGCCGGAATACCCAGCGCGATCACGGTGACCACCGGGATCATCGAGTTGCGCAGGACGTGGACCATGACGACGGTGTATTCGCTGAGGCCCTTGGCGCGGGCGGTGCGGACGTAATCCTGATTGAGGTTGTCCAGCATTGAGGCGCGCATGAACCGGCTCAACTGCGCCGTGATCTGCAGCGCCAGAACCATCACCGGCATGATCATCTGCTTGAGCTGCACGACGAAACTGTCCCAGCTGTTGACCACGTGGGTGGTGTCATAGATCGACGGGAACCAGCCCAGCTGGACCGAGAAGATCACGATCACAAGCACGCCCGAGAAGAAGGGCGGGACCGAGAAGCCGACCATCGACACGAACGTGCCCATCTGGTCGAACCAGGAATACTGGCGGTAAGCGGAATAGATGCCGATTGGCAGGGCGATCAGGATGGCGACCACATAGGCGGTGCCAACAACCCACAGGGTCTGCGGGATACGCTGAACGACGATGTCCATGACGGGCGAGCGGGTCTGCCACGAAATCACGCGCAGGTCACCTTCGGAGAAAGTGGTGCCGAACATATGGTCGACCAGAACCTGAGGTTCGATCCAGAAGAACTGCACGATCCATTTCCAGAACCGGATATGCATCGGCTGGCCGAGGCCAAGCGCCTCGCGCATTTTCTCTTTGACTTCGGGCGGAACGGTGAGCGGAACCTGCGCCATCGGGTCGCCGGGGGCGAGTTCCAACAGCAGGAAGATGACGAGGCTGATGAACAGCAGCGTGGGTACGGCCAGCACCAGTCGTCGAATGGTAAAGTTAAGCATTAAGAGGCGCCTTTATATGCGTCTTCTTGTTGGGGTGGCGTGCAAAAGACTGCGCCCCGATATGGACCGGGGCGCAGTTTTGCAAGGCTAAGGTTTAGGAACCGGTTTTGCGGTACCAGTCCGCAATGTTCCACAGTTCGCTGTCCCAAACGTTCAGGACAACGCCACCCAGCGTGTTCGAGTGCGCCGACAGGCGACCACGGTGTACCAGCGGGATCATACCGCCGTTCTGAACGATGATGTCGTTCAGCTGTTTCGCGATCTCGGCGCGGGCTTCCAGACCGGCGGTTTCGGCGAGCTGACCGTGCAGCCTGTCGAATTCCTCGTTGCAGAAGCGGCTGATGTTTTCGCCTTGCCACTGCGTCTCAGGACGCGGGGCCTTGTCGCACAGACCGTTGCCCAGATAGGACTGCGGATCGGTGCCGTTGAAGGTGTTGGCGTACATCTCAACATCAGCATAGAACTTCTGGAACGTATCGGGCGAGCCCGGATCACCACCAAAGAAGACCGATGCGTTGATGTTGCGCAGTTCGGTTTCGATGCCGATCTGGCTCCACCATTCCTTGATCAGCGCCTGGAAATCCTGACGGACGGCGTTGGTCGAGGTCTGATAGACGATTTTCAGCGGAACGCCGTCTTTTTCACGGATGCCGTCGCCATTGGTGTCCACGATGCCAGCCTCATCCAGCAGCGCGTTGGCGCCTGCGATATCCTGCGTATCACAGGTCATCGAGGTCGAGTTGAACGCAGCCGGAGCCGGGACCCAGTTACAGGTCACCTTGCCGGCCTGACCATAGCCGATCTCGACGAGCAGCGGGCGGTCGATGGCCATGGACATGGCTTTGTAAACCGCAGGATCCCGCAGGAACGGATGTGGATGCTTAGCTGTCGAACGCTCGCCTTCCGGCAGATCAGGCGACGGGTTGGTCTGGTTCAGCATGATACGCTCGACCAGCGGGCCGAAGCCTGCGACCGGAGTGCCCTTGCCGCCTTCTTGCATCTGAGCGATCACTTCGGGTGCCAGCTGCAGGTTCCAGGCGTAATCGAACTCGCCGGTTTCCATGACAGCACGGCCTGCGGCTGTCGCATCGCCACCGCCTTTGAAGGTCACAGACGCAAAGGCCGGTTTGGCCGGATCACGATAATTCTCATTGGCCGCAAAAGTGATCACGTCGTTCGGCTTAAACTCGGTGACGACAAACGGCCCGGTGCCGATCGGGTTAAAGTTCTCATCGGTGCATTCGGGGGCTTTTGCGCCTACACAATCGGCGAACTGAGCGGCCTGAATGATCGGGCTTTCACCGCCCACAAACGGGCCGTATGGGAAGGGTGTCGGTGCATCGAAGGTGACTTTGACCGTCAGGTCGTCCACGGCCTCAACCGAGGTGACACCTTCGAATTTGGTCACCTGCGCACAACCGCCTTCGGGGTGCATGCAGTAATCAGCGGTAAACTTCACATCCGCCGATGTGAACGGCGTACCGTCCGACCAGGTGAGACCGGGTGCGATCTTCCATGTAATCGTTGTCAGATCTTCGCTGACGCCGCCATTTTCAACGGTCGGGATTTCAGCCGCAAGAAACGGAACCATGTTCCCGTCCTGGTCGTAGCGCGCCAGAGGTTCGATCACCAGCGAGGCCGCTTCCACATCCTTGGTGCCGCCCGACAGGAACGGGTTCATGATCGACGGGGCCTGCCAGTAAATAATGCTGACATTGCCGTCCGATCCGCGCTCGGCAAAGGCCATCGGGGCCATTGCCGTGCTTGCAATCGCACCAAGCAAAAGGGTTTTGATTTTCATCATACACTCCATGTTGGACACATTCGTGTCTCGGTCTTTTCCGCGATGCCCGCGGATTAGGCGTTGCCGCGATGGGGTTTAATGCGTTGAAAAACAACGATAACGGCAGTCACGCGAACGTGTTTTCCGTCTTCTCCCCAAAGCGGTTACGCGGCGTATCGAAACAGAGTTTTAGAAAATTGCAAGCCTTGCCTGCAGGAAAACCGGCAATGGGTTTGACTTTTCCCGCCCCCCCGCCTTAGCGTTTGGCACTCAAACCAAAAAGCCGCCAAGGGGAGAGCGCGCGTGCTGGATCAGCCTATTGCCCAGATCAAAAAACTGCGGGTCGAGTTTCAGACCAAGGACGGTCCGGTGGTCGGCGTCGAGGATGTCTCGTTCGAGGTGAATCCCGGTGAAACCGTATGTATCGTTGGCGAATCCGGGTCCGGCAAGTCGGTGTCCTCGCTGTCGCTGATGCGGCTGGTCGAGTTCGGCGGGGGCGAGATCGCGGGCGGGCAATTGCTGTTTGATCGCCGCGACGGCGAGGAGATGAATTTGGCCGATGCCAATCAGGATCTGATGAAACAGATTCGCGGCAATGAGATCGGGATGATCTTTCAGGAACCCATGACCGCCCTGAACCCGGTGTTCACGGTGGGGCGGCAGCTGACCGAAGGGCTGCGCATCCACAAGGATATGTCGAAGACGCAGGCCGAGGAACGCGCGCTGGAGCTGCTGCGACAGGTGCGCATCCCCGAACCTGAACGGCGGCTAAAGCAATACCCGCACGAATTGTCGGGTGGCATGAGGCAGCGAGTCGTGATCGCCATGGCCATGGCCTGCGAACCGCGCCTGCTGATCGCGGATGAACCGACGACCGCGCTGGATGTGACCATTCAGGCCGAGATTCTGGCGCTGATGGACCGTCTCAAGCGCGAGACCGGAACGGCGGTGATGTTCATCACTCACGATATGGCCGTGGTCGCTCAGATGGCCGACCGCGTGGTTGTGATGTTCCGGGGCAACAAGGTCGAAGAAGGTACGGTTAACGAAATCTTCGAGAATCCGCAGCACGATTACACCAAAGCGCTGCTGGCTGCGGTGCCCAAGCTGGGCGAGATGCAGGGCAAGGCCGCGCCCGAGCCGATGAAGTTGCTGGGTGTCGAAGGCCAGAACATCGCGCCGATTCCGGGTACCAACGATGTTCTGCTGACGGTCAAAAACCTGACCACGCGCTTTCCGGTCAAAGGCGGATTGCTGCGTCGGACCATTTCGAACGTGCACGCGGTCGAGGATGTGTCGTTCACCATCAACCGCGGTCAGACCCTCAGCCTTGTGGGCGAGTCGGGCTGCGGCAAGTCTTCGGCTGGGCGCTCGATCCTGCGTCTGGTTGAACCGATGAAGGGTGCGGTCGATCTGGACGGCGTCGATATCATGAAGCTGGATCCGGCGGGCCTGCGCAAGGCGCGGCTGGATATGCAGATGATCTTTCAGGACCCGTTCGCCTCGCTGAACCCACAGATGCAACTGGTCGATCAGGTGGCGGAACCGATGCGCAATTACGGCGTCGCCTCGGGGTCGGAATTGCAGGACCGGGTGGCGCAACTGTTTGACAAGGTGCAACTGCCGCGCAGCTTCATGCGCCGCTTCCCACATGAGATGTCGGGCGGTCAGCGGCAACGGATTGCCATCGCCCGCGCGCTGGCCCTGAACCCCAAACTGATTGTGGCGGATGAGGCGGTCTCGGCGCTGGACGTCTCGGTGCAGGCGCAGGTTCTGAACCTGATGATGGAGCTGCAATCGGAACTGAACCTCAGCTATCTGTTCATCAGCCACGATATGGCTGTGGTAGAACGGGTCAGCCACCATGTGGGCGTGATGTATCTGGGCCGGATCGTTGAGCTCGGCCCTCGGGCGCGGGTGTTCGAGAACCCCCAGCACGCGTATACGCAGGCGCTGATGAAGGCGGTGCCGATTGCCGATCCAAACAAGCGGAAGTCGGAAAAAGACCTGAATTTCAAGCCGATTCCGTCGCCGATTCACTCGATTGGGTACACCCCCGAACCCTCGCAGTATGACGAGGTTGAACCAGGTCACTTCGTGCTGACGACCGACAGCGGATACTGAACTAAATGTCCCAACGCCTGAGCCCGCTTGAGATCATGACCAAGCTGATCTCTTTTCCAACGGTAAGTCGCGAAACCAATCTGCCATTGGTTGACTGGGTCGAAGATTATTTGCGCAGCCACGGGATCGAGCCGCATCGCTGGCCGGACCCGGAGCAGCCGCACAAGGCAGCCGTTTTCGCGCATGTCGGCCCGTGGGAAGAAGGCGCGATTGTTCTGTCTGGCCATACGGATGTGGTGCCGGTCGATGGCCAGCCGTGGGATACCGATCCCTTCATCGTCACCGAAAAAGACGGCAAGTATTTCGGGCGCGGCACCTGCGATATGAAAGGCTTTGACGCTTTGGCGATCTGGGCACTGGTCGAGGCGCATCACGCAGGCATCAATCGCCCTGTGCAACTGGCGCTGAGCTTTGACGAAGAGGTCGGCTGCACCGGTGCCCCGCCGATGATCGAAGCGATGCAGAAGGTCCTGCCGAAAGGCTCGGCCGTGATCGTGGGCGAGCCTTCGGTGATGCAGGCCGTCACCGGCCACAAAGGCGGATTCGGCTATGACACGCATATGGTCGGGTTCGAGGTGCATAGCTCGATCATGCACACCGGCGTCAACGCGATCATGGAGGCCGCGCCGCTGATCGACTGGGCCAACAAGCGCAATGCCGAGAATATGGCGGCGCAGCCTTCGGACATCGCGGCGGTGTTCGATCCGCCCTGGACGACGTGCCATGTGGGCATGATCGAAGGCGGTACCGCGCATAACATCACCGCCAAGGATTGCCGCTTCATGATGGATTTCCGCGTGGTGCCGGGGGAAAGCGCGGCCCAATGGCGCGCGGATTATCTTGAGCAGGTGAAACAGGCCGAGGCCCGGATGCAGGCCGTTCGTCCCGAGGCGCGCATCGATGTTACCGACCATTTCGCAGTGCCTGCCTTGGTGCCCGAGACCGAAGGTGAGGCCGAGATGCTGGTGCGTTCACTCACTGGCGACAATGCCAGCCATGTGGTCAGCTATGGCACCGAGGCGGGGCAGTTTCAGGAGGCGGGTTATTCCGCCGTCATCTGCGGCCCCGGTGACATCGCGCAGGCGCATCAGCCAAATGAATTCATTACGATTTCTCAATTCAACGCAGGCCAGAAATTCATGGAACGTCTGGTAGAACGGCTCTGCGAATAACGCTCTGATCGGAGGTCAAGGATGCCCGTCAAGAACCGGCTCGCCGAGATGCATGGCGAGATCACCAAATGGCGTCGCCATCTGCATATGCATCCCGAGCTGATGTATGACGTGGAAGAAACCGCAGGCTTCGTGGTCGACCGCCTGAAAGAGTTCGGCGTCGACGAGATCACACCGGGGATCGGCAAGACCGGCGTGGTGGCAGTGATCAAGGGACGACAGGACACGCAAGGTAGGGTGATCGGGCTGCGGGCGGATATGGATGCGCTGCCGATTGAAGAGGCGACGGGGCTGGACTATGCCTCGACCGTTTCGGGTAAGATGCATGCCTGTGGGCATGACGGACATACCTCGATGCTTCTGGGCGCGGCGCAGTATCTGGCTGAGACGCGGAATTTCGACGGTACGGTTGTGCTGATCTTTCAACCCGCCGAAGAAGGTGGCGCAGGTGGTCTGGCCATGTGTCAGGACGGGCTGATGGACCGCTGGGGCATTCAGGAAGTCTATGGCATGCACAACATGCCGGGCCTGCCGGTCGGGGAATTTGCGATCCGGCCCGGCGCTTTGCTGGCCTCGTCCGATGAGTTTGAAATCGTCGTCACGGGCAAAGGTGGTCACGCCGCCGCGCCGCATGAAGCGGTGGATACCACGCTTGTGGCGTCTCATATTGTTGTGGCTTTGCAATCGGTTGTGTCCCGGACCGTTGATCCGATCAAACGTGTCGTGCTGACGGTTGGAACGTTCGTGACGGACAGCGTCGCCTCGAACGTGATCGCGCATACGGTGCGGCTGCAGGGCACGGTGCGGACTTTGGACCCGGAATACCGGAAAATCGCCGAGGACCGCGTGCGCCGGATTGCGGAAGACACCGCCTCGGCCTTCGGCGCGTCGGCCACGATGACGTGGACGCCGGGCTATCCGGTGACGGTGAACTCGGACGACGAAACGATCTATGCCGCCGAGGCTGCGCAGGCCGTGGCGGGCAAGATCAATGACAGCACCGATCCGATCATGCCGTCCGAAGATTTCGCCTACATGCTTGAAGAACGGCCCGGAGCCTACATCTTTATCGGAAACGGGGACACGGCGATGTGCCATCACCCGGAATACAACTTCGACGACGACGCCATTCCCGCCGGATGCAGCTGGTTTGCTGAGCTGGTGGAACGACGATTGCCCGTCGCCTGATTTGGGAGGATCAGATGCCAATCAAGAACCGACTTGCCGAAATGCACGAGGAAATCACCGGTTGGCGGCGGGATATCCATCAGCACCCCGAAATCCTGTATGAGACCCACCGCACCAGTGCTTTGGTCGCCGAAAAGCTGAAAGAATTCGGCTGCGATGAGGTTGTGACCGGCATTGGCCGCACAGGTGTTGTAGGGGTGATCAAGGGCAAGACCGATACGCAGGGCCGCGTGATCGGGTTGCGTGCCGATATGGATGCGCTGCCGATGCAGGAGCAGACGGGGCTGGACTATGCGTCCAAGACCGAAGGCGCCATGCACGCTTGCGGCCATGATGGCCACACCGCGATGGTTCTGGGCGCGGCGAAGTACCTGTCCGAGACGCGGAACTTTGACGGCACGGCCATCGTGATCTTTCAGCCTGCCGAAGAGGGCGGCAATGGAGCCGAGGCCATGTGCAAGGACGGTCTGATGGATCGCTTCGGTATTCAGGAAGTCTATGCCATGCACAATGTACCCGGTGTGCCGACCGGTCAGTTTGCGATCCGCTCTGGGCCTCTGCTGGCAGCCGCCGATGAATTCGACATTCATCTGGAAGGGCGCGGAGGCCACGCGGCCAAGCCGCAGGAGACTATTGATACAACCGTCATGCTGTCTCAGTTGATTGTTGCGCTGCAAACCATTGTATCGCGCAACGCGGACCCGATTTTGCAGGCGGTTCTGTCGGTGACGTCGGTCGAGACCTCGTCCAAGGCGTTCAACGTGATCCCGCAGTCGGCGCAGGTGAAGGGTACTGTGCGGACGCATTCGAACGACATGCGCGACCTGATCGAAGCGCGACTGAACGAGGTGGCGCAGGGCATCGCTGAGACCTTCGGTGGCACGGTCAAAGTGACCTATAAGCGCGGCGTTCCGGTGACGATCAATGCCGAGGAGCAGACGGGGTATGCGACTGAGGCCGCCGTTTCCGTGGGCGGCAGCTGTGGTGAAGCGCCAATGGTGATGGGGGGCGAGGATTTCTCGTTCATGCTGGAAGAACGCCCCGGGGCTTTCATTGTGCTGGGCAATGGCGACAGCGCCGGGCTGCACCACCCCGAATACAATTTCAATGATGAGATCATCCCGATGGGATGTTCCTGGTTTGCCGAAATGGTCGAGCGCCGGATGCCGGCGGCTTGAAATAGGAGAGAGAAGAGATGCCAGTCAAAAACCGCTTTGCCGAGTTGCAGGATGAAATCACCGCATGGCGACGGGATATTCACGAAAACCCCGAGATTCTGTTCGAAACACACCGCACCAGCGCCTTGGTGGCCGAAAAGCTGAAGGAATTCGGCTGCGATGAGGTCGTGACCGGGATCGGTCGTACCGGGGTTGTTGGTGTGATCAAGGGTAAGGCCGATACCGGCGGAAAGGTGATTGGATTGCGCGCCGATATGGATGCGCTGCCGATCCATGAGGCGACAGGGCTAGACTATGCCTCGAAAACCGACGGCGCGATGCATGCCTGTGGGCATGACGGGCATACGGCGATGCTGTTGGGGGCGGCGAAATACCTGTCTGAGACGCGCAATTTCGACGGTACGGTGGTGGTGATCTTCCAGCCCGCAGAAGAGGGCGGCGGCGGTGGTCGCGAGATGTGCGAAGACGGCATGATGGAGCGGTGGAACATTCAGGAAGTCTACGGCATGCACAACTGGCCGGGTCGTCCGGTCGGCAGTTTTGCGATCCGCCCGGGCTCGTTCTTTGCGGCGACCGATCAGTTCGACATCACCTTCGAGGGCCGCGGAGGTCACGCCGCCAAACCGCAGGAGACGGTGGATACGACCGTGATGACGGCGCAGGCGGTTCTGGCGTTGCAAACGATTGCCTCGCGCAATGCCGACCCGATTGATCAGGTGGTGGTGTCGGTGACTTCGTTCGAGACATCCTCGAAGGCATTCAACGTGATCCCGCAGACCGTGCAGATCAAAGGCACCGTGCGCACCATGAGCAAAGAGATGCGCGATCTGGCAGAGACGCGGATCAACGAGATTTGCGCCGGAGTGGCCGCGACCTTTGGCGGGACTGCGGACGTGACCTATATCCGGGGCTATCCCGTCATGGTGAACAGCGATGAGCAGACCGAATTTGCCGCAGACGTGGCGCGGTCTGTATCGGGGGCTTGCGATGACGCGCCGCTGGTCATGGGGGGCGAGGATTTCGCCTTTATGCTGGAAGAACGTCCGGGGGCGTATATTCTGGTGGGCAACGGCGACACGGCGATGGTTCATCACCCCGAGTATAACTTCAACGATGAAGCGATTCCGGCTGGGTGCAGCTGGTGGGCCGAGATTGTTGAGCAGCGGATGCCTGCAGCCTGATGGACAGCGTGGGGGCTCTGCCCCCACACCCCCGGGATATTTTTAGCCAGATGAAGAGGGATCCGGTGCACGCAAGTCGAGCGTGGAGCAGAGGGTTTCGATGACCATGTCCAGCGCGGTGGCTTGGGTGTTGACGCAGGACTGGGCGGCGGCGCGGGCTTTGGTCAGTGCGTTGATGTCCGAGAGCCAGCGGTCGACGGCCTTGGTCAGATCGGGCGCTGACTGGACCTCGATGGCGCCGCCAGTTTCTATCAGCGGGGCGAAGGTTTCCGCGAAATTGAAGGTGCCCGGGCCGGTCAGGACCGCGGCTCCGGCTTGCGCGGGTTCGAAGGGGTTGTGCCCTCCGATCTCTTTCAGGGAACCGCCGAGGAAGACGATCGGGCAAAGGGTGTACCATGTGCCCAACTCGCCCAGCGTGTCGGCCATGTAGATCTGAGTATGGCCGGTGATGGGCTGGTCGGTGCTGCGCAGGGCATGTGTAAGGCCTTGGGCACGGATCAGATCACCGATTTCGGTGTGGCGCTCGGGGTGGCGCGGGATCAGCAGAAGCAGCAGATCGGGCCAGCGGTCGAGCAGAGCTTTATGCGCGGTGAGAACGGTTTCTTCCTCACCCTGATGAGTGGAACTGGCGATCCAGACCGGGCGATCGCCGATCTGCTGCTTGATCTGGGACAGCGTTTTTGTGTCCACAGGAAGTGGGTCGGACAGGGCCTTGAGGTTGGTGCCGGGTTGTACCTTCTCAGGAGCGGCACCCATAGCGATCAGGTTGCTGGCGGTTTTCGTGTTCTGGGTCAGGAACAGGGAGAAATGGTTCAGGAGGAACCGGGCAGTCTTGGGACGCTTCGTCCAACCGGCGACGGATTTCTCGGACAGGCGCGCGTTGAGCAGGGCCAGCGGTGTTCCGCGTCTTGAGGTCTCGACGATAAGGCGGGGCCAGATTTCGCTTTCGACGAAGATGGCCGCATCCGGTTGCCAATGGTCCAGAAACCGTCGCACCGGTCCGCTGCTGTCGAGTGGCGGGTATTGGTGGCGCGTGCGCGGGGGCAGGCGTTTGGCGATCAGTTCGGCGGAGGTCGGGGTGCCCGAGGTGATCAGGAATTCAGCGTCGGGCAGGCGTTCGCCTAGTCGCGTGATCAGGCTGAGGACGGACAGGCTTTCGCCGACGCTGGCGGCGTGGAACCAGATCAGGCGGGTGTCGGGGCGGGGCAGGCTGGCATGGCCCAACCTTTCCTGCTGTCGCTGCTCAGGGACGTTGGCGGCCTGCAGTTTTGCGCGTACCTTGCGCCAGATCAGTGGTCCGACCAGAGAAGTCAGACCGCAGTACAGCTTGAACAGCAGCGTCGGCTGTCCGCCGGGGCCGGGCAAATCAGCCGCCTGTGTGGCTCATGTGGCGGCTCATCTGGCCGTCGACAGCCTGCCGGGAATAGTCGAAATCATGGCCCTTTGGCTTGAGGTTGATTGCGGCGCGGATCGCCTGTTCCAGCGGTTCTTCGGTCTCGGGGTGGTCGCGCAGGGCACCGCGCAGGTCGGCCATGTCTTCCTGGCCGAGGCACATATACAGCTCTCCGGTGCAGGTCAGGCGCACGCGGTTGCAGCTTTCGCAGAAGTTATGGGACAGCGGGGTGATGAAGCCGATCTTTTGGCCGGTCTCTTCAAGACGGACATAGCGGGCGGGGCCGCCGGTGCGCTCGGCCAGATCGGTCACGGTATAGTGGTTCTCGTATTCCTTGCGCACGTCTTTCAGGGACCAGTACTGATCCAGCCGATCCTCGTTGCCGATATCGCCCATGGGCATGACCTCGATCCAGGTCAGGTCCATGTCGCGTTCGGCGCACCATTCTGTGATCCGCGGCAGTTCCGGTTCGTTGAAGCCCTTCAGCGCCACGGCATTGATCTTGATCCGCAGTCCTGCTTTTTGCGCCGCGTCGATGCCGTTCAGCACTTGTTTCAGGCGGCCCCAGCGCGTGACCTTGGAAAACTTGTCTTCGTCCAGCGTGTCCAGCGAGACATTCACCCGGCGTACGCCAGCCGCATAAAGATCATCCGCGAAACGGTGCAGTTGCGAGCCGTTGGTGGTCAGCGTCAGCTCTTTCAACGCGCCGCTGTCCAGATGCCGGGTCATGTTGTGGAAGAAGGACATGATGTTTCGCCGCACCAGAGGTTCGCCACCAGTGATGCGCAGCTTTTCGACACCCATGTTCACGAAGGTGGTGCACATGCGGTCAAGTTCTTCCAGCGTCAGCAGGTCCTTTTTGGGCAGGAACTTCATGTCCTCGGACATGCAATAGACGCAGCGAAAATCACAGCGGTCCGTGACGGAGACGCGGAGATAGGTGATGGCGCGGGCAAACGGGTCGATAAGCGGAGCTGTCATGGCTTATAGGTAAAGCGCAGGCGGGGACGCGGCAAGTGTGATCTGCGTTTTGGACTGGTACAGATAAGCGCAGGACCTTACGTTTTGCATATGAGATATGTGTTTCTTTTGCTGTGTGGCATGATCGCGGGTTGCGATACGGTCCGGTCGACAACGGATCGGGTGTTCGGAAGCGCCCCTGCGCAGCCTGAGACGGCTCCGACTGCTGCAGTTGTCGGGCAGACGCCCGCTCCGGCCGTGGACGATGTCAGATGGGTCGGCGCGAAAAGGACGGTTGCGGGTCTGGGGGATCCGAACACTCCGGGGCGCTGGTTGCAGACGCCGTTGGTGGAGGTGGAACTCAATGGCCGCGTGGTCGTGCCGCGCACCGGGGCGCAGGCCTATGTAACGCTCGTGCCTGCGAGCGGGCCGGAAGGCGGCGGCAGTCGTTTGTCGCTTGAGGCGATGCGCGCCCTGTTGATCCCGTTCGATGAACTGGTCGAGCTGGACGTCTATTCAGACTAGTCCCGCAGGTATTTCCCCGCCTCTTTCCGGGCGAAGGGCTTCATCGCCATGCCGTGCTGGTCCAGAAAATCGATCACCCGTTTGGGGTCATGTTTGGACAGTTCACGCAGCCACCATGCTATGGCTTTCTGGATGAACCAATCCCGGTCGGGGACATAGCCCGCCGCCCAGCCCAGTACCCGGTCTCGGCATGCCAGATCCTCTGGCTTGGGGTGGTTCTGCTTGGTCCAGGGCAGGGTGGCGACTAAGGCCGCGCGCCGGGTCCACATATGATCGGACAGCGTCCATTGTTCGACCTGATCCAGCCTTGACGGGTCGGCAGACAATCGCTTCTGCATCGCCATGCAGGCATGATCGGCGATGGCCCAGGCATCAAAATCGGGCACCCAGCTTTGTAGCAGGTCCCAAACGCCGTCATCGGGCCGGATGCGCGCCTGAGTCAGCAGCTTCGCCGCTGCCACGCGGGCTTCGTGGATGTCTGTCTGCCAAAGGGCCGAGGCCAGTTCGACCCGCTCGGGTAGGTCGAGCTCGCGCCGCCATTCTTTGGTCAGATCGTTCAGGATCGGGTTGGCGACGCCCAGATAGGTGCGGTCAACCTTGTGATAGGCCGCGACCTGCTCGGCCCGCGCCGGGTCGGCATGGGCTTTGATCTGATCCAGATGGGTTCTGAGCAGAGCCGCGCTCATTCAACAGTCACGGATTTCGCCAGATTACGGGGCTGGTCTACGTCCGTCCCTTTGGCAACGGCGGTGTGATAAGCCAGCAACTGCGCAGGTACCGAATAGAGGATCGGAGCAAGGCTGGGATGGACATGCGGCATTCGGATCGTGCTCCAGACCCCGTCTTCGGCGTCGGCGATGCCATCGTCGTCCGAGACCAGAATGACCTTGCCCTTACGCGCCATCACCTCTTGCATGTTTGAGACCGTTTTGTCGAACACCGCATCGCGCGGGGCCATGACGACCACGGGCATGTGCTTGTCGATCAGCGCGATGGGGCCATGCTTGAGCTCACCCGATGCGTAACCTTCGGCGTGGATATAGCTGATTTCTTTCAGTTTCAGTGCCCCTTCCATGGCCAGCGGATACATCAGGCCGCGCCCCAGAAACAGAACGTCGCGCGCCTCGGACAGGCGCTGGGCGGATTTGCGGATCGCGTCGTTTTCGTCCAGCGCCGTGTTCAGAACCGAAGGCAATCCCCTTAGCGCGGCGGCATGGTCCGCCAATTCTGCTGGGGTCAGGGTGCCGCGATCTGCAGCGGCTTTCAGCGCCAGCATCAGCAGCACGCTCAGCTGGCAGGTGAAGGCCTTGGTCGAGGCCACGCCGATCTCAACCCCGGCATGGATCGGCAGGGCGATGTCGCTTTCCCGCGCAATCGAGCTTTCGGGAACATTGACCACCGAAACGATCTTGTCTGCCTTGCCCTCGCAATAGCGCAGCGCCGCCAGCGTATCGGCGGTTTCGCCCGACTGGCTGACGAACAGCGCCAGCGTCCGGTCGGTGATCGGAGGTTCGCGATAGCGGAACTCGCTGGCAATATCCACCTCGACGGGCATTTTGGCCAGCTGCTCGAACCAGTATTTGGCGGTCAGGCAGGCATAAAACGCCGTGCCACAGGCAACCATGGTCAACCGGTCAAGCTTGGCAAAGTCCAGCCCTTCGGGCAGAACGATCTGATCGCCGCCGGTCGGCAGATACGAGCGGATCGCTTCGGCGACCACCACAGGCTGCTCTGCGATTTCCTTCGCCATATAGTGTTTGTGACCGCCTTTGTCCGCGCGCGTCTGATCCAGCTTGATCTGGCGCATCTCGCGGTTAGCGATCTCGCCGGCGCCGTTGCGAATCTCAAGCGAGGCGCGGGTCAGAACGGCGCGGTCGCCCTCTTCCAGATAGGTGATGCGATCGGTGAGCGGCGCAAGCGCAATTGCGTCCGATCCGACATACATTTCACCGTCCCCGTGGCCAATCGCCAGCGGCGAGCCTTTGCGGGCCGCGACGATCAGGTCATCTTGCCCGTTGAACAGAAAGGCCAGCGCGAACGCGCCCTCAAGCCGGTCGATGGTTTTGAACGCGGCATCAACCGGTGCCATGCCCCGCGACAGGTAAAGCTCGGTCATCAGGGCGACGGTTTCGGTATCGGTCTCGGTTTCAAAGCCGATGCCGTGCTCGGCCAGTTCGGCGCGCAGCTCGCGATAGTTCTCGACGATGCCATTGTGCACCACGGCGACCGGTCCGGCCTTGTGCGGATGCGCGTTGCTGACCGACGGCGCGCCGTGGGTAGCCCAGCGGGTATGACCGATGCCGGACTTGCCGGGCAGCGGATCATGCACCAGAAGGTCGCTCAGGTTGACCAGCTTGCCCACGGCCCGGCGGCGACCCAGCACGCCATCATTGACGGTGGCAATCCCGGCGCTGTCATAGCCGCGATATTCCAGCCGTTTCAGCGCCTCGACCAGAATGGGGGCTGCTTCGTGACTGCCCAGAACACCTACAATTCCGCACATCGTTCAGGCTCCTTTGTCGCGGCGCGCTTTTTTCGCCCTCAGCATATCAAACAGTTTACGCGCATAGCCGGGCTTGTTTTCCTGCTTGGCGCGCGCCACGGCAAGGGCGTCAGGATCCACGTCCTTGGTTACAACAGTCCCGGTCGCAGTCATCGCGCCGTCTCCCAGTGTCACCGGAGCGACCAGCATCGTGTTGGACCCGATGAACACGTTGTCCCCAATCGTGGTTTTGTGTTTCATCACCCCGTCATAGTTGCAGGTGATCGTACCGGCCCCAATATTTGTTGCAGCGCCTACCGAGGCATCGCCGATATAGCTCAGGTGATTGACTTTCGCGCCCTCGGCGATTTCGGCATTCTTGATCTCGACGAAATTGCCGATGCGGGTGTTTTCAGCCAGCTCGGTGCCCGGACGCAGCCGGGCATAGGGGCCAACGGTCGCGCCACGACTGACATGGCAACCCTCAAGATGCGAGAACGCACGGATCGTGGCGCCGCTTTCGACGGTGACGCCGGGGCCGAAGACCACGTTTGGTTCGATTAGTGTATCGCGCCCGATGATGGTGTCTGCGGCCAGATAGACCGTCTCGGGGGCCATCAATGTCACGCCCAGATCCAGCAGTTCTGCCCGCGCGCGCGCTTGAAAAACCGCATCTGCCGAGGCCAGATCCGCGCGGGAGTTCACGCCCAATGTCTGCGCTTCGTCACAGGCGACTGCTGTGACGCGCAGGCCCTTGTTGCGCGCGATCTCAACGATATCGGTCAGATAATACTCGCCCGACGCATTGTCGTTGCCAACCGCGTCGATCAGCGAGAACAGTGTTTGTGCATGGCAGGCCATAAGACCGGAATTGCAGAAGGTTATGGCGCGCTCTTCGTCTGAGGCGTCTTTGTATTCGACGATCCGTTCCAGCGTGTCACCCTGCATCACCAGACGGCCATAGCGCGCCGGGTCGGCGGCTTCGAACCCGAGGATGACGAGATCATTTTCGGCCCGTGCAGCGATCATCCGCTCCAGAGTGTCGGGCTGCAGGAAGGGGGTGTCGCCAAACAGCACGACCGCATCGCCGTCAAACCCGTCCAGCGCGTCACGCGCCTGCGCGACGGCATGGGCGGTGCCAAGCTGTTCTTGCTGCACCACGATCCGGGCGTTTTCGTCCTCGGCCTGCGCCACTTTCGAGACCGCCTCGGCCCCGTGCCCGGTGACGATCACGGTGCGTTCGGGCGACAGAACCGCACCGGCGCGCATGGCGTGGACCAGCATGGGCACCTGCGCGATCGGGTGCAGGACTTTGGGAATGTCAGAATTCATTCTTGTGCCTTTCCCGGCGGCAAGAATGATAAGGGCGGTCGTCATGAAATCGTTTTCTCTTTGTGTTTTGTTGCGCCCCGTTTTATCCGCTGAGGTCAAAGGCGCAAGCGGTTCGCCCATCAAACAAGATTGCCGTTTGCAACATGACACGGCAAAAAACCGCTGAGGCAGGGGGTAACATGCGCACGGTGATCTTCGATCTGGACGGGACATTGGCCGATACATCCGGTGATCTGCTGGCTGCGGCCAATCACTGTTTCCGACAGATGGGGCACGGCGATGTGCTGGTGCACGAACAGGATGCAGGCGTCGCGCTGCGCGGTGGCCGGATGATGCTGACCCATGGCCTGAAGCGCGTCGGGGCCTATGCCGAGGATACGGTTTCGGACTACTACCCGGTCCTGCTTGAGGCTTATGCCGAGGCGATTGACACGCACACGCGGTTCTATCCCGGTGCCATGGATGCCGTCGAGGCGCTTGCGCAAGCGGGCTATGGTGTTGGCATTTGCACCAACAAACCCGAGGGCCTGGCTGATCTTCTGCTGACCCGGTTGGGTGTGCGGGACACGTTCGCGTCGCTGGTGGGGGCGGATACGCTGCCGGTGCGCAAACCCGATCCCGAGCCGTTGCGCGAAGCGGCGCGGCGCGCGGGTGGGCATCCCGATCACTGCATACTGATCGGCGATTCCGATACCGACCGGAATACGGCGCGGGCGGCGGGTGTGCCTTCGGTGCTGGTCACCTTCGGCCCTTCGGGCGAGGATATGGCCGCGTTGGAGCCCGAGGCGCTGCTGCATCATTTTGATGATTTGCCGAAACTGGTCTCCGATTTGATCGGAGCGGCGGCGTGATCTCTTGACGCTGACCGCGTGCAGCCCCAGAACAAGGTCATGACCGAGACATTCACTGGCAGTTTTACCCAGCAGGAACCCATCCCGGAAGACGCGATCGAGGCCGCTCTGGCCGTGATGCGCCATGGTCGTCTGCACCGTTATAACGTCGTGCCGGGCGAATTGAGCGAGACGGCCTTGCTGGAGCGGGAATTTGCGGCCCAGATGGGGGCGAAGTACTGTCTGGCAGTATCGTCGGGCGGGTACGCCCTGGCCACCGCCCTGCGGGCCGTGGGTGTCGGGCCGGGGGATCCGGTTCTGACCAATGCATTCACGCTGGCCCCTGTGCCGGGGGCGATTGCATCGGTAGGGGCAAAGCCGGTCTTTGTGGGTGTCACCGAGACTTTGACCATTGATCTGGATGATCTTGAGGCCAAGCTGCGGCAGGCGCATGTGCTGATGCTGAGCCATATGCGTGGGCATCTGTGTGACATGGACCGGCTGATGCAGATGTGCGATGCCGCCGGAGTGGTCGTGATCGAGGATTGTGCGCACACGATGGGCGCTGCATGGCGGGGGCAGCTTTCCGGTCGGCAGGGGGCCGTGGGCTGTTACTCGTGCCAGACATACAAGCACGTGAATTCCGGCGAAGGCGGTTTGCTGGTCACTGATGATCCGGAACTGGCGGCAAAGGCCACCATGCTTTCGGGGTCTTATATGCTGTACGAACGCCATCTGGCGGCCCCGGGCCCCGAAGTGTTTGAGCAGATCAAGTACACGACGCCCAATGTGTCGGGGCGCATGGACAATCTGCGCGCTGCGATCCTGCGCCCGCAGTTGCGGGATCTGGATCGGCAGGTTGCGCGCTGGAACGAGCGCTATGATGAGATTGAGCGTGGGCTGCGCGACACGCCGGGTCTGACGATTGTGGAGCGTCCTGAGCAGGAAACCTATGTCGGCTCTTCGATCCAGTTCCTGCTGCTGGACTGGTCGTCAGAGCGGATCGCCGAGGTGATCCGACGGTGCGCCGGGCGTGGGGTGGAGTTGAAGTGGTTTGGCGGTGCGGAACCTTCGGGCTTTACCTCGCGCTACGACAGTTGGCGTTATGCGGACAGTGCGCCGATGCCTGCGAGTGACCGGATATTGGCGGGGATCATGGATATGCGTGTTCCGCTGACCTTTTCGCTTGAGGATTGTCGCCTGATCGCGCGGATCATCCGGGCCGAGGTCAGCGCGGTCTATCAGTCGTAATCCGGCGGAGTGCGCTTTCAGCGAACGCTCGATCCTTTGGTAAACGCCGCCCCTTGCCGGGCGGCGTTTTGCGTTGGTCAGCGCGACGTCGTTGACCAGAGGCGGAATCGCTGGTATCTGGTTATTGAACACTTGTTCATTAACTCGGTCGGAGGAGGCCCGCATGTTTACCGCCACAATGCAATTCGATCTGGGCGAGGACGTGAACGCCCTGCGCGAGATGGTCCACCGCTGGGCGCAGGAGCGGGTCAAGCCGATGGCGGCAGAGGTCGACAAATCCAACGCGTTCCCGAATGAGCTGTGGAAAGAGATGGGAGACCTCGGCCTGCTGGGCGTCACGGTGCCCGAGGAATATGGCGGGGCGGGAATGTCTTATCTGGCCCATACCATCGCGGTGGAAGAGGTGGCGCGGGCTTCGGCCTCGGTTTCGCTGTCCTACGGGGCGCATTCGAACCTGTGCGTGAACCAGATCAAGTTGAATGGTTCTGAGGAGCAGAAGCAGAAATATCTGCCGCGGCTGATTTCGGGCGATCATGTGGGTGCTCTGGCGATGTCGGAACCCTCGGCGGGGTCGGATGTGGTGTCGATGAAGCTGCGCGCCGAAAAGCGCAACGATCATTACCGGCTGAACGGCAACAAGTACTGGATCACCAACGGGCCGGACGCGGACACTCTGGTGGTTTATGCCAAGACCGACCCTGAGGCGGGGTCAAAAGGGATCACCGCCTTTCTGATCGAGAAAGAGATGACGGGTTTCTCGACCTCGCCCCATTTCGACAAGCTGGGGATGCGTGGGTCGAATACGGCCGAACTGATCTTTGAAGATGTCGAGGTGCCGTTCGAGAATGTTCTGGGCGAAGAGGGCCGGGGCGTTGCCGTTCTGATGTCCGGTCTCGACTATGAACGCGTTGTGCTGGCCGGGATCGGCACCGGCATCATGGCGGCCTGTCTGGATGAGGTCATGCCCTATCTGGCCGAGCGTAAGCAGTTCGGCAAACCGATCGGATCGTTCCAGCTGATGCAGGGCAAGATTGCGGATATGTACACCGCGATGAACTCGGCGCGGGCTTATGTCTATGAGGTTGCCAAAGCCTGTGACCGGGGGGATGTGACCCGTCAGGATGCGGCGGCGTGTTGTCTTTATGCGTCCGAGCAGGCGATGGTTCAGGCGCATCAGGCCGTCCAGGCGCTGGGCGGGGCGGGGTTCCTGTCGGATTCTCCGGTCAGCCGGATTTTCCGCGATGCCAAACTGATGGAAATCGGCGCAGGCACCAGCGAGATTCGCCGGATGCTGATTGGCCGCGAGATGATGAACGAAATGCTGTGAAAAAAGCCCCGCGGTTCAGCGAACCACGGGGCCTTTTGGCGATTGGATCAGAAGCGATGAACGTAGGACACGCCCACCAGCCATGGGTCAATCTCGACGGTTCCGATATCGGCACCGTCCAGAGTGGCGTCCGAGTCGATGTCGAACCAGCGCACGTTCAGACGGACCGCACCCGCATCCGAAACGGCATAGTCCACACCGGCCTGCAGCGCGATACCGACCGAGTTATCAAGCTCGAGGTCGCCCAGAGACGATTGTTCATCGAAGAAGATAGTGTAGTTCACGCCCGCACCGACATAAGGCGTCCAAGCGCTGCCGGTCGGGAAGTGATAGTTCAACGACAGGGTGGGCGGCAGGTGATCGACGCTGCCGATCTCGGTGCCTCCAAGCGAGACATCGTGGCTAAAGGGGGTCGAGGCCAGCAATTCGATGCCGAGGTTGTCCTGAATGAAGTATTCGACGGTGAAGATCGGACGAGTGTCCGAGTCAACGTCAGCGTCAAGTCCGGCCAGCGTGCCGTTATCGGACTTGGGGTCCAGATAGCCAACACCGACACCGACGGTCCAGTCACCCTGAGATTGGGCGAAGGCCGGGGCAGCCAGCGCGACAAGCGCGGTCGAAAGGGTCAAAGCGGCGAGTGTTTTGATCATTTTCATGCCTATGGTTTTGTTGATACCCGCTTTGTGAGGGCATCGCGGGTGCAGGACCCTGATCTGCATCAAGTTTTCGCGATGAGTGCAGCGGGCCTTGGACACCTAAATCTTTGCAAAACAAGGGAGAATACAGATGCGTCCCGCTGACGTCATATCGGGTTTGCATCCTGATCAAAGCTGGGCGCTTCCGAACCGGCTGAATATGGCGCGCCAATGCCTGTCACACCCTTCGGATCAGACCGCGATTCTGGACCTGTCAGATGGCGGCGCCAACGCCATCAGTTTTGGCGCGTTGCACGAGATGACCGACGGCATCGCACGGGGTCTGCTGGACCATGTTCAGCCTGGCGACCGGGTGGGGGTGTTGTTGAGCCAATCACCCTGGTGTGCGGCGGCGCACCTTGCCATCTGGAAGATCGGCGCGATTTCGGTGCCCTTGTTCAAGCTGTTCAAGCGGGATGCACTTGCCTCGCGTATCGGAGATTCGGGCGCGCGCATTGTTCTGACCGATGATGAGGGTGTAGCGCTGGTCGGTGATCTGGCGCGGTCGCTGAGTGTGGACGAGATTGGGCGGGACGGCGATCCGGTGCCCTTCGTTGATACCGGGCCCGAGGATCCTGCCGTGCTGATCTATACCTCGGGCACCACCGGCAGCCCCAAAGGGGCGCTGCATGGGCACCGGGTTCTGACCGGTCATTTGCCGGGTGTTTCAATCAGCCACAATCATCTGCGCCCGGGCGATTGCCTCTGGACCCCCGCCGATTGGGCCTGGATCGGAGGGCTGTTTGACGTGCTGATGCCCGGTCTGGCGCTGGGCATCCCCGTGGTGGCCGCGCGGCTTGAGAAGTTCTCGCCCGAGGCTTGCGCCGACGTGGTGGCGCGCGGTGGGGTGCGGAATGTGTTTTTCCCGCCAACCGCGCTGCGGATGCTGAAGGCGGCGGATCAAGGCATCCCCGGTCTGCGTTCGGTCGCGTCCGGGGGTGAGCCTCTGGGGGCCGAGATGCTGGCCTGGGGGCAGCAGGCGTTCGGCCTGACGATCAACGAGTTCTACGGTCAGACTGAATGCAATATGGTTGTGTCCTCCTGTGCCGAGGATTTCCCCGTGCGCCCCGGCTGCATCGGCAAACCGGTGCCGGGGCATGAGGTTGCTGTAGTCGATGATAACGGCCAGCCGACGGATGAGGAGGGCGACGTTGCTATCCGGCGCGGCTCGGCCTCGATGCTGTTGGAATACTGGAATCGGCCAGAGGCGACAGCTGAGAAGTTCCGCGGTGACTGGCTGATCACCGGCGACCGCGGCGTGTGGGAGGGTGATTATCTGCGTTTTGTGGGCCGCGACGACGATGTGATTACGTCTGCCGGATACCGCATCGGCCCCGCCGAGATCGAGGATTGCCTGCTGACCCACCCGGCGGTGGCGACGGTGGGCGTCGTTGGCAAGCCCGACAAGCTGCGGACCGAGATTGTGAAGGCCTACGTAGTGTTGAAACCGGGGGCCGAAGCGACGGGCGCGGAGTTGCAGGAGTGGGTCAAGGACCGGCTGGCGCAGTATTCCTATCCGCGTGAGGTGGCGTTTCTGGACGAGCTGCCGATGACAGTGACGGGGAAGGTGATCCGTAAGGAATTGAAGGCGCGGGCGGCGGGGGAGGCCCAAGCATGACTTGGGTAAACTTTGGCAAGGAAGCGCGGCGTTTGAAAGCTCAAGTGGCGCTGGATGATGCATCTAGCGCAATTTACAAATGGGCTTACGGCCCAATTCAGCCGGGTGGCGAATCCAGAGTAATGTATGTTTCAGCTGTAACCCTCCTGCGAGTCGTTGGCCACGTACTGCATAAAGTGGATTGCAAAAAATTCCCCGAAATTCAGGCAGAGGTCGAAAGCAAATTTCAACAATGGAAGAAAGGCGAAGGTCGAGACGCTATTTTTACCGAGTTCATCGAGAAAGAGAGAAACTTAATTCTGAAAGAGTACGCGCCCAATTGGTCGCCTGACAACGAGGTGGAACTCAAGTGGAGAGCTTTGCCGGCCGGGCCGAACGCATCAGAAGAGTCAAAACAGTTTTCGGAAGCGTTTTTCACGGGTTTGGAGGGTAGAACAATGAAAGCGATACTCATGCCAACAGGACCGTTTGCAGGTTGGTCTTTTGATGAGTTGTTGTCCGAAGCTGCAAGTTGGTGGATGCGGCAGCTCTCTGAAATTGAATCGCTTCTGGAGGAAACATGAAACTCACATCCAAAGCCATGCCCACCTCCGAGGGCTTCAAAGCAAACCGTACTGCCCATCTCGACGCGTTGGCGCAAATCTCGACGGCTGCCGAAACTGCCCGCATGGGAGGCGGCGAAAAATCTCGCGTGCGGCACGAATCTCGGGGCAAGATGCTGCCTCGGCGCAGGGTTGCGAACCTGCTCGATCCGGGGTCTCCGTTTCTGGAAATCGGCGCGACGGCGGCGCATGGGATGTATGGTGATGCAGCGCCCTGTGCCGGGGTGATCGCGGGCATTGGCCGGGTACAGGGGCGCGAGGTCATGGTGGTATGCAACGACGCCACCGTGAAGGGCGGCACTTACTATCCGATGACCGTCAAGAAACACCTCCGCGCGCAGGAGATTGCCGAGGAAAACCATCTGCCCTGCATCTATCTGGTCGATAGCGGCGGCGCGAACCTGCCCAATCAGGATGAGGTCTTCCCCGACCGCGACCACTTTGGCCGCATCTTCTTCAATCAGGCACGGATGAGCGCCAAGGGGATTGCTCAGATTGCCGTCGTGATGGGCTCTTGCACGGCGGGCGGGGCTTATGTGCCTGCGATGTCGGACGTGACGATCATTGTCAAAGAGCAGGGGACGATCTTTCTGGCCGGGCCGCCTCTGGTCAAGGCCGCGACCGGAGAGGTGGTCAGCGCCGAAGATCTGGGCGGCGGTGATGTGCATACGCGCCTTTCGGGCGTGGCGGATTATCTGGCCGAGGATGACACCCACGCGCTGGCCTTGGCCCGCCGCGCGGTCGGGTCGTTGGGCGGTGCCGGGCTGAAGCCCGGCCTACAGTTCGAGGCACCCGAGGACCCGGCTTATGACCCCGAGGAAATCCTGGGCGTTGTTCCCGCCGATCTGCGGACGCCCTACGACATTCGCGAGGTGATTGCGCGACTGGTCGACGGCTCTAGGTTCGATGAATTCAAACCGCGCTTTGGCGAGACACTGGTGACCGGCTTTGCCCATATCAAAGGCTGCCCGGTGGGGATCATCGCCAACAATGGCGTGCTGTTTTCCGAGGCCGCGCAGAAGGGTGCGCATTTTGTCGAGCTGTGTTCTCAGCGCAAGACGCCGCTTGTGTTCCTGCAGAACATCACCGGCTTCATGGTGGGCCGCAAATACGAGAACGAAGGCATCGCGCGACACGGGGCCAAGATGGTGACCGCTGTGGCGACGACATCTGTGCCGAAGATCACCATGCTGGTTGGCGGCTCATTCGGGGCTGGGAACTACGGCATGGCGGGACGCGCCTATCAGCCTCGGTTCCTATGGACCTGGCCCAATTCGCGGATTTCAGTGATGGGTGGCGAGCAGGCGGCCGGCGTTCTGGCCACCGTCAAGCGCGACGGGATCGAACGGCAGGGTGGCTCGTGGTCGGCCGAAGAAGAGGCCGAATTCAAACGTCCGACGCTGGATATGTTCGAGGAGCAGTCGCACCCGCTTTATGCTTCAGCCCGCCTTTGGGATGACGGTATCATCGACCCACGCAAATCGCGCGATGTGCTGGCCCTGTCCCTGAGTGCTGCGCTGAATGCCCCGATTGAGGAGACACGTTTCGGCGTGTTCAGGATGTAAGATGAGCGATCTGGAACATCTGAAAACCCGCTATCCCGGTGCGCAGACCTTCAAGTTCGGCGATAACGCGGCCCTCAGCGCCGAACTTCTGGCTTTGGTGCGATCAGGCCGGAAGACGGCAACCTGCGGTGCTTTGCGAGACTATCCCGAAGGCAGCACAGACACCCCGGTTGTCGGGCGGCGGGACATCGCTTTGGAGTGGGACGACCGACCGGCGCTGGTGATTGAAACGGTTGAGGTTTCGATCTGCCGGTATTGCGATGTGACCGAGGATTTTGCGTTGGCCGAGGGCGAAAATGAGACGCTTGAGGGTTGGCGCGAAGATCACCGCCGGTATTTCGAGCGAAATGGCGGGTTTGATCCCGAAATGGAATTGCTTTGTGAACGGTTCCGACTTGTCGAAGATCTTGGGGTTGAGGGGTAAGCCATGTTCAACAAAATCCTGATTGCAAACAGGGGAGAGATTGCCTGCCGCGTCATGGAAACCGCGCAGAAGATGGGCGTGTCTTGCGTGGCGATTTATTCTGACGCGGATGCCTCGGCCAAGCATGTGCAGATGGCGGATGAGGCCGTGCATATCGGCGGCGCGGCCCCGGCTAAGAGCTATCTGAAGGGCGACGTGATCATACAGGCGGCGCTGGATACGGGCGCGCAGGCGATCCACCCCGGCTATGGGTTTCTGTCCGAGAACCCGGATTTTGTGGATGCGGTCGAAGCTGCGGGTCTGACCTTCATCGGGCCTTCTGCGGATGCGATCCGCAAGATGGGCCTCAAGGACGCGGCAAAAGTGCTGATGGAGGATGCGGGCGTTCCCGTCGTGCCCGGCTATCATGGCGACAATCAGGATCCCGAACATCTGGCTGAGGCGGTGAACACTATTGGCTATCCGGTCCTGATCAAAGCCGTTGCCGGAGGCGGTGGCAAGGGCATGCGGCTGGTCGAAAGGCCTGAGGAGTTCTCGGCTGCTTTGGACAGCGCGCGCGGTGAGGCCAAGACAGCCTTTGGCAATGACGCCGTGTTGGTCGAGAAATTCGTCGCCAAACCCCGGCATATCGAAGTGCAGGTGTTCGGCGATGGCACTCATGCGGTGCATCTGTTTGAACGCGATTGTTCATTGCAGCGGCGGCATCAGAAGGTGATTGAAGAGGCTCCGGCCCCCGGCATGACCGCTGAAATGCGCGCGGCGATGGGGCGGGCAGGCGTGCGCGCGGCTGAGGCGATTGGCTACAAGGGCGCGGGGACGGTTGAGTTCATCGTCGATGCCTCGGACGGGCTGCGCCCGGATCGGTTCTGGTTCATGGAAATGAACACGCGCCTGCAGGTCGAACACCCGGTGACCGAGGCGATCACGGGCGTCGATCTGGTCGAATGGCAGCTGCGCGTTGCCGCAGGAGAAAGCCTGCCGAAGCAGCAAAGCGATCTGTCCATCAGCGGGCACGCCTTTGAGGCGCGGCTCTATGCCGAGGATGTGCCCAAGGGCTTTTTACCCGCGACGGGTACTCTGACCCATCTGAACTTCCCGCAAGAGTGCCGCGCCGATAGTGGCGTGCGGGCCGGGGACACGATCAGCCCCTGGTATGATCCGATGATCGCCAAGGTGGTGGTCTGGGGTGCAACGCGCGAGATCGCGTTGGCCAAGCTCGACACCGCCCTGCGCGGAACTCAGGTCGCGGGCACTGTCACCAACCTTGCGTTTCTGGGCGCGCTGACGCGGCATGCGGGATTTGCCTCGGGCGATGTCGATACCGGTCTGATCGGGCGTGATCTGGAAGACTTGGTACGCGACCCCGCACCCGGCCCCGCGTTGGCGGTGGCTGCTGCAATTGCCGCGGCCGGGCTGGTTGACGCGGTCGAGGACATTGGCTTTACCCTCTGGGCCCCGTTGCACAGGGCCATTGCGCTGATGCGTGACGGAGAGCGTATTGATCTGGATGTTCAAGTTCATGGCCCGGACCTGCAGGTCTGGCAGGTGGATGGCACCACGGTCGAGGCCCGCAGGGTCGACCATCGCTGGCTGATCGACGGCGCGCCGATGCCGCAGGTTGCGGTTTCAGGTGATGTCGTCACGGTTTTCGACGACTACGGGCAGGTGTTTGAGGTAGTTGACCCGCTGGACCGTGACGCCAGCGCGGCGGGTGACACCAATGTGATCGAGGCGCCGATGCCCGGTTTGGTCAAGGCCGTCTTTGCCTTAGCAGGGCAAGAGGTGAAGGAAGGCGACCGTCTGGCCATTCTGGAAGCCATGAAGATGGAACATGCGCTGCTGGCCGCCCGCGATGGCGTGGTGGCCGAGGTGCTGGCCGAGGCAGGTGCGCAGGTCGAGGCCGGAGCGGCGCTGGTCCGGCTGGCCGAGGATTGATCTGTTCGGGCGTTGCATTGCGTGGCACAGTCATCCGTATTTGAAACAAGAAGAAGCCGGGAAGGGATGCGCTGATGAAGGAACGGGTCGAGATTTTCGAGGTCGGGCCGCGCGATGGTCTGCAGAACGAACAGCGCGAGATTCCGGTGGCCGAGAAAGTAGCTCTGGTCGATTGCCTCAGCCGCGCCGGGTTCAACCGGATCGAAGTGGCGAGCTTTGTCTCGCCGAAATGGGTGCCGCAGATGGCGGGCAGCGCTGAGGTGCTGGCTGGGATTACCCGGACCGACGGTGTGCGCTATGCGGCGCTGACACCGAATATGCGCGGGTATGAGGATGCGCTGGCGGCCAAGGCGGATGAGATCGCGGTGTTTGCTTCGGCATCCGAGGGGTTTTCGAAAGCCAACATAAACGCGACCATCGCCGAATCCATTGAACGGTTCGTGCCGATTCTTGAGGCCGCGCGGCATATCGATCTGCCGGTTCGGGGCTATGTCTCTTGCGTGACCGATTGCCCCTATGACGGCCCGACCCAGCCCGAGAAAGTGGCCGAGGTGGCGGACGCCCTGTTCGCCCATGGCTGCTACGAGATTTCTCTAGGCGACACGATCGGGCAGGCAACGCCGGACAAGATCGCCCATATGCTGCTGGCGGTGCGTGAACGTGTACCAGTCACCCGGCTAGCTGGCCATTTCCACGACACCAACGGGCGGGCAATCGACAATATCGATGCCTCGCTGGCGCTGGGCGTGCGGGTGTTTGATGCCGCCGTGGGCGGGCTGGGCGGTTGCCCCTATGCGCCGGGTGCGGCGGGCAATGTCGCGACCGAGGCTGTAGCCGCACATCTGGAGCGACTGGGCTATGAGACCGGTCTGGACGCGGCTGTTCTGGAACAGGCGGCGGACATGGCGCGGGCCATGCGGGCGGAGTAGGATATGTTCGACACAATCACACTGAACACCGATGCGCGTGGCGTGACCACTTTGACATTGGATCGCCCCGAAAAACACAACGCTCTGTCGGCGCAGATGATTGCCGAGCTCACCCAAGCCGCAGGGCAATTGGCCAGCGATGACGCGGTGCGGGTGGTCGTTCTGGCCGCGTCCGGCAAAAGCTTCTGCGCCGGGGGTGATCTGGGCTGGATGCAGGCGCAGATGGCCGCCGATCCTGAAACGCGCTTTGTCGAGGCGCGTAAGCTGGCCGAGATGCTGAATGCGCTGAATACGCTGCCCAAGCCGCTGATCGGGGCGGTTCAGGGGAATGCGTTTGGCGGCGGTGTGGGAATGGCCTCGGTCTGTGATGTGGCGATCGGCGTCGACAGCCTGAAGATGGGCCTGACCGAGACCCGTTTGGGCCTGATCCCGGCCACGATCGGGCCCTATGTTATTGCCCGTATGGGCGAGGCGCGGGCGCGCCGCGTTTTCATGTCAGCCCGCCTGTTTGACGCGCCAGAAGCCGTCGATCTCGGGCTGTTGGCCAAAACCGTGCCTGCAGAGGCATTGGCCGAGGCCGTCGAAGCCGAGGTCGCGCCCTATCTCGCTTGCGCGCCCGGTGCGGTTTCGTCTGCCAAGCAGATGATCCGGTCGCTTGGTCCGCGCATCGACGATGCGGTGATTGACCACACCATTCAACAGCTTGTCGCGCGTTGGGAGAGCGACGAGGCCAAAGAGGGGATCGCTGCCTTCTTTGACAAGCGAAAACCTGAATGGAATAGGACGGGTTAGCCGATCAGCCCGCATGCTGCGCTGGCATCGGCAGCGCAGTCGGGGCGACTGTAACAATACGGACCTGCGCGTTTGTGTTCGGTTGACCCTCTGACCCTGCGGGGATAGAGAATGGCCAGTCAACACGCCAATTGACGGCGCGCCCTTTTCGGGCCTGCGCAGGAAAGGAGCTATACGTGGAAGACCTGCTGCGGGAGTACCTCCCGATTCTGGTGTTTCTGGCCGTTGCTGTGGGCCTTGGAATCGTACTGATTCTGGCTGCTGTGGTCCTCGCCGTTCGTAATCCCGACCCCGAGAAGGTGAGCGCATATGAATGTGGTTTCAATGCCTTCGATGATGCGCGGATGAAATTCGACGTCCGATTCTATCTGGTGGCGATTCTTTTCATCATCTTCGATCTCGAGATTGCCTTCTTGTTCCCCTGGGCCGTCGGCTTCAAGGACATCAGTGATGTCGGCTTTTGGTCGATGATGGTGTTCCTGGGCGTTCTGACCATCGGCTTTGCCTATGAATGGAAAAAGGGGGCTCTGGAATGGGAGTGATGACGGGTGCAAACACCGCCGGCGTCGACAAGGAAGTCGCCACCCAGGCCCTGAATGCGGAACTGCAGGACAAAGGTTTCCTGCTGACCTCGACCGAGGACATCATAAACTGGGCGCGCACCGGGTCGCTGCACTGGATGACCTTTGGTCTGGCCTGCTGCGCGGTTGAGATGATGCATACCTCGATGCCGCGCTATGATGCGGAACGGTTCGGTATCGCTCCCCGCGCTTCTCCACGTCAGTCGGATGTGATGATCGTGGCTGGGACCCTGACCAACAAAATGGCCCCGGCGCTGCGCAAGGTTTATGACCAGATGCCCGAGCCGCGTTATGTGATCTCGATGGGGTCCTGCGCCAATGGCGGCGGCTATTACCACTACTCTTATTCCGTCGTGCGCGGCTGCGACCGGATTGTGCCTGTGGACATCTACGTCCCCGGCTGTCCGCCGACAGCTGAGGCGTTGCTGTACGGTTTGATGCAGTTGCAACGCAAAATCCGCCGCACAGGGACGATCGTTCGATGAGTGATGCGGTTGTCAGGCGCTGGGAGGCCGTTGTCGCTCGGAACGATGTTGCTGAGTGGGTGAGCACCTTTCGCGCACGCGCGTTGCCCGGAATGCAGGCCGTTGACGGGTTCAAAAGCGTGTCTTTTCTGGTCCGGCGCGACCAAGACCCTTGCCATGTTGTTGTTCTCAGCAAGTGGCGGGACATGGCGGCTGTAACGGCGTTTGCGGGTAAGGAAGCCGCAAAGACGGTTATGCCCGACTTTATGGCGAAATTTTTCAAGTCTTACGATGCAGAAGCGACGTTCTATGACGAAGTTCTGCAGGAGGGCCGCAATGAGTGAAGCGCTCAAAGAACTCGGCGCGCAGCTGGAGCTGAAACGGCAAGATTGTGTTCTGTCGTGGGATGTGACCCATGGCGAGTTGAACGTGGATGTGGCCCTGTCGAACCTTGTGGAGTTCATTGAATTCCTGAAATCCGACCGGAACTGCCAGTTCTCGACCCTCGTGGACATCACCGGCGTCGATTATCCTGAGCGGGCCAAGCGGTTCGACGTCGTATATCACTTCCTGTCCATGTATCAGAACCAGCGCATCCGCCTGCGGGTTTCGATCCGCGAGGATGACATGGTTCCTTCGATCGTCGACGTGCACCCCTCGGCCAATTGGTTCGAGCGTGAGGTGTTCGATATGTTCGGTATCCTGTTCTCGGGCCATCCGGACTTGCGGCGCATCCTAACCGATTATGGGTTCCGGGGCTATCCGCTGCGCAAGGATTTCCCGACCACCGGCTATACCGAGGTCCGCTATGACGAGGCGCAAAAGCGCGTGGTCTATGAACCCGTCAGTCTGGTGCAGGAATATCGCCAGTTCGATTTCATGTCCCCATGGGAAGGTGCGAATTACATTCTGCCAGGGGATGAAAAACAGGAGTCGTAAGTCATGGAGTTCCTGATCTGGATTGCCGTCACGGTCGCCACGATCATCCCGATGCTGAAACTGCTACCGCATTTCGGGATCGAGAAATACTGGGTTGTCGCCTGCGTCATCCCGATTGGAACGCTGATCCTGATCTGGATCATGGCCATGAAACTGCAAGAGATGGAGCGCCGCTGATGGGGTTGGGGGAACTGATCGCGTTGGGTGCGCTTGGGGTTCTGCTGGCCGGGGCCGCTGCCAAGGCGGCTGAGGCGGAAAAGGTCCGGGTTCGGGTCGAAGCGAAGAAGAAACGAGGGCGTTGATGGACGGCTCAAGATATGATGACGGCAGCACGGACGCGCTGAGCGGAGAACAGAAGATCCGCAACTTCAACATTAACTTCGGCCCGCAGCACCCTGCGGCGCACGGGGTTTTGCGTCTTGTGCTTGAGCTGGACGGCGAGATTGTCGAGCGCTGCGACCCGCATATCGGCCTGCTGCACCGTGGCACCGAAAAACTGATGGAAAGCCGGACGTATCTGCAGAACCTGCCGTATTTCGACCGTCTGGATTACGTGGCGCCGATGAATCAGGAACATGCCTGGTGTCTGGCCATCGAGAAACTGACCGGCGTGGAAGTGCCGCGCCGGGGTTCGCTGATCCGGGTTCTGTATTCCGAGATTGGGCGTATCCTGAACCACCTGCTGAACGTGACGACGCAGGCGATGGACGTGGGCGCGCTGACCCCACCTCTTTGGGGCTTTGAGGAACGCGAAAAGCTCATGGTGTTCTATGAGCGTGCCTGCGGTGCTCGCCTGCACGCCGCCTATTTCCGCCCGGGTGGTGTGCATCAGGATCTGCCGCCCGAACTGCTGGATGATATCGAGGCTTGGAGCCATGAGTTCCCTACCGTTTTGGACGATATCGACGGTCTGCTGACCGAAAACCGCATCTTCAAACAGCGCAACGCTGACATCGGTGTTGTGACCGAAGATGACATCCAGAAATACGGCTTCTCGGGCGTTATGGTCCGTGGCTCGGGCCTCGCATGGGATTTGCGCCGTGCGCAGCCCTATGAATGCTATGACGAGTTCGAGTTCCAGATCCCGGTCGGCAAGAACGGCGACTGCTATGACCGCTATCTGGTGCGCATGGAAGAAATGCGCCAGTCGCTGCTGATCATCCGTCAGGCCATCGCCAAAATCCGCGATTGCCCCGGAGATGTGCTGGCGCGCGGCAAGATCACCCCGCCGAAACGCTCTGACATGAAGACCTCGATGGAAAGCCTGATCCATCACTTCAAGCTTTATACCGAAGGCTTCCATGTCCCTGCGGGCGAAGTTTACGCCGCCGTCGAGGCCCCCAAGGGTGAGTTCGGCGTTTATCTGGTCGCCGACGGCACCAACAAACCCTACCGTGCCAAACTGCGCGCGCCCGGGTTCCTGCACCTGCAAGCCATGGACCATGTCGCCGGAGGCCACCAACTGGCCGACGTCGCCGCAATCATCGGCACCATGGACGTCGTATTTGGAGAGATTGACCGCTAATGCTCCGCCGTCTGCATCCCGAACAACCCGAGAGCTTTGCCTTTACCGCTGCCAACCAGCAATGGGCCGAAGCGCAGGTTACCAAATATCCAGAAGGCCGTCAGGCCAGCGCGGTGATCCCTCTGCTGTGGCGCGCGCAAGAGCAGGAGGGGTGGCTGAGCCGCCCGGCCATCGAATCTGTCGCCGACATGCTGGGCATGGCCTATATTCGCGTGCTTGAGGTGGCTTCGTTCTACTTCATGTTCCAGCTGCAACCGGTTGGGTCGGTAGCGCATATTCAGGTGTGTGGCACGACGTCCTGCATGATCTGCGGGGCCGAGGATCTGATTGCGGTTTGTAAAGAAAAGATCGCCGCCAAGCCGCATGAGCTGTCCGCCGATGGCAAGCTGAGCTGGGAAGAGGTGGAATGCCTGGGGTCCTGCACAAACGCTCCGATGGCGCAGATTGGCAAGGATTATTACGAGGACCTGACAACCGAGAGCTTTGGCCGCATCCTTGATGATCTTGTCGCGGGCAAGGTGCCTACGCCGGGTCCGCAGAATGGACGTTATGCGGCTGAGCCTTTGAAGGGGCTGACCAGTCTGACCGAGTATGACAGTGGCCGGACGCAATACAACGCCAGCGTCCAACTGGCGAGCGATCTGGGCGATACGGTTAAGCGGATCGATGGAACCGAAGTTCCGATTCTGACGCCTTGGCTGGGCAAGGATGGCGCACAGGCTGGGGCTGCGGCTGCGGCGAAACCTCCGAAAGCGCCTGAACCTGCGAAAACGGCGGTGAAACAGGTTGAGGAAGCGAAGGCCAAACAGGAGGCCGAAGAACAGCCCGTCACGCTGACCGAAGCGCGAGGCGGCAAGCCGGATGACCTCAAGATGCTGAAAGGCGTGGGTCCGAAGCTGGAACAGACGCTGAACGAGCTGGGTTTTTACCACTATGACCAGATCGCCAAATGGACTGCGGCGCATGTCGCGTGGGTCGATGCCCGGCTGAAGTTCAAGGGTCGGATCGAACGCGACGGGTGGATTGAACAGGCGGCCAAGCTGGCGGCAGGTGAAGAAACCGAGTTCGCCAAACGCGCCAAGGAAGATGGCACTTACAAGGACTAAACAGGTGCCCATAAGGGGCATCGGGATGAGATGGACAAGGACAAGGAACTGGCCATAGCCCGCAAGGGTCGACATATCGGCATCGTCATCGCTGTGACGATGGTGGTTTGGCTTGGCATGACGTTGTTCATCGGCCCCGCGTTGGGGATGCCCGGGCGCTATGCGCTGCTATTTGATTTTGCCGCTCTGGCAGGGTTCATCTATGCGGGTGTCAACATTTTTCAACTCTGGCGCATGCGTCAGGATAGCCAAGGGTAACTGAGCGATGCTGAAGGATCAGGACAGGATCTTCACCAACATCTACGGGATGCATGAGCGCACTCTGAAAGGCGCGCAGGCCCGCGGGCATTGGGACGGCACCGCTGGCCTGATCGACAAGGGCCGCGACTGGATTATCCAGACGATGAAGGATTCAGGCCTGCGTGGTCGTGGCGGCGCGGGCTTTCCAACCGGCCTGAAATGGTCGTTCATGCCCAAGGAAAGCGACGGTCGCCCGGCTTATCTGGTGGTGAATGCGGATGAATCCGAACCCGGCACCTGCAAAGACCGCGAGATCATGCGCCATGATCCGCATACGCTGATCGAAGGCTGCCTGATCGCCTCTTTCGCGATGAATGCACATACTTGCTACATCTACCTGCGCGGCGAATATATACGCGAGCGTGAGGCGCTGCAGGCCGCGATCGACGAAGCCTACGATGCGGGACTGCTAGGCAAGAACGCGGCTGGGTCAGGCTGGGATTTCGATGTGTTCCTGCATCACGGCGCGGGCGCGTATATCTGTGGTGAGGAAACGGCGCTGATTGAAAGCCTTGAGGGCAAGAAGGGCATGCCCCGGATGAAACCTCCGTTCCCGGCGGGCGCGGGCCTGTATGGCTGCCCGACCACGGTGAACAATGTGGAATCCATCGCCGTTGTGCCGACCATTCTGCGCCGGGGCGCGGACTGGTTCGCGGGTTTTGGCCGTCAGAACAACGCGGGCACCAAGCTGTTTGCGATCTCGGGCCATGTGAACAACCCCTGCGTCGTCGAAGAGGCGATGTCGATCCCGTTCGAGCAACTGATCGAAACCCATTGCGGCGGCATTCGCGGCGGCTGGGACAATCTGCTGGCGGTGATCCCCGGAGGCTCATCCGTGCCTTGCGTGCGCGGTGAGAACATGCGGGATGCGATCATGGATTTCGACTATCTGCGCGGAGAGCTGGGCTCGGGCCTTGGCACCGCCGCCGTGATCGTGATGGACAAGTCCACCGACATCATCAAGGCGATCTGGCGTCTGTCGAAATTCTATAAGCACGAAAGCTGCGGTCAGTGTACGCCGTGCCGCGAAGGCACCGGCTGGATGATGCGCGTCATGGACCGTCTGGTGCGCGGCGAGGCCGAATTGGAAGAGATCGACATGCTGTTCGACGTGACCAAGCAGGTCGAGGGTCACACAATCTGCGCCCTTGGTGATGCTGCGGCATGGCCGATCCAGGGCCTGATCCGCAACTTCCGCGAAGAGATCGAGGACCGTATCAAGGCGCAAAAATCGGGCCGCATGGGCGCGATGGCGGCGGAATGACAGTGGTGCTGTGATGCTGGGACGGATTGCAAAAAATGGCGCCTTCGGTGGACATCAGCGAAAGGGGCAGATGCGCGTGACACGATCTGTCGTCTGCGCCCTGACCGCAGTCTTGCTGCTCTCGGCATGTGGCGGGGCCGTGTCGAACCCCGAGCGAGTCGCCTTTGATGGGCAGGTCTTCCGCGCGAAGGCGAAGTCTGTTGACAAGAAGAAGATGCCAACAGATTTCACTGTCACGGTGAATGGCGTTTCGGCCTCGGTCGATGGCGCGCGCGAGGCGGGTCGTTTCGAAGCGACGCGATTCTGTGTGCAGAATTTCGGCTCGTCCCGGATCAATTGGACACTTGGTCCGGATACCGAGCCGCAGAACCTGCGGATCGAGAATGACAAGCTGACCTTTGCCGGATCGTGCCAGCGCCCATGAGCCGCGTTATCGGATATCACGGGCCAACGGGCTGGGCGCTATTGCCTGACAGTGCGGATGGGGTGCGTCTTGGGGAACCCAAGACGAAAGGAAACCCCATGTTTGGTCTGAAAACGCTTGCTGTGGTCACTGCTGTGCTTTTGCCGGTCGCGGCCGAGGCCAAGCCCCCCTTGCGCGATGTCAAAGAGATCGACAACGAACTCTATTACATCGCCATCGCAAATGAGATTTCCGAGTACTGCCCGTCGATCAGCGGGCGTCGGTTGAAAGCGATTGGCGTGATGTGGGACCTGCGATCCAAAGCGAATAAGCTGGGATACTCGGATAGCGAAATCCGGGCCTATGTCGACTCGGATGCTGAAAAAGACCGGATGCGCGCCAAGGGCGAAGCCTATCTGGCGCAGAACGGTGTGTCTTACGAAAATCCCAATTCTTTCTGCACATTGGGACAGAAAGAGATCGAAAGAAACAGCGCCATCGGCGTGTATTTGAGGGCGAACTAGGCGATGTCTGACCTCCGCAAGATCAATATCGACGGGCAGGAAATCGAAGTCGATGGCGCGATGACCCTGATCCAAGCCTGTGAAGTAGCCGGGGTCGAGGTGCCGCGTTTCTGCTATCACGAGCGTCTGTCGATTGCCGGAAACTGCCGGATGTGTCTGGTTGAAGTTGTCGGCGGCCCGCCCAAGCCCGCCGCGTCTTGTGCGATGCAGGTTCGTGATCTGCGTCCGGGGCCGGAAGGGCAGGCCCCGCAGGTCAAGACGAACTCACCCATGGTCAAAAAGGCCCGCGAAGGGGTGATGGAATTCCTGCTGATCAATCACCCGCTGGATTGCCCGATCTGCGATCAGGGCGGTGAGTGTGACCTGCAGGATCAGGCGATGGCCTACGGCGTCTCGGGCTCGCGGTTCAAGGAAGCCAAGCGCGCAGTGGATGATCTGGATCTGGGACCACTGGTAGATACCGCGATGACCCGCTGCATCAGTTGCACCCGCTGCGTGCGTTTCACCACCGAGGTCGCCGGGATCACCCAGATGGGCCAGACGGGGCGTGGCGAGGATGCCGAGATCACCTCGTATCTGAACCAGACGCTGGATTCGAACCTGCAGGGTAACATTATCGATCTGTGCCCGGTTGGGGCGCTGACCTCGAAGCCCTATGCCTTCACCGCCCGTCCTTGGGAGTTGACCAAGACCGAGAGCATCGATGTAATGGACGCCTTGGGCTCGAACATCCGCGTGGATACTAAGGGCCGCGAAGTGATGCGGTTCCTGCCGCGCAACCATGATGGCGTGAACGAGGAATGGATCAGCGACAAGACGCGCTTTGTCTGGGACGGCCTGCGCCGCCAGCGTCTGGACCGGCCTTATGTGCGTGAAAACGGTAAGCTGCGCGCCGCGAGTTGGCCCGAGGCGCTGACCAAGGCTGCTGAGGCGCTGAAAGGGGCCGAGAAACCTGCGGGCATTGTGGGCGATCTCGCTCCGGTCGAAGCGATCTTTGCGCTGAAGCAGATGATCGAAGGGCAGGGCGGTGTTGTTGAATGCCGCACCGATGGGGCCAAGCTGCCTGCGGGCAACCGGGGTGCCTATGCCGGAACTGCTGCTATCGAGGATATCGAAACGGCCGAGCGCATTCTGCTGATTGGCACGAATCCACGTGACGAGGCTCCGGTTTTGAACGCGCGCATTCGCAAAGCCTGGGCGCATGGGGCTGAGGTCGCCGTGGTTGGTCCTGCGGTCGATCTGACCTATCAGTACCACCACATCGGGGATGACCGGGCCGCGCTGCAACAAGTGGTCGACATGGGCGGCGATGATGAGATCAAGGGCAAGCGCTCACTGGTCATCGTGGGCCAGGGTGCCCTGCAAGAGGCTGACGGAGCTGCCGTTCTGGCCGCTGCTCAAACCATTGCCGCAAATACCGAAAGCGGCCTGATCATACTGCACACTGCCGCGTCGCGCGTCGGTGCCATGGATGTCGATGCCACCAATGAAGGCGGCATGGAGGCCATCAGCGCGGCGGATGTGATCTACAACCTCGGCGCGGATGAGGTCGAAATCGGCGAAGGGGCCTTTGTGATCTATCAGGGCAGCCACGGTGATCGCGGCGCGCACCGCGCCGATGTGATCCTGCCGGGCGCAGCCTATACCGAGGAAAACGGTCTGTTCGTGAACACAGAAGGCCGCCCGCAATTGGCCATGCGCGCCGGATTTGCCCCGGGTGAGGCCAAAGAGAACTGGGCGATCCTGCGCGCGCTGTCAGCAGAATTGGGCGCAACACTGCCCTACGACTCGCTGGCGCAACTGCGCACGGCTCTGATCGAAGCCGTTCCACATCTGGCGGAAGTCGACTCGGTGATCGAGAATGAGGTTCAGGCCCTCGATGCCGGCCCGCTGGGCAAAGCCAGCTTCCGCTATGCGGTTAAGGATTTCTATCTGACCAACCCGATTGCCCGCGCCTCGGAACTGATGGCCGAGCTATCGGCGCAGGCGCAGGGCCGCAAATCCGGGAAGATCGCGGCGGAATGAGCTCAAATTGTTTCATATCGTATTCGGGCGTGGCGGCCGGGCGGCAGATAGCCGCGCTTGAAATGCGTGTGGACCCCAAGATTAAGGGTGGCGCTGCAGCATCAGATGCTGTTTACACCAACGCGCCGACCCAGCCGCAGATCGCGCAGGCAACTGGCCTTTGCATCGCATGCGGACAACAGAATACCCACGGTGTGAGGACCAATGGCTGATTTCTTTAACACCCCAGGCGGAATAGCCATCATCATTCTGGCGCAAGTGCTTGCCGTTGTTGCCTTCGTGATGATCTCGCTGTTGTTCCTTGTGTATGGCGACCGCAAGATCTGGGCTGCCGTCCAGATGCGTCGTGGCCCCAACGTGGTGGGCGTCTACGGCCTGCTGCAATCGGTGGCGGATGCACTGAAATACGTGGTCAAAGAAGTTGTGATTCCGGCGGGTGCAGACCGCACGGTGTTCATGCTGGCACCGCTGACGTCATTCGTGCTGGCGATGATCGCCTGGGCGGTGATCCCGTTCAACGATGGCTGGGTTCTGTCGGATATCAACGTCGCCATTCTGTATGTCTTCGCCGTGTCCTCTCTGGAAGTTTATGGCGTGATTATGGGTGGTTGGGCGTCGAACTCAAAGTATCCATTCCTGGGCTCGCTGCGGTCTGCGGCGCAGATGATTTCCTATGAAGTCTCCATTGGTTTGATCATCATCGGCATCATCATCTCGACCGGTTCGATGAACTTCGGTGATATCGTCCGCGCACAGGATGGCTCGTTCGGGTTCTTCAGCTGGTACTGGTTGCCGCATTTCCCGATGGTGTTCCTGTTCTTCATCTCGGCGCTGGCCGAGACCAACCGGCCACCCTTCGATCTGCCCGAGGCGGAATCGGAACTGGTCGCGGGCTATCAGGTCGAATATTCGGCAACGCCCTTTCTGCTGTTCATGGCAGGCGAGTACATTGCCATCTTCCTGATGTGTGCCCTGACCACGCTGCTGTTCTTTGGCGGTTGGCTGTCGCCGATCCCGGGCTTGCCGGACGGCGTGCTGTGGATGGTCGCCAAGATGGCGTTCTTCTTCTTCCTCTTCGCGATGGTTAAGGCAATCACGCCCCGCTACCGCTATGACCAGCTGATGCGGCTGGGTTGGAAAGTCTTCCTGCCCTTCTCGCTGGCCTGGGTGGTCTTCGTGGCCTTCGCGGCAAGGTTCGACTGGTTCTGGGGCGCGTTCGCCCGTTGGAGCGTAGGAGGCTGATATGACTCAAATCGACTATACCCGCGCCGCCAAATATTTCCTTTTGCAAGACTTTTGGGTCGGCATGAAACTGGGGCTGAAATACTTCTTCGCCCCCAAGGCTACCGTGAACTACCCGCACGAAAAGGGCCCTCTGTCCCCGCGGTTTCGCGGTGAGCATGCCCTGCGCCGTTATCCAAACGGCGAGGAACGCTGCATCGCCTGCAAACTGTGCGAGGCGATCTGCCCGGCTCAGGCCATCACGATCGACGCCGAGCCGCGCGAAGACGGCAGCCGCCGCACCACGCGGTATGATATCGACATGACCAAGTGTATCTATTGCGGCTTCTGTCAGGAGGCCTGCCCGGTCGATGCCATCGTCGAAGGTCCGAATTTCGAATTCGCCACGGAAACCCGCGAAGAGCTGTTCTACGACAAGGAAAAACTGCTCGACAACGGCGAACGCTGGGAAGCCGAGATCGCCCGCAATCTGGAAATGGACGCGCCGTACAGATGAGTGACACGCCGACAAATCCGTTTGAGCTGATGATGAAGCAGGCGCAGGACATGGCCAAGGCGATGAACCCGGCGATGGAG
This sequence comes from Ruegeria sp. G10, assembly GCF_056533645.1. Taxonomy (NCBI): domain Bacteria; kingdom Pseudomonadati; phylum Pseudomonadota; class Alphaproteobacteria; order Rhodobacterales; family Roseobacteraceae; genus Ruegeria; species Ruegeria sp. G10. The sequence continues at coordinate 26,649 of NZ_JBQFOQ010000006.1, read as the reverse complement.
AATTTCTCGCCCAAAGGGTTTGAGGCCCTTTGGCCGACCATGCCCAAAGAGATCATGGAGATGATGTTTGGCAACACCGTCAACAAAGACGGGCTGGATGCCAAAACCCGTCTGCTGCTGACGCTGGCTGGGCTGACCTGTCAGGGCGCACAGGCCGATACCGCTGTGCGCCAGACCGTACGCCATGCGTTGGAGGCCGGGGCGAGGAAACAAGAGATCGTGGAAACGATCGGTCAGATGTCGGTCTTTGCCGGCATCCCGGCCATGACCCGCGCGCTGGATCTGGCGCAAGAGGTCCTGGGCGATAATGAGGATGAGGATCAATGACCGTCTTTGCCTTCTACCTGTTTGCCATCAGCGCCATCACCGGCGGGCTGTTCACGGTGATCAGCCGCCAGCCGGTGCACTCGGTGCTGTGGCTGATCCTGTCCTTCCTGTCCTCGGCGGGGCTGTTCGTGCTGTTGGGGGCTGAGTTCGTGGCGATGCTGCTGATCATCGTCTATGTGGGTGCGGTCGCGGTTCTGTTCCTGTTCGTGGTGATGATGCTGGACGTGGACTTTGCCGAGCTGAAGGCCGAGATGGCGCGCTATATGCCGCTGGCCCTGCTGATCGGTCTGGTCATCCTGATGCAGTTCGTCATGGCCTTCGGCGCATGGGACAGCGCACAAGGCGCAGCGGCCAATCTGGCCCAGCCGGTCCCGGCAGACCGCCACAATACCGAGGCGCTGGGTGTCATCCTTTACGATCAATACTTCCTTCTGTTCCAGCTGGCGGGCCTGATCCTGCTGGTCGCGATGATCGGCGCAATCGTGCTGACCCTGCGCCACCGTCAGGACATCAAGCGTCAGGACATCATCGGCCAGATGATGCGCGACCCGGCCAAGGCGATGGAGTTGAAGGACGTGAAACCGGGGCAGGGACTTTAAGACGATGATCGGACTTGAACACTATCTTACGGTCGCGGCGACGCTGTTCGTCATCGGCATCTTCGGTCTCTTCCTGAACCGCAAGAACGTCATCATCCTGCTGATGAGTATCGAACTGATGCTTCTGGCGGTGAATATCAACCTTGTGGCGTTTTCCAGCTTCCTCGGCGATCTGGTCGGGCAGGTGTTTACGCTGTTCGTGCTGACCGTTGCGGCGGCTGAGGCGGCGATTGGTCTGGCCATTCTGGTCTGCTTCTTCCGCAACCGTGGCACCATCGCGGTTGAAGACGTCAATATGATGAAGGGCTAAGAGAACTATGGAAACCACCATCCTCTTTGCCCCGCTGGTGGGCGCGCTGCTCTGCGGGTTTGGCTGGCGCTTTATCGGCGAGAAGGCGGCCATGTGGACCGCGACGGGCCTGCTGTTTCTGGCCTGTCTGCTGTCGTGGATCGTGTTCTTCACATTCGATGGCGTCACCCAGCAGATCGAGATCATGCGCTGGATCGAGAGCGGCTCGCTGTCGACAAGCTGGGCCATTCGTCTGGACCGGTTGACCGCGATCATGCTGATCGTGGTGACGACGGTTTCGGCGCTGGTTCACCTCTATTCCTTCGGCTACATGGATCACGACCCGCAATGGCGCGAGGGCGAAAGCTATAAGCCGCGTTTCTTTGCCTATTTGTCCTTCTTCACCTTCGCCATGCTGATGCTGGTGACGGCGGACAATCTGGTGCAGATGTTCTTTGGTTGGGAGGGCGTGGGCGTCGCCTCGTACCTGCTGATCGGGTTCTATTATCGCAAACCATCGGCCAATGCGGCGGCGATGAAGGCGTTCATCGTCAACCGGGTCGGCGACTTTGGCTTTGCTCTGGGCATCTTTGCGCTCTTCCTGCTGACCGACAGCATCAACTTCTCGGACATTTTTGCTTCGGCAGCGACCTTGTCGGAAACGCAGCTTCATTTCCTGTGGGGTGAGTGGAACGCGGTTGAAGTAATCTGCGTCCTGCTCTTCATCGGCGCGATGGGTAAATCGGCGCAGTTGATCCTGCACACGTGGTTGCCGGACGCGATGGAAGGCCCGACACCAGTGTCGGCCCTGATCCACGCCGCGACCATGGTGACCGCAGGTGTATTCCTTGTCTGCCGCATGTCGCCGCTGATGGAGTTCGCGCCGGGTGCGACCGGTTTCATCACCTTCCTTGGGGCCTCGACCGCGTTCTTTGCGGCGACCGTGGGTCTGGTGCAGACGGACATCAAGCGCGTCATCGCGTATTCGACCTGTTCGCAGCTGGGTTATATGTTCGTTGCGGCGGGCGTCGGCATGTATTCGGCGGCGATGTTCCACCTGCTGACGCACGCGTTCTTCAAGGCGCTGCTGTTCCTTGGGGCCGGTTCGGTGATCCACGCGATGCACCACGAGCAGGAGATGACTGAATACGGCGGGCTGCGGAAGAAGATCCCTTATACCTTCTGGGCGATGATGATCGGGACGTTGGCCATTACCGGTGTGGGTATCCCGCTGACCACCTTCGGCTTTGCCGGGTTCCTGTCCAAGGACGCCATCATCGAAAGCGCCTATGCGGGCGGTACTGGCTATGCCTTCTGGATGCTGGTGATCGCGGCGATGTTCACCTCGTTCTACAGCTGGCGTCTGATCTTCCTGACCTTCTATGGTGAGCCGCGCGGGGACAAACATACCCACCAGCATGCACATGAAAGCCCGAAGGTCATGCTGATCCCGCTGGGTGTACTGTCTCTGGGCGCGGTCTTTGCCGGGATGCTCTGGTACGGCAATTTCTTCGGCCATGCGGACAAGGTCGGCAAGTTCTACGGTATTCCAGTTGCGGAGGCTTCGGAACATGCCGAGGGCGGAGACCACGCGGCGGATACGGCGCATGGGGATGACGCCCACGCTGAAGATGATCATGCGGATGGAGGGCATGGTGAGAAAGATGCCCATGGCGATCATCACTATGCATTCGTGGGTGAACCGGGTGAGGGCGCGCTCTATATGGCGCCGGATAACCATGTGCTGGACGACGCCCATGCTGCTCCGAAATGGGTCAAGGTCTCGCCCTTTGTTGCGATGCTGCTTGGGTTCGTCGTGGCCTACTGGTTCTATATTGTGAACACCTCGCTGCCTGCGCGTTTGGCTGCGAACCAGCGTCCGCTGTACCTGTTCCTGCTGAACAAGTGGTACTTTGACGAGATCTACGATGCGATCTTCGTCAAACCGACCGTGGCTTTGGGCCGCTTCCTGTGGAAACGCGGTGACGGCAATACGATCGACGGCTTCCTGAACGGAGTGGCGATGGGCGTGGTGCCTTTCTTCACCCGCCTCGCGGGCAAAGCTCAGACCGGTTACATCTTTACTTATGCCTTCTGGATGGTCTTGGGCATCGCCGCCCTTGTCACCTGGATGTCGATCGGCGGAGGCGCACACTAATGGACAATATCCTATCTATTGTCACCTTCATCCCCGCCATCGCCGCAGGTATTCTGGCCCTGTTCCTGCATGGCGAAGATGCAGCCGCGCAGCGCAACGCCAAATGGGTCGCACTGGTTGCAACGACTGTGACGTTCTTTGTGTCCATCGGCATTTATACCGGCTTTGACCCCAACAACACCGGCTTTCAGATGGTGGAAGAGGGTGAGTGGCTGCTAGGCCTGAAATACAAGATGGGCGTGGACGGCATCAGCGTTCTGTTCGTGCTGCTGACGACCTTCATCATGCCGCTGACCATTCTGGCCAGTTGGAACGTGACCGACCGCGTGAAGGAATACATGATCGCCTTCCTGCTGCTGGAAACGCTGATGCTGGGCGTGTTCATGGCGCTGGATCTGGTGCTGTTCTACCTGTTCTTCGAGGCCGGTCTGATCCCGATGTTCCTGATTATCGGCATCTGGGGCGGCGCGAACCGCATCTACGCCAGCTTCAAGTTCTTCCTGTATACCTTCCTCGGCTCGGTTTTGATGCTGGTCGCGATGGTCGCAATGTACGCCGACGCAGGCACCACCGATATCGAAGCGCTGATGAGCCATCAGTTCTCGTCCGAAGGGTTCAGCGTCATGGGCATCTACATCGTCGGCGGCATGCAGACGCTCATGTTCCTGGCCTTCTTCGCCTCGTTCGCGGTGAAGATGCCGATGTGGCCGGTGCACACCTGGTTGCCGGACGCACACGTTCAGGCCCCGACGGCAGGTTCGGTCGTGCTGGCGGCGATCCTGCTGAAAATGGGCGGCTATGGCTTCCTGCGGTTCAGCTTGCCGATGTTCCCTGTGGGATCGGCGGTGATGACCGATCTGGTGCTGTGGATGTCGGCCATCGCTGTCGTCTACACCTCGCTTGTGGCGCTAGTGCAGGAGGATATGAAAAAGCTGATCGCGTATTCCTCGGTCGCGCATATGGGCTTTGTGACCATGGGCATCTTTGCGGCGAACCAGCAAGGGATTGACGGTGCGATCTTCCAGATGATCAGCCACGGCTTTATCTCGGCCGCGCTCTTCCTGTGCGTCGGTGTGATCTATGACCGGATGCACACCCGCGATATTGACGCTTACGGAGGTCTGGTAATCCGGATGCCCGCATACGCGCTGGTCTTCATGCTGTTTACCATGGCGAACGTGGGCCTGCCGGGCACCTCCGGGTTTATCGGCGAGTTCCTGACCCTGATGGGCGCATTCCAGGTCAATACCTGGGTAACGGCCGTGGCTGCGACCGGTGTGATCTTCTCGGCCGGTTATGCGCTGTGGCTCTATCGCCGTGTGGTCTTTGGCGACCTTATCAAAGAAAGCCTGAAAGCCATCACCGACATGAGCTCGCGTGAGCGTCTGATCTTTGCGCCGCTGATCGTGATGACCATTCTGCTGGGTGTTTATCCATCGCTGGTAACTGATGTGATCGGACAATCGACCGCTGCGCTAATCTCGAACTACGACACGGCTCTGGCCGCGGCTGAGGCTGCGACCCAGACGGCCGCCTCGCATTAAGGAGGCTTTGGAGACATGATCCAGGCTGATCTGACAATTATCATGCCGGAAATTGTTCTGGCGGTTTATGCGATGGCCGCGTTGTTGGGGGCCGTCTACACCACCAAGGACGCGCTGGCACCGGTGCTGGTCTGGGCCACCTCGGGCCTGATGGCGGTGCTGGCGATCTGGATTGCAATGAATGGCGACGGTGTGAACGTCGCCTTCAACGGTATGTTCGTGGATGACGGTTTCGCCCGGTTCGCAAAAGTCGCGATCCTGCTGTCCGCCGCCGCGGTCCTGTTGATGAGCCAGGACTACATGGCCCGCCGCGACCTGCTGCGGTTTGAATACCCGTTGCTGGTCGCCCTTGCCGCTGTTGGCATGATGATGATGGTCAGTGCCGGTGACCTGATGTCGCTTTATATGGGCTTGGAACTGCAGTCACTGTCGCTTTATGTGGTGGCCGCTCTGCGCCGTGACAGTGCGAAATCCACCGAGGCGGGTCTGAAGTACTTTGTACTCGGCGCGCTCAGCTCGGGTCTGCTGCTCTATGGCGCGTCGCTGGTTTACGGCTTTACCGGCACCACGCTGTTCTCGGGCATCATCGAGACGGTCCATCATGGAGATGTCTCGATTGGCCTGTTGTTTGGTCTGGTCTTCATGATTTCCGGTCTGGCGTTCAAGGTGTCTGCGGTGCCGTTCCATATGTGGACACCGGACGTCTACGAAGGATCTCCGACGCCGATCACGGCGTTCTTTGCCACCGCGCCGAAAGTGGCGGCCATGGCGCTGTTCGCCCGTTTGATGCACGACGCGTTTGGCGGTGTGATCAAGGACTGGCAGCAAGTCGTCGTGCTCCTGTCGGTCCTGTCGATGCTGCTGGGCGCGGTTGCGGCGATCGGACAGCGGGACATCAAGCGGCTGATGGCGTTTTCGTCGATCGCCCATATGGGCTATGCGCTGATCGGTCTGGCTGCGGGAACGGAAATGGGCGTCAAAGCGATGCTGATGTATCTGGCCATCTATGTGACTATGAATATCGGCACCTTCGCCTTCATCCTGATGATGGAGCGTGACGGCAAGCCGGTCACCAATATCGACGCGCTACGCCAGTTCTCGAAACGTGATCCGGGCAAGGCACTGGCCCTGCTGATTCTGATGTTCAGCCTTGCGGGGGTCCCACCGATGCTGGGCTTCTTTGCCAAGTTCGGCGTCTGGCAGGCCGGGATCGATGCGGACCTGTTTGGACTGGTGATCGTCTCGGCCATCGCCTCGGTGATCGGTGCGTTCTATTACCTGCGGATCGTGTTCTACATGTATTTCGGCGCCGAGAACGAAGACCCGATCGAAACACGTTCCTCTCCGGTTCTTTGGACGGCGTTGATGGGGTCAGCCGCGCTGATGCTGATCGGCGTGTTCTATCAGTTCGGCGTGGAAGGCGCAGCAGCAGCTGCGGCGGCGACGCTTGTCAACTGATCCGGTTGCGCAGCAGACCCAGAGGGCTCGGTCGCATGACCGGGCCTTTTTGACATGAGCGACTGGCCGCAGGGATACGGCCTGCATGTGCTGCAGCAGGTCGACAGCACACTGAACGAAGCCACACGGATCGCACCCACTGCGACGGGTCCGGTCTGGATCATGGCGCATCACCAGACGGCGGCGCGGGGGCGTCGGGGCAGGGCTTGGGCCAATCCCAAGGGAAACCTTGCGACAACCCTGTTGATGCGGCCCGACGGACAGCCCGAGCAGGCTGCGCTGCGCAGCTTTGTGGCAGCGCTGGCGCTGTTTGATGCCTGCGTGGCGGTGACCGGTCGTGCGCAGGGACTGGCGCTGAAATGGCCAAATGATGTTTTGCTGAACGGCGGGAAGCTGGCCGGCATATTGCTGGAAAGTGCCGGGCAGGGCAAAGGTGTGATGCACCTGTCCATCGGCATCGGTGTCAATCTGTCCGAGGCCCCCACACCGGACACAGTCGAACCCGGAGCGGTGCGGCCCGTGTCTTTGCTGTCCGAGACCGGTGCTCAGGTGTCGCCCGAAGACTTCCTGACCGAGCTGGCAGCAGCCTTCGCCCGTTACGAAACCCAATTCACCACCTATGGGTTCGAGCCCATCCGCACCGCCTGGCTGGCCCGAGCGGCCCGGCTGGGTGAGGTCATCACCGCCCGTACCGCAACGTCCAAGACGGTCGGAACCTTCGAAACGGTGGACGCGGGCGGCAACCTTGTCCTAAACACCGCCAAGGGCCGCGTCAGCATACCTGCCGCGGATGTTTATTTCTAAAGGGGGCGCAAATGCTTCTGGCCATTGATTGCGGCAACACAAACACCGTTTTCTCGATCTGGGATGGCGAGAAGTTCCTGTGCACCCTACGCACCTCGACCCATCATGCGCGCACGGCGGATGCGTATTTCACTTGGTATTCCACACTGGTCAAGCACTACGGGATCGAGGCGGATATTACCGATGTGATTATCTCATCCACGGTACCGCGGGTGGTGTTCAACCTGCGTGTCTTTGCGGATCGGTTTTTTGGATGCCGCCCGCTGGTCGTGGGCAAGCCCGACTGCCTGCTGCCCGCCAACCCGCGTGTCGATGAAGGGACGCAGGTGGGGCCGGATCGGCTGGTCAACACGGCGGGCGCCTACGAGCGGTTTGGCGGAGACCTGATCGTGGTCGATTTCGGCACTGCGACGACCTTTGATGTTGTGGCTCATGACGGGGCCTATGTCGGTGGTGTCATTGCGCCGGGTGTCAACCTTAGCCTTGAGGCGCTGCATCTGGCTGCAGCGGCGCTGCCGCATGTCGATATATCGAAGCCGCAAAAGGTGATCGGCACGCACACGGTGGAATGCATCCAGTCGGGTGTGTTCTGGGGCTATGTCGGTCTGGTGCGCGAGATTTGCGCCCGTATCAAGGGTGAGTCCGGGGTCCCGATGAAGGTGATCTCGACCGGTGGGTTGGCCCCGCTGTTCCAGCAGGCGGCTGAGCTGTTTGATGAATTCGAAGACGATCTGACGATGCACGGGCTGACCGTGATCCATCGCTATAACAAGGAAAACGGATCAGCATGAGCAACGAGAGACTGATCTATCTGCCGCTGGGCGGTGCAGGCGAAATAGGCATGAACGCCTATGTCTATGGGTACGGCAAACCGGGACAGGAGCGCCTGATCCTTGTCGATCTGGGCGTTGCGTTCCCGGACATGGACACCTCGCCCGGCGTTGACCTGATCTTTGCCGACATCAGCTGGCTGAAAGAACGCGCCGACCAGCTTGACGCGGTTTTTATCACCCACGCGCACGAAGACCATGTCGGCGCGGTTGCCCATTGCTATGAGGCGTTGGGCGCACCGGTTTATGCCCGCGCCTTTACCGCTAATATCGCGCGGCGCAAGATGGAGGAACACGGCCACCCGACCGAGGCGGTGCAAACCGCCTCGCCATGGCCCGAGCAGATCAAGGCGGGGCCATTTACGGTTGGCTTCCTGCCCGTATCGCACTCGATCCCCGAAAGCGCCGGGTTGGTGATCGACACGCCTGCGGGCCGCGTCGTGCATTCGGGCGATTTCAAACTGGACGCCGACCCCGTGGTGGGTGAGGCGTTCGACCCCGACCTGTGGGCCGAGGTCGCCAAGCCGGGCGTCAAGGCGCTGGTTTGCGACAGCACCAATGTGTTCTCGGCCCATCCCGGACGCTCGGAATCCGAGGTCGGCCCCGAGATCACCCGTCTGGTGCAAGAGGCCAGCGGAATGGTGATCGCCACGACCTTCGCGTCTAATGTGGCGCGGGTGAAGACGCTGGCCGAGGCTGGGCAGAGGGCCGGGCGGTCGGTCGTGTTGCTGGGCCGCGCGATGCGGCGGATGATCGAAGCCGCGACCGAGACTGGTATCCTCACGGATTTCCCAAAGGTGATTAGCGCCGAAGAGGCCGTCGACGTGCCGCGTCAGAACCTGATGCTGATCGTCACCGGCAGTCAAGGCGAGCGCCGCGCGGCCAGCGCCCAACTGGCGCGGGGTAAATATCGCGGGCTTGAGGCGAAAGAGGGCGATCTGTTCCTGTTCTCGTCCAAAACCATCCCCGGCAATGAGCGGGGTGTGATCCGCATCATCAACCAGCTCAGCGAAAAGGGCGTTGATGTGGTCGATGACAGCTCGGGTCTCTATCACGTTTCGGGCCACGCCAACCGGCCCGACCTTGAGAGGGTCCATGCGCTGGTTGACCCGCAGATGGTGATCCCGATGCATGGCGAACACCGTCACCTGCGCGAACATGCCAAGCTGGCCGAGGCTGGTGGGCGCACCGGGATACTGGCTGTGAACGGCACCATGCTGGACCTGACCGGCAATGCGCCCAAGGTGGCGGACTATATTGAAACCGGTCGGACCTATCTGGATGGCTCGGTGAAGATTGGTGCGCTGGACGGGGTTGTGCGCGACCGCATCCGCATGGCGCTGAACGGCCACATCACCATCACGGTCATTCTGGATGAAGAGGATGAACCACTGGGTGAACCCTGGTGCGACACCATGGGCCTGCCCGAGATGGGATCGTCCCGTGCCGGGCTGGTCGAGGTGCTGGAAGAAGACCTCAATCAGTTTCTGATGCGGGCCGGGGCCAAGACTCTGCGCGACGATGACAAGCTGGAAGAAGGCCTGCGCCGGATCGCGCGCCAGACCGCACAGGCCGAGATCGGCAAAAAACCCGAGGTCACCGTGGTGGTCAGCCGGATGCGTTAATCCGCATAAGGCATGGGATAGCCCCGAAGCTGCAGGAACAGGCTGGCCTCTTCATTGTTCAGAAAGAAGGGCACGGTTTCGGGCGGGTTCGGGTCTGCCGCGCGGGCGGCGATTTCGGCCAGAACGACCTCGGTTATGAAGGGCAGATCGTATTCGCGGGCCTGTCGGATTTTCACCCATTGCAGATGAGACAACTCGTCCGAGGCATGGGTGAAATCATCCAGATCGCCCTGAATGGCGTCGGCATCGACCAGAAAGAACCGCGCATCAAACCGGCGGGGCCGTCCGGGCGGTGTGACAGCGCGGAACACGAATTGCAGCGCCGAGGCCGAGGGGACAAAGCCCATTTCAGCAAAGCTCTGCCAATCCGTTGGCACGTCGCCCTGCCATGTGCCGGGTTGCCCTAGGATCAGCCCGGTTTCCTCCCACAATTCGCGGATTGCAGCGGCGGCCAGAGCGTTTTGCAACCCGGCCTCAGACTGCTGCGACAGGCGGTCGGTGCACAGATCGGGCAGTTGGGACGCCAGCGGCACATCTGCGTCCGCCGGGTCGACCGCACCGCCGGGAAAGACGAACTTGTTCGGCATGAAGGCCGCATTGGCCCCCCGTTGCCCCATCAGGATCGACGGATCACCCAGTCTGTCCCGCAGGACAATCACCGTGGCGGCATTGCGAATGGCGGTTTTGTCCGCACTCATGCGGTTTTGCCGAACCCGTGCATCCGTCGCGCCCATTGATAGGCCACAACGGCCCCTTTCAGACGTGGCAGCAGATATAGCGACAGCGCCACGCAGCCAATCGAAAACGCGATCGCCATGGTCCACGGATCAGGCCGCCAATGCACGTAAGAGACATGCAGCGCAGGCGCCAGCAGGTGCCCGACGATCAGGATCGTCAGATAGGCCGGGCCATCATCGGCGCGGTGGTGAAACAGCTCTTGCCCGCAATGCGAACAGGCGTCGTTCACCTTGAGATAGCCGTGCAGCAGCTTGCCCTCGCCACAGTTCGGGCATTTGCACCGAAACCCCCGGATCAGGGCGGGCTTGGTCGGGCGGTCTTCCTCGATCGTGGAATCGATGGTCTGATCAGTCATTTGAATCTCGCGCGTTTGTCCTGAGGCGATATAGGCCAAGCCGGGCCGTTCGGGAAAGGGGGTGCGTCGCTTTGCGGCGGCATCTCGCAACCTAGCAGGAAACGGGCCTGTTTCAAACAAGGCACGAAAAAGTTGAGCCACGGGCGACGGAAACCTACCGGCCCCGCGTTTGAACAGTATCAGCGGCGGCACAGGGCCGCGCGTATCAGGGAAATATGTTATGAAAAACGCAAACCTCATCTCAGTCCTCGTTGGAACCGCTGTTGCGGTTACCGCAACCTCGGCCTTTGCCAAAGGACAGCGCGTGACCTTCGAGGAACTCGATATCGACGGCGACGGTCAGGTGACGCTGACCGAGATCACCGAACAGCGTATGCAGAAGTTCACCTCGGCCGATGCGGACGGAGACGGGCAACTGAGCGTCGAGGAAATGCAGGCGGCGGCTCAGGTCAAGGCCAACGAGCGTGTGACGAAGATGTTCGAGAAGCACGATGCCAATGCGGATGGCTTCCTCAGCGAAGATGAATTGCCCAAACCGCGCCGTGCCTCCAAGATGTTCGAACGCATCGACGCCGATGGCAACGGGTCGATCTCGGAACAGGAGTATGCGGATGCAAAGGACCGGATGGGCCGCAAGCACAAGCGGCATCAGAAGTCGGATACCGACAACAACTGATGCGGGATGGAGGATCTGACCTCTTATCCGGACATGGCGCATGGCGGTTCACTCGCCATGCCCGACCCCAGCAACGAGGCGTTGCTGGGCCTGTTTGCTGATGGCGATGGCGCGGCGGCCCGCTTGCTGACCGACCGGCTGGGCCCCCGCTGTTATTCGGTTGCCTTGCGGATGCTGGGCAACCGGGCCGAGGCCGAGGATGTGACGCAAGAGGCGATGATGCGCCTGTGGAAGATCGCCCCGGACTGGGTGCCGGGGCAGGCGCAGATTTCGACCTGGCTCTATCGCGTGACGCTGAACCTGTGCGTGGACCTGCGGCGCAGGAAACGGCCTGAGACGTTGGAGAATGCGCCCGAGCCCGAGGACGGAGCCGCCAGCGTGGTCGAGCAGATGCAAGAGGTCGCGCGCCGCGATGCTTTGCAAGATGCTCTGGACCAGCTACCGGATCGGCAGCGGCAGGCTGTTGTTCTGCGGCATATCGAAGAGCTATCCAATCCCGAGATTGCTGGGATCATGGATATCTCGATCGAGGCGGTGGAAAGTCTGACCGCGCGGGGAAAACGGTCTTTGACGGCGATACTGGCCGGGCGCAAGGATGAACTGGGGTATGAACATGGCTGATCACGACAAGGAACTGGAGGATCTGTTTGCGCAGGCGCGTGCCACGCGTGATGTGTTTCCTGACGCGCTGGCGGTTCGGATCGAAACCGATGCCGAGGCGGTGCGCCTGGCGCGCAAGACCAGAACCGCGCCCTCGTGGCGACAGCGCCTGCGAGGCATTGGTGGCTGGCAGGGGCTGGGCGGTCTTGTGGCCGCCAGCGCGGCGGGCGTCTGGATCGGTTTCGCGGCCCCGACTTTTTTGCCGGACCCGGTCGAGTACTTGGTTTCTTCGGACACGACATATCTGATGGCCGATCTGAATTTCGACGATGATTATCTGGAGGATGCGGAATGACCGATACGCCTGCACCCAAGCGCCGATGGATGCCGATTTTGCTGATTGTTTCGCTGGCCATTAACCTGCTGGTGGCTGGTGTTGTCATCGGTACCATGCTGCGTTTCAAGGATAGGGATCAGGTGATAGGCCCGCCGGGATTCGGTCCGACCTTGTACTACGCACTGCCGAAAACCGAGCGCAAAGCGCTACGCAGCGAGTTGTCGGCGCTGCGGGGTAAGGGGTCCAAGCGGCGTGAAGAGGATTTTGGAGCGCTCAGTCAGGCCCTGCGGGCTGTCCCGTTCGAGCCGACTGCCGTTCAGGCACTGCTTGCGCAGCAGGCGCGCGCGACCTCGGACCTGCAAGAGGCGCTGCACGATCAATGGCTGACACAAGTCACGGTCATGACGGATGAAGAGCGCGCCGTTTATGCCGACCGTTTGGAGCAGGTGGTCAAGCAGGGGCCGCGCAAGCACAAAAAGCGCGATTGATCGACTGGCTCGTCACGCCGCGCTTTTGCGGATTTGCACCTGGTTACGCCCGGCTTTCTTCGCCGCATAAAGCGCTTTGTCCGCGGACTGAAGCAGGCGGTTCACCGGGCTTACGTCTTGGCTGGCGGTCAGGTCCGGCGGCGCGCATAACTTGAGGCCGATGCTGATTGTGACCGGAATCAGCGTAGCCTGATCAGGCAGCGGGAAGGGTCTGCTGCATATGCTTTCGCAGATGAGATCAGCTTGTCGCAAAGCCTTCTGTGCCGAGGTCTGCGGCAGCGCGATCATAAATTCTTCACCCCCGATGCGGGCTACGAAACCGGGCAGTCTAAGCGCAGCTTCCAATCTGCGCGCCACTTCGCAGAGGACCAGATCACCGGCGGCGTGCCCGTAGCGGTCGTTGATGGACTTGAAATGATCGAGATCGCCCAACATCACCGCAAAGCTGTGTCCGCTGCATAAGGAGTGTTGGGCGATCCGTTCGAGCGCACGCATGGCATAGCGTCGATTGTGCAATCCGGTCAGGGGATCGGTCAGCGACTCGGCCAATCCCTTGCGCAAAGTCGCCCGCAATCGGTCATCGTGGGTTTTGCGCGCGATCTGGGTTTCCAGCCGCAGCGAGATTTCATCTGTATTGAACCCACCCAGACAGACGGCATCCGCTCCGCGATCCAGCGCCTCGGCGGCGAGGTTCGTATCCTCATCCGGCAGAACCGCGATCAGAACCGTGTGTCGAGTGCCGCTGCGAGAACGCAGATCGGCCAGCAGTTTCAGGCTAGCCGCTTCTGCTCCAAGCTCGATTATGATTGCGTCCGGTGGAACGTCGCCCAGCACACCGCGCAGGTTTGGCAGGGTGTGGGCACTTAGCCGGTGGCGGGTCTGCCCGCTCAGGGCTTTGCTCCATAACGCGCCGGTGCGGGGCGAATACGTCAAGAGTGCGATCCGTGCAGCCGGCGCAGGTGCGATCAGGGCCGCAGGTGGTTCTGCAAAGCCCATCGATTGCGGATCATCGCGCGCGTCGAGGTCATGCCGGTCAGCCCGCGCGCGCAGCAGGCTGCGAATACGGGCCAATAACAACGTATCCTTGAGCGGATAGCCCAGCACATCATCCAGCCCGTCGGAAAGTGCGCGCAACCGCGCGGCCTTGTCGTTTTGTGGGGCAATGGCCACCACGGGAATATCCGCAAGCGCAGGCTCGGCCTGCATCATCCTTTTCACGTCGGCTGCCGTACCATCCGGCAAAGTCTGCGCGGTAAGGATAAGATCCGGTCGCGTCCGCCGCGCAAGCGACGTCAACCCAGAGAGCTTTTCGCCCTGCACAACATGATACCAGGCCGCAGTCAGTTGCACCTTGAGCATAATGCGATTGGTCGAAACACCGTCGAGGACGAGTATGGTGCCTTGCACAGACATAGCCATTCACCGTTAGATTGCATGCGTTGCCAAAGTGTTTATGAGTCTGGTTAACAAACCCTTTCCAAGACACGATCCGGGGCCAGTTTATGCCGATCTCTGCCAACTCCGCCGAAACTCTGGCCTTGAACGTGCTGGGTTGGCTGGTCGGAAACGAAGAGCTTTTGCCTGTTTTTCTAGGTGCCAGCGGTGCGTCCGCTGAAGATTTGCGTGCCCGCGCGGGCGAGGTCGAGTTCCTGACCTCGGTTCTCGATTTCCTGATGCTTGACGATTCGTGGGTGATCGCCTTTTGTGACGCCAATTCCGTCCCCTACGATCTGCCTGGTCAGGCCCACGCGGTGTTGGCGGGCACATCGGACATGCACTGGACCTAATCTGCAGGAGCCCCTATGCCCATCGACGCCCTTTTGTTCGACAAGGACGGTACACTTTTTGACTTTGCTGCTACCTGGGGCGCTTTCGGGCGCGTTGCGCTTGAACGTCTGTCGAAAGGCGACGCAGAGCGCGCGGGTGAAATGGGCAAGGCCATCGGGTTCGACTTTGCGCAAGAGACTTACGAGGCCGACAGCGTTGTAATTGCAGGCACAGTCGACGAGGTGGCAGACGCATTGCGGCACCATCTGCCTGAAACATCGCGATCTGACCTCGTGGAGACACTGAATCGGGCCTCGGCCGAGGCGCGGCAAATCCCATCGGTGCCTTTGGCTCCGTTTCTGGAGGGGTTGCGGGAAAGCGGGCTGAAGCTGGGCGTCGCCACCAATGATGGCGAGATGCCCGCGCTGCAGCATCTCGCTTCGGTCGGGGTGCAGGATCATTTCGATTTCGTTGCCGGATATGACAGCGGGCACGGGTTCAAACCCGGACCGGGGCAATTGCTGGCCTTTGCCAAACATATCGACGTTGATCCGTCGCGCATCGCGATGGTGGGCGACAGCCTTCATGACCTTGAGGCCGGGCGCGCCGCGGGCATGGTGACCATCGGTGTCCTGACCGGAATGGCCCCGGCTGAAACACTCGAACCTCTGGCAGATGTCGTGCTGCCGGACATCGGGCATATTCCCGCATGGCTGTCTAAGAGTTAACCATCTGCGCTTAAAAATCGCCGCTTCACATGGCAAAACCGACATGCGGTGTCGCAGACAGAGCGGCCATAGAACAACCTTCCGGGCTTGCTTGGGAAAAGCAGTGCCCGGAGGAAACCATGGCCGACAGCAATACTCGCAAACGTCGCGGCGGTGGTCGCGCGGGGGCAGCCGCCCGGCGCGGCAGTGCCGTGATCGATCAGATGCCGTGGAACCCGCCTGTAAACATCGACCGCCCAACCGAACCGCTGGGCCCCGAGGGGATCGAGGCGATCCATGAAGGCGCGATGCGCATCCTCGAAGAAATCGGGATCGAGTTCTACAACAAGGAAGCCATTGGCATCCTGCGCGAGGCCGGGTGCACCATCAATGGTGACAACGTTCGCATGGGCCGTGACTTTGTGATGGAGATGGTGCGCAAGGCCCCCAGCAGCTTCACCATCACCCCGCGCAATCCCGATCATACGGTGGAGGTCGGCGGGCGTACGATGCTGTTCGGCAATGTCTCGTCCCCGCCGAACTATTGGGACATGGAGATTGGCAAGAAGGTTCCGGGCACACGCCGGATGTGTCAGGACCTGCTGAAGCTGACGCAATATTTCAACTGCATCCATTTCGCGGGCGGTTACCCGGTCGAACCGGTGGACATCCACGCCAGCATTCGCCATCTGGATGTGCTCTATGACAAGCTGACGCTGACCGACAAAGCGATGCACGCCTACTCGCTGGGCAAAGAACGCGTCGAGGACGTGATGGAGATGGTGCGCATCGCCGGCGGCCTCAGCCACGAGGAATTCGAGGCATCGCCCCGGATGTATACCAACATCAACTCGACCTCGCCGCTGAAGCATGACCATCCGATGATTGACGGCTGTCTGCGACTGGCCCGGCGCGGGCAGGCCATCGTGGTGACGCCGTTCACTTTGGCCGGGGCGATGGCACCTGTCACTATGGCCGGGGCGGTGGCGCAGTCGCTGGCCGAGGCCCTGTGCGCGATTGCGCTGTTCCAATACGTCCGGCCCGGCATTCCCTGTGTGATCGGGACGTTTACCTCGAATGTCGACATGAAATCGGGCGCGCCCGCGTTTGGGACGCCGGAATACATGCGCTCGACCCAGATGACCGGGCAGATGGCACGGTTTTACGGGCTGCCGATGCGCTCATCCGGCGTGTGCGCGGCCAATGTCCCGGATGGACAGGCGGTATGGGAGACGTCGAACTCGCTCTGGGCGGCGGTGCAGTCGGGGACCAATATGGTCTATCACGCGGCGGGCTGGCTTGAGGGCGGGCTGATCGCGAGCCCGGAAAAGTTCATTATGGATTGCGAGATACTGCAGCAAATCCAGCGCTATATGCAGCCTGAGATCAACGCCACGGGGCCGGATGAGATCGCATTGGATGCAATTCGGGCAGTTGGCAATGACGGGCATTTCTTTGGCATCCAGCATACGCAGGATCGATACACAACGGCATTTTATCAGCCGTTCCTGAGCGACTGGAAGAATTTTGAGGCCTGGGAGGTCGCAGGCAGCATCTGGACTGCCGAGCGGGCGCACAGGATGTTCAAAGAGATCGTTAACAGTTTCGAGCCGCCCGCGCTGGATGAGGCCATCCGCGAAGAACTGGCTGACTTCGTGACCCGCCGCAAGGCTGAAGGAGGTGCCCCGACCGACTTCTGATCGCTTTTCATTTCAGGCTGAGATTACATCGTATTGTCATGATCCGATGTGGGATTTTGGGCATTTGTTAAGCTTTTTGGGTTCACTTGTCACGGGTATCCAAACCGGGGCTTTTCATGCATGGGCTGATCAATAGGGCGATTCAATCCTTTGTGTGCGCCACCTATGGCCGCCCCTGTTGGCAGCAAGCGATGCAAGCCGCAGGTTTGGATTTTGAAGAGTTTGAGGCGATGCTTATCTATGACGCCGATGTCTCTAGCCGCGTTCTTGACGCGTTGTGCGCCGATCTGGAGCGGCCAAAAACAGAGTTTCTGGAAGATCTCGGAACGTATTTGGTTTCGCATCCGAACATGGAGGGTTTGCGCCGCCTGCTGCGCTTTGGCGGCGTAAGCTATGTTGAGTTTCTTCATTCACTGGATGACCTGTCGGACCGGGTACGGCTTGCGGTTTCGGATCTGGTGTTGCCAGCGCTTGAGTTGCAGGAGCATTCGCCCGCCGAGTATAGGCTGCATTGCGCTCCGGGCCTGCCAGGGTTTCCCAGCGTTATGACCGGGGTATTGCGCGCTATGGCGGATGACTATGGGGCGCTGGTTATCTTAACCTATGAAGGGCAACAAAGTCATGCCGAAGTGATTTCGATCATCCTGATCGAAAGCGCATTTTCCCAAGGGCGCCATTTCGATCTGGGGGGGCGACAGGCATGACATCGACAGATGCGCTGACACCGCTTCTGGAAACGCTCTGCCCGATGTTCGTGCAGATCGATGATGCGGGTCGGATTGTGCGGGTCGGTCCGACCTTACAGAAACTGCGTCCCGACAGTTCGATGGCAGGAGCCTGTTTTCTGGACATCTTCGAACTCTTGCGGCCCCGTTCTGTGACCAGCCTTACGACATTGATTGCGACGCATGGCACCAAGCTTCATTTACGATTTCAGGACGCGCCCCGCACTGCGCTGAAGGGACTGATCGCGCCCCTGCAGGGTGGTGGTGCGATAATTAATCTGTCCTTCGGCATCTCCATCCTGGACGCGGTGCGGGATTATGCGCTGACAAGTGCGGATTTCTCTGGCACCGATCTTGCGATCGAGCTGTTGTATCTGGTCGAAGCAAAATCCGCCGCGATGGAGGCGTCGCGTTCTTTGAATTTGCGTTTGCAGGGGGCCAAGCTTGCTGCGGAAGAGCAGGCCTATACCGATACTCTGACGGGGCTCAGGAACCGCCGTGCAATGGATCACCTGCTGGGGCACCTGATCTCGATGAAGGCAAGCTTTGCGTTGATGCACCTTGATCTGGATTTTTTCAAATCGGTCAACGACCGTCTCGGGCATGCTGCAGGTGACTATGTGTTGCAACAGGCCGCCCAGATCATGCTGGCCGAGACGCGCGGGGATGATACGGTAGCTCGGGTAGGGGGCGATGAGTTCGTCTTAATTTTCAAAGGCATGACAGATGTCGATAAGCTGGACAGAATCGCATGCCGCCTGATCGCCCGGCTGTGTGAGCCAATGCAGTTCGAAGGGGCGGAGTGTCAGGTTTCGTGCAGCATCGGCACTGCGTTATCGACACAGTTCGAAGCAGCGAAAGCGGTCGATATCCTGCACGCTGCGGATCTGGCGCTTTATGCGGCGAAACGGGGCGGTCGCTCCTGTCATCGGTTTTATTGCGCGCTATCCGGCGCGCAACAGCCGAGTTGATTGCTACGGCTTCAATTTGGTCAAAGCCGATCCAGCACCTTGGCGATGTGGCGCTGCACCTGCGGTAGTTCGGATATTACGGGCATGACGTGACCGCCGAACGCGGCGCGCTCAAGCTCTTGCGGGACATCTTCAAGCACGTGCCCACCGGTGCAGGCGAAAAAGGGCAGGCAGATTGCTTGCTGCCCCGCGTCTGCCGCCGCATCGGCGATCGATGGGGGTTGTTCAACGAAACCGGTGCGGACGGTTTTGAAAGGTATCTGATGCGCCACGGCGTCAGTGAACGCCTGCGCGACGCGGGCGGGATTGGCGCTGCGTCCAGAACCGTGGGCCGCTACGATCAAATCTGTGCTCTCAGCGTTCCAGCCTTTGTCTTGCAGGACAGTGCGCAGGGCATCGGCGACCAAACCGGGAAGTTCGGGATCAATCCCCAACGGATCAAGAATCCGTACGGGCCGTTGTCCGATCCGCTTCGGCAGGGCGCTGGTGACAAACCATCCGCGCGCCATGAACAACGGGTAAACTGCGGTATCCTCGGGGAGGTCATCAAGTCGGGTCTCGAGCGATTGCGGAGCAGCCAAAGTGGCCGAGCGCACGTTGACCCGATGACACAGCGCATCGACCTCAGCGGCCAACGAGGCAAGCGCGTCTTCGGCGGGGGCAGGGTCAGAAGGTTGGCCATGGGCAACGATGACAGCGTTTGGCATATTCGAGCTCCGGTTTTGTCACGCGATAGGTGTTACGATGACGGCTAAAGTCAATGCGGCAGTCAGCCCAAAATGGTCAGCCAAAGCCAGACGGTGAGGATAGACGCCCCTGTTCCGATCAGAACCGACGAAGCAGCGACCCGTTTGGCGCGCCCGTAGATGTTTGCGAAGATATAGGCGTTGAAACCCGGTGCCATCGCGGCGGTCAGCACACCTGAACGGAACAGGTCCTGGGGCAGCGATAGCGACGTTCCGAACAGCCAGACGAGGCTGGGGTGCAGGATCAAAGAGATGCCGCAGACAAACAGGATCGCGCGCAGATCACCTTCGGGGCGGTACTTTACCAGCACGCCGCCTAGAGCAAACAGCGCTCCGGGTAGTGCGGCGCGAGTGATCAGGTTCAGTGCGTCATCCACCACGGTAGGGATGCCGAGGCCCGACAGATTGACGATGAAACCCAGCCCGATGCCCAGGATCAGTGCATTCTTGAACATGGCGGTCAGCACGGATTTGATCATCTGTGCGCCGCCGTGCCCGCGGTGCCGGAACACTTCCATCACCGTGATGCCCACGCCATAGCAAAAGGGCGAGTGGAACGCGATGATCGCGAAGTTGCCGGTCAGGTTTTCGGGGCCATAGGCGCGCTCGGTGATGGGTAGGCCCAGCAGGACTGAGTTCGAGAACAGACAGCAGAAACCGATGGCGACGCAATCCTCCCAGTCGCGGCGGAAGATCAGGCGCGCGCCTATCATACCGGCGGCGAAACACAGACCGGCGGCGGTGTAGAAGCTGCCCAGAAGACGGGGATCAAAACTGGCGCTGAGGTCAAGGTTGGCGATTGCAAGAAACAGCAGGCAGGGGATGGCGAAGCCCTGCGTGAACTTCATCAACCCGTCGATATGGACCTCGCGGAAGTACCCCAGTCGCGTTGACAGATACCCGGCGCCGATCACCAGAAAGACCGGCAGGATGACGTCAATCAGGCTTTGGAACATGGCAAAGCCGTGGGCAGAGTGTCGGAGGCGGCCAGCGACCCGCCCCCTAAAGCGCTTGCCGGATCACCATCCCGTCGAAGGCGGGCGTGATGTGGTCCGGGGTTTCGGCCTCGACCGTGGCATAGTCCATATCGATATGCATATTGGTCAGAATGGCGCGTTTCGGGGTCAGTTGCTCGATCCAGCCCAGCGTCTTTTCCAGATGCGCGTGGGTGGGGTGGGGCGTGCGGCGCAGGGCGTCGATGATCAGGCAGTCGAGGCCCTGTAGTTCAGCCCATGCGTCGTCATAAATCTCTGAAACATCAGGTAGATAGGCGAGGTTCCCTATCTTGAATCCCAGCGCGTCGATCATCCCGTGATTGACCAGAAAGGGTTGCAGCGGGATCGCTCCGCCCGGTCCGTCGATTTCGAACGGGCCGTCGATCGTGTGCAGGTCAAGGATCGGTGGGTAGGGTGAGCCCTTGGGCTGCACAAACGCATAGCCAAACCGGCTGAGCAGATCATTCTGCGTATCACCATCCGCCCAGACCGGGACGCGCGCCTTCATGTTGAAGAAGATCATCCGAAGATCGTCTAGACCATTGGTGTGATCCGCATGGGAATGAGTGTAAACGACCGCGTCCAAGCGCCCCGTGCCGCTGCTCAGCAGCTGGCTGCGCATGTCTGGTGAGGTATCGATCAGGACAGACGTGGTACCATCCGGCCCGTCGCGTTCAACCAGTACCGAGCATCGGCGGCGGGTGTTCTTGGGATTGTCGGGATCACATGCCCCCCACAAACCGCCCAGCCGGGGAACGCCACCGGATGATCCGCAGCCCAGAATCGTGCAGCGTATCTCGTTCATGCGGCGGCCTTGTATGTGGCGGCCTTGGTGAACAGCCGGTCGAAATTCGCTTGCGTCTGTGCGGCGAAATCGGCGTAGTCCATCCCGAACACCTCGGCCCCTTTGCGGGCGGTGCGGGCGGTATAGGCGGGCTCGTTGCGTTTGCCGCGATGGGGCGGAGGGGCCAGATAGGGCGCGTCGGTTTCCACCAGAATGCGATCGATAGGCGCGGCGGCGAAGATATCGCGCAGCTCCTGACTTTTGGGGAAGGCGGCGATGCCGGACATGGACAGGTAAAAGCCCAGATCAAGCGCCGCACGGGCCAGTTCCGCCGAAGATGAGAAGCAATGCATGACGCAGGAATAGGGCGCGTTGCGGTGTTCCTCGGCCAGAATGCGGGCCATGTCTTCGTCCGCGGCGCGGGCATGGATGATCAGCGGCAGGCCGGTTTGCTGGGCGGCTTCGATATGGATGCGCAGCGACTGTTGCTGCACCTCTGCCGACTCCGCCGTGTAGTGATAGTCCAGCCCGCTTTCGCCGATGCCGACGAATTTTGGATGACGGGCCAGCGCGACA
Source organism: Ruegeria sp. G10 (assembly GCF_056533645.1). NCBI lineage: Bacteria > Pseudomonadati > Pseudomonadota > Alphaproteobacteria > Rhodobacterales > Roseobacteraceae > Ruegeria > Ruegeria sp. G10. The sequence continues at coordinate 4,850 of NZ_JBQFOQ010000006.1, read as the reverse complement.
AGTTCTTCCACGGTTGCCATCGGCTCGTCGGCAGCACTCATCGGGTGGGTTCCGGCGGCGTAGAAGACCGGCGCGTGGGCCTCGGCGATGGCGCGCACGGTGGGTTCGTTGCGCAGGCGGGTGCAGATGGTGACCATGCGGGTCACGCCAGCCTCGGTCGCGCGGGATACGATGTCGTCCAACTGGCCGTCGAAATCCGGGAAGTCCAGATGGCAATGGCTGTCAGTAATTTCGGGGGTGGGGCTCATCAGCTGTGACCGGCGGTTTCCTGTATCTTGAACACCGTATCTAGGACAAGCGAGGCAGGGTCAAGGTTCACCGCCTGCCCATGCCGCGCGCGTGATGTGATCAGCGCGGCGGCCTCGGCCCATTGGCGGGCCTTGTGCGGCGAGCCCGAAAGGCGGGCCAGCGTTTCCGCCTCATTCGGGGCGGCTTCGGGCATAGGGGGCGCGCCGGTTGCGCCGGTCAAGGCAAGGCGGGACAGGGCGATGTCGATGAGTGATAACAGAAGGTCGAACCGTTCAGCCGCGCCGCGCTGGGCGGCGGTTTCGGCCAGTTTCAGCGCGCGCTGCCGGTCAAGCCGGGGCAGGGTGCCCAGAATGGCGATCAGTTCGGCATAGAGGTCCAGCCCGCCCAGATTAATCAGGCGCACCGCGTCGCCGACCGAGCCTGCCGCGAGGGCGGCCAAATGGTCGGCTTGCGCGGGCAGTTCCGCGCTGGTCTGCGCCAGCGCGGCCTGCATGTCTTCGACCCCCAAAGGCGACAGGCGCAAGGTTCGGCAACGGGACCGGATCGTGGGCAACAGGCGCGAAGGTTGGTGCGAGATTAGCAGCAGGGTCGTACGCGCGGGCGGTTCTTCGAGCATCTTCAGCAACGCGTTGGCGGCGCTGGTGTTCATCTCATCGGCTGAATCCACGATTACAACCCGCCGTCCACCATCGGCGGAGGACAGACCAAAGAACCGGCCCAGTTTGCGGATGTCATCAACGACGATCTCATTGCGCAGACGCCCCTGATCGTTGACCGAGCGGGTGATCGCGGCCAATCCGGGCTCTGCCCCGGCCAGGATGCGGTGCGCGACCGGGTGATCGAGGGCGATGTCCAGCGTCTCGGGCGGCGGAGGGGCTCCGAACAGCCCGCCGTCATCTGCCGGAGGTGTCGCCAGCAGAAACCGCGCGATACGCCATGCCAGCGTCGCTTTGCCAACGCCGCGCGGACCGGTCAACAGCCAGCCGTGATGCAACCGGTCCGAGGTATAGGCGGTCAGAAAGGCCCGTTCGGCCGCGTCCTGCCCGAACAGTTGCACCGTTTCGCGCGGGTGCGGTGCGCCGAGGGCCTGATCCGGGGATGGGATGTCGTCGCTCATGTCTCGTTCATCGCAGGACTGTTGTAATGATATCTGTCACATCCTGCGCGACGCTGTCCATGTCTCGGTTGCCGTCAACAACGTGAAATCGGTCGGAAAACTCGTCCGCGAGCGCCAAAAAGCCAGCGCGCATTTTTTGCTGTAGCTCCAGGCCGAAATCTTCGAAGCGCTCCTCTGTGCCCTGACGTCCCTTTGCGCGCGACAGACCTGTTTCGGGGTCCATATCGATCAGCAGGGTCAGATCAGGCTCACGCTGGATCATCAGTGCGTGCAATTGATCGACCATCCCGCGCAAATCCCCGCGCGACAGGCCCTGATACATGCGAGTGCTGTCGGCGAACCGGTCGCAGATCACCACCTTGCCACCAGCCAGAGCAGGTTCGATGGTCCGTTCCAGATGGTCGCGCCGGGCGGCGGTGAACAGCAGAATCTCGGTCTCGGCGGACCAGCGATCTGGGTCCCCCTGCAGGACCAGAGCGCGGATTTCCTCGGCCCCGGCTGATCCGCCGGGCTCGCGTGTCAGCACGACCTCGCGGCCTTCGGCGCGAAGATGTTCGGCCAGCAGGCGCGCCTGCGTGGATTTTCCCGATCCGTCAATGCCTTCAAAGGTCAGGAATACTCCGCGCGGCGTCACATTTGCTCCAACGGGATATTGATCACGTCTTTCAGAACGATGCCGCCAACCGTCATCATGCGCACAACAAATCCGCCTTGCGCAACGTCCCGGTCGGCCACAAGCGGACGGCGGATTTCCGGCAGGCCTTCGGGTTGGATCACAAGCTCGGCCAGTTGCTGGCCTTTTGACACCGGCGCATTAATGGGACCGTCATAAACAACCTCGGCCTTGATGTCCTTTTCGCCCAGAACGGGGAACAGAAGGGTCAGGTCCTCTTGCGGGACAAGGCCAACCGTCTTTTCGGCACCCATCCATAGCTTGGCTTGTGCTACCGGTTCTTCCGCTTTGGCAACTGTCCTCTCGACAAAATTTCGAAACGACCAGTTAACCACGGCCTCAGCCTCCTCTGCGCGGGTGCGCGTGCTGTCGAGGCCCGTCAGAACAAACACAACCCGGCGGTCGCCCTGTTTGGCCGAGCCCACCAGGCCATACCCGGCCTCTTGCGTGTGCCCGGTTTTCAGCCCATCCGCTCCGATGCCCAGACGCAGCAGCGGGTTGCGGTTGCGCGAGTTCGAAGGCGCGCGGCCATCGAATTCGAATTCTTCTTCGGCAAAAAGCGGATAGTATTCGGGAAAATCGGTGATCAGGCGGTCGGCCAGAATGGCAAGATCATGCACCGACATCATGTGCCCGGCGGCGGGCCAGCCGTTGGAATTTGCGAAGTTCGATTGGTTCATGCCCATCTGCTGCGCGCGTTGCGTCATGAACCGGGCAAAACCGGCCTCGGTCCCATCTGGGCTCAGGGCTTCGGCAATCACCACGCAGGCATCGTTGCCAGACAGCACGATGATCCCTCGTAGAAGGTCCTCGACTGTTACGCGGTCCTGCGTGTTCAGAAACATGGTCGAGCCGCCATAGCTCATGGCATGTTCCGAGACGGGCAGGGTCTCCTGCAACGTCAGACGCCCGTCGCGCAGAGCCTCGAACGCGACATAGAGCGTCATGAGCTTGGACATCGAAGCGGGAGGCAACGGCTGGTCGGCGTCTTTCGAAAGCAGCACCGTACCGGTTTTCTGGTCCATCACATATGCGGCTCGCGCCGTTGTATCAAAGGCGAGAGCGGGCAGTGCCAGTACCGATAGCCCAAAGGCAAGGCATGTGGATCGCAGTGCAGAGAGCATTGTGGGCCTCCTCATCTCAGTTCTTGGCCGTGAAGGCATCGGTAAAGCCGAGGTCTTTGACGTCGTTCAACAAAGCGCGGCGTTCGGCCCGGGTCGAAGCTGGACCAACCAGCACGCGCCACACGGTGTTGTCGTCCCCTTTCAGTTCGGCCACCTGAGCAGCCATGCCATTGCGCCGGATTTTGTCCGCCGCGCTTTTGGCATTGGCCTCGACACTGAACGTGCCAGCCTGAACAAATGGCTTCGCCAATCCGTCGGTCGCCTCGGGCGCGGCGGCAGCGGCTGCAGCTGCGCTTGTCGGCGCACTCGCCTCAATGGCTGCCTCGGCCCCTGCTATCGGATCCAGTTGGGTTTCGGTGATGGCATTGGGATCTTTCTTCTGCCACCATTTCCGCTTGGCCGGCTTTTCGACCGGAGGCGTGACGTCCGGGTCAGACAAAGTAGCGGCTGCTGTCTGCTCACTGGCCAAAGCGGCTTCGGTCCCGGTTTCCGCTAGCGGCGCGGTCGTCACTTCTGCCTCGGCTGCTATCGTCTCGTCGGGGGCCTTCTTTTGCCACCACTTGCGCTTTGCCGGGGCTTCGGATGTCGCCGTTTCGGCCACGGTATCGACCGCGTCGACAGTCGTTTCAGCCGCCTCTTCACCAGCCGAAGCCACCGCTGCGCCTGCGACCGCCGCCGCGGCCGCAGTTTCTTCCGCAGGTTTCTTTTGCCACCACTTTCGCTTGGCGGGCTTCTCGGGGGTGTCTGCTTCGGCAATGTCGGTTGGCACCACGTCTTCTTCTGTAATGTCCGGTGTTGCAGGATCATCTGCGATTGGCGGCGGAGCGGGCGCGATTTCTTCGCGCCGCAACGCGACCACTTCGATCCGGGTAGGTGCCCCGGCCAGCATGCCCAGCTGTGATGCGGCAGAAGACGACACCTGCAGCGCAGGTCCCGGCAGGTTCCGGTCGCGGCGGAACAGGGCCCCGGTCACAGATTTGTTGTTGGCCGTATTCTTGATCAGCACACGTTCGGGTTGTGAAACATCAGGATGTGCGACCCAGACACCGCCCAGAGAAGGACGCCCATCCCAAAGGCCGGCTTCGGTCACCTGAAACACCTCGGGGGCTTCCACGTCACGTTGGTTCGAGGCGTTGGCCTCGGGGAACAGTTCAAACCTGTTCGTGTTGTCGGCGTCTTCGCCTGTTTGTTCTTCGGCCTCGGGGGGCTGCAGGTTGAACCCTTCCTCGCACCCTGCCAAAGCCGCCAAACTCACGGCCAGAAACGCCAGCCGTTGTGGCCCAAAGCGTGTGCCAGTCGCTCGCTTCATTGTCTCATCCCTTGCCTGACCAGGCCTTCAAGGCCGCGCCCCAACCGCGTCGCGCTGGTTCTTGTTGCCAGTCTCGTGCGGTCTGATACGCGGATCATAACGCGGGTGCCGGTCCATGGAAAGAGCGCTGGTTTCGCTTCGGCAATAAATCCCGCTTTATGGCTTGCCTCTGCCGGCATCTGCGCTTAGACCCGGCCTCACGCGGGGAGGTGGCAGAGTGGTCGAATGCGGCGGTCTTGAAAACCGTTGGGCGTGAGAGCGTCCCCAGGGTTCGAATCCCTGTCTCCCCGCCACTCATACCTGTCTCACTTCAGTTGTGTTTTCTGACCCGGAATTGTGCCGCAATTCCCGCACGTTGGCCCGTACGCTTTCAATCAG